>NZ_JAAHHW010000189.1 GCF_010692325.1 Moorena sp. SIO3I8 | reverse complement strand
ATTTCACGAGGGATGGATTTTCACCATCATGGTTATCAAGTTGTCAAGGTTCAGTTTCCTGAGACCAGGCGGCTAATCCCCCAAAACCCTTGTAGGGTAAGGTTTATAGTCAACGAATCGCACCTTCACCTGGAATATCGGTCGGCTCTAGAGGAGTCCACTCCGCGATTTCTGCATAGCCTAGGGAATAAAGCATATGGATACTATTGATTACTGATTCACGAGGACCTTTGAGAGTGTGCTGAGTCGGTTTTTTCTTGAAGTTGCGAGTAAAGTTGTCTGACATAGTGAATAATTACAACTTGATTTTACAATGATTATTATAATAATTATAAAATTATTTGTCAAGGGTTTTAAAAAGTTTTTTTTGGTATTTTTAGGATTTGTTAAAAAAACTATTGCATAGGAGTTATAAAGCATACATTAGCGTTTATTTCAGACACATGCAGTTTGGTTAATTCCTTTTATATCCCCCTAAATCCCCCTTAATAAGGGGGACTTTTGAATCTATTTGCCCCTGGCCAAATAGAGATTTAACTGCAATAAAACACTACCAATATTAGCGAATAAACTTTAAAATTATTAACTAAAACTTGAGTAATATTAGGGCTAAAAACTGTGATAAAATAGAATAATATCACCAAACAATAGCAATCATTTAACCTGGTTATTATCCCCCGATATACCGTTAATGATTGTCGGGGTTTACTGGGAATTTCAAGAGTTAGTTAAGTCGCCAATATTTCCGACATACCTTACCCTGGCTTTATTGAAGATGATTTGGGATAGGTTCGAGTCGTCGAATTTGTGGCTCTTAACCCTCTTTTCGATTAGTTAACCAGAATTGACTTAGTTAGATCAGATGTGTAATGACTTACGACAGTACCCTAAAATATCTAGTTGAACAATATCCCCAAGCCTTTACCCGTTGGTTATTTAACCAAGAACTAGCAGAGGATATCGAAATTCTCAACACCGAATTAAGCACAGAACCAATTCGGGCAGATGCCTTGTTTTTTGTGCGAGTTGCTGATGCTATCTTGCATTTGGAATTTCAAACCCTACCCCAATCTGAACCTCCGTTACCCCTGCGGATGCTGGATTATTGGGTCAGGTTATATCGACAGTATCGTTGTGATATTGAACAGGTAATAATATTCCTGAAACCAACCCGATTAGCCGGAGTATTTGTGAATCAATTTACTGAGAGGAACCTATCCTTCCGCTACCGGGTGATTCGGATTTGGGAATGTGATCCACAACCATTACTAACAACCCCAGGATTACTACCCTTGGCAGTATTAGCACAAGCGGAAGTGCCAGAAACCTTGCTATCCCAAGTAGCAGCCAGAATCGATATGATTGAAGATAGACAACAGCAGCGTAACCTATCTGCTTGCGTGCAACTGTTGGCTGGAGTGAAATTTGATGAGCAGTTAATTCAAGCTTATTTTCGGGAGGATATGATGCAAGAGTCAGTAGTTTATCAACGAATTATTCGCCAAGGATTAGAACAAGGATTAGAACGGGGATTAGAACGGGGATTAGAACAGGGATTAGAACAAGGAAAGCGCAATGAGCTTAATTTAATTAAGCGTCTACTTAACCGTCGCTTAGGTGAAATCAATCCCCAATTACAAAATCAAATTGAGAAATTATCCTTTGAGCAGTTGGAGGATTTAGGAGAAGCGTTGTTAGATTTTGAAACCGAAGTGGATTTGACCAATTGGTTGAACCAGTTAACGGATAAGTAACATCCGGTTAGGTGTCGCATTCAGCTATAGCAATTCTACGACTGGTGAGGTACAAATATCTGGTTTTTAGGGAGCAGGGAGCAGGGAGCAGGGAGCAGCTAAGATAGAAGAAGCAAAAGCCAATAGTCAAACAGTTATGTGTACCTCATGAGTCCTAGAAACGCTATAGCTGATAGCTATTAGCTGATAGCTTACCTTGCCTATTGCTAGCATGCCTATTGCTAGCATGCCTATTGCCTGCTCCCTGCTCCCTGCTCCCTATTCCCTATTCCCTCTTACCATGTGAGGAAATGGTACTCGTTAAGAACAAAACAGTACCGGTTTTTAATACAAAAGTACTATTCGATTAGCAACAAGTACTAGTTACTGATAAACGAGTACTGTTAAATGATAAACTAGTACAGTTTAACGAAAAACTAGTACTTGTTTGTTATACACCAGTACTAGTTAACGAGAAACGAGTACTAGTATGTGAGAAACGGGTACCCGTTTGTTATACACCAGTACTAGTTTGTTATACACCAGTACTAGTTAACGAGAAACGAGTACTGGTATGTGATAAACGAGTACTAGTTTGCGGTTAATGGGTACTCGTTTGCGGTTAATGGGTACTCGTGTGTTAGATATTAATACAGCACTACCCACTTCAGACTTCAGACTTCAGACTTCAGACTTCAGACTTCTGACTTCTGACTTCTTAGGAATGTTATAATTTACAAGGTTCTGCCTCTTGCCTTTTCCTAAGGGATAGCAGCAGACAGTTTTGCCAATGGCGGAAGATTGGTAAATCCAGGGTGCTTTCAATAAGTCGAATTTTTGAATAACTATTGTATAGCAGTGGATGGCAATGGCTGACAATACATCTGATGCCCAACTTGACTTTCTCTTACAGGTACTAAAAGCAATTGCAGACAGTAATGGTGATCACCAGGTAGTTGATAAATTACTGGAAGCAAATATAGATAAACTTAATCAGACCTTAGCATAAAAATTGCGGGCTTGGGCAACAAGTAAGCTGGCGGAAGCGAAACCAGATCAAGCCACATCCCTAAGCGCAGATCTTGTTGAATTTAGCACAATAGTAGCAGAATTACCCTTGGGTGACAAAGCCAGCAATATGGAAATTGCTATCACTGGTTATGAAGTCGCCCTAACTGTTTACACCCGTGAAGCTTTTCCAGTTGAATGGGCAAAGACTCAATACAATCTCGGTACTGCTTACTGTCAAAGAAAAAAGGGTCAGAAAGCAGAAAATATTGAAGAAGGGATCACTTGCTTCCAATTAGCTTTAGAAGTACGCACCCGTGAAGCTTTTCCGGTTGAATGGGCAGAGACTCAAAACAATCTCGGTAATGCTTACTCTCAAAGAAGAAAAGGGGAGAAAGCACAGAATATAGAAGAAGCGATCGCTTGTTATCAAGAAGTTCTAAGAGTCAGAACCTTTGAGGATTTTCCTGAAGATTGGGCAAGGACACAAGGTAATCTCGGTAATGCTTACCTTAACCGAATCAAAGGTCAGAAAGTACAGAATATAGAACAAGCGTTCGCTTGTTACCAACAGGCTCTAAGAGTATTAACCTTGGAGGCATTTCCTGTTGAGTGGGCATCGATACAAGATAATCTCGGTATTGCTTACGGTGACCGAATAAAAGGGGAAAAATCACAGAATATTGAAGAAGCGATCGCTTGTTACCAAGAAGCTCTAACAGTATTAACCTTTGAGGCTTTTCCTTTTAAGTGGGCATCGACACAATATAATCTCGGTCATGCTTACTATTGCAGAATAAAAGGGAAGAAAAGACAGAATATAGAACAATCCATCGCTTGTTACCAACAGGCTCTTAGAGTCAGAACCTTTGAGGCTTTTCCTGAAGATTGGGCAAAGACACAATATAATCTCGGTCATGCTTACTATTGCAGAATAAAAGGGAAGAAAGGACAGAATATAGAACAAGGGATCGCTTGTTTAAAACAGGCTCTAAGAGTATTAACTTTTGAGGCATTTCCTTATGAGTGGGCATCGACAAAAACTAATATCGGTGCTGCTTACTGTAAGGGAAGAAAAGGTGATAAAGCACAAAATAGTGAAGAAGGGATCGCTTGTTTACAACAGGCTCTAAGAGTATTAACCTTGGAGGCATTTCCTTATGAGTGGGCAACGACAAAAACTAATCTCGGTATTGCTTACTGTAAGGGAATAAAAGGGGAGAAAGCACAGAATATAGAACAAGGGATCGCTTGTTTACAACAGGCTCTAAGAGTATTAACCTTTGAGGCATTTCCTTATGAGTGGGCAAATACAAAAACTAATCTCGGTATTGCTTACGGTGACCGAATCAAAGGAGAGAAAGCACAGAATATAGAACAAGCAATCGCTTGTTTACAACAGGCTCTAAGAGTATTAACCTTTGAGGAATTTCCTTATGAGTGGGCAAGGATAAAAAATTATCTCGGTATTGCTTACTATGACCGAATAAAAGGTGAGAAAGCACAGAATATTGAAGAAGCCATCGCTTGTTACCAACAGGCTCTAAGAGTATTAACCTTTGAGGAATTTCCTTATGAGTGGGCATCGACACAAACTCATCTCGGTATTGCTTACGTTAACCGAATAAAAGGGGAGAAAGCACAGAATATTGAAGAAGCCATCGCTTGTTACCAACAGGCTCTAAGAGTTAGAACCTTTGAGGAATTTCCTTATGAGTGGGCAGGGACACAAACTAATCTCGGTATTGCTTACGGTGACCGAATAAAAGGGGAGAAAGCACAGAATATAGAACAAGGGATCGCTTGTTATCAACAGGCTCTTACAGTCATCATTTTTGATGCATTTCCTTATGAGTGGGCAATCATACAAACTAATCTCGGTAATGCTTACCGTAACCGAATCAAAGGGGAGAAAGCACAGAATAGTGAAGATGCCATCGCTTGTTACCAACAGGCTCTAAGAGTATTAACCTTTGAGGAATTTCCTTATGAGTGGGCAAATACAAAAAATAATCTCGGTGCTGCTTACTGTAACCGAATAAAAGGGGAAAAAGCACAGAATAGTGAAGAAGCTATCGCTTGTTACCAACAGGCTCTAAGAGTATTAACCTTTGAGGCATTTCCCCAAAATTATCTAAATACTAACAATAACCTTGGTTTCGCTTACCGAGATGCTCAAAATTCATCGGAAGCTTACAAAGCTTTTGATGCTGCCATTAAAACCGTAGAATTCCTGCGAGATGAAATTAGTTCTGGTTCTGGAGTAGAAGAATACAAGACCAAACTAGCTGAAGAATCGAATAAAGTCTATGGAGGCATGGTAGAAGTTTGCCTAGAATTAACTAATATCACCGAAGCCATTGAATATGTTGAACGGAGCAAAACCCAGAATTTAGTTGACAAGATTCTCAGCCGTGACCTGAAAACCATCTTTCCTGTAGATGTTGCCACTCAATTAGAACAATACAGGGATGAAATAGCGGCAGGTCAATATCAAATCCAACAGGGAAAAGCTGAAAATCAAACCGCCCTAGCACAACGTCTCCAACAGTTGCGAAAGCAGCGCAATGATTTACAAGACCAATATTTACTTATCGGTTCTAGCTTTAACTTTGAGCAATTTCAGAACAATTTAGATGACAACACTGCCATTGTAGAATTTTACATTACAGGGAATAAGCTGCTCACGTTCATCTTTACCCACCAAATTCAACAGCCCATAGTTTGGCAATCTGAGCCACAAGACTTATACAAATTTCTAAATTGGGTAGTTAAATATCTGGAAAGCTACTACACCGAAAAATCTAATTGGCAAAACGACCTAAGCAACCGCCTAGATGAGCTAGCTGATATTCTATCCATTGATGACATCATTCAGCAGATTCCTCCAGAGTGCGATCGCTTAATTTTAATTCCCCATCGGTATTTACATTTGTTGCCCCTTCATACTTTACCGATTACCAGTAAGCAGGGAGAAGGTAAAACTAGAATTATAATGGATCGGTTTCCAGCAGGGGTAAGTTACGCTCCTAGCTGTCAACTACTCCAACTTGTTCAAACTAGAAAACGCCCAGAAGAGTTTACCCACCTGTTTGCAGTTCAAAATTCCGCTGATAATTTACATTACACTCCTATCGAAGTAGACGTAGTTAAACGCTACTTCAATCCACCACCAGATACAGAAGTTCTTGTGGAAAACGATGCCACCAAAGCCGCCATAGATAGCAAAGCTCTCAACAGTTACCACTGTTTACATTTTAGCTGTCACGGTTACTTTAATTACCAAGAACCACGGAAATCGGCTCTAATTCTGGCCAATGCCCATCAGCCGACCTCTGCTGAACCCAATTCGGAGCGCTATTTACGAGTAGAAGATGAAGACTATGACCTAGAGAAATGTTTGACTATCGATGATGTCTTTGAGTTAAAATTAGAACAATGTCGCCTGGTCACCCTTTCTGCTTGTGAAACAGGACTGATTGATTACACCAACATTAGCGATGAATACATTGGTTTACCCAGTGGTTTTCTAGTGGCGGGGAGTCCAGCAGTGGTTAGTAGCTTGTGGAAGGTAAACGATTTATCGACAGCATTGTTAATGATTAAATTTTATGATAATTGGCTAAACTCCCAAATGTCCTTAGCAGTTGCCCTTAACCAAGCGCAACTCTGGCTGCGGGATGTAACAAAGGAAAATTTATTACTCTGGATTGAAAGCTCATCTATAAAGAGTTATCAAAAGCGGTTTTTGAGTGCTCCCCTTTCGAATAATGATGATTTTAAGTATCTAAGACCCAGCGATAAGCCTTTTGAAAAACCTTACCATTGGGCAGCATTTTGTGCAATTGATCAATAGGAGTTAAGACTATGAAATATGAGATTCAAGCAATAAGAAATTTTATCAAGCTAATCAACAGCCAAGCAGAGCTTTTTTCTGAACAGCATCGGAATGAACTGGAAGCGATAATTACTCCCCTATCTAATCATGATGTGGAGGGACTATTAAATAAGATTGAGAACTGGTGTAAATCTAATCCAGTTATTAACGATGCTCTAAATGTTTTAGTTGGTAGTAAACCAATTCCTGAAAAAGGACCTGGAGGCAAATTCCCTACTCCTGAAGCCAAAGCAGACTATGAAAAAAATGATCTGAAAGAAGAAGTACTCAACGCTCTGCGTCAGAGTACTCCCCTAGAAACCGAAAAACCCAAAAATCCCAAAGGCTGATGAGTGATACCGCCTTGCGACTCAAAAACCCCAGCGTCACCCTTTATGGGTTTCATCTCTGCCAAGACTTAAGTCAAGAACCGGAACAGTTGCGACAGGATGCGGATCAGTTGTGGCAACACTGTGCTAAGCTCAGCGAACCCCTAGGTATCCCAGACCTGGAATCTTTACCGGAAAAAATACTATCCCCTTCCAGCCAAACAGCGATCGCAAGCCGTTACATAGAACTATTAGATGATGATGACAAAACCTACACTGCACCACTGCAACTAGCAGGCTCTCCCCTAACCGTCCAGGTTGATCCGGTTAAAATTCATGATACTTATGCCCTTGACCTAACCCTGTCTTGCCAGAATACCGTTGCAGCCAGTGAATTTAGTCACTTCAATCCCCAAGGGTGCCTCCTAGCCAGCAACATTCAAGCTTCTTTAGGACAAACCTTAGTGCTCTATGGCGAACCAGTGGGCACTCCCGAAGAGGATAGAACGTTAGCCGATGCCTGTGTGGATGCTTTTTTGCAGGGAACCGACCAAAAACCCCAATTTACCGCATCTGGGCAGTTATTTGGTAGCCCAATTTTTGCCTATGACAACGGTAAAGAGAAACCAACGGAGCAATGTCACGTTCTGGTCTGGTTAAACCGTAACCCAGAAACCTTAAAACTGGTTGAAAAGACGTCTTTGTCTTTTTTCAATCTATTGTGCTGTCGCAGTAAAATCCTGTTTGCTTATGATCAAGCCCGTTGGTGTTATCGCCAAACTAGAGGACTCTATAGCCAACTGGAACAAGAGGTTCAAGGCTTCAAGGCATTGCCAACGGAGGGAGACACACGGCTAGAGCAACTGAAGCAGAAACTGACCGAGATGCCATCCAAGACCTTTGAGTATGCTGGTTATCTGCGAGACATGGAGGATCACAAAAATGCGATCGCTACCAATGACCACAACTATGACTACTGGCTAAACAAAATCTGTGAACATAGTCTGGAAGACGATACTATCAAGTTTTTGGAAGACTTCCTCAACCAAAGAACTAAACGGTTTGAAAAACAGATTAAAACCGACCTGAATTATCTCAAACCCGGTCAGCAATTATTTGACCAGATGCTTGGTAGTATCCGAGGCATTGTGGACATTGAGCAAGCAGAATGCGATCGCGCTTTGGAAAAAGCCCTCAGAGATAAGGAGAAGGCTGATCAAGCGCGAGAAAAACAATTAGAACGTTGGATTGCCCTGGTCGGTACTGGTTTAGCGGTTAGTGGTATTTCTTCCCAAACCGCTGGTAAACCGGTAGAGTCTATTATCGACCCGAAAGAATCCTTAGATTGCCCCAGCGCTGGTGTTACACCTTGCTTGACTTACAGTGTCGTGTTTGTGCTATTTCATGTTGGAGTTGGTTTTATCGCTGCTTTAATTATGAATCGATTTATCAAATCGGTATCAAAATGAGTACTAAAGGGAGCAGGTTGTAGGGAGTAGGGAGTAGGGAGTAGGGAAGAGAGAAGAGGGAAAAAATCCTGTGTACCTCATAAGTATGATAACCGCTATAATTCAGTTGTGATCAGAATAATTCAGCCAGGTTAGTAGGAGGAGACAGAACGATTCGTGGATTCTTTGGCCAAGTGCGGCTTGTTCTGAGTAGGAGCCTCCCTCACCGGGAGGGGTATGACTCAGGTAACTCGCGGGGAAAACCCCAAAAAGAGTTATAACTATTCATCTGGATGGCGGTGCAAACCCGACCCCTAGAAG
>NZ_JAAHHW010000188.1 GCF_010692325.1 Moorena sp. SIO3I8 | reverse complement strand
CATTCCTTCCATATGGAGATGGGCTCGCGCATACTCAAGAGTAGGCTTTTCATAAAGCTCTGTCACACGCAACTGTGATTCTGACTCTTCCCAAATCCCAGTCACACAACCAGCTTTGTGAATAATCTCTCCTGGCATTACGGTCAAGGCAACAACGCTGTGATCAACCTGGTTATAAACGTTTAGAACTTGACTAGCACAGGAGGTTTCATGGTCAGAAGCGTAAACATGATCCCCCAGCAACAATAGAAAAGGCTGATCGTTTACCCATTCTTTGGCACAGAATACAGCATGACCATAGCCTTCTTGCTCCTCTTGAATCAGAAAGGTAATTCTCTGGCCTAAATCCTGTAAATATTGGCTGTATGCTTGGTTTTCTGGAGAGAGTTTATCGAAGAGTTCGGGTTTGGGGGGCGACTTAAACAAGTCTTCAAAATGTTTGCGATCGCTTTTTTGCACCACAATCCCCACTTCTTCTATCCCAGCACTGACCGCTTCTTCCACAATCGCCATGATCACTGGTTTCGCCCTACCATCCCGGTCAATAATCGGAAATAACTCTTTTTTTACCACTTTGGTGGCTGGAAACAAACGGGTTCCAAAACCCGCTGCGGGAATTACAGCTTTGCGAACGTTATTGGTCTGCATAAATCGTTAACGCCAAAGATTCCATTTGGGGAAAATCACGCTCAATAATTTTAATTAACTTTTGTTGAGTTTCCTTGTCTTTAACAATAAATTGTGCACTGCCATCCCCTTGAGAGCCAACTCCCTTTCCCCCTAGGATATAAGGTTGAATTGGTTCATAATTCAGGATTTGGTGCAGCACTCCAGCAGTTAATTGCTCAGGGCAAGCAGGGATAAGATAGCGGTCGAATTCAGCTTGTGCCTGGTTCATCAAGGCACCAATCCGTTCAGCATCACCCCTTTCCAGAGCCTCAACTGCCTCCTGAGTAATTTTAGAACTGATTGGACCAAGATAGTGCTGAACATTTTGTTGTATTTCGTTAGTGGCGAATGGATAGCACTGATTCAGTTTACCGAGTATTTCCTGGGTATTTTTACTGGCACCGAGGTCTACAATTACAAAAAATAGATTCCGAGGTACCTTGAGTTCAGTAATATCGGTGTGATCACCATCAAACATCATCATGATTGGTCGATTGCCATAAGCACAGGCGAAATCCATCCGACCACATTGGGAAGGGGTGGTGGTTTCCCCTAGATAGGCTAACTCCATTTCCTCTTGGAGGCTCATGTTTAAGTCATACAGGAGATTGAAGCTGCGGGCAACTAGGACGGAAATTGCGGCACTTGAGGATAGCCCTTTCTTGATCGGTAAGTCAGTGCGGTAATTATCGATTTCAATTCCACCGACAGGATAGCGACAGAGACACTGGTAGGCAACCCCAGCAGCATAACTAAAAAAACCGCCTTTTTTAGCAACAGCGAGCAGAGCACTCCTTTCCATTGGTACACTAATAGAAACGGTGGGTTTACCCACCCTCAGGGAAGTACGAATAATCAGCTCGGTCGGATGAGATAAGACCAGAGCATAAATTCCCTGATTGGTTCCGGTGATTAAGGTGTAGCCCTTTTCCAGCTGGGGATTTAGGCAGCGATAGCCTCCTGCCCAATCACTATGTTCCCCAAATAGACAAAGGCGACCTGGGACAAACAGTTTCATTACTGAGTTAAATGCAAACGCAGTCTTGATTGGAATACAATACAGCCGGTGATTGCAGTAGGAGCTTCCGAGAGGCTACAGTGTATTTTAATGAGCTGCAAAGCACTATATAAAGAACTATAGTATGACATTGCCATCAGAGGGATTGCATTCAAAGACGGCAAGATACCATCAGACGGGTAAACTCTCGATAGAGGGTCCTACCGATCAATGCTACTTGGTATTAACTATAAATTTTGAAACCTCTATGTGGGTATATATAAATAAACGTAAAGTGGGGTAACTACATGGAACGTTTTATGTTAGCTACTGCATGCAAGCCTTGGCTGTGCATCCCTAAAGTCAACAATCACTAGTCAACACTTAACACTATACATAGTTACCCAGTGATTCAAATCACGCTTTACTGGCAGAAGGTTAACAACTTATTAAAACTTAAATCACCCCTGCTCAACCTCAGATATTTGATTATGAAGAATGCCAGGAAAAATTTCATCAGGGAAATCTAGCATGACAGCTTTGATTAATTTGGAAACCTCCCAGACCAGTGCTTGTGTCACTGCTTGGCTCAGAAAGCACACTCTTTATCTAGGGTTAATTGGTCTTTATGTGGTAGAATTACAAAGTATCTTGGCTCACCGGGGATATTACTTTGGTCCATTAGATGGTATCTTTGACACAGAGATTGAATATGCTGTGCAAGGCTACCAGCAAAAGGTATTTCTCAGAGCAACTGGTATTGTAGACCAAAAGACCTGGCAAGCTCTTCTGAGTGGTACTCCCGTCAATATGCCAATTCTACATCCTGGTAGTTTTGGTGAGGCTGTCAAAACAGTCCAAGAAGTACTTTGGATTAGTGACTACTATACCGCTGAGATTGATGGCATCTTCGCTTCCCTGACACTCGAAGCAGTGCAACGCTTCCAACTCGACAGGGGTTTGCTAGGCAATGGTGTAGTTATTGAACACACCTGGAACGCCTTGAGCGAGATGCCTCGCTATGTCTATTAGGCTAGTCTATTAGGCTATGTTTATTAGTGCTTTAGTCCTCTCGTAAAACATTGATACCAAGTTGCGATCAATGTTGCGATCAATCAAAGATATTATCCTTTGAACTGGTGAGGGAGTGAGCAGGTGAGCAGGGAGGTGTAACTATTAGCATTTAATCTTATCAAACCTCGTCATACCTCTACAAATCTGCTATTATAGATTTGTAGAGGTTAAGCCGTTATGAAAAAATATGTCACCCCAAAAGAGGCAGCCGAATATTACGGTGTCTCCATTACAACACTCAGGAGATGGGATAAAGACGGAAGACTTGACAGCATCAGGACTCAAGGGAATCAAAGAAGGTTTTGTGTTGAAGGACAAGACCCGCAGAGTAAGCCCATTGTCGCTTATGCAAGAGTCTCTACACATTCCCAACGAGACGACCTTGATAGACAAGCTGAATTTTTACGGTCAAAATACCCAAACGCTGAAGTTATTTCAGAAGTTGGATCGGGACTCAATTTTAAACGGCGAAAGTTTATCAAAATATTGGAACGAATATACAGCTCTGATATCTCAGCATTTGTTGTCGCCTACCCAGACAGAGCAGTCAGGTTTGGTTTCCCATTGCTTGAATGGTTATGTCAAAAAGGTGGAGTCAAACTCCTGGTTCTCAATGAACGTAAGTTGTCCCCAAAGCAGGAGCTGGTCGAAGATATCTTGTCCATCCTCCACTGTTTCTCTGCTAGGCTTTACGGACTCCGAAAAACAATCACGCAAGTCACGCAAGCGGTACAAGACAAAACCTCGGAACCAGACGCTGAAGTTGACACCAAACAGTGTCTTGAAGATCAGGGTGTTTCCATCTAAAGAACTTCACAAGGTTTGGAAAACTTGGCTTAATGCCTACAGGTGGGTCTACAACTGGTCGATAGCTGCCATAAAAAATGGCTACAAAGGTAGTGCTTACGATTTGCAGAAATTAGCTAGAAAAGCTGATAGACCGGAATGGGTTAAAACTTTACCAGGTCACCAGTTACAAGAAGCTGTAGCAGATGCGATCGATGCAGTCAAGCAAGCTAAAGCTAATAGGGGTTTTGCTAGATTCAAGTCTTGTCGGGAAACAAGTCAGGTTATTAAATTCAAAGCCGGAAATTTCAAGAAAGGTTCCTGGTATCCGACAAAAGTAAAAGGCTTATCTTTCCGTTCACCTCAAGGTTTTCCTGACGAGTCCATCTACGGTACTCAATTGGTTTGGATCAAAGGTAAATGGTACGGGATTTTCCCTGAATATATTGAGCCTACTCCCACCAAAGAGGATCGAGTGATAGCCTTAGATCCAGGTATCAAGACGTTTCTTACTGGTTTTGATGGTAAAAATTACATAGAAATAGGGTCTAATGATATTGGCAGGATTCAAAGACTTTGTCAGCAGCTAGATCGATTGATGAGTCGCATTGACTTAAGCTCTGCAAAACGGCAGAGACGTTCGCGAAGCGTGCGCCAAAGCGCAGCAATGAGAGAGGCTGCCCACCGTTTACGCCAAAAGATTCAAGACCTGATAAAAGATTGTCACAACAAGTCAGCTTCCTTCCTTGTTCATAATTACAAGCTGATTTTTATACCAACATTTGAAACTTCTCAGATGGTCGTAAAATCAGCCAGAAAATTGAACAAGAAGACAGCTCGCAATCTGCTTACTTGGAGTCATTACAAATTTCGCCAGCATTTGATTCAGATGGCTGATCGCAATGATGTAAAAGTGGTTTTGGTGAACGAATCTTACACCAGTAAAACTTGTCCACAGTGCGGGCATATTCATGAGAGATTAGGTGGTAATAAAAAATTCCAATGTCCAAAATGTGGTTTTTCATTACCACGGGATTGGAATGGCGCACGGAACATAATGATTCGTGCTTTGTCGGCAACAACCACCAGGTTTTCACCTGGTGCTATACAGATCATTCCTGCTGATGGGTAGGTTTAGAGAGGTTAAATGTTGCACTAGATTATAAAGGCAACTTGGTATGCTGACGGGGTGTTCAGGGGTGCGCTTGGGGGAGATGGGCAGCAAGAAATACGGATATGAACGCCAAACTGTAAGCTAACTGGGGTAAGCTAACAGTTCTGTTCCTGTATCTTTCCCCGGAATTGATTTAGGCATCAGTGGCAAGACGCGATCGCTTACCAAACCCATGCAATGGCAACTACCATGCAATGGCAACATTTCTACATCCTTAACAATCCCCAAATTCAGCGACAAGGAGCAGAGCTATAGTACCATATTGTTTAACTGAGTTATTAGCACATTAGACTTGATAACGGCAATTATGTTATGTTAATTTTCATGAAGCTCCTGAAAATTGACATAACATTATGAACCTGCCAGAGTCTGTTAAATTTTGGTCTCAATTCTTCCACCCCTTACTGATGTGGGTGCTCCTAGCGGCAGCCTTCTATGCTCTTTATCTGGGCTTGAAAATCCAAAAGACTAGAACGGCGGAAGGTGACGAAAAGAAAGCGCTAGTTAAGGGTCAATATAATGTTAAGCACCATCTTGTGGGTTCAGCGTTGCTAGCCATGATGGTACTCGGTACAATCGGAGGTATGGCAGTAACCTACATTAACAATGGCAAGTTGTTTTTTGGACCCCATTTGCTGGCTGGTTTAGGCATGACCGGAATTATTGCTACCTCTGCCTCTCTAACACCATTAATGCAGAAAGGTCAAACTTGGGCTCGCTATAGTCACATCGTCCTCAATGTTGCACTCTTGGGACTATTCAGCTGGCAAGCCATCACCGGCATGCAAATTGTGCAGAAGATTCTTAGCAATCCGTAGATGATTTAATTTACCTAGGGGTGTGGTCTTGGTAAGCATTCAGCTATCAGCCGTCAGCCGTCAGCTTATTTTATTCAAAAGCAAAATTAGTAGCCTAAGCTATGGGCATAAACTGTTCGGTGTAGCGTGGCCACAGACCTTTAGCTGTTCACGTAGCACCTCAAGTAGCCCATAAGCTGATAGCTGATAGCTGACGGCTGAATGCTTACTGGTATTGTACCCCCCCTAGAGTAAATATTACTGTAGATTTTACCGCTGTGATTGGTTCGGTATAGGTAGACCATTACTGCTGTGGAAGTCTTGCTGTACCTTGTGGGTTAAACGCCGGGAAACTTGACGCACAACTTGCTGCAAGATTCCGTTGCCTGTGCGTTGAATCAAGGACTGAGGGAGTTTCTGAATTGCCTTGGGAAACCACATGTAAACAATCAGGTCAAGATGCCACTCCACGCGGGTTATCGCTGATGGTATGGACTCCGATTCCAGCTGATGGTCTTGAAAATACTCCCTTGCTGGTACTTCTACTAAGGTCTGAGATGCCTGGAAATCAAGCTCATAGCCTGGACTGACGTAATTGGATATGGGAATTGTCCGAATCTGATAGGAATTTTCGTCAAGAGGTACCCATTCCAAACCGATTTTTGGCTCTACCCTATAGCCAAACGCCCCAAAGCTACCAATGGTCAAGATATAGCCATTGTCTGTGAGCAGTTCTACTTTCATAGGATGAGCGCAGCGACAAAACCAATCCTGGTGAGTATTTAGATAGGCACTCACTTGCTCAGCTGAAGCATACATCTCCATACAGTCTTGAAAATGACACTGAAACCGAGTCGGCTCACTACCTGAGTAAGACCCTGATGGAACAATAGGGTCAGTGTTGGCCTTTATAGCAGGAGTATTCAAATCGACCTGTTTTGCCTCAATTGACTGATGGTTAATAAAATGCGATCGCATACCTCATCCTCTTCATTTTATTGCCTTGTGACTAGTTGAGAAACTAGTTGAGAGCCTAGTTGAGAAATGTCCATGGGTCGCTCTTGCTTATCCAGCTCCTCTGGCTGAGTTCATCAGGAGTCGGACAAAAACAAGTTGAGCTATGTAAACAAGTGTAAAGTTTGGGGGACTGATCTAGCTGGGTTTATGGTGATGCGAGATCAGTTATTAGATCAGTTATTAGATCACTGACTATAGCAGGTTTTAATTAGATCCACCCACAAAGTCTTAGAAGAACACATGACCTAGAAACTTATACAACCGAGAGGTTGGGGTTTACGGAAAAATCCAATAATTCTCGATTGAATGGCCTAGTTTAATTTTCACTCAGAATAACTGGTAAACTAGCTAAGCTACTAGGTGAATTGTACGGAAATTGCTATGAAAGCATGTGTAGCTGGAGCAACAGGAGAAACAGGAAAGCGGATTGTACAGGAACTGGTTATGCGTGATATTCCTGTACGGGCTTTAGTGCGAAATTTAGACTACGCTCAAGAAATATTACCACCAGCAGCAGAATTAGTGGTGGGGGATGTGCTCAAACCCAAGAGCATCAGTGCTGCGATCGGAGATAGTACTGTAGTGCTGTGCGCCACTGTTGCTCGCCCTACCTTTGACCCAACCGCACCCTACCTGGTGGATTACGAAGGCACTAAAAATTTAGTAGATGCTGCTAAGCAAAAAGGGGTAGAACACTTTGTATTGGTTTCTTCTCTCTGTGTGTCCCAGTTTTTCCATCCCCTCAACCTATTCTGGCTGATTCTGGTCTGGAAGAAGCAAGCAGAGGAATATATCCAAAAAAGCGGCTTGACCTACACCATTGTGCGACCAGGTGGTCTCAGAAACGAAGACAACTCAGACCCGATTGTGATGTCTGGGGCAGATACTCTATTTGAAGGTAGCATACCTCGCACCAAAGTAGCAGAAGTTTGTGTTGAGGCGCTGTCGGAACCGGAAGCTCGGAATAAAATAGTAGAAGTGGTTAGCTCAGCAGAAGCTCCCGATCAAGGCTGGGAACAGCTATTTGCTGACGTAGGTTGAGGGAGTGTTGAGCGTTCGCTTAGCGTGACGTTCCGTCAATGGCATTTTGTGAACACTATTAAGTTCACAGTATTAACACTAGTAAGGATTATTCAACTGAGTGTCTTCATCACCCCGGCAGAAGTACGGAAAGTTAAGAGGATTTCCAAATACTTCCTATAAATTTACACTCAAAGGCTTATTTTACAATATTTCAGCCTTAGTGATAGTGAGCTTATTATTGGGGATTTATCTCAGACATGTGTTTAATAGATGGGCTTACTACCCGGTTTCGCGATCGCTATCTGATTATCCTACCAGTATTCACGGCACCCCTCCCTTAGTGATGAGGGGGGGAGATCCTTACATTCGCGCCCTAATGCGTACTATCACAGCTAGTGAAGCCAATGACCCCCAACCCTACACGATTATCTATGGGGGTCAACACGTTTCTGATTTAAGGCGTCATCCTGAAATATGTGTTCCCATAGTCGCTGGTCCTAATGTTGGAAAATGTAGCACAGCAGCGGGACGGTATCAGTTCCTTGATTTTACCTGGAAAGAAAAGGCACAACGCTATCACCCCAGACCCTCAGGCTTTTTGTTTTGGAAGCAGTATAGCTTTGAGGCACACTTCCAGGATGCTGTGGTTCACGATTGGCTCAAGGATAGTAGAGCCTGGGGGATGGATATTCCCAAAGAATTGCGGCAAGGAAATTTAGATAAAGTGTTGCGGCGGTTGTCTGGTACTTGGACAAGTCTAGGTTATGGCATAGAAACAAATAGCATGAGTAAGCACTTGCCAAAGGTTTATCAACGGATGCTTGAGGAAGAACTAAAGCAATAATTATGCAGGCTGGAAGGCAGGCAGGCAATTAACAATTTTATAGCATTTTATAACATTTATTAATTTGGTGAGGTACAAAGTCCTGTTTGTTTTGTACCTCACCTATTTTATACTTGCTATAGTATTTTTATTTGATACCAAGTTGCGGTCAAACGTACAACTTTCTCTTCCGCCAATCTCCCTATCTCCCCATCTCCCCATCTCCCCATATTCCCCTCCTGGGAGGGGTTAGGGGTGGGTCCCCATCTCCCCATCTCCCCATCTCCCCATCTCCCCATCTCCCCATCTCCCCCTCTCCCCATCTCCCCATCTCCCTATCTCCCTATCTCCCTATCCAACCAATCTACTCTCTTTGAATGCAACTCGGTATGACACGTAAACATAGCATTAATAAAAA
>NZ_JAAHHW010000187.1 GCF_010692325.1 Moorena sp. SIO3I8 | reverse complement strand
CCAACAGTTTTTTAGTTTCGGTATTTAATTCTCTAATGAATCTCATATAAATACCCATTTTCAGTGATTTTATCTAATTATAGATTATTATGTCAAAAATAGGTAATTAATTTTGTGCACCTGCTTAATGAAAATAATAGCCATCTTGATCCTAAGTTTTATAAAAATTTGGCCGAACCTTGTGCTGAAAGCCAGCAAGATTTAGAAAGTAAAGCTCTACACTTCTTCCAAACTGAGTTAAATAATATTAAATTGGCTATTAGTTATGCTCAAGAAGAACAGCAATGGGAACGAGTGATCGAGATTAGTGAAAGTCTGGTAAGATTTCTGAGACTGCGGACTTATTGGGAAGATTTAGAAAAAATACAAAAAGATGCACTTTCTGCTGCTCAACAAGCAGGAAAGCGTTTAATAGAAGCTCATTTACTTGAACAGTTTGCTGAAGTACAACGTTTACTAGGAAATGCCAAGAATGGGATAGATAAATGTGAGGAAAGCAGGCGTATTTTTCAAGAATTAAACGATGAATATGGTGAAGCTAAAGCTTTATATACTTTAGGGTATCTGAATCGTTCATTAGGAAATTGGGACAAGTCTGCTGAAGCCTTTGAGGATTCATTGAAACTATTGATAAATCTAGAGAAAAATCAGAATACTGATGTAGACGAAGAACTAGCAGAAGCACTTGACGGTTTGGGCCAGATTTACACTAGACAAGGAAGATTAGAGATTGCTAAAGAAATTTTACTAAAGAGCCTCAATCTCAATAATAAACTTAACAATCAATTTTTAATTAGTAAAACAACAAATAATTTGGGCAAGGTTTACATCGAGCTTTATAACATTCAAAATCAATTAAATTTTTTAGAAGAAGCAAAAAGGCTATTTGAAAAAAGTTTGGAAATAGGGCGAGAACAGAATAATCGTCAAGGACAAGGTGTTTCACTCAATGAGCTAGGTAAAGTTCACCGTTTAATGGGAAATTACAACAAGGCACTAGAATATTATAATGAAAGTTTAAAAGTCAAGAAGCAAGTATCTGCTACTGGAGGTGGTGCTTCTGATAAAAATGGTGAAGGACTTACATACATGGAAATTGGCTTTTTATATGAAAATCAAGGAGAAAAAGAAAAAGCCAAAAACACTTTTCAAAAAGCTCTCGAACACTTGAATTTTTACTCTCCTCATCATAAGAATGTGTCTCAAATACTTGATAATAAATATTGTTAATTATTGGGCTTGCAGACACGCCCTAAGCATCTAAGTGGAAAATTTCACAGACCTGTTCAACAATTTTATTAGCTACTAGTCTATAGTTATGAGAATGTGGCATTGGCGGTTGAACAGCACGCAGGAAGCCACCACTAGCTTCTGCAATTGCTAAATTATAAATTCTCCCATCATCTTCAACTTTAAGTGTTTCTGTGTGAGTTGCAAAAAAAGTAATCATTCCTTCAGGGTTAATACATTCTTCAATAAGATGAAGACAAGCACTACCATGTACAAGTGCAATATTAGGTAATCCTGTTTCTTTTGACCATTGATTTAGTGCATGGAAAAAGCCAACTTGCTGATCTAAATTATTGTTCCAATCAATATTTAATGAAGTAGGAAGAGGAAATAAATGATATTGTTTGCTCAGAGCTAAAACTGTTCTATGAATTTCATCAAGTGAACCATACTGTATCATTACTGGAATAGCTATGATATTACGTTTATCCAATTTTTTTTGAATCTGTCCTATAGCCGGAATACTATCTTCAAAAGGGAAAGACATAAATTCTTTAATTCTTTGCTTCTCATCCTCTGTTTCTCCATAATCTGTACCAAACGCCTTCAAGCCAGAAAATGGGATGAAAATTATATTAGCATTGTGACGATCGGTCATTTTTTTTGCTTGTGTAGCAGAATCAATTAATTTATTTTTAGCTTCTATAACACTTTTTTTACTAGCAAAAATACTTGGTTTATTAGGTAATGGATGAGGTTGATATAAGTTATCAAAAACTATAGCATATTTTTCTTGGTATATTTCCTGTAAAAAACACATGGCTTTCTGTTCAGTAATAATATCATTTTCCGAAATACTATTTTCCTGAGCTATTGCCCATAAAAAATCATCATCTAAATAACTATTTTCGCAAGATATAAAACTAGTTTTTGCCCCGATGTTAGAAAAAGTCTCTTCTGTTATATCCTTGAATTTTGGATGTGCTAATATAAGAGTTGCTAAATCTATTGGCTCAGATTGAATCAGATAATTTATATAATCTTTTTGTGCGCGAATTCCTCGGAGAGCAAAACCTAAAGAACCTTGAATGGGGACTAGTATTGTCTTTTGCATTGAAGAACTAATTTTTTGATGAAAGAGGACGTTCACAAAGCTTTCTGCAAGGATAAGCTGTTCAGCATTTAGATTGGGATACCTAAATTCTTCAAAGGGAACAGGGAACGGGGAATATCCAATTTAAATGCACATCAGCTTAAAACCAACACAGCTTTCCCAGTATACCACCAGCAATATCGTCCGAGCAAAGGAGTTGCGCAGAAATAAGTTTCTGATCAGGGTCTAAAAATGGTAAGCATTCAGGTGTAGGGGTTGACAAAGCCATCTCAATTAGTCAAACCTAGGAATCAGAGACGAATGGCACTTAGTTAAGCCCATATTCTTTCTCTCAACTGTCACACAGACTGCCTTGATTGATGGAACAGGATTAATGGAACATATTTGAAAGCTTGGGGAAGATAAAAATGATAATTCCTCAAATACTATCATTCTGATTATTTTTATTCAGGTTGGGACTATGGCTTTATGCAAGGTCGCTCAGACCTATTTACCTGGTTGACTGACAAAAATTTACGAGCAAAACCCTGAAACTCTGTATAGACAAGGATTCTAGAGCTTACAGGAAATGCACTTATGCATTGATCGTGTTGGGCTTCAGATTTTCAGCTGGATCATTTGCCTTCCAGCCTTGCCACTAAAGAGCTTCGCAGGTTTCGTTCGGAAAGTGCTGAAACCCTTATTGAGCAGTCAATCTGAAATGTTTTGTCAGTCAACCAGCCTATTTACTCTCCCCAGACACCAGTAATCATCACAGTTGTGCCCAACTTTTCCACTCCCGTAGAAAAAGCCTCTGTCTTGAGTCAAACTAGATCTCAAACTCAGATTCGGGTTTTCCCTTTGTGTCCTGGTTGTCCTCCGCGTTTGCGTTTGCAGGAGTCCGATTCCTTCTTAGTTGGTTTCTGTGACCTTTTAATCAGGTCACTTGATGGGGGCTTTGATGAGGTCTGCCTGTCTTTCGACCGCAGACTTTTAAGGCGTTCCACCTCAACGATGAGTTGTTCAATCACAAGTTGGTTGTTGCAGCACCAGCTCCACCAGAACCGATTGGGGCAGGAGTTCCAGAGCTTCAAAGCTGTTGGGGATGGCTGGTGGTTTAATTTCCATGGTTATAAAATACTACTCATCTTTCCCCTTTTGTCAACCCCACCACCTGAATACTTACATCTCTCGCTTTCAGCATCTTCTCTTCTTACTCCTGGTAGATCGGGTATCCAAGTAATAGTATCTAGATCTAATATGGGTAAGCTTAACTCAACCTGTAATTTTAAGGCTAAGGTAGTTTTTCCTGCTCCAGAGTTGCCGAATATTAGTATCTTTCTCATGTTAAATAAAATAGACAAAAGGTAAGCATATACGCTACGCGCACGCTACGGAACCCTTAGCTATCAGCTATCAGCCGGGGAGCCTTTAGCACTAGAGTCTTGCTCAGGGAATTAGGATTGCTTTTTACTTTAAATCCGCTTCCCAAACACCAATGTAAATGCGATCGCTACTGTTTCGTTGAATCACACCCCGCAAGCTGTTATTGTTACCACTGGAAAATTCATAGTTATTAGACTTGCGCTGATATACATCTGCCAGTCCCTGTTTAATGTCAGTGGAGATGTTGTTACTGAGCAGCTTGTTTAAGGTCTGTGACATGATTTCTAGGCCAACGGATTGCGAAAAGGTAACTTCAGTTTGGCGCAGACGCCCAGAACTTCCAAACAAATATCCTAGGTCTACTTGATTAGGGACAACATTTTTATAAAGGAAAGCGCGAGTATTCCACTTGCCCTTTAAGTTTTTTGTGGGCTGGCCTAAAGCATATTCCACTGCTCTTCGCTGAGTTCCTGGGGGAAATTTGGGAATAGCGTTGAGCTGAGCAAGATTTGGGTTATTGGTATTGTTTTCTACGATGGGTGAAGGTTGGGTGATAGGTTTCGGTGTCCTTACTGGAACTGGTTTTACCTTAGTGTCTGGTTTCGATGGGGATGTTGGTGTTACCGGATCGGTTACGCTAGTCTCTGGTTTTGATATCGAGGGAGTAGTTACCGGATCAGTTACCTTAGTTTCTGGTTGTGATGGCTTTGATGGTGTGACCGGATCAGTTACCTTAGTTGCTGGTTGTGATGGCTTTGATGGTGTGACCGGATCAGTTACCTTAGTTGCTGGTTGTGATGGCTTTGATGGTGTGACCGGATCAGTTACCTTAGTTTCTGGTTGTGATGGGGATGATGGGTTTGATGGTGTGACCGGATCAGTTACCCTAGTCTCTGGTTGTGATGGGGATGAGTTATTGCTCTGGGACTGTGATGAAGATGAATTAGTTCCTGGTGTAGTTACTGGTTGTGATGGGTTCTTGGTTTGGGACTGTGATGAAGATGAATTAGTTCCTGGTGATTGGTCTTTTGATGATACTTTTTTATCTTGGGTTTCTTGAGAACTTGACGTGCCTGGGTATGGTAATTCCTTAGTCGTGGATGATGTTGATTTAGATTGCTCATAGGATGGGACTGTTGTAGAGGGATTCAAGAATTTGTTGAATCCCGAAGCAACAGCCACCACAATCAGTAATATACCGCCTCCGATTAAACCTCCCTTTAAAACTGCCTTGTAACTATCGTTTTGTTTTACAGTGACTGGATAAGGGCCTTTAATAGTGGACACTGAACCGTTGTTGGCTGGTGGCTCACCGGGAGAAATGGGGACTGTTGCTACGGTACCTTTGTTGGCTGTTGATGGGGCACCGGGAGACATGGGGACTGTGGCTTCCGTAGGTGATGCCGGGTCAGATTGGAGAGCATCAAGCATTTGTCTGGCACTAATAAAGCGATCGCGTGGATGGAATCGAATCGCTTTGTCGAGCACTATTCCTAGGTTTGAATAAAGGTGTGGGGCATCTTGACGCCATAAAATTTCACCAGTCCTCTCATCTGTGTGGAATAGCTGTGGTATTTTACCCGTTAGCAATAAAATTGCTGTCAGCCCCAAACTGTAGAGATCACTGCTATAGGTTGGGTGTCCTGCTGACTGTTCCGAAGACATATAGCCAGGAGTGCCAATTATAATTGATGCTGGGTGAGGGGTGCCAGAGTTGGTGACTACGGTACTCATTGCTTCTTTGACTGCACCAAAATCAATCAGAACTGGTACTCCATCTCGTTGGCGGATAATGATGTTATCTGGCTTAATGTCCCGATGAATGATACGGCGAGAGTGGACATACTCTAGAACTTTTAACAAACTAATTAGGAGTTCCCTAACTTCAATCTCAGTAAATTTTTTTCCCTGTCTGACCTGTGTTGTAAAGGTATTGCCTCGAATCCACTCTTGAACCAGGTAAAACTTTTCGGCTTCAGAGAAATAGGCATAAAGTCTTGGAATCTGGTCATGTGCTTCCCCTAAGGCTTCTAAAACAGCTGCTTCTCGTTGGAATCGCTCTTGGACGACCTTGTAAGCTTTAGAATTATGAGCTAATGCCTTAAGTTGCTTAATCACACACCGCCGTCTTGAGGGCATATGGATATCTTCGGCGAGAAAGGTGTCACCGAACCCACCCGAACCTAGAGTCTCAAGGACACGGTAGCGATTGTTTAAGAGTTTTGGATTCATGACGGATTCAGGGACAATTGGGTTCGAAGTGTGGTCTTCATTCTAATGTTAAGCTGCTGTCCGATTCAATTGGATGCTTGAGCAATGAGTTATTGGTAATTATTCATTGGTCATTGGTGCATAACAGGAGACTGTGCTTCCTCAAAACCGACTCAGGACTGAAAACAGGTATTTGGCATTTTAGGGGTTAATGGTATTAAACTATGCCTAAAAGTCAATGGCTATGATGAAGGGAGTAATAATTCTTAATATTAACTGAACTTAAGGTGGAAACAGATTTTACTCAACACAGTGCCAAAACCGAAAAGCCTTGTGTTTTAGTCTGCCAACATAAGTCTTGTTTAGCAGCCGGTTCAGCTGAGGTGCTGGCTGCCTTCGAGGAAGCTGATCTTTCTGACTTTAGCGTGATTGGTACAACTTGCCAGGGACAGTGTAGTTCTGGTCCAACGGTGCGGATTGTTCCAGAGGAGACTTGGTATTGCCGAGTCAAACCACAAGATGTGCCGGTAATTGTGGAAGAACATCTGCAAGGGGGTAAGTTAGTCAGGGCAAAACTCCATCCCCGCATCCATATGAGTTTTGGGTATTAGGTATAGCAGTTTTCCATGCTTTTAGGAAGTCGGGAGTCGGGAGTCGGGAGTCGGGAGTCGGGAGTCGGGAGTCGGGAGTCGGGAGTCGGGAGTCGAGAGTCGGAAGTCAGGATGGACTGATGCAATCAGGAATGATGCACTCAGGACTAATCTCGCAATACGTAGCCAACACCGCGCACGGTTTGGACTAGACGGTTTTCGTTGTTGGCTTCTAGCTTCAGGCGCAAGTAGCGAATGTAAACTTCTATGATATTAGAGTCACCCATAAAGTCATAACCCCAAACTCTTTCGAGGATTTGCTCTCGGGTGAGGACTTGTCGGGGATGGGCAAGAAGATATTCGAGTAGATCAAATTCTTTGACAGTCAGTTCAATTAATCGCTGACCTCGATAGACTTCACGGGTGCTATGGTTTAAACTTAAGTCGGCAAATTGGAGGATGTTGGGGTCTTCGGTTTGATTGCGTCGCAGATGAGCTCGGACTCTGGCTAATAATTCCTCTACGCTGAAGGGTTTGACTACGTAGTCATCAGCACCAGCATCTAAACCACTAACGCGATCGCTTACTTCATCTTTAGCGGTTAATAAGATAATCGGCACTTGATTACCAGTACTGCGCAGGCGTCGGCAAATTTCTGGTCCAGATATGCCCGGTAGCATCCAGTCGAGTATTACTAAATCTGGATTAGATTCCCGCGCTGCTCCCAAACCAGCTAACCCATCCGAGGCAACACTAACCTCATAACCTTCGTACTTCAGTTCCAGTTCAATGAACTGGGCTAGTTTGGTTTCATCTTCGACAACTAAAATATGGTGGGTCATAGCTTGATGGTGTCTAGGCCAAACAACTGTAAGTTCTTAGGACTAATACAGAAATAATAACGGCTCTAATAATTCATCATATCTTCCACAACAATAGTCTTATAAGTCTTATAGTATTTTGCTATGGATGAATTTGGGAGATAATCGGTGCGTAGAGCTACTTTACCAGTGTCTCTGAAAATCCAGTAACTAGGGAAAAGCAGCGCATCCAACTTTCCCCCCGTCAGGAAGTGGTGATGGGGTTACAAGCACGGAAATGGCGGCTCAACACGGTGGTCTTTACCCAGATAAAGCCCTTCAAGGATATATTTCTCAGGTGGGAGAGCGGATTGTCAAAAAGTCGGCAGCTTCTGGTTCACTACATCTGGCCAAGCAGAAACTTGGGGTAGCATTGGTTAATGCTGTTGGTATTGCTGCCAGTGATGATGCCCAGAGTGGTAGGCAAGCAGCACTACTTGCCCAAGCGATTAATCAAATGGTTAGCCTTAAGTATGGACGTGAGGATGAATTAGAAAGCGATCGCCTTGGTTTTCGGTTTATGACACAAGCGGGCTATAACCCTCGGGGAATCGTTGAACTGATGCAAGTCCTTAACTCGATTCGACAGGGTGGGCAACCACCGGAGTTTTTTAGTACTCACCCTAACCCTAGTAATCGGGTTGAACAACTCCAGAGTCTGATTGCTAAAACTTACCCTAATGGAATTCCTGCTAATCTGCAAGAGGGTCGGGAGCAGTTTGCTCGGAATGTTAAAGGGTCACGGTAAGGAGTGTGGTGCTAGATTAATCAGCCTCAAGGTATACTGCGTTAGGAGTTGGTTTGATATCTCCAGGTATAACTATGGCCGTTAATCAAGATACACTTTGGGACCGTTTCTTATCCCCGATCATCGGTAGCTTGATTGATTTTGAAAAGCTGCAGCAGTTTGACGAAACTATGAATTGGGAAGCTGAGTGCGTTCGCGTAGCGGCTCGTATCGAGCATCGCTTCCGTAACCCTGACCTAATCTATCCTGACTATTACAGCACTCAGAATTTCCATGGTATTGAAGGGGGCTACTTGAATGGAAGTGCAGCCACAACCTATGACCCAATTACCCAATATGCATTGCCCCCTAATGAAGCCTGGGTGCGTCAGGGGTTGATTGATACTATAGTAGGGAAGCCACGACGAATTCTGGATTTGGGCTGTGGCACCGGTTCCACAACCTTGATGTTAAAGCAGAGGTTTCCTGATGCCGAGGTCATTGGTCTCGACTTGTCACCTTATATGCTGGTCATGGCTGACTACAAAGCGAACAAGGCTAATCTCGATATTCAGTGGCTTCATGGTATGGCTGAACAGACGGGTTTAGCTGATCAGTCTTTTGATCTAGTTACAGCATCACTGTTGTTTCACGAAACTCCACCTAAGGTAACTCAGTCGATTTTGCATGAATCCTTCCGACTGCTGCAAGGGGGAGGACAAGTCTTGATTCTAGACGGGAATCAGACTACGATCCGGGAGGCGAATTGGCTAACGGAAGTTTTTGAACAAAATGTCTCGCGCAGTCCCCACCTATAATCTTCGATTTAGGTGGGGTTAGCGAGACCAACAAAAAACACTACCTTTTCTTATTCTTTTGGCAATTCTAGATTAATCATATTTGTGTTAATATAATTTAATAGCCTCTAGAGTGGGGTGTGACTAGACCATGGGT
>NZ_JAAHHW010000186.1 GCF_010692325.1 Moorena sp. SIO3I8 | reverse complement strand
TGCAGAATATCCGGTTCCAAAATCATCAATTGCAATTGCTAATCCTAGGTTTTTTAATTCATTTAACTGACGAATAGCAGTTTCAGTGTTTTTTACTAGTATACTTTCAGTTAGTTCTAGTTCTAGAGTTCGAGCGGTTAACTCAGTTGACTGCAAAATCTTGATCAAATTATGGTAAAAATCTGGTTTATTAAATTGACGACCTGATAAATTTACTGCTATCCGAAAAGAGGTGAATCCATCATTTTGCCAGACTTTAGCTTGCTGACAAGCCTGCTGTAATACCCATTCTCCAATGGATATAATCAGACCCGTTTCTTCCGCGATTGGAATAAATTTTGCTGGGGGAATCAAACCAAGTTCTGGATGATGCCAACGTAATAGAGCTTCAGCACCAACAATTTTTCCTGTCTCGAGACTGATTTGGGGTTGATAGTAAACCTGGAATTCTTCCCGTTCCAAAGCATAGCGTAAGCTACTCTGCAAGGTAAGATAATTTGAAGAATTGACATTCAAGGAACTGGTGTAAAACTGATATTGATCACCACCGTGACGCTTTGCCTGAAGCATCGCCTGGTTGGCATGATTGAGTAATTGTTCAACGTCTTCACCATCACGGGGATAAATGGTAATACCAATACTGGCGGTGATAAAAACTTCTTGATCATCCAGAACGATGGTTTGAGAGAGGCTCTCAAGAATGCTTTGGACAACATTGATGACATCTTGTTTGTGTTGAGCTGTGGCTATAATAACGGCAAATTGATCGCCATTTAAACGAGCAACTGTACCCTGATTATCCACACAATAAGTTAGGCTTTGAGCCACAAATTTGAGTAAGTAATCACCCCAAAAATGACCGAGATTATTGTTAACTTGATTAAACCGATCTAAACCCAAACACAGAAAGGTAAGCAGTTTGTGATTATCGTCGATGTGTTGTTTTACTTGCTTAAACCGTTCTCGCAACGACAGCCGATTAGGTAGGTTTGTCAAGCTGTCATGGCGGATTAAGTAATTGAGTTTATTTTTAGCTTCCTGAAGTTCAGTATTGTAATGCTTATGAACAGCAGCTTTTTTTTTGAGTCTACTGGAAATTGACCCGAGGAGTTCTGCTCTGGTAAAGGGTTTGGTAATATAGTCGTCTGCCCCTAGTTCCATACCCTGACGAAAATCATTTTTAGCAGCCTTTGCTGTCAAAAAAATAAAAGGAACTGTTGCCATCATTGAGTCTTGACGCAGGGATGTTAAGACACTGTAACCGTCCATTTCCGGCATCATGACATCACAGATAATTAAATCTGGGATAGTTCCTTTAGCTAAATTAACACCAACACGACCATTTTCTGCTCCAATGACATCAAATCCTTCGGCGTCGAGGAGTTCTATAATGTTTTCCCGGACAAATTCTTCATCTTCAATCACTAATATTTTTCTCATCATTAATTTGATAGCAAGTAATATATTGGCAGGGTTACAGTAAACGTTGTACCGACAGTGACCTCACTTTCTAGATCAATTTGACCTTGGTAGATATCGAGACACTTTTTGACAATTGCCAGTCCTAAGCCAGTGCCGGTAATTGTCCCCACATTCGTACCTCGATGGAAGGTCTCAAAGAGTAGTCCTTGGTCTTCTTCAGGAATACCAATACCTTGATCGCTGATTTTAAAGATAGCCTGATTGGCAGAGCAAGTGAGTTTAAGCTCAACTGTACTGTGCTATGCTACCTTTGGGAGAATACTTCAGTGCATTACTCAGCAAATTCTCCAAAATTTGCCTAAGCAATTTTTCATCCATATACGGTCGGGCGGATGATAACGAACTAGCCGCATTATTTTTTCCATGATTACTACCTAATTTTTTTTTAAACTTTTCTAAGCTATAAGTAAATTTTATTGTGTGCTCATTTCGTTAATTAAGCTGGATTTTATAAATTAAATCGGTGCAAAAACTTTCCAAGTCTATCGGCTTTAGCTGTAACTATATTTTACCGGCTTATACCTTGCCAATCAGCAAGATATCATTCAAAATTATGGTTATATATTGAACCATGTTTTTAATGCGAGGTAGGTGATGGTTATTTTTAGATTTTGATCATTTTGTTCCGTAATGTTCCAGTAAATTACCTGATGAATAAATCGTTATTATAGGGGTACCAAATTCGTTCGTAAGATTTCATGGTTATAAACCTGGATTTTAGCTCCCCAAGTTGTTTCTCTTTAGCCAGTGCCTTTATGATTTATACTTCCGTTTGTTTCCGTTTAGTGATATCTCTATCAACTCCTCGATAACCACAAAACTTGCCAAGACGATCAAAAATTGGTACACCACTGGTTTCCAGAACCACTAACTGACGATTTTTATTAATTCTGGTATTTTCCAAGTTGCTAAAGGGCTGTTTTAAAACGGTAAAGGAAGCTAAAATTTCCATCACACGTTTTGCCTCTTCCTTTAACATTAAGTCAAAGGGAGTTTTGCCAACTACTTCTGATGGTTCATAACCGAGTAAGTCCCAGATTTTGGGACTAGCGTAGGTATAGACAGCATTTTCATCCATCTCCCACATCCAATTGCTACTAATTTCTACGACATTACGAAACCGCTCTTCACTCTGCCGCAACTGCTCTTCTGCCTTCTGGCGCTCAATAATCTCCCCCTTGAGTGCTTGGTTCGCTTTCCTCAGAGCAGCGGTACGTTGTTGAACTCTGACTTCCAAAGCATCATTGACTTGTGCTAGGGTGAGTCGTGCTTCAATACGCTCAGTGATATCCTGGACAATAACAGCAACTTCATCTAACCCACTTTTAACAATACGAGCCTCAAAGTAGCGGAGTTTACCATCTTGTCTGACTGGGGACTCAATAACTTGCATCTCATCACTTTCTAGGGCTATTTCCACATGCTCCCAAATTAATCCTGCTACCTCAGTGGGTAAACAGTTATGTAAATGTTTCCCAATACAGTTATTGTTGAGAAACAGCACAGGGTTTTCAATGGCCGCTTTCCAATCCAAGTAAAAGCCATCCCGATTGACACGAAAGATTACATCTGGTATCGCTTCTAAGAGGGCTCGGTTTCTAGCCTCGCTTACTTTTAGTGCAGACTCTTTTTGTTTAAGTTCTTGGCTTTGTTTTTGATAGAGTTGCTCAAGTTCTTGGTGGGTTAGGGCAATGGCAAAATGATCGGCGATCCCTCGGATAAAGGCAATTTCTTGGACTGTCCATTCTCGTTCGTGTACGCACTGATACAAGGTCATACTACCTAGACAAGACTGCCCATGCAGCAGTGGCACCATCATGATGGCACGGAGGTCACATGGATAGGTTAATTCCTTCAGTTCTGGTGGGAGTTTTCCCTCCGATTCAGGAATAATCAACGGTTTGCCCTGAGCTAGCCAGGAGTGATAACTCTGAAAGAGGTGGCGAAATACCTCGATCAGACATGGCTCGCCTGTACTCTCCACTGATTGGGTAATGGGAAAGCTAACTTGATGAGTTGCCATAGCTGGAGGGTCGTGAGTGGGAAACATTAAACAGCCACTCACTTGCAAGATTTGATCTAATTGATTAGCTATGGTGGGTAGCAATTCATTGAGGACTAACGTCCCCCTTGTAACCTGGGCAATCTGGTTAATCATTTCCGCTTGGACTTTCAAGAGGTGATAGTCCACTCTTTGATGTCCAGTGCTCGATTCCATGGGTCTATGCTCAGGTAACATAACCAATAAAATTAGCTAAGAGCGGAACTGTCTAGCCTAGACTGGACATAGAGGCAACCGCCATCAATTCTACGCTGTACCATAATTTTCAGCCCATCCCCACCAATCAATTCGGGGGATTTGAGGTCAGTTGTCCATGCTAGTTAATTTGTGTCAGTTGTTTTGCAGCTACTAGCTTTTAGCTATGGGCTAAGTGCTAATTACATGCATGCAACTGACCATTGACCACTGACCATTGCAAGGCGTCGATTCATGCCCATACCAAGAACATAGGGGCAACACTCGCCGCCCAACCTTAGGTGATGGTAAGATGTTATACCACCACTAGATGCCTAAATTGTTGCACAGTCTTAATTTCTAGCCCTCGTGGAAACTACGGTGTCTTAGCTAGTTTGTCTATTTTGACACCTGTAAATTCACGAACAGTTAGTGTATCATTGGTCTTTGGTGATTGGTTATGGGTCAAAGCGCGTCCCTCAGCCAGATTAGCCCTAGGTCTTACCCGTTCGCGCCACTGTCGCCCCTTGGGCGAAGGGAAGTGTGAGATGATGAGTCAAAGGAGACTATGGCTGTAGACTATTGACAAAAACAACTTTGTATGTTATCGAAGCTTATACCCTTCAATTAAACCGGAGGACATCTTCTGTCTGACTCAGGTGAGAGGTATCTCCATTCAGTTCCATCACCCACTGTTTTTCTTGGCGCACTAGTTTAACTAAACAGCACAAGGATGCTTTAATGTTTTGTGTGGCACCCACTAGTCCCTGAGTGGTTCCAACTACTGATGGTCCGTGACCAACCAGTAGTAAATCTTCTGAAAATTGAGCGGTGATACGTTGTGCCGTTTCACCTGTTCGTTTGAGTAAAGCAACACTTGTTTCTGGATATTCAGGGATTACACAGGAAGTATAACTGGTGTCAATTCGCTGAAACTGCTTGTGCAATACTTCATTAGGCAGTCTTTCTGGTTCAGTTGCCATCCACTCAGGATTGAGCCATTCACTTAAACCCAACTCTAGCTTAATAGGTAAATCCAGAATTTCTGCGACTTGGTTAGCCGTTTGGACAGTTCGTAAAAACGGTGAGGCGAATATATGCCTAATTCCTTTTCCTACAAGGCGTTGACCCAGTTGCGCTGCTTGCAGTTCCCCATCTACTGAAAGGGGTGGATCATAGGGTCGCTCTGCCTTGTTGAACCATTCGGGGTTAACAAAGTCAAGGCGGTTTCCGTGTCTGGCAATCCAAACTGTTTGGGTCATCTTACCTTACACCTTCTTCGGGAATTTAGTTAAGTTATGTAAAATTTATTAAAATAATTTAACTGGAATCCCACAAAGCTTATCATCTGGTTTGGAAAACCAGCATGGTCTGCTTTAATTTTCTTAATTTAAATCTCACTGATAACGCCATCGAATTCAATGAAAACCGCTCAGGACTCTACAGATTTAGTTCGTACCTATTTAAAGGAAATCGGTCGTGTACCATTACTGACCCATGAGCAGGAAATTTCTTACGGGAAAAAGGTTAAACAGTTAACAACCTTAAAGGAAGTCAAAGAGTCCCTTGTCCAACAGCTGGGTCGTGAACCTACGTTTTCTGAGTGGGCAACAGCATCTTGCCTAACGGATTCTCAGTTAAAGTCTAGCATAGCTGTTGGTGAATCCGCTAAACGCAAGATGGTGGAAGCCAATTTGCGATTGGTGGTGGCAGTGGCAAAGAAATACATTAAGCGTAATCTCGAGTTGCTGGACTTGATTCAAGAGGGAACCATCGGCTTGCAGCGGGGTGTAGAAAAATTTGACCCTACCAAAGGCTATCGTTTTTCTACCTACGCCTACTGGTGGATAAGGCAGGCAATTACTCGTGCGATCGCAGAAAAAGGGCGCACGATTCGCCTTCCTATCCATATTACCGAGAAGTTAAACAAAATCAAAAAAGCCCAGCGCCAACTTTCCCAAAAGCTGGGACGAACAGCTACTATCTCAGAATTGGCAATTGAGTTGAACCTAACACCATCACAATTGCGCGAGTACTTCGAGCAAGCACGTCAACCCCTCTCTTTGGAGTTGCGAGTGGGGGATAACAAAGATACAGAATTAGTTGAGTTGCTCGAAGACACCGGTCCTGGACCAGAAGACTTTGTGACTCAATCGTTAATGCAGCTAGACTTAGAGAAATTCATGGATGATTTGACACCGCAGCAGAGGCAGGTGTTGAGACTCCGTTATGGCTTGGCAGAGGACGAACCAATGACATTAGCCAAAATTGGTCAACACCTCAACATCAGCCGTGAACGAGTGCGACAAATCGAACGAGAAGCGATCGCTAAACTTCGTAAGCGTCAAGGGGATATGCGGGAATATATCCCAGCTAGTTAATTTTTTCTGAGTCGGTTTAGTCATTAGTCATTAGTCATTAGTCATTAGCTACAATCACCAATGACTAATGACCAATAGGTGAGAAAATCAGATCCTAGATGGTTCGGTTCCACCTACTTTGCCATGGTCACTTGCCTGTTAAAGTAATTACAAATACGAAGCAGTAGAGCTAAACAGATAAACATCATCATTGGCTGCCGACTCTAGTAGAAAAACCGGAATTAGCCATCGCTAGGAGGTAAAACGGTGAATAACGCATCCAATCCCAATCATGTTCCTGAATTCTTTGATAAAGATTCTGACAATAATTTACTCTGGCAGTATGTTCAATCAATGAGTCCAGAAACCATTACCCAGCTGTCTAGACCAACGTCTTCGGAAGTCTATCAGGTGATGGAAAACAATATTATGGGAATGTTGGGAAACTTGCCTTCCCAAGACTTTGGCGTAACTATCAGTACTAGCCGTGAGAATCTAGGTCGCCTTTTGGCTTCAGCCATGGTTAGCGGCTATTTCCTTAGGAACGCTGAACAACGTATGGTTTTTGACAAGTCTTTGCAAATAGCTGAATCTCAATCTGTGGAGGAAGATTAGTCAAACCTTGGCCCCATAGGGCTGAATCTATAGATTTTTGATAGAAAATGCCCAATCGAATATCGGCAGATCATCACCTGAGTCTGTCGGTTTCTATTATTGAGGTTAGTGGACAGTAGGCAAAAGTATCACAAAGGTTGGCCATTGCCTCAAGTAATTTGCTATACTTTAACTATTATATTAGTGCCACGACCTTGTCTTAATTAATATTTCCCGAAAACCAAGGGTTTTGTAGTGACATTGGATCTGGTTCTAGAAATTTAATGGCGCACGAGGAATATTTCTTTGTGCTTTGGGAGATACCCCCTGGCGTTCGAATCAGCTTGCATTGGCGGGCTAAAGTTTATCTTGATAGACTTTGGTAGCTAAAAAGTATCGGAACAAAGAAGATCACTCTTGGACTGGTATACCAGAGCTGGTCGAGATTTACCTTGGCGACGAAGTTGGGAACCCTATAGCATCTGGGTGTCTGAAATTCTGCTAGAGCAGACCCAGGTCAAAACGGTCATTCCCTACTATCACCGCTGGATGGAGCAATTTCCCACCCTCGAACATCTGGCATCTGCTGATTTACAGCAAGTCCTCAAAGCTTGGGAGGGTCTGGGATATTACTCCCGTGCTCGCAACTTGCACGCCTGCGCTAAAACAATTATGCAGTGTCATGGTGGCGTTTTTCCCCAAGAGCTGAGCCAGGTCTTAGCATTATCAGGGATTGGTAGAACAACAGCAGGTGGTATTCTCAGCGCTGCCTTCAATCAGCCAGTGCCTATTCTCGATGGTAATGTTAAACGAGTAATAGCACGATTGGTAGCATTGTCGATACCACCTGCCAAAGCCACTCAACAATTATGGAAGCTATCAGAAGCCTTACTGGATCATCAACATCCTCGAGAGTAAAACCTACGGAATAATGGATTTGGGAGCAACTATCTGTACTCGGAAAACTCCCAATTGCCCTGATTGTCCCTGGAAAACTTACTGTCAGGCTTACAATCATGGTATTCAATCTGAAATACCTATGCGTGAACCATCTTCTCCCCTACCCACAAAAAATATCGGTGTCGCTGTGATTTGGAACGACCAGGGACAAATTCTAATCGACCGCCGACCTGCAAAAGGCTTATTGGGTGGTCTTTGGGAGTTTCCTGGTGGCAAAATTGAGCTTGGTGAAACTGTTCCGGAATGTATTAAACGGGAAATTCAGGAAGAATTGGGCATTGAGATTGAGGTTGGTGAACACCTGATCACAATTAATCACGCCTACAGCCACTTTCGTGTTGTGCTAAGTGTACACCACTGTCGCCATCTCAGTGGTGTTCCGCAACCTATTGAATGTGATGAGATTCGCTGGGTAACCTTAGATGAAGTAGATCAGTTTCCCTTCCCCAAAGCCAATACTCAGATTATTGCGGCTTTGCGCTCTCAAGACTGAACAGCGATTACCTGATCAGTTCAAGAAAACAACCTTAAACCTTAAACCTTAAACCTTAAACCTTAAACCCCATTTCCTATCGATAAATCGGTAAGGTGAAGTGAAAACAGCTGCCACCCTTGATAGGTGAATCAACCCAAATGCGACCATAGTGGGCACGGATAATCTTTTGACATAGGGCTAAGCCCAACCCATAGCCTTCTATAGCTTCGTCTCGCTTAAGGCGGAAGTGGTTTTCAAAAATGCGATCGCGATTTTCTTGTGGTATACCAGGACCATTGTCGCAAACGCTAACTTGAACTTTCTGGGTAGTACGGTGGATGCTAGACACAGCAATTTTCCCCCCTTTGGGAGTATACTTAATCGCATTATCCAGCAGGTTAATTAGCACCTGACGCACCAATTCTTCATCGCCGTAGACAGGAGGCAAGTCTTGTGGGATGTCGGTTTGCAGAACCTGAGCTTTGAGCTGAAACTGTTCATGCATCTGAACTAGAACGTCTTGGCAAAGTCTGCCAAAATTCAGCTTATGAGGTCGGATGTTGAATTCAGCATTACTTCCCTTCCTAGCTTGCAGCAGATCCACCACCATCCGGTTGATAGTGCGCAATTGATTACGAGCTTGCTCAAACAGCCGTGCCTTTAGCTGTGGCGTCAGCCCAGATTTTCTGCCATTCTGGGCTACTGGTTGCTCTAGCTGTAGGGTTTCCAAGGCAATGGATGCTGCTGTCAAAGGACTGCGCAAGTCGTGAGCTAACATGGATATGACTTGGTCTTTAAATTGCAGCTGCTCAAGCAATTCTTCTCTATCTTTCTTGAGGCGAAATACTTCGTCGGACAGTCGAATCAGTTCCAAGGCACAAGCCAGGGAACCAGCTGTCTCTGGTGATGTCTCAGCCGAGGAGTTAGATGAGCTAACAGTTGGTTGTAAAGGGAATCCTTGGGTAAGTTGGGTTTGGTTTTCTTCTAGAGAGCGTTGCCAGCGGGGCCACCAGTTCTTCAGCTGGGCAACTAGATTACTACCTGCAAGGGTTTGTTTGGGTTTCGGATTAATCTTAATCAGTGCTGGGGTTGCTACTAGCTTAAAGTGTTCAGCTAGATAGGGTTGTTCCCCAACATCCAC
>NZ_JAAHHW010000185.1 GCF_010692325.1 Moorena sp. SIO3I8 | reverse complement strand
GTCATATAGCGATACATGGTAGTCTTGAGGCGTTTTTCATCACTAATGTCATCCATGACTACCAATGCAGCATAGACATGGGTTTGATCGCTGGCATCAGCAATAGAGTTAATCGAAAGATTCACACAATGCTTGCTTGATTCTAACCCCTGGGAGATCAGGGTTTGGTCGGGGTAGTACTGACGGCTGTCTTTTGCTGTCTTGGCAGTTAAAGCGTTCTGGAGCCATTGAGCAAAATTTCCCCCTTTGATGTTAATAAACTGACTAACCGATAACCCCTCCAAGCTGTCTCCATGGTCATACCCCAGCAATTTCTTGGCACTTTCATTGGTAGCGATAATCTTACCGGTTTTATCGGTGGAAATAACCCCATTACTGAGGCTGCGCAGCATATCCCGCTGAATTTGTTCCTGCTGTTTGATGGTGGCAAACAGTTTCGCTCGCTGTATGGCTACCCCAGCTTGAATATTGAAGGCTTTCATGTATTCTTCATCAATCCGATTAAAACTTGCTTGCCAGCATTCCGGAGCTTCAGGCCAATCATTCGGATTGTAAGGATCATTATCACCGGTCTTTTTCTTGTTGACTAGCTGGGTTACACCTATTAACTCTTGATTGGAGTTATACACTGGCATACACAACAGGCTACAGGTGCGATAACCAGATTCCTGATCAACTTTTTTAGAATTGTCAGAATTGGGATGATCATATAGGTCAAAAGGAATATTTAGAGCTTCACCGCTTTGAGCTACCTTGCCGGCAAAGCCAACCCCCATTAGGATCCGGATTTCTTGGGAGGAACCATCCGCTTGGGGAATTTGCGCCCACAGTTCATTACGCTCTCGGTCAATTAGCCACAGGGTACTACGGTCGGCTTTCATCAGCGTTTTCGCCTCATCCATCACCCGCGTGAGGGTTTCTTCTAGATCCAAACTGCTGAGATTGAGGGATTCTGTAGCTTTGATCAGTGCTGTTGCTGCTCTTTGTCTCTGGGTAGCTCCGTACAACGACTTGGAAGATTCTAGAACCAGCCGCATCGAAGGGGCAAAATTCTTAAACAGTTTTTGATCTTCCTCAGTAAAGCCCTGTCGGTCAATTTTATCGTTTAAGGAAGCGTTCTGTGTATAGGAATTTTTGACCTTATTGAGTAATTGGACTACGGCAACTAAATCTCCCTGTCGATTCAACAGGGGCAATGCTAGCAGGGTATAGGTGCGATATCCAGTTTTTTTGTCAGACTTTTTGGCAGTGTTAGAACGAGGGTCATCATAAAAATCGTAGGGAACGTTAACCACCCGTTTGAAAGTAGCTACTTCACCAACAATGCCCTGATCAGCTGGAAATCGCAGTTCTCCTAAGGTGTTGTTTCCCTCTCCCTTTGCCACTACCGACCAAAGTTCCTTCTTGTCTTCATCCAGAAAAAATATTGTTACTCGGTCGGCCTTCATTAACTCTGCCGTCTTGATAGTAATCGCAGTCAAAATCTCCAGGAGAACCTTCTCAAAATCTTGGTTTTCCAGTAGAGCTTCCAGCATCGACAGGGTTTGATTGACGATGTGGAGTGAGCTTTCTACATCTGGGACTACTTGTTTTAAACTTTCCCGGTTTAAAAGTGCCAGGAAGTTAGATATCATTTGTCCCGCCGCAACTAGCGAACCTGCTGCTGAGGAATTTGCCTCAGATATGCTCCCCTTTTCCACCTGATTTGAATTGTGTTGATAAACAGATGCAGCTACCATAGAATTATCCTGCGCTAAAGCTTTTGTTTGGCTGAAGCGATCTAATGATGGCGTCTTTTTGATACTTATTGACTCTTAGATTGATACTTATTGACTCGTCAGAGCCAGTTAACCGAATTGATCTGGGTTTAAGGCTAATCTGTTGATTACCTAGATAGCACCTTCTCTGCTGGCCCGGAGAGTAGATTTTTTCTGTCTGATTGAGAGTTAAATATGGCCTGACTGGATTATTATAGTGCATTCTAGATTAATTTGTCAGTAGCTTAATTAATCAATTGCGATCCAACTATTAAACTAATGCATCACAACCTCACAAGTTTTAACATTTAGCTGTTTGGCCTGGCGTTGCTTAATAATGGAATGATTTTAAGAGTTTTGTAGAATAGGCATCTTGCCTGTTCGGCGATCTTTTGGGGCGGGCAGGATGCCCACTCTACTCCTATTCATTCAAAGACTGACGCAACGCCTTTGGCCTTAGTCCTGTCTTCCCACTGTGCATGTCTTACGCCAGCTAGCAGCTTGGGACAACAAGGAAGCCGCAAAATTCATAGCGTCTTGAGCCGACTGTCCACCAGCTAACTGAGCGATTTCTTCCTGCCGCTTTTGGGGATGATTCAGGAGGCTAATCCTTACTACAGTTCGAAGCTCGGGCATTCCAGATTCCGGGATTTGGGTAACTACTTGAGTACTGCCAGACCGGTTACCTTGAGGGGAAGATGGTTGTTTCAAAATGCTAGAAATCGGTTGAGCAATCACCTGTTTATCCACCCTAAAATGTTGGTCTGCCATCGCAGCAATTAACGGTTGGTGAGTCACACAAAGAACTTGGTGGCGTTGACTGAGTTGGTAGAGTCGTTCTGCGATCGCTCCTGCTACCCGACCAGACACCCCAGCATCAATTTCATCAAAAATTAAGGTTGTTCCTGGCTGGTTACTGCTGGAAAAACAGGCTTTCAGTGCCAGTAAAAATCGACTCATCTCTCCACCGGAAGCCGTCTTAGCAAGAGGTTGCAAGGGTTCTCCGGGGTTGGGAGAGAAGTAAAAGGTGACTTGATCGGCACCAGCTGCCGTGGGGACAATGGGGCTGATTTCCACTGTAAATTTTACCTTCTCCATAGCCAAGGGCTTTAACTGGTTAACCAGCTGTTTTTCCAGTTCTGACCCAGCCCTATACCGCAATTTGGTCAGTTGATCACATTCATCGGTCACGTTTGACTTCCTCAAGGCATAATTTCTCTCTAACTCTTCTAGAGATGCACCTTCACTGCCTAATTCTTCTAGTTCTGCCTGTAGGGTCTCATAGTGAGCGATTGCCTTAGCAAGGGTTGGTCCATATTTGCGGCAAATTTGTTTGAGAACCCCAATTCTTTCCTCCACCACTTGAAGACGTTCCGGATCAGTCTCTAGTCCATCTCCATAGGCATTAATCTGATGGGCAGCTTCCGCCACTTGAGCCAATGCTCCACTGACTAGGTCTAGCAGAGGTTGCAATTGACTATCATAGTCTACCATATCCTGCAAGGTACTTTCCGCTTGACCCAATAAGTCAGCACTTGCTTTTGTCCCGTGATCATTATGGTAAAGTGCTTGATAGACTTGGTAACTCCTCTGCTGGAGTTCCACCACATGGTTCAGACGCTGGTGTTCAAGTTCTAGCTGTTCGAGTTCGTCAGGAGCGGTAAGGTTGGCACCACTGAGGTCTTGAATTTGATACTCCAACCAATCTAGACGTTGTAGGAGTTCTTGCTGAGACTTTTGCTGTGTTTCTAGAGCTTTCTTGGCCTCTTGACAAGCCATGTAGGCAGATGCCACTCGATCTCGCTGCTGGATCACAGAGGAACCGCCGTAAAGGTCGAGTAGCCCTCGTTGGCGTGCTGGCATAATAAGCTGTATTGTTTGACCCTGAGCAGTAATTTCTACCAAGCGCTCACGCAGTCCCTCCATCAGTTGCCGATTGACTATCGTGCCATTGACCCGAGAACGCGATCGCATGCCTTTTTCTGTTGCGGTAATCTCCCGGCTACAGACCAAATCCGCTTCATCAAGTAAGTCAATCTCTTGCTCACTCAACCAAGCAATCAAGGGGTTATCTACCGAGAATGTTGCTTCTACCAAAGCCCGTTTAGTCCCTGTGCGAAGCCGATTGGTGACTTTTCCCCCCAGGGCAATGTCAATGGCATCCAAAATAATGGACTTACCCGCACCGGTTTCCCCAGTCAATACATTTAGACCAGCACCGAATTCCACTTCTAGGTGGTCAATTAAGGCAAAGTTGTGAATTCGCAAATAAAGTAACATTGAGCAAAATTCACTGTTGGGAAAATTGTGATCTTAAACACATTTGGTAACAATTTAGGAAAAGTCACACCCTAATACCCAATTGAAGTCTAAGGGTTAACTCTAGTAATCGTTGACCGTTCACCATTAACCATATCGTCAATTGTCCACTAAAAATCAGTATTCTTACCCAGGAATGGGTTATTCCACCATTGTGGTATGAAGATTGCCGAACCTTTATTAAGTTTTAATGATATCCCCCTTTTGTTACAATAGTTTACAGAATCGCTTCTGTTGGTCCGTCGGAAATATCTTCTTATGAATCCTAAAACAGTTTCCCCAACTTCTCATCAAGCACTAGACTCAGAGGCTGATGCGGACAAGTCATTGGTGCCAGTGTCGGGCAGCAATAGCTCAGTTGAGGAAGAGTTGAGCTCGACAACGGGATCCTCTGTCTTGGAAACAGACAAACCACGCTACGACCCGTCGGCGATCGCAGCCCAGTACCAGAGGGCATACCTGCTAATTCTACGGCGGTCTTTCAGCATTATCTGGTCATTCATATCGTTTGCTCTCGGTCTGTGGTGGGATCGGTTTCGCGGTCGGGATGTTACCGAGAACCGAGCCAGAGCGATTCAACTGCGGGAAATTTTAACCGATCTAGGACCAGCTTACATTAAAATCGGACAAGCTCTTTCCACACGACCGGATTTAGTCCCACAAGTTTTCTTGGATGAGTTGACGCTGCTACAAGACCAACTCCCACCTTTTGAGAATGAGGTGGCTTATAAATTTATCGAGGAAGAATTAGGCGATCGCCCGGAAAATATTTTCGCTGAACTGACTGAAAAGCCTGTGGCAGCGGCTTCCTTAGGACAGGTCTATAAGGGCAAACTTAAAACTGGCGAAACTGTTGCGGTCAAGGTACAACGACCAGGATTGGCACATAAAATTACGCTTGATCTATACATTATACGCCTTGTTGCACAGTGGGTACAAACCAATGTCAAGCGGGTGCGCAGTGACTTGGTTGCCATCATGGATGAGTTTGGTGCCCGTATCTTTGAAGAGATGGACTATCAGCATGAAGGGCGCAATGCTGAACGCTTTGCCAAGCTTTACGGCAAACTACCGGAAATTTATGTTCCCCGAATTTACTGGGACTACACTGGGCGTCGTGTCCTGACTATGGAATGGATAACGGGTAGTAAGCTGACGGATATGGAGAAAATCAAGGCTCAAGGCATTGATGCCAAGCACTTGATTGAAGTTGGGGTAAACTGTTCCTTGCGACAGCTACTGGAATACGGATTCTTTCACGCTGACCCTCACCCTGGAAACCTGTTAGCTACCTCTGACGGCAAGCTGGCTTATATTGACTTTGGGATGATGAGCCAAGTCAAGACGTATCAGCGCTATGGTTTGATTGAAGCTGTTGTTCATCTGGTCAATCGTGACTTCCCTGGTTTGGCCAATGACTACGTGAAGTTGGAGTTTTTGACCCCAGAGACAGACTTGACACCAATTATTCCTGCCCTAGCCAAGGTTTTTAACAACGCCTTAGGAGCTAGTGTGGCAGAACTCAACTTCAAGAGTATCACTGACCAGTTATCAGCTTTGATGTATGAGTATCCCTTCCGGGTACCCGCTTACTATGCTCTGATTATTCGCTCCCTAGTCACCTTAGAAGGGATTGCCATTAATGTTGAGCCAGATTTCAAAGTACTCAGTAAAGCCTATCCTTATGTAGCCAAGCGCCTATTGACGGATTCATCACCAGAATTACGGGCATCCTTGAGGGATTTACTGTTCAAGGATGAGGGTTTCCGTTGGAACCGTCTGGAAAACCTGTTGCGTAATGCTGGAAATTCTCCAGATTATGATATCAACCAAGTCTTAGATCAGACCCTAGACTTTATTTTTTCAGAGCGAGGAGCTTTCATTCGGGAGCACTTGGTCAATGAGATTGTCAAGGCTATCGATAGCTTTGGAAGGCGGACATTGGATAACGTCAGTTATGCCTTGCAGGAACGTCTAGGCTTAGAAATAAATAATCAAGATAATCAAGACAAGAAGCCAGAAGATAAACCCGAAAGTACTGAGAATATCCAACGGATTTGGCAAATTTTACAAGACACTCCTGGTTTTGACCTAATGCAATTGTTGCCAGTTATTCCTCAAGTGTTCCTAAAACAGGAGACCCAGGAAATGGGACAAAAAATTGCTGGTGGTTTGGCACAGCGAGTGATTGCTCGGATGATTCGGGAGGCTTTACTCCAAGATAATCCCGACAATGACACCCTTAACGGTCATGGGCAGGGGTCAAACCCTAACTTGGTTTTGCCCCCTGCTGCTGCGATGCGATAGATTACAGCAATTTTATTTTGTAATGCGGTTGTCAGGTTGAAGGTTGTTCGCGTAGCGTGGCCAATAGGCCAAGGTTGAAGGTTGTTCGCGTAGCGTGGCCAATAGGCCAAGGTTGAAGGTTGTTCGCGTAGCGTGGCCAATAGGCCAAGGTTGAAGGTTAAAGGTTGAAGGTTAAAGGTTGAAAATTTAAAGTTGAAGGTTGTTCGCGTAGCGTGGCCAATAGGCCAAGGTTGAAGGTTGTTCGCGTAGCGTGGCCAATAGGCCAAGGTTGAAGGTTAAAGGTTAACCGGTTGAAGGTTAAAGGTTACAGGTTACAGGTGACGCGGTTACAGGTTACAGGTTACAGGTTATTAAACTTTAAAACTTTCAACCAAACAACCTTGGCCTATTGGCCACGCGATCGCTCGACTGCGGGACGAAGTCCATCGCGTTCAACCTGACAACCAAACAACCTTCAACCAAACAACCTTCAACCAAACAACCTTGGCCTATTGGCCACGCGATCGCTCGACTGCGGGACGAAGTCCATCGCGTTCAACCAAACAACCAAACAACCAAACAACCAAACAACCTTAAACCATCCAACCTTGGCCTATTGGCCACGCTACGCGAACAACCTTCAACCATCCAACCTTCAACCATCCAACCTTAAACCTTCAACCATTCAACCTTCAACCTGACAACCTGACAACCTTCAGACCTAAATCTGCCCAACAAATCCGGAATCTAACAACTCCAAGACGTAGGTTACAGTATGACTAAGAGGGATTAATCTAGTTTAAACCTATGTCTAAACTACAAGAAGCATTGCAATTCATCGAGAAAATTGAAAGTGAGAACCCTGGTAAATCCGCTTATGAAATTGTTAATCATTTGCGTGGGTACACTAAGAAGGAATATACTAGTCGGTTATGGAGTACAGCTACGGGGTATCACCAAGAGTATATTCGAGATGAATTTGAGGGAAAACTCAATATCAATGAATTAGTATTAAGTGGTGAAATTACTGACTTTGGCCATTTTATCGGTTCCCTTTCTGATCAAATTGATCAGCCTGGATTCCAATGGTCAGATTTCACTAGTTGGACTGGTGACCATACCTCATGGGCTGGAGATATTGGTTCGGCTATTGTGGCCTATCGAGACCCCAATGACAACATAGATGTTAACAGTGTCGAAGAAGCTTTGGATAGGTTAGCCAGAGATTCTGATTATACTGCGGATATTGCAGCTTACGTGGTAGGGAAGATGATTAACTCTGGTAAGCAATCTTCTATTACTCAGGCGATTTATCAGTATAATTCCAAGTCCTACTCAGAAAACGTTAGGACGTTTATTAAAAAGCGCTTTGGTGCAGTTATTGAAGAGGATAAACTTAAGAATCCGGCTGGACTTGATTCAAAAATGCGTAGCGCTATTTCTACCTATATTCAGTTTTCTTCAGCCTATGAATCCTTAAAGTCTCTCAAGGATTTAGCTAAATTACCTCTAAATTTAGGATCAGAAGATAACTCTATACCTAATAGTGTGGATATTTTTAAAGGTTCCCAACATTTTATCAAGCATATAGTAAAGTATGGAAACTTAGATAGTTTTAAATTCAAGCCATACCAAATACCTGGGATGTCTTGGCTAGGAACCGTGAACTATGAAGTTAGAGTAACTGGCTGACTTAACTAGTTAATTAGTGTTAAATCGGGAATCGGGAATCGGGAATCGGGAATCGGGAATCGGGAATTGGGAATCGGGAATCGGGAATCGGGAATCGGGAATCGGAAAAAAGTAGTTTTTGGGGCTTAAGAGTATTTTTAAATATATTTTTTATCATAGTTTGACTAAATTCTAAATACTTCTAGGGTAAAACTGCTAAAGCCCGATTGATCATAGTGGCGAGTGCCTCGTTGCAATAAAGTCTGGTTAACCAGCCAATCCACTGCCACAAAAAACGCTTTTCCACTCTCTACCTGTGCCGGACAACTGATTGAAATACCGTTAGTAAAGTGTAACCTCAGGTAATCTTCAGGTAAATCGTCTAAGGGTTGCCATGAGGTTACTATTGGGGCTGAAATTTGCCAGTCCGGGGTTATTGTTTGGACTGTTCCTTGCCAGTCGCTACTAATTTGATGGGCGGGAGGTAGAGTAGCCACATTCACGAAATGTCCTAGGTGTTCCGGAAACACAGTAAAGCGTTTCAAGCTGCCACTTTCATCGTATTTGGCAATCGCAGTAGCACGACTATTTTCATACCTTAAACATATATCGGAAAAAAACGTAGAGCCAGATTTTACTGTGGTGGAACCCCAGGAAAAGCCGTTGTCTAAAAACAAGCCAGTTGTGATAGGTTGTTTGTAGGGCCCAAAGGTTTTTGTTTCTGTCTTGCCATTAGCATAAGTATAGTGATTTTGGTGATGTATTTCACGACAATCTGCTGTGGGACGAAAACTTCTAATACAGCGCCAAGATTCTATGACGTCTCCTGCCCTCGAGTATCTAGTCCAAATCCCATACAAGTCTCCTGAATAATATCGACAGAACTTCTTCCAATTTTGGAGTTTTAGATCCATAGGTTTATTCTATAAAATACAATAGGGAATCGGGAATCGGGAATCGGGAATCGGGAATCGGGAATCGGGAATCGGAAATCGGGAATCGGGAATCGGGAATCGGGAATCGGGAATCGGGAAGTATAAAATGCTAAAACAGTGTATATTATAGTTATTAAAAACACTGTATATAGTTTTATTTTTTATATAGATAAATTAAAATTTTTAATTTATTTTTTTTATTTTAGTTTAAAAAATTTTATCGGCATCATAGGTAGATTTTTCTAGATTAGTAATGTCTTAGGTCAGTGTCTGGATAATTACCTTTAAGAAAACTATGTCCCATCTCCCCATCACCCCATCTCCCCATCACCCCATCTCCCCATCTCCCCATCTCCCCATCTCCCCATCTCCCCATCTCCCCATCTCCCCATCTCCCCATCTCCCCCTCTCCCCATCTCCCCACCACCCCATCCCCCCATCTCC
>NZ_JAAHHW010000184.1 GCF_010692325.1 Moorena sp. SIO3I8 | reverse complement strand
GTCGCTTGTCGGGAATACCTGCCTGAGCGCTGGAGCGTCCTATGGTGCTGACAATTCCCAAAGTCACTGTATTATCTAGCCCTAGGGGGTTACCAACAGCAATAGCCCAATCTCCAACCTGAACTTGGCTCGAATCCCCTAGAGAGGCAATCGGTAAGGAAGTACCGTCAATTTTGACAACAGCTAAGTCGGTGAATTCATCCACACCCTTGACTTTACCATTAAACTTGCGCCCATCCTTGAGGGTAACGGTTACTTTATCTGCATCTTCCACAACATGGGCATTGGTCAGTAGGATACCACTATTGTCAATAATAAAGCCAGAGCCTTGACCTTGTAAACGTCTTTCTTGGGGAATTTGGGTTGAAAAGTCATCACCGAAAAAGCGCCGGAAGAAGGGGTCATCAAAAAAGGGATCGACACGCCTGGAAACTGTGCGCTCGGTGTCAATACGCACCACTGCTGCTCCAACCCGATTGACCGCTGCTGTTACAAAACTGCTATTACTAGCTTGCTGTGGATTCAGCAGTTGTTGGGCGATCAGTGGGGGAGTTACTGAGTCTGTGCTGGGTACAGGAGCAGCCTTGGAGGGAGATACACGATAAACGCCAACTGTCAATAAGACTCCAAGTAAGATAGCCAAGAGATAGTTACTAATTGAGCGAAGCCAAATCGAAAATTTAGTTGATGACATAGTATTATCGTATTCTTCTGGTTAATTTTGGGGAATAGTATTGCTAAGCCAATCCCACCACCTTTAAGCATGGGATTTACTTGGCGGCTAGTGGTTACTAGTCAGTTGTTGCTGACCCTTAGCATTAACCCCTAACTCAAGTCTAGCTTCCCTGAGATTCCTCCCACCCACAGCCAGGAGTGGGTTTCGAGGCAGATTTTTAGGATTGTAGATTAGTTGCTACAAGCATCTAATCGCTCTTTTAAGAGTTATTCCTATGACGTTGGTACTACCTGGGCTAGTTCCAGAAGATTGAGAGAGCTTGACCTCAAGGGGTGATCAGCCCAAGAGACCCGAACAAGTTAGGCTAAGAATTATCAATAATGATATACCCAGGAAGTTGGTTAACCTTGGACTAATAAAACTAATAAAACCGCTATGATCTCGAAAGATAGGGAATATGCCCTGACTCAAGAGCTGAATCACAACCATAGTCAACATACTCATGGTCACGTCCATGATGAAGAATCTCTGAGGCGAATTATCAATCGCCTGTCTCGAATCGAGGGGCATATTCGAGGGATTAAGACTATGGTGCAAGAAAGTCGCCCCTGTCCTGATGTTTTGGTACAGATTGCTGCAGTTCGGGGGGCTTTGGATAAAGTGGCACGAATTATCCTGGATGAACATTTAAGCGAGTGTATCGGTCGAGCCGCTGAGCAGGGCAACATTGAGGTAGAAATTGAGGAGTTGAAAGCGGCTTTAGATCAATTTTTACGTTAGGAGTCAGAGGCTCTATGCTGCTCTACAAACTGACGTAGCCTCAGCAAACTTAAGGTTTGACCCCAATTCAAGGGTAACAAAGACACCCCTTCTAGGCGAGATTGTACCCAACCATCTCCCCAATACCATTCATGATAACCATCAATTCCCTGACTCAAGAGCAGTCTTAAACAGTTCGACTGAACAAGCTCAACGTTGTGTTGTACTGCTACTGGCCCGATGGAAGAAGTAAAGGTCAATCCTAAATCTAGCTGTTCGGGTAACTCGGAAGATAAATTCTCCGGCCACAACCACTGGTGCAGTTGCTCCGTATAGAGCAGACTGTCCCGGATAACAGTGTGTGGTGCTTCGACTTCAATCCTCAGATGACTTTTTTGAAAGATTCCTAGCATTTTGGTTAGATCGTCCTTATTCGTAGGAAATATTTGTGATTAGTGTGAATGAACAGATGGGATAAATCCCGTCTGTTGTTTTCATCCCTAGGCTAAAGGGATAGGGCAAGCAAGGGGCTCGATACTTTCTCGATAATTTGTAAAATAAACATTAATTATATTAAGAAGTGTAAGAGTTTTCTATGGCTGACCAGTTAATTCGCGCCACAGCAGCTTCAGGGGGTATTCGCGCAGTTGGTGTGATTACTACACGCCTGACCGAAGAAGCTAGACAACGTCACCAACTATCCTATGTGGCAACGGCTGCCCTAGGTCGTACCATGTCTGCAGGTCTTCTGCTCGCTTCTAGTATGAAGCGAGCCGAGTCGAGGGTCAATATTCGGATCAACGGCAATGGTCCACTGGGTGGAATTATGGTGGATGCAGGATTAGATGGTAAAGTTCGGGGTTATGTAGATAACCCAGAGGTTGAACTGCCACCGAATAAGCAGGGAAAATTAGATGTGGGTGGTGCTGTTGGTAGGGATGGTTTCCTATACGTGGTTCGGGATGTGGGTTATGGCTATCCCTATTCCAGTACAGTAGAGTTGGTTTCTGGTGAAATAGGTGATGACATCGCTAACTATCTGCTAAATTCGGAACAAACCCCGTCAGCGTTGGTGGTTGGTGTATTTGTAGGTGCTCAAGGGGTAACTGCAGCTGGGGGGATTTTAATCCAAGTTATGCCTAAGGCAGCAACGGATGAGGCATTAGTTCAAACCTTGGAATCTCGCATTACTAAACTATCAGGTTTTACACCGCTACTGCAAGCTAACCAGACCTTACCAGAGATTTTTGAACAGTTGCTGGGGGATATGGAGCTAGTGATTTTTCCAGAAACCCAGATGCTCCATTTTAACTGTGGTTGCTCCTTTGACCGGATGTTGGGGGCTCTGAAAATGCTCGGAAAAGAGGAACTTCAGGATATGATAGAAAAAGACGGTGGAGCTGAGGCAACTTGTCATTTTTGCTCAGAGGTCTATCATGCCAATCCCGATCAACTCTCTCAATTGATAAAAGAATTGTAAACTGGGTAGCTACTGGACTTCCTATTGTAACTGGAAGATTAGAATCCTGACTTGTAAAGGATTGCAAGAAATATGGATCAGCATATAAACTCAACCAGAATTATAAGAACACTACTATAAGATAGGGTGTAGACTCTATATGTGTAAGGTGGGTAAAATCTCAACAACTGAGGTTGCTGTAAACAACCTGCTGTCTTGCGGTGTAGGGAGTGTGGAAGTGAATTATGACCAGAAATAGAGAATTTCCAGACCGTTGGCCAACGTCAAATGGTTCAAGTTCAGGTAAGTTTAATGGATGGCAACCTAACCATAGCGAACCGGTTACTCAACCGATCGTAAACTATCCTGACCTAGGAAACCCATCGACACAGCCCCCCCAGCAATCTGAAAAATTTGGGGTTGGTCAACCAGTAGCTAACTCTGGATTAAACAAATCACAAACTCCCCCGAGACAAGCTCGCTCAGGAAAAACTACTGGAGTAAAAAACCTCTTGCCTCACAGTTGGCAGTTTTGGTCAGCTTTAGTTGTGTTGCTTTTCGGTAGTGCTGGATTTGCTTCAGCAATGATGTTGTTGAGGTTGCCAGCTGTACCAAACTGCCGTGCTGTGTTTTGGCCAACGGCTTCAGCATCGATGCGCCTATCTTGTGCTCAGGTGGCAGCAAATCAGGAAACTGTCCCCCAGTTGCTAAAAGCGATCGCATTAGTCGATGCCCTGCCCGAAGATCACCCGTTACGCCCACAAGTTAACCAATATATAGAAGAGTGGTCACAGGCAATCCTGGAGATTGGGGAAGCTAAGTTTCAAGCTGGTCAGTTCAATGAAGCTCTTAAGATTGCTAAACGTATTCCTTCAAAATCTGTAGCTGGGGCGATAGTACAAAAACGGGTAAAACGTTGGCAGAAAATCTGGTCAAGGGCAGAGGGAGTTTATGAGCAAGCAGAAAAACAGTTGAGGTTATCAAACTGGAACTTAGCATTTCGCGAAGCAGTACGATTGACCTATGTGGACAATGACTACTGGGCTACGGCTAAGTATAACCAGCTAACGGATAAGATTAAAATGGGACGGGAAGACTCGGCTAAGCTGGATAAGGCTTATGAGCTGAGTAGAAGTGGCAATATAGAGAAGATTCTGAAAGCTATTGAAAAAGCTAAGGAAATCACAGAGCAAAGTTATGCCTACAAAGAAGCTCAGGATTTAATAAAAGACTCTGGCAACAAGCTGGTGGAGATTGCTCAGAACAAGCTAGAGCAAGGTAAATGGTCCGAAGTTCTTGACATTGCCTATAAACTTCCGGAAACCATTAAAGTACCTGAACTAAAATCTGATTTAATTGACCTAGCTCATGCCCTATCTCGTGCTGAGTCCGGTACAACCTGGGATTTAGAAGAAGCGATCGCATCTGCCCAAAAGCTCGGATCAGAACGTCCCCTATATAAGAAAGGGCAGCAATTAATTAGCCGTTGGCAACGAGAAGTAGAAGATGTGGCGCGACTAGAGCGAGCCCGAACCTATGCTACCTCGGGTTTAGCCAGTGACTTAAGACTGGCAGTGGCTGAAGTGGAACAGATCCCTCGTGGTAATCCCCGCTATCAGGAAGCACGGGACGAAATTCGAGATTGGACTCGTCAAATTCAGCTGATCGAAGACAGACCATTCCTGGAGCGGGCAACACAACTGGCTAGTTATGGGAGCATCGATTCTTTGCAAGCTGCTGTTCAAGAAGCCCGTAAAATTTCCCGAGGTCGTAGTCTTTACCAGGAAGCTCAAACTAAAATTAATCAGTGGTCTAGAAGTATCCAGCAGCAAGAAGACCAACCTTATTTAGACCAAGCACGCACTCTGGCAATCCGGGGTGATCTATATGCTGCCGTGGCAACTGCCGAACAAATTAAGGCAGGTCGGGCTCTGTACAATGAAGCCCAAAGCAAAGTCAGAAGCTGGAAGTTAGAACTTGAGGGTCAGCAGCGTTTACGGGAAGCTTACCAAATTGCTGAGGCTGGAACTCCACAAGCCCTAAGAAAAGCGATTCGAGTAGCTAGGCAAGTGCCAACCTCAACCAAATCCCGTAGCGAAGCGAGAACAGTAGTCAATCGCTGGAGTTACAAAATCCTATCCATAGCCAGAAGTCGTTCTGCCTATAACCTCTCTGAAGCAATTGCGATCGCAAACATCGTTCCGTCTGGTACTCGCCCTTACCAGGAAGCGCAACGGCAAATGCAATCATGGCGGAAGATTTTAGCCCCACCTCCTCCACCTCCTGTACCCGTAAGACGACCAAGACCGGTTCCGGTTCCATCTACCCCACAAGTGGTGATCCCGAAACCAGTTCCCTCTCCACCATCAGTGGTAAAACCACCATCACCACCAGCCCGCTCCTTCCCAATTGTGGTTCCACCACCGGAAGTTACCTCACCGTCGGGTATCGTAAAACCACCGACTCAGCTAGAGCCGCCTAGGTTTAATCCCCCCGCTGGTAGGAAGATTGAGTTAATTGATACTGACTCTTAAGAGTTTTCGAGGGTACTACAACCGGCTAGGATAAAACCTGTGGAAATTGGACATTAAAAATTATTAATATTAAATGGAATAAATTCCATTTAATATAGAATACTTTAACTTGTCATCAACCCTCAAATCCCGTCTTGACCAGTTCATTCACGCTCCCCAAACTGAATTCACCCTCATTCTGCTAATTCTACTTTCGGTAGTTCTAGTGGTTTTTGAAGCAAGTCTGGAGGGTGCAAGTTTCATTCATGGAGTGGTCTATGTAAGCGAAGAGCTACTCACGGGTATATTTATCATAGAACTAACGATCCGCTACCTAGTGGCAAGAAACAAACGTCGGTTCTTGCGTCACTACTGGCTGGATATTATTGCTGTGCTGCCTTTGTTACGGGCATTCCGCTTATTGCGAGTGTTACGGATGTTAAGGCTGCTCAGAGTCGGAATTTTGGTAAACCGTAACCTCAACCGCATCTCTTCCTCACTCGCTGCCAGTATTAGTGCTCAGATTGGAGTTTTTCTGATTATCGGCTTAATTACATTAGTCGGTGCTTTAGGGATTTATCTACTGGAGGGAGGACAGAATGAGTCATTTGCTTCCCTAAGAGACTCTTTATGGTGGAGTTTTTTTACCCTAATCTCAGGAGAACCTATTGGTGGTCAACCCCAGACTGATGCTGGACGTCTGATTACCCTCATGGTAGTAATTGGGGGGTTAACCATGTTTGCCGTCTTCACCGGTGTAGTGTCAGCCGTGATGGTGCAACGACTTAGAACAGTCATGGAGGTGAAATACTTGGAACTAGATGAACTGCGCAATCACATTGTTATCTGCGGCTGGAACCGAGGTGGTCACCTACTAATTGAGGAACTCCAGGCAGACTCTGAGCTCAAGCACTATCCAATGGTGGTTGTGGCAGAGTTTACCGACACACCAGAGTCGGAACTCAAGGGAGTTAACCGTTCCCAAATATATTTCTATATTGGTGATTACACGACTATTGATGTCCTCGAAAGTGTGGGGATCTATCATGCCTCACGGGCAATCCTCCTGGCTGATTCTACCCATCCTCGAAGTGACCAAGACCGGGATGCACGGACAGTCCTAGCGGCCTTGACCATTGAAAAACTCCAACCCGGAATCTACACTTGTGCTCAACTCCTTGACCGGAAAAACAATGTCCAACTGCGAGTAGCTGGCGTTGAAGATGTCGTTGTTGTTGATGAACTAGCCAGTCACTTAATTGCTACCTCAGCTCGGAACCTAGGGGCTGTGGACGTGCTGTCAGAGTTGCTAACTGTGCAAGTGGGAAACCAATTCTACAAAATTGTTTTACCACAGAGGTGGGTTGACATTTCGTTCTGGGAAGCTGCTCAGCGGTTGAAAGAGGAGTTTGATACAACTTTGATCGCCATAGAGCGCAATAGCAATGGAGATCGGGAAACCCTAATTAATCCCCCCAAAGATCAAACACTACTGTCTGGCGATCACTTAGTGATTATTGCTCGTAGTTTGCCGAAAATTGGGGTTCCAGTCCGGTGAAGTCTCAACTTTGCGGCAGGTTCTTATGGTGCGATCGCACGTTCGGATCGCCCTAGGGTTCACCATGAGTGGGAATTTTAAAACTAAATAGCCATAATTAATGACCAATGACTAATGTAACAAACTACCCAAAACTTCAGAGCTGCTTCGCTAAACTAACACCTAAAAACCAATTTCCAGGTGCTTGCACATCCTCACTATACAAAAATTGTTCGAAGATTTGTTTGAACTCCTCTTTAGAAATAGAACTATCAAGATTGAGATCGAGAGTTTCAAAAGCTTCCTCTATATGAGTTGTATCGATTTGGTAAGCTTGATAAAATAGTCTAAGTTCATCTATCACAATTTTGCCATCTTCATTGCCATCAATGAGCTTGATAAAGGCTTCAGAAAAATCATAATCCAAACGCTTATCGAGGCATTCTAACCATTCACTGAGTTCAATCTGACCATTCCCATTTAAATCAACTAAATCTTGTAACCATTCTCCAAAGCTGATCCAGGAGAAATACAAAAACTCATAATCTTTACTTCCTGGTTTCCAACCCCGGGCCTGGGCAATCTAAGTACAGGACAAAAAATGTAAAGATTGCCGAAAGTCGGCACTGGTTCCGCCGAGTGAGAAGCGAAAAGTTTTGACATTAGTTGTTTACAGAGCATATCGAATTGTGAATAACTGCGACCAAGATATGCCCACCTCCAAAATGCCTAACTTCACCGCAGGCACAATCTTTGTGGTAAAATGAACTCGTACACAGTTGTGTACTAACCAGTAGACATCAAGGGTTCTTTGAAGGTTTTTGCGAGATGAACGCATAGGTGTTGGTTTTACGCCGAAAGGCGCTCGTTACGATGTCCCCCAGAAGCATTGAAATTTGCAACCCCTTTGGTGGACGTCCCGGTCGCCCCGTGCGGATCACCTCATGGCAGATCTCAAACAGCAGGTTGCCATATCGTCGTTCTCCATCGGTTAAGAGATTGAGGCTTCCGGTTTGGTCAATCACCAACGCTCACGACTTTCAACCCCTGCTCAAATAACTGTTGGTCTTTCGGTCCACAGTGCAATTCCCATAGAAATCGACTGCCTCGCTCCATCAAGACCATTGTCCATCCGTGGTGATTCTGAAGCAGGTAGGTTTTTATCTACAATCGTCAACAGCTCATCTCCTTCTATCTCCTGATGAATAAACTGATGGAGCAGGGCATAAAGCATCAGGGTAGGTTTGAGACCCGCTAAACGTCTTTTCCAATCAATTACACTATTTTTTGACACACTGAAGGTTATAGCTGTGGCATTCAGCCCCATATTGACCCTTATGGCTTTAAGAATCACGGATTACCGACTCAGGGGAGTGGTCAGACCCGCCAGTGGCGGCTGCTATGGTCTCGCTGAAATAGATGTCACACTCTCGGCAATGATAAATCGTACGGAAACCATGGTTTTGAGTACTATAGCGGTGGTGAGGGTACACATCCTCACTCCCACATCCAGAACATGGGTAGGAAAATAGTTCGATCATACAACCACCATTGAGGAAAGGCTTCTATTAACTCCAGCATGCCCCTATTTCATGACCTGCAAGGCAAATCTCCTTCACATTCGACGGAACCAGTACCATTACGTCACATTTTCCAACTCTGCGGACAGCGCAGCGAGATCAAGTCCGAACTTTGGTCTACTCCTCCTGTTAATCAGCTAGTCTTTATCGGTTATCATTTAGATACCGATAAACTTCGCCAAAAGTTAAATAACTGCTTGGCTACTTCTGTTACTGTTTAATTTCATCTAATTCAAATTCATGACCTTAGGTAAGTCCGAACCCAACCAGATTGATAAAATTGATCGCAAATTACCAAAACTAAATACCACCCAACAACCTCTCGTTTCTGAAGAAGAGATGCGCCAAGCGGTACGGACTTTACTGTTAGGATTGGGAGAAGACCCAGACCGCGAAGGCTTGAAAGATACTCCTAAAAGAGTGGTCAAAGCCTTGAAATTTCTGACTTCTGGCTATCATCAATCTTTAGACGAACTCCTCAACGGGGCAGTATTTCACGAAAATACCAATGAAATGGTCTTAGTTCGGGACATTGACCTATTTAGCTCCTGCGAACACCATATCTTACCTATTCTCGGTCACGCTCACGTCGCTTATATTCCCGACGGTAAGGTAATCGGACTGTCGAAAATTGCTCGTATTTGTGAAATGTACGGACGACGTTTGCAGGTACAGGAAAGATTAACTGCCCAAATTGCCGATGCCCTTCAAGGATTATTAAAACCAAAAGGGGTAGCGGTAGTAGTGGAAGCAAGCCATATGTGTATGGTAATGCGAGGAGTCCAAAAACCTGGTTCTTGGACTGCCACTAGTGCGGTTAGAGGTGTATTTGCAAATGATCCAAAAACCCGTCAGGAGTTTATGAGTTTAATTCACCACAACCCTGCAATGCATTAATTGATTCGCGTGTCAGCGTGAGAGATGGGTATAAAGCTCATCTCTTTTTTTGATACAATGATTATCGTCATAAAAAAAAACTGCTTATGATTATTGCTGTCGCCACT
>NZ_JAAHHW010000183.1 GCF_010692325.1 Moorena sp. SIO3I8 | reverse complement strand
ATGGAGGCATTGCTGTGGAAACAGTTTCTTTCATGGGATTGGAGGGACAAAGTAACCAACCTAAAAACTAGACCCTATATAGGATAGCACTATTTATGCCTTTAATTATCGCGCTTAGTCCCACTAGGTCGTTGGATATCAACCCATGGTAGAGGTACCAATGTCAATGGTTCCCATGATGAGGAGCCGGATGAAGGGAAACCTTCACGTCCGGTTTTGTAGACGAGTTGGGTGAGGCGACTCCCCGGCTTAGTTTAACAAGCTTAAACCCATGAGCGGGCTAGAGATTTAGTACTAATGTTGCTGCATAAGTGACATGCTCCCTTCTGGATTAGCGATTCGGCGAAGCCGACGCTACGCGAACGCATTCTGGATTAGCGATTCGGCGAAGCCGACGCTACGCGAACGCATTCTTGGGAAACCCCAGTTAGTCTAAACTCCAGTTAAAAGCTCACGGGGTGATAACAATGCTAAAGCTCTCTGTCTGATTTGGTAAGTACTGTCAGCAAGATGCGTTCGCTACGCGAACGCATTCAATCTTTATTGCCCTGATGCCAACATTTGCTTGGGTTTGTAGTCAGACCCAAGCTTGTTGGCACAGAATCCCAAATGACGGCTTTGACCAGGTTCGATCAATCGTCCCCAATCCAGCGGGGTGACCACATAGTTTTTAGAGGATTGAGAGTTTTCCATGTTACGGGGTTGGAAATTACCATTCCAACTATTGTTAATCGCAGCTTGATTCATTTGGAATGTTAATTCCCAGTCTTCAACCTTAGTGCTGCCCTCATTGATAACCTGTATGCCGATGCAAAATCCTTCTTGCCAATCTGAATGCAGGTTAGGTACCACTTTTAAAGGGACACGGTTTCTAGTCTGTGACCTTGTAGAGAGATTAGGGTTAGGGAGATTAGGGCTAGGTTCGGGTGTTGGCATTGGCTCCCTTAAACCTTGGTTGGTATCGGGTGGCGGTGAAGGTAAGGGTGCCATGTCGCTGGGTGTCGCACTGGGGGATGGTAAAGGTAGTGGCTCCTTTAAACCTGGATTGGCAAGGGGTGACGGTAGGGGTAGGGGTGTAACTTGCCTTGGTGTGACAGTTGGTGATGGTGCCGGTGATGGTGCCGGTAACGGTGCCGGTAACGGTGCGATTACACCAGGGTTGGTACTAGGTAAAGGTGGGGGTAGTGGTGCAACCCTCCTGGGTGTGGGATTGGATAGGGGTGGAGGTAGTGGTGCAACCCTCCTGGATGGCTGCCTACTTGGCGTTGGTGTAGGCATTTGCCCGATTGAGCTGGGTTGGGAATTCGGCAATGGCGTGGGCATTGGTTTGGTTCTGCCTGGTGGGAAACTTGGTCGCGGTATGGAAATTGAGGGGATAATCGGAGCAACTCCCACGTTCGGGGCGAAATTGTTGGCAATTAGCAGTCCCTGAAGCAGTTGTTGCTTAGGAGCCTCCACACTCTGCCAATCATCTTGCAGGATCCCGCCAGTATCCCCACTATTGGGATTCCAACTCCAGTAGGCAAAACTGAGGTTGTTTCGATTAATGTAATCTACCAGCCGCCGCTTCCAAACTCCCTCTTTTGAGTTAGGGTCTACCTCCTTACCACCGAATTCTCCGATCAAAATCGGCGCAATGCCTTCTCTAGCGATATAGTTCCAAGCAATTTCCCAGCGGTATTCCAAATTGTTAGGGAAACTAGGCTCTGAAAACCAAGGGTGATTGAAAACTCCAGGGCCGTATTCATGGGGGGAATAGACCAGCTTATTGGGATTAGACAAACGTACTGGATATTCCCTAACTCCTTCCAGATTACCCCCATGCCAATGGGTTGCTAGTCGTTGACCTGGAACATTCTTTTCCACACCTTCAACAACTATCAGCCAATTGGGGTTGACTGCAAGAATGGCATTACCAGCCCTCTGTGCTGCCAGTCGCCAGTCAGTGGCTAGATCGTTTGTTCCCCAGCTGGCTCGACCATGGGGTTCATTTTTCAGGTCTGCACCAATGACATTAGGCTGATTGCGGTAACGAGTTGCCAGCATTTTCCAGGTTTCTATCCAATCAGTTTCCGTAAACCCATCCCCATACCATAATGGAGGAATACGTTGGTCATTGAGTCGGTGACAGTCCAACAAAATTAATATGCCTTGCTGCTGGGCTTCCTTGATAATGGCATCCATGACCTCCAAGGGCGATTTACCGTAAAGCTCCCGATTGCTACCGATGTTGAAATCAATCCCACTGACCTCTGAGGCTCTTAGGGATTGGATAGAAAACGGCAGCCGAATCATGTTGTAGCCCAAGCTTTTGATCTGCGCCAACATATCCTTGTAGTCTCGTTTCCACAACCCATGAGGAGCATGCAACTCTGTCTCAATCCCAAACCAGTTCACCCCTCTGAGTAATATCGGGCGACCTAGGGAATCAAGTAGTTGTGATCCTTGGGTAGAAAGAGGTAGCTGCATGGTTCTTGCAGCATTGGCTGCATCAACAGGATGGTGAGAAGGCAAGGTTAATTCCATCAGGGATAAAAAGACTAACGCTAAGCCAAGACCAATGATTCGCCAAGGAAGTGTAAATTTGGTTCGCTGGTACTTAGGAAGCCTACTATGCCCAGGCTTGCGCCGTCGAGGCTGCCCGAAATGGCTGATGATTGTCAGCAGGATAGTTGATAGGATGCGGGCAACTCGGGATATGTGCCGGAAAAATCTAGACATCGGTTTCTACAAGAGAAGAGGTAGAGTTAGTCACAACTAGAGGTGCGACCCGTGGCGAATTTAATTCGCCAAGTAAGAGCGCACCTAAGAACTTGAGATTGAGCTTCCGTCACCCTGGCTAACTCGAAAAACTAAATTAAGCCACTATACTATATATAGGGCAATGGGTAGGTTACGATAGACAATCCCTTAATATCAATACCCAAAACTAGCCCTAATGTCAGTGTATCTCCTCAAAACCGAAACCCGACAATTCCCCTGGTTAAAAATCATGTAATGCTTGATGGGTAAAGGCTAGATTCGAAATCAACTAGGGATTTCTGGGAGGTTGTCACACAACCTTCACAAAGTGTCTTGACAGATTCCAAAGACTAAGTCAGGGCAGGTATTAAAAAAACTTACCAACTTTTGGGGGGGCATACAGTCGAACGCTTATTGAACATGGGTTTTAGTTCCATAACCCTTTTTAGTTTCCCCCACATCCACCTTCAAAACCCTCGGTTTTGAAGGGAGTATTCTGATTAATTGTAAAGTTCTCAGGTAATCACTAGGAACTGCAAGTTTCAATCTAGAAGGGGTTTATATACCTGCACTACTTATTTCTCTAAATATACCTTCACTACTTATTCATGTAAAATTCATAAACTTAGTGAAGGGTTTCATAAAACTTTTATGAAACATGGGATCACTACGGATTAACTTAAAGAAAAGCCAAAGTATTAAAGGGTGCAGCTACAAAAAACTTCTGCCGCTGACCACCGATAAGGAGTGAGCGAAAGACTAAACAGATCACAACTTGATCAAAACTTGGCAAAGTCTTACGCGGCTCAGGTTAAATGGCTGATGCGGCAACTATCGAAGGAAACTACTGATTATGACATCTCCGATTAAGCAATTTGTCCTGAAACCAATTGTATTTTCAGCTGCACTCTTTACAGTCCTAACCATACCACTAGCTTGGTTTGGCTCTAGACCTTTAAATATCCAAGTACAAGAGGAGCCAGTGTTTGACGGTAAACTAATGGACGTAGCTCCACCTTACTTGGGCTTAGCAGCGCTACTAAGTCTGACTGTAGGAACTGCTACAGTGGCGATGACCGGATGGCGCTCCGCTGACCGCAACCGGTCTGATATAGAGGCACAGTTATCGGGTCTTGAGGAAAATCTCAGGAAAAAGGAGGAATTGTTAGAGACACTTCAGCTATCAGACTCTAGGTTAGACGCTTCTGGACTGAAGGAGTTTACCTCAGACAAAGACACTTCACTATCTTTGAACGACAACTACCAGCCAATTACCAATCTTGAGCAAGTCACTTCCGAACCCTTGCTCAAAACCTACCATCCGATTGCCGAAACTGAGTCGGTAACTGAACCTGTAATCATTACCAATCAAACAGTGGATCATGAACCATCCACTCAATCCCCCACTAAACCTGACTTGGACGTGGGAGCAGCTACGGCTAGGTTTCCATCGGTGCAATCATTTCTAGCCTATGCTCCACCCAATGCTGCTCAGGAGCCACAGATCAACCCAACTTCCCTTAATCGTGATGAGTTTGACCAACTCTACACTAAAATTCAGCATCTTATGTCTCAGATGGTCACTGTAAAAAAGGCTATGGAAAGACGGTGACCAAAAACCTCACTCGAGTAGTCGTGATCAGATAGCTATCAAAAAAAACTTGGTAATGGCTAATTCCTAGATATTGATAGTTAAGTCATATCAAGGGTTAGTCATTAGCTTTTCTTTCCAGTCAAACCGAAATCTTACCACGTAATGTTTTAATAAAAGCCCTAATCACCTCAGCTGGAGTGTTTCTAGTCTGTTCATAATGTTCATGTGGATTGCTTCAATAATTCTATTGCTTCAATAATTCAAGGTCTGATTCTTAAAGAATTATCGTCACAAAGCATGCAAGCACTGTCAAGATCAATGCTGAATTGCTTGAATGCACCCTGACTATGCACTGACATCATATGCACTGACATCAATTAAGCTCAGAATGATTGGAAAGCATTGCTACAATGCGGTCGAACCTTTTCCTATTTTGCCAACCTAGCCATAGGGGGAGAACTTGGGCTTCTGCTAATTCTAGTACCAAGGATTGAATTTCTTGGTCAGATGCCTGTCCATAAAGCAGTAGTACTAAGAACCCATTGAGTTGCCGTGCCATTGTTTTAGCTTGAGGTAAGGCATCTATAGCTTCAGTCCAATGGACAGGGAACATCAAATGAAGTGGCTTATCGTCTCCCATGTGGATTAGAGTGGGTTTGAGGAGATTGCAAGTGCCATGAGGTCCCTCGTACCACGGGCGATGATTTTCTAGGTACGCAGCTTCTGACTTTACCCAAGTATTCATTTTGTACCTCTAAGTTTATTATAGCTCTTATTTTATTTATGGTAATTGATGAAAAATGGATTCGCTAAAATTCGTTCTAGTCTACAACGAACAAATCCCTTGAGAATTTATCCAATGGGATCATAATGTATTACCATTGGTATACCTAGGGAATAGGTCTGGTGATCTAAACCCTAAATTTATGTAGCTGTAGCTGTCGTCATTGATTTGTGCAAAAGAACATGGGTTGATAGTATTTACTCAGTTATGCAATTTGATAACGCTTAAATTAATTTAAAAAAAATCCATATTTGGCAATTTTTTGGGAGGTTTACTCAAGTTAAAGACTAATTTAGGTTTATGGCCAATTTTGATTTAATTTTATTCCCCCATCTGTTAGGCGGGAATAACTTACCAGGAAGCGCGTTTTTCCAGTTATTGCTCTGACCAATAGTCAAGATTTAGAGTTACAGTAACCTGGGATGAACCAAAAAAATTTCCCTTTACCTTTATCCTTTACTAACATGTCATCCTTGAATCAGGATTGTGATGGCTACAGGACAAGGGATCATCAAAAAACTTGATCTCAAAAACCCTGGATTAGGTGGTGACTCCTATTAGTTTTTATGGTTCCTTGAGGAGGAATACTGGTTTGGATTAACAAGTATAGCATTTTCAGGTGAAATGAAAACGCGCTTATTCCTTGAGAGCTCCTCACTTATATATAGCGCTAGAGTGAGTTAGTAATTTAGGGAGTAATGCGTTCGCGTAGCGTGGCCGTAGGCCAATCGCATATTTCCCAAGCCAGCAGTCCCTCACCTTTAAATTCTGAAACTCTGACCAAAGAGGGACTTTTGCATACATGACGTTGGCCTTGTCAAAAAAGGTACCCACACGGGTACTGTCCAAAGCTGGTGGCGAAATCCATACTCAAAGAACTAGTAAACAACACACAGGAAACGCAATGACCAGACATGGCCGACTCTATCTAAGAACGGATTCAAGCCCTTAGTCCTGAGGAACTGGCAGATGTGACTGAAATTAGTTCTGTCTTAGCCCGTAGAACACCCCTGTGGTTCTATATTCTCAGGGAAGCAGATAGCGCGAGCTGGTGGTAAAACCTTAGGATCTGTAGGTGCTCGGATTGTAGCAGAAGTTTTTATTGGTCTGCTGCAGGGAGACCGTATGTCTTATCTAAATCAAGACCCAGATTGGACACCAACACTGGGTTCACATCCAGGAAAATTTGGTATTGTCGATCGCATAAGCGCGGAAGCTGAGGCCTTTGGCCACGCTTCGCGAACGCTTCATCGCGTAGCGTGAGCAAAGCTCAATCTGCTTAAATTTGCTGGAGTGGCATAGATACTATAACTTGATAGGGTGCTATAAAATTATACCAATTCACTTAAACATTGCTATCTATTCTTGAATAAGGGTAAAGATTAAGGGGAAAATGTAAAGGTAAAATCTTTGACTTTTTTCCCTTAATCTTGAGTATAGTAATTTGTAGTATTCATAAGTATTGATCAAGTGAAATGGTACCCACAATTCTTGCTCTCGACTTTGACGGTGTTCTGTGTAACGGACTATTAGAGTATTTTCAGACGGCGTGGCGTACATACTGTCAAATTTGGAAACCCGGCAGTCAAACACCACCCGAGAATTTAGCACCTAGCTTCTACCGCTTACGACCTGTGATCGAAACCGGCTGGGAAATGCCAGTATTGATTCACGCCCTGATTCTCGGTATTTCAGAAGACGAGATTTTGCAGGATTGGTCAACAGTTGCCCAGTCTATCGTTAATTCTGAGACCTTAGACAGAACCGATACAGCCAAGCAGTTAGACACGATTCGGGATAAATGGATTACTACCGATTTAGATGGTTGGTTGAGTCTACACCAATTTTATCCCGGTGTGATTGAGCGATTGGAGCAAATACTTTCCACAAATACCACACAGGTATATATTGTTTCTACTAAAGAAGGACGCTTCATCAAACAACTATTGCTGCAACAAGGTATTAAATTACCACAAGACAGAATTATTGGCAAGGAGTCCAAACGACCCAAACATCAAACCCTACGACAATTAATAGAAACTTTTCCAGGGGAAGCCGTAACACTATGGTTTGTGGAAGATCGGCTTAAGACCCTTCAATCTGTGCAACAGCAGCCAGACCTTAAACCGGTCAAACTCTATCTAGCTGATTGGGGCTACAATACCAAAGCTGAGCAAGAATCTGCTGGTAATGACCCGAGAATTCAGTTGTTGTCTCTTGAGCAATTTTCCCAGGATTTTTCAAATTGGCTTGATTAACTATTAGGTATTAGTCCTTCTGGAAGGAAAATTTAGGTTTTGGCAGCATTTCAGGGAACTCTATAACTATCACCTCTGAGATGGTCTTCTCAACCAGATGTGAAAGGAATTTTGCATAAAACGCTTTTCGGTTGGGGTTTCTATGGGATGCTACACCTAATTTTTAAATTCTGGAACTGGTTATTAAAGCTAATTTTTCAGAGAATAATCCTAGTTCTAACAATCATGTTTTGCCTGGGAGTGGGAATTGCCCTTTCAAGCATGTCTCGTCTCTCCATGGATCTAATTTAATCCCACGCACTAGACTATTCAACCTTATCTGCTCAAGTTATTAATGAGGCACGTAACCTCTACAGTACTGAGGTGGTTAGTCGTGCTAAAACTGTTGATGGAATTACTGTTACCCATAACTACACTACCAAAAAAGGGGCAATTCCTAATCCAGCCACCTATGTGATAGAACTGGGTTCGCGCATTAGTGCCAATGATACGGGAGCTTTAATCAGGCTTTACAGTGATTATCCCTTTCCCAATCGACAAGCTGAAGGGGGTCCGAAAGATGATTTTGAATGGGATGCACTCAGATTCTTGAGAAAATATCCCACTCAGTCATTTTTTCGCCAAGAGCAAATCCAAGGTCGTTCTTCATTTCGATATGCAGAAGCCATAATTATGGAGTCTAGCTGCATTGCTTGTCATAACAGCCATCCGGATAGTCCCAAGATGGATTGGAAAGTAGGAGATGTCAGAGGTGTTTTGAAAATTATTCAGCCTCTAGACAAATTTGTGGGACACACACAAATGGGTCTGAGGAGTACATTTATCACCTTAGGAGGACTATCTGTGTTGGCACTCTCAGGGCTAATTCTAGTTATCGGTAGATTGCGTCAAATTGCAAAGGAATTAACAAGGCGGGTTACGGAACGCACGGCTGAGTTGGCTGAAGCTAACCAAGATTTAGAAAAAAGTAATCAAATTATTAGTCAAATTTTTGGGCGTTACCTGATTTTTGGGCGTTACCTGAGTAAGGAAGTAGTAGATAATTTACTGGAAAAACCCTGGGGGGGCGACAAGCGCCCTGTAACCCTTGATATATCTTAAATTGAGCGAATTATGGTAAAAAAAGATAGGTCAGAAATTGTCAAGACGACCTATCAATTCAAAATGCTACCAGAATTATATCAAAAACATCTAAAAAATCTCCTTTCCGAATCTCAATTATTGTTTTTTTACCTTGTAGTAATTATTGTCCAAGATATCAAGAATGTTAAACTCGAAAAAATTGCTGAATCTTTACCTTTGCCTATTAAATGTAACTCAAGGCGTAAAAAGTTACAAAGATTTTTGTCATTACCAATATTTCAAATAAAAAAAATGTGGTTTCCAATTGTTAGAGAATGGCTCTATCAAAAATTTGATCAACAGCAAAAAATCTATTTAGCCATCGATAGAACTAATTGGAATAACAAAAATTTATTGGTGGTTAGTATAATTTATAAAAACCGAGCAATACCAATTTACTTTGAACTTCTTTCAAAACTTGGTTCAAGTAATTTTTCGGAGACGAAACCTTGAACAGTGGAGCCTTATTACAAAAGATTTAACCCTTTTATGCAGAACCGAACACCCATAAAGGCTCCACTGTTCTACGGTAACTTGAAGAGCAAAAACAAATACTCTCAACTATTATAGGGCTATTTGATAGCTATCATGTTGTTATTTTGGGAGACCGAGAGTTTTGTTCAGTTAAATTGGCTGAGTGGCTAGATAAACAAGGGTTTAAGTTTTGTTTAAGACTTAAAAAAAACGAGCAAATTGAACTAAAAAATCAGGGTTGGATTTCCTTGAAAAATTCGGGATTAAAACCAGGAATTTCGTTATTTTTTGAAAAGGTTAAAGTCACAAAAACTCAACAAGTATCAGGATTTAGTATTGCCTGTAAATGGAAGAAAAGTTATCGAAAGTCAGTAAGCCAAGAAGGTTGGTTTATTCTAACAAATATGAGCGAATTGTCTGAGGCAATATCCGCTTATAAAAAACGTTTTGATATTGAGGAAATGTTCCGAGATTATAAAAGCGGTGGATATAATATGGAAGGCAGTAATGTTGTCGGTAAACGCTTTATATCTTTACTTATTATAATCTCTTTTGCTTACTTTATTGCTACAATTAAAGGAGAAATAATTAATAAAAAAGGAGTTCAGGACCTTGCTGACGGACACAAGTGCTTGAAAAGCAAGTAGGGGAGGGGTTGGACAAAACAGAAAAATCTGGGTAAATGGGGTAGTCAATAAAAATCCCAATTATGACCCAGAAAAAAATCTACTCACAAGT
>NZ_JAAHHW010000182.1 GCF_010692325.1 Moorena sp. SIO3I8 | reverse complement strand
GGGAGATAGGGAGATAGGGAGATAGGGAGATAGGGAGATAGGGAGATAGGGAGATAGGGAGATAGGGAGATAGGGAGATAGGGAGATAGGGAGATAGGGAGATAGGGAGATAGGGAGATAGGGAGATTTTTGCTAATACAGGGGTTTTTACCCTAATGAGGTACACAGGATTGTATCTCTGTTCCCTATTCCCTATTCCCTTTGAGCAATTTAGGTATCCCAATCTCAATACTGAACAGCTGACCCATCACGCTGAAATCACCTCAAAATCAGAAATAGTCTCAATCCAAACCCGTGCTCCACACTTAAGGGGATCATCTGGACGATACATCACCCGACAGGGGCCATTGACCTCCACCGTATGACCGTAAACATTTTTAGAGCCTCGCTTCACCGTAATCACAGGATTCCGGTCCCCCGTCTTGAGATTGTTGCGAATCACCCTCTGGTTAACATGAATCACTGTCTTAGTGTACTCTGTACGCTTTGACCAGTTCCGTTTTGGTCCGCGAGTGCCAGGGGTGACCACCGGCATACCATCAAACAAAGGAATCACCCAAGTTCTGCCCACCTTATAAGCCCCTTTAACTCTGCCCTTGCCCAGAAGGTAACGGACGCGAGTAGCAGAAACACCAAGTAATTCAGCGGCTTGTGCGGTGGAAATCATCATGGCCAATAAACCATTGCTTTAACGATATTATTATAATAACACGATTTTCCATAAAATGCCAGGATTTGGTGAAACTATTGCATTGTCGCCATTTCAGATGGTGTGGGGTGTGGGGTGTGGGGTGTGGGCGCGGGAGGAAGAGGGTGCTAAAAAAAACTATTGCATTGTCACAATCTCAAGTAGTGGGGCAACTGGGATTAGTGAGATTAATGGGATTAGTAAGATACAAGGGTTCCAAAAAACTATTGCATTATCGCAATTTAAAGAAGAAGCTGATCGCTGATCGCTGAATACTTACGAAAATTGCTATAAATAAATCAGGGACTGTGTAATCACTTATGTGCGATTAATTAAACTCTAAATTAGAAATTTTAAACTACCCATGGTTCAAACAATTCCTGCAAAAGAGATTACCTTACGTCAATTAAGACACAGATTCCACCTAGAACGAACGGATGATGAACATTTTTTCCGAGAATGGCAAGACGAGTTACCGGAACTGACGGATTTTGAGAAACAATTGCTAGGGCAAGTTAAAGAAGAATATCTGTACTTATCTGAGTCTCCGTTATTGGAAGTGATCTTGAAAATGGTGATAATATCGCCATTACTCAGACTAGCGGGATTTTATCGTCATCCCTTTGAAATTACAGCAGAGAAAGAAGTTAAAATCACCTCCGAAGATGAGGGTATGATTGTTACTGGACGTATTGATATTCTGATTTTTCACCCAGAATTCTGGGTTACTGTTATTGAAGCAAAAGGAACAAAATATGCCTTGGCAGCGGGAATTCCCCAAGTCTTAGCGTATATGTTGGCTAATCCTAATCCAGAGCAATCTATCCTGGGGTTTATCACCAATGGAAATGAGTTTAAATTCCTAAAGATGACAACCCACAAGCCACCTAAATATGCTCAATCCTATACATTCGCTCTTGAGAACAAAGATGACCTTTACACTGTTTTGAGAATATTAAAACGTATTAACCAAACCATCCAAAATCCCTAGTCAGCTTCCAGCTATCAGCATATTGAGGGGGTTTTCCAGGATAACTGATCTACTCGCGCTCCTCAGCTAAATGTCTAAGTTTTCCTGGATGATTTAACTGACTGCTCAGAAGCAGTTGATGTAGCCTCGGCGAGGATATTAGCTGACTGCTTACACTTCCTGAAAAGGACTTTACCTTTTTCACAAAAAGCACTATTATACAAATACTGCTGCCCAGAGCTTACTGGAAGCAGCAGGTGATAGCCAAACAAAAGAACCGATTATCTGTTTATTGATCAGGTTATTGATCAGGTGTGACAGCTGTATACCAACTATGGTATCTTCACCATGGTGGTAATGGGGGTAAGGGTAACTAGACGATGTGGCTGATACCGTGACCGTCATCAAAAACTTCCAACCCTAAGAGGTTATTAGAAAGCACGGTTAATTGCCTAGTAACATCTAACGGAATACACTGCTGAAAGCAGCAACTAGTTTGTTAAAACTACCTAGAGAGTCTAGTTAACTGATGGGATGAACCTATTAGAGACTTAGACCATTGACATCAAATGTCCAGAATATCGATAAAAAGCCATAGATTGAGATCAGGGACTGGCGTTTAAAAAAATACCAATTAAAGTAGGGTGGGTAACCTAACTTAATCTATAAAACTGAAAATAAACCAACTTTTTTTGCCTATCCGAAAAGCTAAAAACTGGTATTTTATATTTTGGCTACTCCCTAATCAGTTGGAGTTGAGATAAGCAGCTTTCCCCAAATCAAAAAAAGAATGGACAAATTATATAGTGTACACCCTAAGTATCTCGAAACAGTCAAATTAGTTTGGAAGCGTAAGCGTCGGGGAAGAGATATAGACCTAGCTAATAAATTAGATTTATCCTTGCCCATTGTTAATCTTTTTCTGATCGGAAAGCCCATTAAAGGTCTTTTCTTTGTAGAAATTTGTCAAGCATTGCACTTAAATTGGCGAGAAATTGCTGGTTTAGATTTACTGGAAACTCCGGTAAAATCCTCAGAGATTGAAGTAGATAGCAATGACGTAGATACCGTAGATATCACCGTAGATACCAGTGATGGGATTGGCCGTAGGCCAGGCTACGGGAATACAAAACCAAAGCCTATCGAAGAGGTAAACACCGTTGATGACGCTTTAGGGGATTTAGTGGATACCCTCAAAGAAATGTTACGTCGCCTCACCCGAAAAGCGGGAAATATACTAAAAGCAGACCGCACCAGTATTTTTTTACTGGATGAGCATAGTAATATCCTCGGTTCCATTGACGCTGATGATGGGAAAGGTGGCTCCCTAGTCATTGATATTCCAGCAGATAAAGGAATTGCTGGTGCAGCTGCTACCTCCTTAAGCATTATTAATGTTCCCTTTGATGTCTATGACGATCCACGCTCTGAAGAAGCGAAAAGAATCGACCAAATTACCGGTTACCGAACCTATACTATGCTAGCTTGGCCGGTGTTGAATCAGCAAAAAAATTTAATTGCTGTGGTACAATTAATTAATAAGTTAAAGCCAGACAGTAATCCAAAGGATGAATTGTATGAAAGAATTGATCTAAAGGGGTTTACCAAAAGAGATGAAGAACTGTTGGCTCAATTTACTCCTTCAATTCTGAGAAATTTAGAACGATGTCAGTTATGTTTCCAACTAGCCCGTAAACTTTGGGTAAATTCAGAAAGCAAATCAGGGATTATCGATCCCTATAATCAAAAACTAATTACTGAACTCCAGGAGAAAGAAAAACAGGTGCGCAAGAGCCTAAAAAAACTAACCAAACTCAACTTCTAGTAATTGTTAATTTTTAGGGTAAAATTTAAATATTTTATAATAGTTTAAATTTTAAATGTTAACGTTTTAGGCAAGCTAAGATATATTTTGCCTAATAACTCCAGTACAATCAGATTTAACAAACTTTTCGTGTTGACCGGAGTAGAACACAATGCCAGTAGCAGTTGGAACCATTGAGACCCTAGGTTTTCCAGGGGTACTTGCCGCAGCAGACGCCATGGTCAAAGCAGGGGCAGTGACACTGGTATCCTATGATAAATCTGAGAAAGGTCGGTTTATGGTTAGCGTCCGTGGTAAAATATCGGAGGTAAACGTCGCGGTAGCAGCTGGTCTGGAAGCCGTAGAGAAAACCTATGGTGCAGAGGTGACAGCTTACTATATCATTCCTAACCCTAATGAAAATGTGGACACAGTGCTGCCCATCCACTACACCAGCAAAGTCGAAGAGTTCCGAACATTTTAAACCAATAGGCTTAATCGCTATTTGTCAGCATCGGTAGCGAAGATTCGTACAATAGTTCCTGAGTTTAAAATAATTCAACAAATTCAACAAAGTAAGGAGTTTGGCTATGTCCACAGTGGCGGTTGGATCTCTCGAAACCAAAGGCTTTCCTGGTATACTCGCAGCAGCAGATGCTATGGTGAAAGCTGGTAGGGTTACCTTAGTAGGCTACATCAGAGTTGGTAGCGCCCGCTTCAATATCAATATTCGAGGGGATGTTTCGGAAGTAAAAGCAGCTATGGATGCCGGTATTGCAGCCGTCGAAAAAGCCCATGGCGCTACCCTGGAATCCTGGGTAATCATTCCTCGTCCCCATGAAAACGTCGAGTGTGTTCTGCCCATTGCCTATACTGAAGCCGTTGAACAGTACCGAGAAGCCGTGGAAAATCCCATCATCGGGCCGGGGAACGGTTTGTCTCGTTAAGCTTTTTGGTTGGTTTTAGCTAAGCCCGCACCAACCCCAGGTCTGACCCGAGAGGGGAGCGGCTATAGAATGCGGGTTGAAGCTACATTTGTGTTAGAACCGGGTCCGGTTAACTATGTAAATAATCATGCTACTAATCCTGATGGTTGCACTTCCACAGGAACCACTGGCAAATCAACCCGCACTTTCTGAGCTTGGGGCTGTGCTGCTTGCTCTAATACTTCTACCTCAATATTAACTGCCACTAGATAAGAACCAGTTTGATCTGCCACAGCTTGGGCAATCAAACCAGCAAAGTCTGGCCGTTCTGCCGTAATGGGATCTCGTGACGTACACTGCTCCCATTGGTAGTCGGCATTGGGATTGATGCTCAGAATATAGTGCTTCTTCATGGGGAAAAACCTTGATTAGGGGTTTACATCAGATCAGCTGACCGTCAACTCGCTATCTTCTATTATAGTACAAATATACTATTTTCGTACTGGTCAGTAGTTACTCCTATGATGGTTTGCTGCTATTGACAAAAAATAGCGAATTTACTACATCGAAATGAGTTGTTTATCACCCGTTGATGGTAGAAATCTGTAAACTATCTTTAATCTCAGCGGGTTGAATCAGAATTTTGATAAAGGTTTCCCATCCACTGGCACTTTCAAGGGACACGTTAAACTAATCAAAGCTAAACTAAAAAACGTTAACTAAAACACAAAACCTGATGATTGCAACTGCGACTAGGATAAAACACGAAGTTAAAGACCTGTCTCTGGCACCAAAAGGAAAGCAGCGGATTGAATGGGCTGGACGGGAGATGCCAGTGCTCAAGCAAATTCGAGACCGCTTTGCCCAACAAAAGCCTTTGGAAGGAATTCGTTTAGTTGCTTGCTGTCACGTTACTACGGAAACTGCCCATTTAGCGATCGCACTCAAGGCTGCTGGTGCTGATGCTGTCCTAATTGCCAGCAACCCTCTCTCAACCCAAGATGATGTGGCGGCTAGCTTAGTGGTTGATCATGATATTTCTGTATTTGCCATCAAAGGGGAAGATAACGAAACCTATCACCGCCACGTTGAAATTGCCCTGGATCACAAACCAAACATTATAATCGATGATGGTAGTGATGTTACCGCCACTCTGGTAAAAGATCGCCAACACCAGCTCAGTGATATCATTGGTACCACCGAAGAAACCACCACTGGCATTGTCCGTCTGCGGGCTATGTTCAATGACGGTGTGTTGACATTCCCGGCAATGAATGTTAACGATGCTGACACCAAACACTTCTTTGACAATCGCTACGGTACTGGTCAATCTACCCTTGATGGTATTATCCGCGCCACCAACGTGTTGCTAGCTGGTAAAAACGTGGTTGTGGTCGGTTATGGCTGGTGTGGCAAAGGCGCAGCACTTCGAGCCCGGGGACTGGGAGCCAATGTCATTGTTACTGAAATCGACCCCACTAAAGCCATTGAAGCTGTGATGGATGGCTTCCGGGTAATGCCGATGGCAGAAGCTGCTCCCTTAGGTGACTTGTTTATCACAGTTACTGGTAACAAGCACGTGATTCGCCCTGAGCATTTCGAGGTGATGAAAGATGGAGCAATGGTGTGCAACTCCGGTCACTTCGATATTGAAATTGACCTCAAGTCCTTAGGGGAAATGGCAACAGAAGTCAAAGAAGTACGGAACTTTACCCAAGAGTACTGTTTGAAAAATGGTAAATCCGTTGTAGTACTGGGTGAAGGACGCCTGATTAACCTGGCAGCAGCTGAAGGTCATCCCAGTGCGGTGATGGACATGAGCTTTGCTAACCAAGCTTTGGCCTGTGAATACCTAGTCAAGAACAAAGGATCCATTGAACCAGGTTTACACTCCATCCCAGAAGCAGTGGATAAGGAAATTGCGCGGCTGAAGTTACAAGCAATGGGCATTAACATTGACACCCTAACCCCAGAGCAAATCGAGTACATGAACTCTTGGACTTCTGGTACCTAAAACTAGGGTAATCCTTTGACAATGCCAGTTCAATAATCCTGATCTCCCTGATCGGGTAATGGGTAATGGGTAACAGGTAATGGGTCATAGGTCATGGGTAATTGGTAGTTGACGATGACCGACTATCGATTACCCTGACCCAAAAAAGTGATTAAGCGAACTTGAGATTATTGGGATTTTGGGATAGAATATGGTAATAATACCAATACCTTTGATGGTAAATTGGGATTAAATACATAAATCCCCAAGTTCAATACCTGATTTACTTAACAATTAATTAAGAATAATTAGCAATTAGCCCGCTGAATAAGGTGTGGGATTAGCCGCAATCCTTGGAAGAACAGAACTTACCCAAAACTGGGTACCAAACTCTACCCTACAGGTAGAGTTATGGCTTTATTGCTGAAGAATAAGGGAAGGTAGGCAAATACCAGTTGCGAAAGCGGATTATGGGTGATTTTTAGAGATTATGGATGTTTTTAAGAAGTGGGGAAACTATATAGATATGGATAATATGTACAGGAAAATTCTAAAATTATATAGAATCTTGCATAAATCTTTAAAAAGAGGGTGATAAATACTATAGCCCAATAGCAAAAATGGACTTTTGCAAGAGGCCTATTAATGAGTAGGGTGATTGATCATGATATGGCAACAAACTCCAACCTATCTGGCAGTGCTTACTACTATGCTGTCGGCTGCACTGGTAAATGACTTGACGGCACCCCGGTTACTCGCACAGTCATACCCACACCATGAAGTTGGTTTACAATTCCCAGCACCACCAGAGCGAGGGTCACCGTCTAAAACCCTTGGGGCTGGGACACATATGATTGAATTTCCACGAGTACCAGAACGAGGAAAACCAACAAGAACAGCAGGAGGAGGGTCTCGTAGCTATTCCTGTACTGACAACGGTGACATCCCTTTGACTCCTATCGTGCCTGCCAATAATCTGGTCAAAACAGTGGCGGCTAATCCTACACTGTTCTGGTATGTTCCCAAAACTAAAGCCTCCGAAGCAGAATTTGTGTTAATTGATGACCAGGATCAAGAGGTGTACCTGACCAGCCTGAGCCTGGATAACACGAACGGTATTGTGCAACTGAGCATACCGAAAACCGTACCTCTGACCATGGGTAAGGAATACAAGTGGTTTTTCGTACTCGTTTGCGATCCTCAAGAGCGTAGCCGAGATCAGTGGGTTAAAGGAATACTCCAGCGTACTGAACTTAGTCCAGAATTAGCGCTTAATCTAGAGCAGGAGCAAAATACCTTAGAAAAAGCCAAACTATATGCTGATGCTATGATTTGGCAAGAAACTGTGACTACTGTTGCCCAGTTACGGGATTCCCAGCCCCAAGCATGGGTAGATCTGATCAAATCAGTGGAGTTAGAAGCGATCGCTAACAAACCATTTGTGAATTGCTGCACACCTAACAATTAATCTTAGGTAATTTCAGGGTAAGTGCTAGAAGGATTAGTATAGATTAGTATATTAACTTTTATAACTAATCACTACTGAATGGCTAAACTCTCTGTAGAACTACAGCGCTATTTTTTTGAGGAAGAGCGAGAGCCTCAGGTAAAGCTGGCAGATATTTTGACCCTAGCGGGGGAACGTATTTTTGGGTTTCTATTCGTTATCCTATCCCTACCTTCCGCTTTGCCAGTTCCAGCACCGGGTTATTCGATTCCCTTTGCGATTGTGATCTTCTTGTTGGCTATTCAGCTCATCGTTGGTGCCAAACGCCCCTGGCTACCCAATAAGATGATGAATGGGAAAATGAAACTGGAAACGGTACAGGGTTTTCTGAAAATAGGACTCCCTTGGTTGCGGCGGATTGAGGCAGTTACCCGTCCTCGCCTAAGCTATATTTGTACCAGTTTGCCTGGTCGGATATTTATGGGGAGTGCGATCGCATTAATGTCAATTTCGATGATGATTCCAATTCCAGGAACAAATACCCTTCCAGCTATTGGAATTTTTATAACTGGTTTTGGCTTAACTGAAGATGATGGCGCAATTAGCCTAGCCGGTTTAGTGCTGTGCTTGATCGGAGCAAGCCTCTCCATCTCAATTCTGTTTGCTCTATGGTTTGGTGGCACAAATCTAGTTGACCAGATTATTGACCAGATTATTGACCGAAAACCCTGAGAGCGCAAGCCCCTGGATTCTATCCATGGGGTTAGCCCGAACAGGAATTTATTCCCTAACTGTCCGGGAACTTTTGCCCGCTCGTTATCGACTATAATAGTAAGTAAAGCAAACGAACCAAGGAGGTGATTTCAGGTGTTGGTAATGGAGTTCAAGGCTGTCCTTAAAGAGCCTCAAAAATTAGCGATAAATGAAGCTATTATAACGGCTCGCTTTGTCCGGAATAAAGTACTTCGGTACTGGATGGATAACCATGGAGTGGGCAAAAAAGAATTGTACCGTTACAACACCGAAATACGTGAAGAGTTTAATTTTGTCAAAGACCTGAACAGTCATGCATGTCAAGCTTCAGTTGAAAATGTAGAGCGGGCAATAAAGCGGTTCTACGACAACTGTAAGAAAAAAGTACCTGGGAAAAAGGGCTATCCCCGTTTTAAGAAACATTCTAGGTCGGTTGAATATAAGCAATCCGGGTGGAAGTTATCCCCAGATAAAAAATCTATAAATTTTACCGACAAGAAAGGAATCGGTAAAGTCAAGCTTAAGGGGACGTGGGACTTATGGCGTTTCGACCAGAAACTGATCAAGCGGGTTCGTATCGTCCAAAGAGCCGATGGTTATTATGTCCAGTTTTGCGTCAAAGCAGATAATTCCGTTCGCGTTCGCGCAGCGTCGGCTTTGCCGAAAGCGTGGCCTACGGCCTTTCAACTAGAAGCTACTGGCTTTACTGTTGGTTTAGATGTTGGATTAAAAGAATTCTATACAGACTCTGATGGGTACTCAGAACCTAACCCAAGATTTTACAGAAGAGGGGAGAAACGTTTAAAGTTTTATCAACGTCGGGTTTCCCGAAAGAAGAAAGGCTCTGCTAACCGTAAAAAAGCAATTAATAGGCTAGGTAGGACACACCTTAAAATAAGTAGGCAGCGTGAAGAACATGCGAAGAGACTCGCGCGTTGCGTAATCCGATCTAACGATCTGGTCGCCTATGAAGACTTGAGGATCAAAAACTTAGTAAAGAATCACTGTCTTGCCAAATCCATTAACGATGCAGGTTGGTACCAATTTCGGGGTGCGATTCGTTAGCTATAAACCTTATCCAATAAGGATTTGGAGGATTAGCTGCTTGGTTAAATGAACCATGACAACTTGATAACCATGGTGGTGAAATTCCACCCCTCGTGAAATCCGAGTGACAG
>NZ_JAAHHW010000181.1 GCF_010692325.1 Moorena sp. SIO3I8 | reverse complement strand
TGATCGGCTTGAAGTCGTGTATCAGCGAATTCTGTGGTATCGATATCACCAAATCCAGCAAAACTGCGATCGCCTGAGGCATCTCGCACTACATAGACGATCCGTGTGGGAGCTGTACCATGACGCTGTACTCCCGTACCATCGACACCAACATCCTTTAACAACTCTACCAGTGTTTCTCCTGGCTGATCTTGACCAATACAACCAATAAATGCAGTGGGTATACCCAGCTTTACTAAAGCACAAGCGGTATTCGCTGGTGCGCCACCGGGATAGTCTGTCCAAGACTCCACCTGTTCTAGGGGTTTTCCTGGCTGATTAGACAAACGGTCAAACAACATTTCACCAGCACAGATCACCTGGGGACTTGTCATGAGGGTATTCCTTACCTACCAAATGTAATTGAACGGTGATTCGGGTAGTCTATCGCCCATCTTCTAACAAGGAAGTGGCGCGCAAGTATTTCACCCAAACTGACATCAAATTATACTGTAGGTTTATTATTATCTCCCGACTAATTAACATAACCGGGATTATCAGTACTTCAGTTCCCCTATATGCGCAATAGTTTTAAGCAATAGTTTTAACTCTGGTGGGAAGTAGTTCTATTAGTGGAAATGGCAGATATTTGATGCGATCACCTACGGTGCCTCTCTGTCCAACGCCGGGAAGTCTGTGACGTGTACCTTAACTCTACCTAGTTTTCCGGAAAACGAATAAAACAAGGAGAAAAGTGGGCAAGCATAACGTCGCCCATTTCTCTCCTTGGGCAAAGTAAGCTATTTTTACTCGTAAATAAAGACGATAAAAATCGATTAATTCAGCGTTTTTATGAACGGAACAGCTAAAAGCGATTGGCCTAAGCCGGGGCACTATACATTACTGGCTTGCAGTGATCATTGATTTTCCTGTCGTCTATTGTTAACGTTTTGAGGCGACAAAGATAACAAAAGCAATATTTGCCGATGACGATCAAATAGGTATACTTATGAATAAGCGATCGCATTCCCCGTCAATGGTGCGATCGCTAAGTGGAGGATTACTCCAGTTCAATGTCATATTCATTCTAACCATGGAAAATAAGCAATACGTAACTCACTGTCCTTTCTACATTGGGGACATTAAGGCTGATGGTTTCAAGACGGAGTCTGGAGATTACTTGATGTCTCAGACTGGTTCTGCTGAAACCATCGGAGAAGATGAATCTTACGCCCGGCGTTTTTTGCGATCAAAAGCCTTCAAAGATATATGGGGCAAGGGTTTTACGCCCGGCACTTTTGAGGTTTTAAACCCAGAGCAACTAAAAGGGCAGACTCGTATCAGTGGATGGCCTCCGGTCATAGTTGGGCTTTACTGGCATAGTCGTGGAAACAAAGGCAACAAAAGGGCTTTTGCATTGACTAACGGATTGATCATAGATGCATTAGAGGAAAGGATTCGTGAAGCTTTCGGTGATACGACTACAATCACCGAAAGAAATGAAAAGCTTTCTGAATACGTAAGTTTCTTAGAAGCTGAGAACACCGATCTAAGAAACAATAGCGAATGCTGGCAGTATATCAACCAGGAACTAAATCAGCAATTGGAAGACCTCTATGAAGGCATGGCTGAACCAGACCATCTAGAGGCAGAAAATGCTCGCCTATTACGAATACTGCGAGAACATGGAATCAATCCCTATTCCCCGCAGAACTACATTTAATCAATCACATCCTACCATTGCACTCCACACCCCGGCAGTCGCTGGGGCTTTTCATTGATACAGCGATCGCGGTAAGGAAAAAACCTTACCACCCAGTCCCAACAACGCTACATAAAACTCAACAAAGGTAGTGGCTAACCCCGACTACTTCGTTAGTTCCAATGATGGGTAGGTGACCCAACCGAGTCCCCTACCCAGTACCAACGACAGACAGCGACCAATCGGTCCCTTAACCTAGTTCCACTTTCAGGCGGTAGTCCCAACGGACGACCTACCCACTTCCAACACAAGAATTAACAGATTTCACTTAATATTAAGTGCCGTTATCTTTTTGTTATTTCCTAACAGTAGTAAAAAAGATAATAAAAAGACGTATTAATACCTGTAACGGGAGTTATTGGTACTTCCGTGGTGGGAAGTAGTTCTATTAGTGGAAATGGCAGCAATCGGACTTATTGGTATTTCATTTTTCCCTCTAATTCCCCCTGAAATTCACTTTTTATTATTTTTGATTTTGTTGGCAAAAATAACAGGAAGTTAAAGACTGGCCGTAATGGGAAGTAGTTCCATTGTCTGAATTCTGGTAAAGGAACAGGATCGAGTCTTGGAATTAGAACTAGGGAAAGTGTCGGTGACGTTCTCAAGTACATAAAGTTGACAGGTTTGCTTACACACCTATCTCTTTCACCCGACAATTGTTGCGCACTAGTTGTGACTCTGGTGGGAAGTAGTTCTATTTAAGAAATTCTCTGAGGTGGTGTTGTGGACTCCACCCTTGCCCTCAGTCACCGAGGGGGGAGGTAATTCGGATGTTGACGAGGCATTTTAAACCGTCTAGTTAAGGAGAAAGTTTAATCCTGCTGTGTGAATGCCCCCTGGTTGGGGGTTTTCGTTTGAAATGGGAACTGGGGTGGTGGTGAGCGGTATAGAGCTGCTATTTTTGAATTAACCATAGCTTATCGTGAACGTATGGTGCTAGCTGTGTTGGTTGCTGTTGGACTAACACTAATTAGTGCTTTCACTGGTTGGCGTGCTGTAACTGGGGACTCAAAACAAGCCTTTGTTTGGAAAATTGCGACCCCAAATATACGATTGGACGAGATGATTTTTTTTCAGATCAAACTTAAACAAAGGAAGAAAATATTGCTTTATACTGTTGGCAGTTTGGTTTGTGCCTTATTAACTATCTTTTTTGTCAATGCATTTTATACACCCCCAAAAGTAAAAAGTTATTCCTGGAATTCGCTATCAGAAGTCTCTAAGGACGAACTAGAAATAATCACCTGGAACATAGGTTATGGTGGTCTCGGAAAAGAATCTAATTTTATCCTTGATGGCGGAACTGACTGGCTACCAGAGTCAAAACTGATCGTCAAAAAAAATGTATCTGGAATTGTCAACTTTATTAAATCTCAGACTCCAGATGTTTTCTTTTTTCAAGAGATTGCTAAAGCTAGCTTAATCAACCGCAGTGTCAGTGTTTTTAATGCTGTTGTTGACACAATAAACCAATATCAAAATATCTATGTGTCTGATTTTTGCACCCATCTCATTCCACCACCTATTAGCATTAATTCTGGCTTGGGAGTTTTTGCCAGACCTGGTTTAATTTCTAACTCAGAAAGTAGATTATTACCTTTAGAAGCTAGGCGCATCGGAGCTTTTCGCAAAAACTATCAAATGGTAGTCAATCAAGTCTCCACCACTGTGGAAAATAAAAAATGGATTCTGATTAATTTGCACTTAGCTGCATTTGATTCTAACGCTGATATACGAGCAAAACAATTAGAAGCAGTGCGCTCTTTTGCCATGAAGCAATACCAGCGTGGTAATTTCGTTGTTATTGGCGGTGATTGGAATCTGCGCCTTGTTAAAACAGAATTCCCCCATCAAACAGAAGATAAATACCTTTTCTGGGTTCATGATTTACCCGATGATGCTTTTCCTTCAGATTGGAAAATTGTGGCAGATCCGAATGTACCTTCTGTTAGAACCGTTCACCAAGCGTATATACCCGGTGAAAATTATGTTACGATTATTGATGGCTTTATTACTTCTCCAAATGTTGAAGTTGTTGCGGTTGAGACTATTAACTTAAACTTTACTAACTCAGACCACCACCCTGTTAAGGCACGTTTTGCTACCAGTGATAAGATTAATTAAGCAGTAAACTAAACGCAACGATATTAGTCAAAAACTTTAGCTAACCCAAACACGGCTAATCCTACTGCAATTATTATCAGACCTAGATATAAGCTGAAATAAGTATCAAAGACCCGGCTAATAAATCTAGTCACCTTATTTTCTTCTTCAAAGCCTTGAAGATTCTCACACCCAACCCTTAATAATAAATTTCTGGACTCTTGGAGAGCATTCTCATAGTAACTGTAACCTAACAAGAAAATTAGGATACCTACAGCCCAAACAATATAGCCAACAAACAGCCATACTATAGCTTTCTCTGCTAAGGTGTATCTTCCTACTACCAACTCAAATGTAACACCAAGACAAAACACGAGAAAAACTGATGTATAGTTACCTATTTTTTCTACGAACATACGAGAAAAATTAGTAAAATTATCTTGTATTTTGTTACAAATATCAACTGGAGAAAAGACAAATGACTGCCGATATCTAAGATTCGCTATTTTATTTTGCTTATCTCCTATTCTTTTGCGATATTCGTGTAAAAAAGTAAAATCTTTTAATGCTGAATATGACGTAGATATAATAATTGGTAACCAAAGCACAATATAATTAGCTAAAGAATAAACTAGGTAAATTCTATAAGGAAGAATATATGCCCTGAAACCCTGAGGACTTTCCAATTTAATATAATTTAGTTCTGGGTTATTGTCAGTTTCTTCTTTCCAATCCGATGCTAGTCTTTCAGGAGCAATGTACAGATGATAATAAGGAACTATCACCATAGCTGCTATGGTTATGGCTATGGCAAAAAGCCTTACGGCGTTTCTAGCTTTTCTGTATTCTGACGAAGGACTCTCTAAGCCAAAAAACTCACGAGTATCCTGCCTGAAAACCCTAAATACAATCCAAATTTCACCCAGAAAATAAAGAAAACTTCTCAGTAGTTCAACAACCCAGCCATTTTCTGTAAACTCCGTTTTCCAAGGTTCACTATCTACTACTTCATAGGAAACAAATACTGAGATACCACTTACAATTACTAGTAATATTACAGTTGTCAACAGTACGTAAATAAAGTTGTCTTCAGTGTCTTTAGTGTCTTCATCGGCAGAAGGTAAAAAATCTTTTTCGGGAGGACTTAAATCTAAAGTCTCAAAATTGTCATTTAGTAGTCTGTCATCAACTGATTTATCTGGTATCGTTATTAGTAGCGTAAAGTGCTGATCTTCTAGAGGAATAATATCTATAAGTCTCTCATATTTACTAATACTAACGTTATCAATTACTATCAATACATCATCTTTTGACCATTTTGACCAGAAATCATTTACTTTACTTGCTAAATCTAAATCCTCTGGTATTGGTAATTCTAACTTTGACTTGGCAAACTCTATTAACTGGTCTTTTAAATCAGATCGTTTTCCATTTAGCCAACAAATTCCTCCTGGATAAACCTTTTTTTCCCAAGCTAGTTGAGCATATTTTCTTGCTAGTTCTGTTTTGCCAGTACTATTTGCTTCAGAGTAAATAACAACTCGACCTTTTTCTTTTAATAGTTGGTGTAAAGTTTCAATATCAAGTTCTCTGCCGTTAAATTTAACACCGCTACCGGGAATATTTTGTGGCTCGGGTTTTAGCTTTGGTAGAAGAACATTTACTACATGTGCTCTAGCAATGTTAACTATTTTATCAACCTGCCCACCGGACACTTCTGTGTGAAAATATACCTGCAAGATATTTCTTAGGGCTTTACTTATACTTTCATCGTCTAAAGCATTCGATTTTAAATCCTGAAGTAAAGCTTGACCCTTATTATCATTGGAAAGAAATTCTATCAAGTGTTTGGCAATATCTTCTTCACTGTTAAAGGACATATTATCTCTTTTTATAATCTTTTTATATTCGAAACACTAAGTTTGACTAAATATTTTATGTTTGAGATTGAAGACTGGTATTTTTAAGCCCAAGAATTTATTTGTGGGGATAATCTAAAATCTACAATTTTAAATCAAATAATCGCCAATACATCTTTTACAATCTCAAATAAAAAAAATATGATGTCAATTATTCACTTTAAAATTGGCAAAAATTCAATTGCTTGGCACGAACATACAAACAGGCTAGATGTCGGTTTAATAAGATTTAATATACCTAAAAACACTTTTATTTAGCTGCCCATTTGACTTCTCTTAAACAAGAAACAAGCTAAAAACTTACATCTCCAGCAGAACCTATGTTTACTTGTTTGCCAACACTACCACCTTGGATATTTGTGTTAAACTCATTATTTACTACTTGAGGAACATCTTCAATCAGTTCTTTTAACTGTTCAGCAAACTTACGGTCAGCTTCAAGTTTTTCTTTTAAAAATCTTATAAAGTCCGCTTTTTTAACTTCATTTAAATGCTCTTATTCTAGCCGTTCTAAAGCTTGCTGTGCTGTTCCCTCTCCACTAAACTGTTTCACAATAGCTGAGTGTACTTCTTTAGTTTTTTTCCAAACTGACCCACCCACTTCCTGAGCAACACTTCCTCCTACCTGAGCCAAATAGGGAGTTAGTATAGACACGGCTGCTTTTGCTATGTTTAAAGAATCCATTTTTTCTTCCTAATGATAAAATTACTCAAACGAACAACACTTTTTGTTTCTGAGATGCAACCCTGATAGGAAAAATATTTCTACTGTTTTGTGAATGGAGAAATAGGAATATTTTTATTTCATCCCCTAAATAAAGTTTTCCTGATAGCTAAAGAATATCAGACTGTGTTTTTTTAGGACAAACAGCTAAACTTTTCATCAGTAAAACTAGCACCATAATGCGTACAACTTAGTTAATAGAAATGCTACCTTCTCTTACATATTTATTAACTACTTCTGGCATTCTGCAACGAAGATAGCGTGTTCGCCCCCCAATAGAGCATGAAGCTCCAAAGCTGTCTCCCTCAGAACTCCAGTTATAGCACTTCCACTTTCCTTTCCAATTAAATCCAGGGATCACACATACTTGAGCAGACCATTTAGCCCTCATGGACACACTGCCATCACGACTAATAGAATCCCGACTAATAGAACCAATAGTTATGTTACGAACATACTTCTTTCTCGAATCAACCCTAAAACTAGAATTAGCAGATATAAAACTATCTAGCTGTTGTCCGGCAGTAGCTGTTCCTGGAAGGCGCACAGAAAATACTCCATCTTCAAATCGGGCACTACGTCCACCATGTCTGGAAGCTACAAAATCACTGCCCTGATCTATGTTTTCACTCCTTGAGTGACCAGTAGATGAATAGGCAAAAGTTTCGACGTTTTTGGGGATATCTACTACAGCTAAAGTGGTAATAACAGAGGCTAAACTGAGGGTGGTTATAATTTTCTGCAATTTCACTATTTTTTTTATCCTTCTAGGAACTTATTTAGTTGTGTAAAAGCACCATATTTTCTATGAACAAAACTTGAAATTGATCTTGCTAACTACACAGTAATCGCTAATTTCTAATTTGAGTGCATCCCGATTTTAAATTCAGCAAAAATACTTAAGTTGGGTGTTGACCAATCAGAGGTAAGCTTTAATTGGTTGACCTATGATCTCTCTCATGAGTGCTGCGTGCTGGATGCTGACAAACATGCCCAAATCAAAGCCCACGTCCGAGCAATTGCTGCTTTAGAGGTTGTCTGAGAAGTCTCATTTGCTACATCCAAGCCCCCTAAATCCCCCAATTTTGGGGGACTTTTAGAAGCAAATTGACTCTTATTCCCCCCAAAGTTGGGGGGCTAGGGGGGCAAAATTCAGTATAAAAAAACTTTTCAGATATCCTCTTACGTGTGCGTAGGATTTTAAATTCAGCATAAATACTTAAGTTGGGTGTTGACCAATCAGAGGTAAGCTTTAATTGGTTGACCTATGATCTCATGAGTGCTGCGTGCTGGATGCTGACAAACATGCCCAAATCAAAGCCCACGCCCGAGCAATTGCTGCTTTACGTGTGCGTAGAAACTGACCCTGAGCAGGTTCAAACCTTGTCCGGGATAGAAGAAGCGGTTCGTGGTCATATTCTCGAGCATGTCAGTCCAGAGATAGGAAATTTTTTATCCAAACCAGTAGCGGCACCTGTGCCGGACGAAAACGTACCCTCAAGAGCATCCTTGGGAAATTGAGTTTGAGCGAGAAACAAGCTCATGTGCTAATGGTCAAACCCTACACAAGGTGGAGTCCGTATTTGGAGAAGTAAGGACAGGGTTCACTACTGTTATGTGCGATGCCCTAATCCAACCCTATTCCGGACATTTTTCTCGACAGTCATTGGAAGTGTAGTCAAGACTGAGTATAGGGTTCGCTCAAGCGTCTTTATGACCAAGTGATGGTGAAGTGCCTTGTTGGGGGATTATCGGTATTTCAGTTCGCCTATCTAAGCAACAATTTTTCGCAAAAACCCAGGAATTTGTAGCTCTTGAAGCAATTTCAACCTACAACCGATCAATCTCATCGATAGTCAACCCCGTATATTGGGCAATATCCTGAGCAGGTAACCCTGCGGCCTTCATCTGCTTAGCAATCTGCTGTTTTTCTTCCTGTCTACCTTCTGCTCTACCTTGTTTGATACCTTGTTTGATACCTTGTTCTATGCCTTGTTCCAAGGTTTCATCAATCAAGGTTTGGGTAACATTGTACATATCCCGGTAGACCTTCAGACTATCCTGATATAGCGCTTGCTCCCTAGATGAAAAATTGGCAATCTCTGCAACATCAAAGAGCTGGGCAAACACATCCTCTTGCAACGGTAATGGGGGTTCATTCAACTGGGCTAGGTGTTTTAATAAAAATAACCACTTGTCAAAATGGGACTCCAACTGATCAAGAGACTTGGTAAATTTCGGTAGCTCAACATAAATAAACTTGAGCTTATCATAGAACACTTCACAGTGCTGATTTTTCAACTCCACCACATGTAGCAATTCCGACTCATGCTTATGGTCATCAAATACAAAATCTAGGACGCCAACCGTATAAACTGCCGTGAGCTCATAGTTCCAAAATCCCTGTTCAGCCTGTTCTTGGATCGGGAAAGTAGAATAATAGACACTTCTATCCTTAAACAAATTTTGCTTAGCCTTCTGCATTTCTACGATGAACCGTTCACCAGTCTCGCTCTGACAATAAATATCAAAAATAGCCCTTCGATCCACTAAAGTATTGCCCAAAAACTCGGGATTCTTAAAGGTAACATTCTTCAGCTGATGATGGGGAGGCAACAGAGTATTCAAGAAGTCGATCAACAGTGCCTTGTTTGGCTCAGTGCCAAAGACACGTTTAAAGCCGAAATCTGTGAGCAAGTCAATGTATTTATCTGGCAACGGGAAAACCATTTCAAAATGCTTTTATGGCTGATAGGGAGTCGGGAGTCGGGAGTCGGGAGTAGGAAACTTATGTTTATAAATTCTAACAATTCCTAAACGGATTGCTATAGTATAGTGCTTTTAATCGCTATGATAAACACTGATAGATAGATTAACTATAGCGTTTATCCTATTTGTGGAATGGGCATCTTGCCCGTTATCAATATTCTGGGGCAGGCAGGATGCTCACTATACTCCTATTCATAGCTTGATTCAGCAACGCTAAACAGACAAAGAATAACTCTTTGAAGCAATTTAAATCTACAACCGATCAATCTCATCCATACTCAACCCTGTATATTGGGCAATATCCTGAGCAGGTAACCCTGCCGCCTTCATCTGCTTAGCAATCTGCTGTTTTTCTTCCTGTCTACCTTCGGCTTTACCTTCGGCTCTACCTTCGGCTCTACCTTGTTTGATACCTTGTTTGATACCTTGTTCTATGCCTTGTTCCAAGGTTTCATCAATCAAGGTTTGGGTAACATTGTACATATCCCGGTAGACCTTCAGACTATCCTGATATAGCGCTT
>NZ_JAAHHW010000180.1 GCF_010692325.1 Moorena sp. SIO3I8 | reverse complement strand
TTGGGCATGTTTGTCAGCATCCATTCGCAGAACTCACCTGATTATAGGTCAACTTCTCAAAGCTTAGCTCTGATTGCTCAAAACCGAACTTGAGTATTTATGCTCACTGCAAAATCGGGATGCACCCTAAAGCTGCTCATTTGTCAATATAAATTCAGGTAAATTTTCCAAAACTTTATCCTTCATCCTTCATCTTTCATCCTTGATTATACCCTACAAGGAAAGCCTAGGGCGAACATCCTTCATCTTGACCCAGTTTCAACTGCTGCAAGTGATACACCCTAGCAGTATCAGTGAGGTTATATTGTAAAGGGGTGATGGTAATGTAGTTGTTGCGAATTGCCTGAACATCAGTAGGGATATCTTGAGGTAAGTGAATATGATCGGGTTGTTCCACATCCTCAATAACTTCACCAGCTAACCAGTAATAGATTTTGCCTCGGGGATCAACTCGTTTCTCAAAATTCTCGATATAACGACGAATCCCTTGACGGGTAATGGCAATACCAGCTATTTCTGAGAGCTTAACAGCTGGCACGTTCACATTGAGTAATGTTGTTTTTGGTAAAGGTTGCTCTGACAGCTGATTTAGTAGAGTTTTCGCAAATGAAGCCGCTACTTGAAACTGCTTTGAGGTGTAGGTAGCTAGACTGAAGGCAATGCTGGGAATCCCTCCGATTACCCCTTCCATAGCGGCTGAAACAGTGCCAGAGTAGAGGACATCAGTACCCAGGTTAGAGCCGTGGTTAATCCCAGAAAGCACTAAATCTGGTGCGCTATCCATTAATGCCCACAAAGCCAGCTTTACACAGTCTGAAGGGGTTCCAGAACAAGACCAAGCAGTAACTTTGGGATGAAAGATGTTATCTATAACTTCAGCACGGATGGGCTCATGAAGGGTCAAACCGTGACCAGTTGCTGAGCGCTCTCGGTCAGGACATACTACGGTAACATTGTGCCCCGCTTCAGCGAGGGTGTTGGCAAGGGTACGTACACCAAGGGCGAAGATACCATCATCGTTGCTGATCAGCAATTTCATAGGATATGAGGCTACAGCTAAAGATAAAAGTCGCTGTTCGATTCTAATCTGAAATTGATATATTCTAAGACCATCTACCCCACTCACCTGACCATTTTTTCAGTAAAATGAAACAGTCCTGCATAAATGACAGGGGTTTCCGGTTCTTCTCTTATTAACCTAAAATTACTGATGACAAGCCTCAACGAGATTGAGACCCAACTAGCTACACTCAAAGAAGAAGCAACCATTGCGATCGCTTCTGCTGATACCTTGGAAAACTTGGAACAGTTGCGCATTAATTACCTAGGCAAGAAAGGGCAACTGTCTCAGATATTGCGGGGAATGGGTAAGTTAGCACCAGCAGACCGACCTAAGATTGGTGCGATCGCAAATGTTGTCAAAGAAACCCTCCAGCAGAACCTAGAGCAGAGGCTGCAAGAGCTGAAAGCAGCTGAAATTCAGGCAAAATTGCGTTCAGAAACCCTGGATGTGACTATGCCAGGGGTATATCGTCCCCAAGGTCGAATTCACCCCCTCAATAGCACCATTGATCGGGCATTAGATATTTTTGTTGGTTTAGGCTACACCATTGCTACTGGCCCAGAGATGGAGACAGATTACTATAACTTTGAGTCCCTGAATACTCCCCCTGACCATCCGGCTCGGGATATGCAAGATACCTTCTACTTGCCCGATGGTAATTTGCTGCGTACCCATACCTCTTCGGTACAGATTCGCTACATGGAAAACCATGAGCCACCGATTCGGATTGTGGCACCTGGTCGAGTTTATCGACGGGATACGGTAGATGCTACCCACTCGGCAGTGTTCCATCAGATAGAACTTTTGGCAGTGGATGAAGGGATAACCTTTACCGACCTCAAAGGTACCCTTAAGGAATTTTTGGAGGCAATGTTTGGGGAAGAGTTAGAAGTGCGTTTCCGTGCCAGTTATTTTCCTTTCACTGAACCTTCAGCAGAGGTGGATGTGCAGTGGAAAGGGAAATGGTTAGAAGTGATGGGTTGCGGTATGGTTGACCCCAATGTACTCAAGGCTGTAGGCTATGATCCTGAAATTTATACAGGTTTCGCTGCTGGTTTTGGAGTAGAACGTTTTGCCATGGTGCTGCACCAGATTGATGATATTCGTCGCTTGTATAACAGTGATTTGCGCTTTTTGAAGCAGTTTTAGTTTTGATTAGCGTTACTGGTAAATTCAACGAAACTTTGATTCATCAAAAAAAAATCACAAGGTAAACCACAATCATCCAAAGGATAAGTTAATTATATAGCGTTGCTTATCCTTCTGATATCGCCAGGAAACTGATTCTGGGTCTTTATCCTGACTCCACTGCTTAAAATCAGGTTTGTCTCTTAATTCTTGGAGTGTTGCTGGTGCAACTCCTAATCGTTGAGCTAAGTCTTCTTCAGTGAGTCCTTCGAAAAGTTGGTTAAGTGAATTAAATTCTGGTTAGTTCATTCCCAAAAATTAGAGGATATCTAAAAAAATCAAAAATAATTTCGTACGTAAACTAAAACAGCTAAAAAGCTGTCTTTAGTTACGTGCCTGTTACCTGCTAACCTGGTTTTTAACCAAAACCCCTGGTTCTTTCTGAATCGGTAAAGCTTCTAATACATCGGTTTGAGCGCAATACTTTAAATCTTCATGACCATTCAGCCGCAGCAGGCGTTTTCCGTGACTAGCGTGATAGAACATCTCTAGTAATTTATCTTGCCACTGGGAGTAAAGTGCGATCGCACCAATTACTTCATCATTACCAGCCATGTCATCCACTGAGTCTCCGGTTTCTTCCATAAGTCTTTGAGTAATCGCCCCAGCACAAACGGTGTCTTCTAGGGAGTAGGCTCCTTCCCAACCTGACCCCACTAGCCAAATAGTATCTGGTTTGTGGGTCAGTAAATACTCCACTGCTGCCAGACGATTGACTAAGGCGGCGGCTAGGACTACCGGGGAATTTTGGACACGCTGTAAGGCACGGGTACCGTTGGTGGTACTGATGAATAGTCGCCTTCCCTCTACTCGCTCAGGTGTGCAAATCAAGGGTGAATTACCCATATCACAGCCCTCTACCATTTTACCACCCCTTTCCCCAGCTCTTAGCCGTTTGTCAGTGGGCCATTGTTCGCTGATTTCCATTAACTGGTCAATATCACTGAACACTTGCACCGCTTCAGCACCAGCATTTAAAGCTGTAGCCATGGTCGTCGTGGCTCGCAGGACATCAATTGCGATCGCACAGTCTGGTAAGGTGTCTTTCGGAGTTTCTTCCGGGGTGTGGTAGATAGATAGCTTCACGGCTTGGATATAGTTGGTTTCTGGACTGCTGAAATTTTCCTTGACATAACTAGCCTGATTAATCTTGCCGATTAAACCAGCCAGCCTAATGGCAGCCCAATTTATCGGGCACGACAGCCACAAATAATAGTATATTAGTTAGCCGGTTCAATCAAGGTACCTGAAGAGATACTAAGGGGTGTTTGAGATTAGGTGGCATTGGCTCATTCAGTGCTCGGTAAATCCCCGACAAATGTTCCCGGAACAGCTGGTCAAAGACGGCATCTTGGTTGGACGAATGACCCTCACCAAACCACCAAAACCAGTCAGAACCTTCTGCTGCATACAAAGCTTCCCAAACTTCTGGATTATTTTCTTCCGTGGCTTCTGGATGCTTGGCTAAGGTTTGTCGTGCTGCACTTAGTAAGTCCCAAGCTTGATTCTTGACTGGGTCACCAATCCAAGTGGTGAAGCTACCATCTATCCAGGAACCACTATGTAGTTGACTGATCGGAATAGTTTCTGTAGGGGAAAATGGTTCGATAAACTCAGAAACCGTTACGAGTTTGATATGAGGATGATCACTCAGACTTTGATAGAGGCATTGGAGGAAGGGTAAACCATCTTCGGAATAGTTTTCCCAGCAATTCTCCCCATCTAAAGCAATCGTGACTAGCCAAGGCTGTTCTAAACCGCTGCAAGCCTCAGATTGCTGGGGTTTCGAGGTGTCAGGGTTACACTCTGCGATCGCAAGGGAAGCGCGAATCCCGTCTAAATGTCCCAGGAAATCAGCCGTTGCCTTAGTCGGTGACATTGACCCATAGGTAAAGCCAATCAAATCTGATAAGTGGTGGTCTCGAAACACAATTGCTAGGTCTTTGTGATCTGTTTCTAGACGATAAGGGCGGTAAAGTAACTCTGGTTCGGTAACATTCCCTCTCTCATCCCGATGGAAAAAGTGGTTGATACTGCAACCCAATACTATTTCATCAGAGCAAATCCAATTAAACCCAGCTTCGGCAATGTAAGGTAAAATTTCAGGACTGACTGACTGTTCGGAAGGCCATAGCCCACGTGGAGCTCGTCCAAATTTTTCTGTATACATCTGCCAAGCCTTCTGGAGGTGTCGGGGAATATCCTCCTCCCACTGAAATCGCTGTTGGGGTAGACTCATCTCAGGAACAGCTACATGACCATAATTCGTATCTACTAACAACGGTAGAATAGGGTGAGTATAGGGACTTGTAGTTATTTCCAGTTGACCAGCATCTTGCATTTTCCGGTGCTGGGGGATGATGCGGCTGAGGATTTCTCGTTGCTTGGAGTAAATGCGCTGTCGGTCTGACAAAGTGAAGTTTCGCCCCTGCTCCAACCATCTAGCAATATCGGGATCATCCCAAAACAACGGATCAATCCACGCTAGGTTATGCCATGCTAGTAGGTCGCTGTAATCCTCTAGTGTCCAATTGTTTAGGCACCACTCTTTACCCTTATCCTGGCGGCTCTCATACAGTTCTCGATAACGGGGATGGGGGTCAATCAGGGTGTAGTGATTGCCATCAAAGAAATGTTCGATGATAAATTGCTTCTGGTGTTGATTCAGTTGTTCAGTGGAGGTTAGCGCTAGGGTCAGATAAGGATCGAAAGCAGTACCAGCAATGTAATCTTCCAGTTGCAAAATTAGAGTTGGTACTAGATTAACCGTTTGATGCAACTTAGGGTAGCTCTCTAGGAGCAGCACCAAATCTAGGTAATCTTTCGTGCCATGTAGGCGCACCCAAGGTAGATGATATTGGCCTGATGCCACCGAGGCACCGTTGTAGGATTTATAAATCGGTTGGTGCTGATGCCAGATAAAGGCAACGTATAGAGGATGAGACATGGTGCGATCGCTATCCTAAACCTTAACCATGATATCGATCATCGGTCATCAGTTTTTAGTCATTGGTCATTTCCCACAGAAAGCTACCATTAACATAGTTATCATAAAATTACAATGTAGCTGAGGTTGATTATGTCAGAAACAATGGCACTCACTCCAGAAAATGTTGAAACAGTCCTGGATGAGATGCGTCCTTACCTGATCGCTGACGGTGGTAATGTGGAGCTAGTTGAGTTAGATGGTCCGACTGTTAAATTAAGACTTCAGGGAGCCTGCGGGTCTTGCCCTAGCTCTACCATGACCCTCAGAATGGGGATTGAGCGCCGCTTAAAGGAATTTATCCCTGAAATCCTTGAAGTGGAGCAAGTAATATAAGCTGAATACTCAGTTACTGAGTGGGGAGTGCTGAGTGTTCAGCCGATTATTATAGTTGCTCTGATCTCGATTGCAAACAGTAGGGGCACGATCTGATCGTGTTCCTACAAAATATCTGTCTTTCAAACCATTGATAATGGCTATAGCATTTACATTTTATAACATAATCCCTGAGGGAAAAGCTTCCATGCAAAAGCAAAGAGATGAGATATATTATATTATATAGGTATTTTGGGTAAATTAAAATAACTGTAATTATTTTTGAAAATTCATTGTAAAACCCTATAGCAATAATTAAAAATTAATTAAGCCAGATGATTGGTTGAAAGCCTTTTACCAGTACTAAGCAATTCTGTGAAGGTTGGAGCCGATAATGGAGGACTGAAGCAATAACCCTGAATTTCATCACACTTATGACCACACAGGAACGCTAGTTGGCTAGCTGTCTCCACCCCTTCTGCCACCACCTTCAAGTTGAGACTGTGAGCCATTTGCAAAATCGCAGTAGTAATGGCTTCGTTTTTTACATCCTCTGTAAGTTGGCAAACGAAAGAACGGTCAATTTTTAACACATCAAAGGGAAATAGTCTCAGGTAGCTCAGAGAAGAGTAACCGGTTCCAAAATCATCAATCGAGATCTGAATACCAAAGGACTTTAACTCTTTTAAGGTAGCGATCGCATGGTCTGGATTCTCCATCAGGGTACTTTCGGTTAATTCCAATTGCAAATATCTCGCTTCCAGTTCGGTTTCTTCCAGAATTGCTACGATGGAGTCACTGAGATTGGGTTGATTAAACTGATGTCCCGATAAATTTACAGCGATTTGTACTGGGGACAACCCTTGAGTTTGCCAGAGTTTTGCTTCGGTACAGGCTTTTCGGAGTACCCACTCTCCTACAGGCACAATCAAACCAGTTTTCTCGGCTAGGGGAATGAATTTAGCTGGAGAGATTGCTCCCAATTCTGGATGATGCCAACGGATTAAGGCTTCTGCTCCCTCGATTTCTCCAGTTCTAAGATTTACTTTGGGCTGATAGTAAAGTTGAAGTTCATCCTGTTGCAATGCTTGGCGCAATTGTAATTCTAGCAATAGGGCTTGTTGGGATTTGTCACCAATCGAGGCAATATAAAATTCGTAAGCCTTCTGTCCTTTGTGTCCAGCATTTTCTCTGGCTCCGTTGGCATGGGTGATCAGGGTATTTAGATCAAGACCATCCCTACCAAAGCAGGCAATGCCGATTCTAGGGGTCAGGACAATCTCATATTCTTCTATAGTAAAGGGTAAGGATAAAGCATCGATCAGTGTTTCCGCCATTTGCCCTATCTCTGTCTGGTTAATTGTAGTAGCTAGCAAGATCACAAATTGATCTATCCCTAACTGAGCCACTGTATCCAAAGGTCCAACCCTACCAAGAAGTCGTTTGGCCACTGCCTGAAGTAACAAATCACCACTAACAGGGCCTAGGATATTGTTGATCTGATTAAGTTGGTCAAAACTTAAAGACAGCACTGGCAGACGACGATAACGTCCCTGTCGTTGTATCAGTAGTTGATTAAATCGCTCTTCTAGCAAGAGTCGGTTCGGTAAGTTAGTAAGCTGGTCATAACGGAGTAGATAGTCCAGTTGAGCTTGAACTTTTTTCAGTTCAAGATGATGGCACTTGGTTTGATAAAGTCGTTTTTGTAGTCGAGTCGCGATCGCATCTAGCAATTCCTCGCGCTTAACAGGCTTGATCAGATAATCATCAGCCCCTAACCTCATCCCCATACGCCAATCTGACCAGTCAGCTTTGGAGCTGAGGAAAATAAAGGGAATCGCAGCAGTTACGGGATGTTGCTGCAGAGTCTTTAAAACACCATAACCATCTAGCTGAGGGATTATTATATCACAAATAATTAAATCAGGCTGCTCCTCTTGAGCAAGCTTGACCCCACTGTTACCGTTGTCACTACTAATCGTCTCGAACCCTTCTGCTCTGAGCAGGGTGAGTAGGTTCTTCCGAATTATTGGCTCGTCTTCGATTACTAGAATCTTATTCATAGTTCTTTGGACTTAAATCAAGTGTAGTGGACATAGAAGGTGATCTTGAACAAGGTTTTGCTAAGGAACAGCGTAAAGATATAACCACCTATTTCAATACTGCAAGGGATCGGCCACAGTTGGAGCAAAGTAGGGAAAGCAGGTTTCGTTGGTGTAGCTGCGCGATCTACGGGTGTCCGCTACTAACTCAGTAGTATTGGGAGGTATGTTACCCAGGGTACAGCGGCGAAAAATTATGGCTCAGATAAGTTAGACTGTAGGGGAATCGAAGCTTTTAAAACCTTAAGCATATACCTTGCTACCATAATGGATCGTTTGACTTTTTGACGAGTACTGCGTTTATAACTCGTTTCCAGATTTAGTAGATTGAGACTAAGCGCGCTTGAGATTAGCCATATTTTGTGGTGCATGTCCTGTACGAATCCGCGTCGCATCCTCCCCAAAGGTGAAATCTAATACGAGCGTGCAGTTGGTTTTCAATGGACCAGTGTTGTCGGATTGCTAAGCCCGACGTGTTGAGGGGTGGTAAAGAAGTAAGGTAAAACATCACCTCACGGGTAGTCTTGTTCCTATGATGGCGGGTGCGAATAACCATTACAATGGTCTGTAATCTAGACCACTGCGACTGTTTGTACAAATCGAAGTCTATTTCAGCAAGAGTTACTGCCCAAACCTGACGCTTTTCAGTACGATGATGTCCTGATTCTACCCGCAGATCATAGCTATACTCGATACCCTCAAACTTATTAGCAACAGCAGTTTCAAACCATTGCTTAACCTGCTCGAACAAAGTAGGATGATTTCCTTTGAGCGCCAAAACATAATCAGCACCAAGAGCACGAATACCATCGGCTATTTGATGCTGAGTCCCCATGGCATCAATGGTAATGATGCATCCAGAGATGTTGAGTAATTCTAGTAGGGCGCTTGATGGCTGTAATTTCATTGCTTTTATCATCTACTTTCACAAGACCTACGAAACAACCGATGCTCACTCGCTATGGCACTAACCACATGTAAAGCCGATTTTCCCTGGTTGCGATCATAGGAACCCTTGATTTGTTTGCCATCAATAGGAATCACCTCGGCTCCATTATCTATCACAAAAATTATTAACCAGCTCTCGAAACTATTCTCAAAGGCTCTCGGGGATATCTGCTCAAACACTGGCCGATATGTATCTGCAATGGGAATCCCATTTGGTAATGCTAAAAAGGTCGATAACCAATGCTGGTGGCTAATCCCATAAGTTTCGATATCATCCGTTGCCCCTTGCCCCGACCATGGTGGCGCTCCAGTGCAATCATCACTATACTTACAAATGGATGGAGCACTCCTTGTTTCCGGAGCGGATCTGATAGATGTTCAAAATGCTCGAGCATTTGCTGCTGAACCTGTTGAACATCAAGGGCTGGTTGTAGTGGTAAGGATGGACTACTGGTGTAAGTTGAGTTAGTGGGTTTATCGAAGCCAATCACCATGGGACACCTTTATTGTGACATCGGTTTCACTAGCATATTATGAATTCATTTTTCTTGCGCTTACCCTGGTATGTTACCTAGACTTGGTATCAGTAATGAGGTAAGCAGATACTTCAGTTATTTGCAAATATTAACTGTATTGGGATATTAATTTACTAGAAAATTTTCTTTATTCAAATAAAAAAAACATGCTTAATTTTGATTAATAATGGGGAATATAGCGGTAAAATTGTATAATATTTAACATTTTTCATTGTGTTCACAAAAACTTCACATTGTTTTTTTTAAATATCAATAATTAATAATTATCCGTAGCATGGCGTTGATTTCACCCTTTTAAAAAAGTGAACATTCTCACTACCTTGTGTCAATAAACACGAAAGCGATAATGTGTTAAAGCACTTGTAGGTATTTTAATTAAATTCGATTATGATTAATCAGCAGTCAAGATTTATGAGCTATCCATGCGGTATTTTTACTAAAACCTATTTTTGGGATAATTTGACTGTAATTCAGCGTAATTTTGCTGAATTTGGTAGATAACTAAGATGACAGTCATTGAAATGGCACATTTAAATTGATAGCTTTGGGTGTAGAGGCTGATTAATAGGCTTTAACAGTCAGCAGGGATCCACCCTGGGTGCATCCCGATTTTGCAGTGAGCATAAATACTCAAGTTCGGTTTTGAGCAATCAGAGCTAAGCTTTGAGAAGTTGACCTATAATCAGGTGAGTTCTGCGAATGGATGCTGACAAACATGCCCAA
>NZ_JAAHHW010000018.1:91171-144083 GCF_010692325.1 Moorena sp. SIO3I8 | reverse complement strand
GTAGCCGTGAGCTGCAACGATGTTGTAAGTTTCTTCCTCTTGACCGAACTTGTAACCATAGTTCTGAGACTCAGTTTCAGTAGTCTCACGTACTAAGGAGGAGGTTACCAAAGAACCGTGCATTGCAGAGAACAAGGAACCACCGAATACACCAGCTACACCTAGCATGTGGAAGGGGTGCATTAGGATGTTGTGCTCAGCTTGGAACACGAACATGAAGTTGAAGGTTCCGCTGATACCTAGAGGCATACCATCGGAGAAAGAACCTTGTCCGATTGGGTAGATTAGGAACACGGCGCTAGCAGCTGCAACAGGTGCGCTGTAAGCTACGCAGATCCAAGGACGCATACCTAAGCGGTAGCTTAGTTCCCACTCACGACCCATGTAGGCAAATACACCAATCAGGAAGTGGAACACTACTAGCTGGTAAGGACCACCGTTGTAGAGCCACTCATCTAGGGAAGCAGCTTCCCAGATTGGGTAGAAGTGTAAGCCAATGGCGTTAGAAGAAGGAACAACAGCACCAGAGATGATGTTGTTTCCGTACATCAAGGAACCAGCAACGGGCTCGCGGATACCATCGATGTCCACAGGAGGAGCAGCGATGAAAGCAATGATGAAGCAGGTGGTAGCAGCTAGCAGGGTTGGGATCATTAAGACACCGAACCAGCCTACATAGAGGCGGTTGTTGGTGGAGGTGACCCAATTGCAGAACTGAGACCACACAGAGGTGTTGCTCTGCTGTAATACAGTAGTCATGTTCTTATGATTGCGGGTATGAATATGAACTTTTCGAGGTTCGTCCGGCTTGTGTGCGCCTTCATGTATTTATATTAAGCAATATATTTAGTTTTGTAAAGGGGTTTGAGAGTAATTTACCCTCAGCTTATTAAATAATGTAAATAAGTAAGACTTATATTACGTAAGTATTGACAAATAAATATGAATGTGATATAGGAAGAATAGGTAAACCAAAATAGCGATCGCATACAAGATAGCGATCGCATAAAACTAGAGGCCCTCCATCGAACGCCTATATATATAGAGCCTGAAATATAGAGCCTGAGCCTGGTTCTTTCCGTAACTCCTAACTTAGAAACCTACTTACGACTAAGCACTCAACACTGAGCATTAAAAAAAACCTCAGCCAGGAGGCCACTTCATTTGGCGTTGACCCAAAATGTGCAAATGCAGGTGATCAACCGTTTGACCACCATCAGCACCATTATTAATCACCAGTCGATAGCCATTGGTCAAACCGGCTTGCTCAGCAACTTGCTTAGCAGTTAAGAGCAGGTGTCCCATCAGGGCTTGATCTTCAGACTGAGCTGCTGCCAGTTGAGGAATGGGCTTCTTGGGAATTACCAGAATATGAACTGGTGCCTGAGGGTTAATATCCTTGAAGGCAAGGGCTAAATCGTCTTCATAAACAATATCCGCTGGAATTTCTCGGCGGATAATCTTGCTAAAGATGGTTTCGCTCATAGCAGCTGCCAATACTATGTTTACTAGATCAGATGCAATTGTGACACAAAATGTCAGTTAGCTATAGCATTTTTATTTGAGTTGTGAACATAGTCGCGCTTGGGTATTGGCAATAGGCAATAGGCATGCTAGCAAGAGGGAAGAAAGTAGATCGGGATTTTTGGTAGCGATGCAGCGCGGTCTTGGGGGTTTCCCCCATTAGCGACTGCATCAAGACAATGGAAAGAACTTTCATTCTTGTGAGACCATAATGCCCGCGTTATAGTTCACAAAATAGTTATAATTGTGCAACCACTATCATCTGAAACGATTTCCTCATATCTATTGGATATAGGGCTGTGTACTCCTTTGGAAGTGCTTCAACCCTCCATCGCTGCTCTAACCCAAGCCTATCTTACCGCTTTTCCCGGGATTGAGTCGGCTCGTCCCAACTGGCTTAAACGAGTAGTTCAGTTTACCGGTTTGGCACTGATTCACCAAATTCAGGCAATGATTTACTATCAGAAATCCTTCGACAATACTGGAATCTGTATGCTCCAGGTTGCCAAAAGTCTACTCTGCCGACCACAACAATCTGTGCCAACAGTTTTTGGGATCTCAGAATCAGAACTGATATCAAATCCGGTAATCCCCTAGAAAGGGTGCATCTCAGTTTTGCAATTAGGCAAAAATTCCGGCGAAAATTCCCACACTTCCCGCGCCCCCGCCCCGCGCCCCCGCCCCACACTTCCCACACTTCCCACACTTCCCACACTTCCCACACTTCCCATCTTTTTTACAAATATGAGATGCACCCGGTATATTTACCGTCTTCAAGAAAAATTCATCAAAAATTTTTAGCTCTGTCAGGATTTTATGAAAAACTCGTGAAAGTTGTATTAGTCATTCATCCGGGATTACACAGAACACTAATTGACCAACGTCACTGCTCATAAATGAGTAATACTAAATGGTTACTTATATGGTAACGAGATAAAATTATAAATGGGTAATTTGTATCCATTTTTTGTTTACCACAGGTTAATTTAAGACGATTTTAAATATACCTATTACTCCGTAAAAATTTAATTGAGGGCTAAACTAGGCTTTTCTATACTAGGCACCCTTAACCAAGGCATTAGGAATCAATAATTAAAACCTAAAACCTTACTATAACCCTCAAACCAAAATTCAAAGAGTAATAAAAATTCTGACATTGCCTGAATCAAGGGCAGAGGATCCGTAGGTCTATGTACGGTAAAAACCTAGGGTGTTCATAGGATTGCGAAACTTTATACACAATTCCTACATAGTTAAAATATACTCTCTAAAAAATGACGATTTAATCGACATTATAATTCCTATTATATCATGATGCAGTCAAGGTTAAAGACTTCTTCCCAGGCAGGGTTTATCAATGAAGCTGCTGTAGTCCAGTTACCGATCCGCCTGAGCAGACTCGAAGCAATAGAATTTAAAGAAACCTGTGATCAGCTTCTCCAAAAACCTTATTGTCCTAAGCTTATCATTGCTGACTTGAGTCAGACAGGGTTTATCGATAGTAGCGGAATTGGTGCCTTAGTCAGGAATCACAAAATCACTCAGGAAAACGGGGTCTCACTAATACTAAGGGGTATAACTCCTCCAGTTATGGCTGTGTTGGTCATGACTGGGCTAGACAAAAAATTAATTCTAGACCCCTCATATAACCTGACAACAATAGCTGTCAATTGGTCAAAGGCTCAGTTACCCACAACTCACCCATCTACAAGCTCTTGGAGTAAGCGATGCTTAGACATAGTGGGGGGAATAGTAGGTTTAGGAATTACTGCCATATTATTTATTCCCATTGCGATCGCGATTAAACTCGACAGTCCTGGCCCAATCTTCTTTAGTCAAATTCGCTGTGGTTGGATGGGTAAAAGATTTCGGATCTGGAAATTCCGCTCGATGTATACTGATGCTGAAGCCCAGAAAGATAGCGTTCAAAATCAAGCTAAGGATGCCAAGATATTCAAAAACGAAAATGACCCTAGAATCACCAGGGTGGGTCGGTTTTTGCGGAAAACTAGTTTGGATGAACTACCTCAGTTCTGGAATGTCATTAAAGGTGAAATGAGTTTGGTAGGTACTAGACCACCGGTACCTAAGGAAGTGGAAATCTATGAGGTTCCCGAGTGGCAACGGTTGAATGTTAAACCGGGAATGACTGGAGAGTGGCAGGTGCATGGGCGATCGCAAGTTCGGGATTTTGCAGATATAATTAAACTGGATTTACGCTACCAAAGAAACTGGAGCTTAATGTATGACCTTAAGCTCATTATCAAAACAATTTTTATCTTGTTGTCGAAAAATAATGGAGCCGTTTAGGCTCAAAAATATCTTGGTAAAATTCCGGATACAAATTAAATATAATGGTAAATAGATTAGAGTATTCTCTAGCAATAGGTTTTCTATTAAACAAGCATGAAAGTTGCCCTAGTTCATGATTATCTAACGCAAAAGGGTGGAGCAGAACGGGTATTTGAACTGCTTTGTAAGCGCTTCCCTAGTGCTGATGTGTTCACATCCTTGTATGATGCCCAGAACACCATTGACCTAGGTGAGCGCCTAGTGCATACCACCGGACTTCAGAACATTCCAGGGTCAACGAAATACTTCAGACTCTTGGCTCCGTTTTACTATCCAGCTTTTCGAGCCTTGGATTTAGAAAATTACGATTTGATTATCAGTAGTTGTTCAAGCTTCGCAAAGGCGGTCAAGAAAAAATTAGGAGCCAAGCATGTTTGCTTTTGCCACAATGTCACCCGTTTTTTGTGGGATACGCAAACTTACCTCAAGGAGTATGGAGAATATAGAGCGTTTTCTCCTGTAATTGATAAAGTCTTCCAATTGATCAGAAAAGTAGACCTGGACTATGCCCAGGAGCCGGACATTTACATTGCTAACTCGACCACTGTCGCTCGGCGTATCCAGAATATCTATGGTAAGCCAGCCATGACGGTCAACTATCCAATTAATAGCCATAAATTTGTGTTTTCCGACCAAAAGGAAGACTTTTACCTAGTATCATCTCGTTTACTGGGTTACAAGCGTATCGATCTGATTATCGAGGCGTTTAATTGGCTAGGCTGGCCCTTATTAGTATCTGGTGATGGTCCAGAGCGAGAGCGTCTAGAATCTAAAGCTTTGGACAATATTCGATTCTTGGGATACGTCAGCGATAAACAGCGTTGTCATTTGATGGCAAAAGCTCGTGGGGTGATCGTGGCGGCTTTAGAAGATTACGGTTTAGTGCCAATCGAAGCCAACGCCAGTGGTACCCCAGTAATTGCCTACGGTGCAGGTGGTGTTTTGGATACTCAGATACCAGGGACGACAGGGGTGTTTTTTCAACGGCAAACACCGGAAGCACTCCAAGCTGCACTACTTGAGGCTAGGGAAATTCCCTGGAATTATGCCAAAATCCGAGACCATGCCCTGAGTCATTTCACTGAAGACGTTTTCTTTAACAAAGTTGGGCAAATTATTGATAAAACCGTCAGCGGGCAGCCTGTTAATTTGAGCTATTCCTTTCCCCATTCAACCAAGGTTCCCACTTTAGCTACGTGACAGGATAGTGGCTGGACTGATTTTAGATTTTAGATTTTGGATTTTGGATTTTTTCGTTGATTTCTTTGGATTTATACTGGTCGATACTCCAAAATCATCAGATCCAATCTGGTGGACTAATCAATATAGTCCTGCTCGGGTGACTGCTGATGGGTAATAGATAATATCATGTCCGGTTGACTACTTCTTTTTATACCCTTTCTCTAAAAGGGATGCAACCTATGATTGTCGGTTCATTGGTAATGGGTAATGGGTAATGGGTAATCAGGCTCCAAGTCCTAATTTACCATTCCCAAAAGGTCGGTAAAATTTGTTGCAGGTATCCTGGATAATTTTACTGACCAGAAATTAGTCATATTTCAATGGCAATTTTTCAAGGGTTAATGGTTAATTTAAAATTAACTATTTTGAAAAAAATGATAAAACCCTAGGGAATATTAACAACGTGATTAACCGGATTTTATCTCAACCGATTACTAATCATCCCGGGACTAGTTTAGACTTGATTCACTCGACTTGATGTCAATTTAACATCCAATCCAAACTTGTCAATCATTAATCTAAAATCCCATGAAGGAACTTGATTTAAACGGAGCAGCTGAAACAGATGCAGGGTATGGCCAACTGTTGGCAGTTTTGTGGCGCAGACGCTTGTGGATTATAAGTGTACTGTTGACAAGCTTGCCGATTGCCTTCTATCTCACTCTGAAGAAAGAGCCGACTTATATCAGCTCTCTACAGCTGTTGGTGGAGCCTAATTATATAGATAAAACACGAGGAATCGAGAGTCAGTTTACTGAGTCCACTGTTGATATCGATTATGCTACTCAGTTACAGCTGATGCGTAGTTCTGAATTGATTCAACGAGCAGTGGATTTGCTTCGTGATGACTACCCAGATATCACAGTCGGTGATATTAGAGGCTCCTTAAGATTAGCTCAAGTACTGCAGGGTAAAACCGAAACTAAGGTATTTCAAGCGGTCTACACCAGCAATGACCGGATTAAAACTCAAAAAGTACTGCAAGCTATTCAAAAGGTTTATCAAGATTACAACCTAGAGCAGCAGGAAATGCGGTTGAATAAAGGTCTTGCTTTTATCAATCAGCAGTTGCCAACAGCTCGTAATAATCTTGAGCAAGCTGAGCAACGGCTAGAGCAGTTTCGCAAGAGCAAAAACCTGATTGATCCCTCACAACAAGCTCTAGCTGTCAGTCAAACTCTGAATGGGATTGAACAGGAGCGCCGAGCCATCCGCGCTCAGTACATGGAAACTCAAACTCGCTACCAGGCTGTTCAGCAAAAACTGGCTCGTTCACCGCAAAATGCCTTGACATCGTCCCGCTTGAGTCAATCTGGGCGCTATCAAAATTTGCTCAATGAAATCCAAAGAATAGAACTGGCTTTGGTGGAGCAAAGTCGGATTTATACTGAAGCTCATCCTAGTATTCAAAAATTAATTGAACAGCGTCAGAGTGTGTTTGCGCTCTTGCAGGAAGAGACTAGACGGGTTTTAGGGCAAGTTCCGACTCAACTGGTTACCACTGGAAGTAACCTCCTGACAGAAGGACAGCTCGGTGGTGTTGATATCAATCTGGTCAACGAACTGATCACCTCGCAAATTAATCTAGTGAGTCTACAAACTCGTGATCAAGCCCTGGCCAAAACAGAGGAGGAAATCCGTATCCAACTCAGGGAATTTCCAGCCCTGATTGCTCAGTACAATCGTCTACAACCGCAAGTAGCCATTCAACAAAATACTCTGCAGCAGCTACTACAAGCACGGCAGGAGTTAAGCATCGAATTGGCTCGGGGGGGATTTAACTGGCAAGTTGTAGAAGCACCTTTACCGGGCTCGAAGACCGGTCCTAATATGACCCAAGACCTATTATTGGGTGCAGTGGTTGGGTTATTTCTCGGTGGTGTGGCTGCCTTTGTGCGGGAAGCCATGGATGATGGAATTCATACCTCTGATGATCTGAAAAATCAAGTGGCTCTACCCTTGCTAGGTATGATTCCAGAATTGCCAGAGGGTAAAATCAGTAAACCTGTTCTGAATCTTAGCTTGAGCCAGTCCGAGAAAGCACTTCCGATGATGGAACTGTTGGGATGGCGACCATTTCAGGAAGCACTGGACATGATTTATGTGAATATCCAGTTGCTCAATTCTGGTTCTGAGTGGAAATCCCTGATGGTTACGTCAGCGCTGTCTGGTGAGGGCAAGTCAACTCTGGCGTTGGGTTTAGCCTTGAGTGCTGCTCGTTTACATCGACGAGTACTGCTAATTGATGTAGATATGCGCCGTCCGAGGTTGCACCAACAACTTGGCCTCTCCAATCAGGAAGGACTTTCTACTTTATTGGAAGATGATACTGCTACACCCAGCCCAGTTAGTATCTCACCTTTGGGGTCAACCATTGATGTTTTGACTGCTGGACCAACCCCAATTGACCCAGTTAAGCTGTTGGGTTCTAAACGGATGAAGAACTTAATGGCAGAGTTTCAGCAGACCTATGATCTGGTGTTGCTGGATACTCCCCCAGTGTTAGGTATGGTGGATGCACTCCAAGCAGCATCTTTGTGCCAAGGTGTGCTGATGGTAGGACGCCTAGAGCGAGTTACTCAATCTCAACTCACCCAGGCTACTGCTATACTCAGGAATTTAAACCTGATTGGAATCATTGCTAACGGGGTCAAGAGTTCTAATCAGAACTACGCTTACTATGGTTCGCGAAACAGCCATGGTGCTATTGAACCAAAGCAGCCTGTATCTGATCTTCCAGTGTCTCCACAACTAGAGCGTCAGTTAAGCAATCATGTCAAGTCTCGTTGAATTTTTTGGTTAATTGCTAATTGAAACTTGCTCATTAACAAGTTTCAAGTTTCAATTAACGAACACCTGAGAATGATACGTATTAAACCTGAGACTATCTAACCTTTGACTTTTGATTTTCGTGAAATGGAGTAACTATTGATGACGACTTCCAGAATCATACTAACAACCTCCAAAATCTCAATCCTAGATATCGATGATGAGCCAGAAGCACTCAGTTCTTTGCCTCCCTGCAAGCTCAAGTGGCGACAGAAACAGTTGTGGGTACTCCCTATCAAAAAAAATGAACAGCATTATTTACCTCCATTGCAAAGTCAGTCCTGGTTAAGTAATTGCTTGCAACGCTCGTCGGTAGGGCTGGTTTGTATCGACCCCAATCTGGGTGAAACAGGGTTAAAAGTTTGGACCAATGCCTGTGAGCAAGCGAAGAAGAAAGCTGTTCTAAGGGTACCGTTCAACTCAGAATTGTCTAGTAGGGAAAAACTATTCCGATCTCGACTAAGGCGGGTGATGGATTCGAGTTTAGCTGCTCTATTGCTACTGATTCTGAGTCCAGTGCTCCTGGGATTGATGTTGCTGATAGCGATTTTTTCACCAGGACCAGTCTTTTCTCGGCAATTGCTGGCTGGAGAACGGGGTAAGCTGTTCCAAGTGATTAAATTTCGCACTGAAGCTATACACAAAGGCAAAGTCACGTCTAAGATGACACATTTTGGAAAGTGGCTGCGTCAATATTGTCTGGATGGACTACCGCAGTTAGTGAATGTACTAAGGGGTGAGATGAGTTTAGTCGGACCACGTCCTTGGAAACTGGATGAGGTGATTCGGATGACCCAGGAGGAGCGGCGACAGCTGAGGTTGTTGCCAGGAATGATCAGGCTTCACCAAGAAGATATGCGATCGCATGTGTTCGATTCTCAAAGTACTCCAGTGCTGTAATAGCAATCCCTGTAGGAATTGTGAGAATTTTTGATGCCATATTCCCTACTCCCTACTCCCTACTCCCTACTCCCTACTCCCTGTAAAGTTAATAACTTCCTAACTTATTAAGTTATTAATTGCAATTTTCAATTTTGATTTGCCTTTGTGTTCATCCCGTACATTAGCAAACTAATTACTCTAATCAGAGTCGTGAGGAATCGTGACAGACATTAAACGAGCATTAATCACTGGCATTACCGGTCAAGATGGGTCTTATCTAGCGGAACTGCTGCTGGAAAAAGGGTACGAAGTCCATGGCATTATCCGACGCACCTCTACCTTCAACACAGATCGTATCGACCACATCTACCAAGACCCCCACAATCCCCAGACACGGTTATTTCTCCATTACGGAGACCTCACTGATGGCTTGACACTACAACGCATTCTAGAAGACGTGCAGCCGATAGAGGTGTACAACCTCGGAGCTCAGTCCCATGTGCGGGTCAGCTTTGATTCACCAGAATACACCGTCGATGCCACAGGTATGGGAACCCTGCGTTTGTTGGAAGCGGTACGGCACTATCAACAGCGGATTGGCTCTCAGGTACGCTTTTACCAGGCTGGCTCTTCTGAAATGTTTGGGCTAGTGCAGGCTGTCCCTCAGTCTGAAACTACACCGTTTTATCCCCGTAGCCCTTATGCCTGTGCAAAAGTTTACGCCCACTGGCAAACGATTAACTATCGCGAATCCTATGGGCTATTCGCCTGTAATGGTATTTTGTTTAACCACGAAAGTCCCCGGCGCGGCGAAACCTTTGTCACTCGCAAAATTACCCGTGCTTTGGCGCGCATTGTAGCTGGTCAGCAGAAGAAACTTTACCTGGGCAATCTCGATGCCAGACGGGACTGGGGCTATGCCAAGGATTATGTTCGCGCTATGTGGCTAATGCTGCAACAAGACGAACCCGATGACTATGTTGTTGCTACCGGTCAAACTCAATCAATTCGGGAGTTTCTCGATATTGCCTTTGGCTTAGTGAATTTGGATTGGCAGCAATACGTTGAAATCGATCCACGGTACTTTCGACCTGCTGAAGTAGACCTGTTGTTAGGTGATGCCACCAAGGCTAATACCATACTAGGTTGGCAACCTTCAGTGAGCTTTAAACAACTGGTTGAAATCATGGTTAATGCTGACCTTCAGGCACTAGGTATCATGCCTGTCACCTCTTGTACTCAATCCGCTGATACTGCTTTTATTCGTCAGGTTGTTACCACTGGTAATCCCTAGTAATGATATGGTCTAATCCCATTTTTAGTAATGGATTAGAGAGATAGTTAGTCGCCCTTTGGGTAATGGGTAACGGGTAATGGTTAACGGGTAATTGGGAATTGGTAATTGAGAAAAAGACTATTGCTGCTTTGAAACACTACGAGGAGAGCGCAATTCCCCATTATCCATTACCTATTAACAGACTAGTATAAGACGTTGTTGATGGATTAGCGTTGCATAAAATAAGCGATTATCCGTAGGATACGCTACGCGAACGCACTGTCTTAGAAGCAGGAATTACGCACCAAGAGCCTTAAAACCTGGTTTCTCGCTATAAATCAAAGCTCCAGAGAATTATGTGATTGCTTCCGGAGTGAATCACTCCGTTCGTGAATTAGTAGATTGTGCTTGTAGTAACGTTGGTCTTGATTATCAAGATTTTGTGGAAGTTGATCAGAGGTTTTATCGTCCAACCGAAACAGTGCCCCTTTGTGGGGATAGCTGGAAAATTCGGGATGAGCTGAATTGGAAGAGTAAAAATAAATTTCCTGATATTGTCGCGGAAATGGTGGAGAGTGATCTTAGTTTTTTTAGCTAAACTTGTTTAAGTTAAGCATACCCCCCATCAAAATAGGTCTAAATAAAACCAGTGAGTATTCTATATAGAATTGCTGAAATAAAGCTTATTGATTCTGTAATCAGATTTACAAAATCAACTAAATTGTGGCAAGACAACCACTTCATATTAAGGGAATTTAAATTCCTTAAACAAGCTGCTTTTTTTGCTATTGTTTTAACGATACTTGCTTCACTATTTGAAGGATTTGGATTAGGGTTTATCCTAAATTTTTTACAAAATCTAACCGACCCTAATGCTACCCCAATTCAGACAGGTATTAACTGGTTCGATATATCGGTACTTGGAGTAAATAGACCGTTCAATGATAGAATTTACCGGATATCTGCTCTAATTCTGATCACAACCTGGTTCCGTTCAGCCTTTATGTTTGGTGGACGCAGGTACAGCATGATAACTCAGATGAATTTGTTAGATAGGCTGCGCAAGAAGCTATTTGAGCAACTTCAACGGCTGAGTTTGGGTTACTTTTCTCATAGTCGTTCTGGAGCGCTAGTTTACAGTCTAACTACCGAACTAGAAAAAATTAATCAAGCTTTTGATGTGACAGCTTTTATGTTGACTAGAGTTTCTCTTCTAGTTGTCTATGTCACATCAATGTTCTTGCTTTCTTGGCAACTTTCCATTGCCTCATTAATGCTCTTTAGCCTGATGAGTGTTGGTCTTTCTAACTTGGTTAAAAGGGTGCGAGAGACAAGTTTTGATGTTTCAAAGGCAGGCAGTAACTTTACATCAGTTGCTGTAGAGTTTATCAATGGCATTCGCACAGTTAAGGCATTTGCAAGTCAAGAATTTGAGCGTAGACGATTCTATAACGCTAGCGAAAACGTTGCAAACATCACTATCAAATCTGCATCATTTGGGTATGCCATAGAACCGATTGGGGAAAGCTTAGCCACCACAATTCTGATCGGCATGATTATTGTAGCATTTACCATCTTCGTTCCTAATGGACAGATGCAGGCAGCTTCATTACTCACCTTCTTGTTTGTTTTGTTTCGTCTGATCCCGATTATACGTCTGATTAATAATGCCAGAGGGCGTCTTGGGGAATTCACCGGACCAATGAATAACATTAAAGAGCTGCTGAGAACTGACAACAAACCATACTTGCAGAATGGTAACGTGCAATTTTCAGGATTGCAGCGAGCCATTGAGTTTGCTTCGGTGGATTTTGGTTACGATCCCTCTAACCTAGTACTGCACGATATTACCTTAACTATCAACAAAGGAGAGACAACAGCCCTGGTCGGTGCTTCTGGTTCAGGTAAAACAACCCTTGCTGACTTAATTCCCCGATTTTATGACCCAACCGCAGGTAAAATTATCATTGATGGCACTGACTTACAAGAGTTTGACATCAACTCTGTGCGTCGTAAACTAGCTATTGTTAGTCAGGATACATTTATTTTCAACACCTCTGTTCGCAATAACATTGCTTATGGTTCAGAACAGGCAGATGACCTGGCAATTCGAGAAGCCGCAAAACTTGCCAATGCATTAGACTTCATCCTAGATTTGCCTGAAGGTTTTGACACGCAACTGGGTGATCGGGGAGTTCGATTATCTGGAGGTCAACGTCAACGGCTGGCAATTGCTCGTGCTTTACTGCGAGCACCAGAGATTCTGATCTTAGATGAGGCAACTAGTGCCTTAGATTCTGTGTCTGAGCGCCTGATTCAGGAGTCCTTAGAAAAACTTGCTGTAGGACGGACAGTAATTACCATTGCCCATCGCTTATCGACCATTGCCAAAGCTGATAAGGTAGTCGTTCTCGAACAGGGGCGAATTGTGGAGCAAGGAAAGTATCAAGAGTTACTCGAAAAGCGCGGTAAACTTTGGAAATATCACAAGATGCAGCATGAAGTTGGTCAAACAAATTAAGACTAGCTAGTAGCAATTATCAATGTCCAACTCTAGTAGTAACTATCATTGATTGCTTGTCAATATTATCGGAGTATTAACATGTTCGTAATTGTTAGAAAAACAGGTCAATTAGGCAATAGAATGATGCTATTTGCCAACTTTATGGCTTTTGCATTGGAATACAACTTCAAAGTCATAAATCCTGCCTTTGATGAATATGCAGTTTTTTTTGAGGGAACCCATAACGATTTTTTTTGTCGATACCCTGCCCAAAAATCAGTTCTTAAAGGCAATAGTCTTAAACTGAAAAGAAATTTTCATAGATTCGTTTACCATTCAACCCGCTTATTGGTTAAAGATTATACAGATTTGAAGTTCTCCAATATAAATATTTTAAGAGATACTGGAGTACACAAAGCTGTAATTTTTAATGATAAACTTGCCAAGTTTTTTAGTGAAAAAAACTTAGTATTTATTCATGGATATTGGTTTAGAAATTCTGTACTCTTTTTGAAGTATGCAGAAACAATAAGGAAGTTTTTTACGCCAATACAGCAACATACTCAAACGATAAACCAACTCGTAAGTAACCTAAAAAAATCCTGTGACATTCTGGTTGGGGTTCACATTAGACAGGGGGATTATAAAAAATTGCTAGGAGCAAAATATCTCTATACTACTGATGAATATGTCAGTTTGATGAAAAAAACAGAAGCTCTTTTCAATGGAAAAAAAGTCAAATTTTTAATATGTTCAAATGTGCCCCAGGACAGAGAGAAATTCTCAAAATTAGATTTCGCTTTTGCCAACAACCACATTGTAGAAGATATGTACTCACTTGCTCAGTGTGACTATATCATAGGTCCCCCAAGTACCTATAACATGTGGGCTGCTTTTTATGGACGGGTACCTTTGTACTGGATTGAAGATCCCAATGCTGACATATCCTTAGACAGTTTTCAAATTTATGATGTGCCACTAGATGTCGCTCCTCCAATTTCATTTGCACAGTAATTAATTCCTTATTACAACCAGAGGCAAGATAACAAGGATATGTCAAACCATCAAGAAGCGCAAGAGCCGCTAGTCAGTGTTATCATCCCCACCTATAACCGCTTGATATACCTCAAGCAAGCAGTTGAAAGCGTACTCCAGCAGACCTACAAAAATCTTGAAATTATCGTTTCTGACGATTGTAGCCCTGAGAATCCGCAAGCTATGATTGAGTCCTTTCAAGATGCTCGGATCCGATTCCGTCGGAACTCAAAGAATCTAGGAAATGGTCCCAATGTTGCTGGCGCATTTAAACAAGCTCAGGGAAAATATGTAGCAAGTCTCAATGACGATGACCTGTGGAATCCAGACTTTTTAGAAAAGCTAGTTCCTCCCCTAGAAGCGAATCCAAATGTAGTTGTAGCTTTTTGCGACCATTATATTATCGACGCAGATGGCGTAATTAATTATGCAACTACTGAAGAACATACCCGGCTTTGGAAGCGTGACCAACTTAAAGCAAAGGTATACCAGCCGTTCTGTACTATCGGACTAGTAGACCAAGCAGTGTCTCCTGCATCCTCTGCTTTGATTCGCAGGGACAAGGTTAATTGGGATGAACTGTTGTCAGTGGGGGTCTATTGGGATTACTACCTAACCTATCTAGCTTGCCGCAGTGGTGATGGCGCGTACTACTATCCAGAAAGACTGACTCGATACCGCGTGCATGAGTTATCTGAAACCCATATCAGTGGGAGTGGAAACGCCAAGGCTCAGATCCGCAAAGGCAAATCCGGTATTTTTTGCTACGAACACTTTTTAGCAGATGCTCAATTACAAAAGCATCGGAGTTACTTTACCCAGAAATTAGCACAAGCGAACACAACTCTGGGTATTGGACTGATACGGGATGGACGGTTAGCAGAAGCACGCCCCTATCTTTTTCGTGCCTTGAGTCAAAATTTCAGTCTGCGAACTGTAGCAGCTCTCATGCTCACCGTTATACCTCAACAATTAGCAAATCCTTTCGAGATATCTTCCAGAGGGGAAATTATCCAACAGACAAAAGTACATTCAAAATTACATTAATAATTTCAGTAATTACCATGACTATTTCAACACCAGAAAACGTAAAAGAAGTTCTTCATAACTCTCTAGGACAGTTAGACAAATTTGAAGAATGTATACTGCTAGACAATCCTGATCATTACAATATTGGCGACCACCTGATTTGGTTAGGCTCTGTACTCTTTTTGACAGATACCTTAAAAACGAAAATCAAGTATGCCACTGGTATTAACGGTTTCTCTGATGCCAGCCTAAAAAAAATTGATCAATGCCCCATAATCTTTAATGGAGGAGGCGCATTAGGTGATCTATATGAAGGTTTTCAAAATTTTAGAGAATCGATCATAGAAAACTATCGAGATCGACCAATTATTATTTTTCCTCAGACTATTTATTTTAAAAATCCCGAAAACCTCAAAAAAGCAGCAAAAGTTTTTAACTCCCATCCTAACCTAACCCTATTTACCCGAGATCAAGTCAGCTATGAAATTGCTCTTAAAAATTTCTGGAATTGTCGGGTGATTAAAGCCCCTGATATGGCATTTCAAATGGCTGGTCTATCTACTGACTCTATCCAGCCTGCTCAAGACAATTCTAGTCTTTATCTTTCCCGAAAGGATCAAGAACTTAAGGCCACTAGTAACCTGAGTCTTTCTTCTAAGATACAAAATCTCGTATTAGAAGACTGGGTTTCAGATAGATGGACTCTAAGAACTACTAAGCAACTCTCTAAAGGTTGGTATTGGCGTATCCCAGGATTGGTCAGAATAATTCGGGAAGTTTATGAGCGAGGATTAGCAACTCCTAAAGAATGGTTATCCCGACAAAACTGGAAGTATTTTCATACTAATACTGCGAAATTTAAAACAACCCATAACTCCCAAATTAATCTAGCATCTTGGGGCCTGATGCACAGCGGCATCTATCAATTCAAAAGGCATCGTTTAATTATCACTAATCGTTTGCATGGTCATATCCTTAGTACTCTTTTAGAGATTCCTCATATCTTTCTTCCTAACTCTTATTACAAGAATGAAGCATTTTACGAAGCATGGACTTCACAAATTCCCTTCGCCCGGTTTATAAAAGAACGCTCAGAACTTGAAGTAGCTGTAGAAGAAATGTTAGAGTCCTATCCTTTATAAATAGGACTTAAGTAATAGATAGTACTTAAGTAGTAGGGGGCGTTAATAACACATTCCACAGGTATAGTTACTGGGTAAGGCTTGATAGATAAAACGCGAATAAAATTCGCTAATATTTAAACCTAAGAGTCAATCATGACTAAAATTGTTTACCTAATTGCTTCTCATAGCAATCCAGACCAAATTGTCAGACTAGTCAAGAAACTTAAGACTGGTAACCCTGAGTCCCAGGTCTTAATTCACCATGATCAATCTAAGTCGAGCCTTAGCCCAACTTCTTTTGAGCATATCAACAATGTTCACATCCTGGAAGACTATGTTCCAGTTGAGTGGGCAGATTTTTCTATGGTGGAAATGGAACTTCGCTGCATCAACTGGTTAATAGATAATTCTGTGACATTTGACTGGTTAATCTTCCTCTCTGGTCAAGACTATCCCCTTCAGCCAATCAGCCAAATCGAGCAGTTCTTGCAGAACACCGAATATGACGGATTTATGGAATATTTTCCGGTACAAGAACCACCAGAAACAGCTTGGCAGTGGGGCAAAGATTTGGGCATAGAGCGCTATTTTTTTCGCTACTATAAGCTGCCAGCTAGTCTAAAGACTATAGTATATAAACTATATCGTGTTGTCAATTGGCAGCCCCTAGTCCGGATCAGGGCTGGTAAGTTTGGTGCCAGAATAGCAATCCGTTGCGTTTCAACACCTTTCACTCCAGAGTTTCAGTGCTACGCGGGTTCTCAGTGGCACACACTTTCCTATCGCTGTATTCAATATATCCATCAATTTGTTCAGCGTAACCCAGCATTTGTAGAACACTATCGAAACACACTCGTACCAGATGAGTCTTTCATCCAGAGCATCCTGCTCAACCAGTCGATGCTAAAAATAGTCAATGATAACAAACGTTATATCTCTTGGACTCCTCCCTATCCAGCCATAATGGGTGTCCAAGATTTTGAGTCAATGATTACCTCTGGTAAGCACTTTGCCCGCAAGTTCGATGACAAAGTAGATGCCAAAGTTCTCGATATGCTTGACAAACATCTTGGGTAAGATGGGAAGAATAGGGAAGAATCTACCTATAGTCATTCTGATTTCTCTAAGGTTTACAGCAAGTTTCGCCCCCCTAGCCCCCCAATTCTGGGGGTAAATTGAGTTAAAGTCCCCCAGAATTGGGGGATTTAGGGGGCTTGCAGCTGTCGTTAGTGAGGTCAATTCATCTGAAAACGGCTGTAAATTAGGATTACTAGATCAGGTAGTTAAAGACTTCTGCGAAGGATGCACTAGTCAGAGTTTTCGATAATTTTAACAGGATAGCTACTTATGAAACTCTGTATCGTTACCCACAAAGTCATGAAAAATGATGGCCAAGGTCGAGTCAACTATGAAGTCGCCAAAGAAGCCATTCGTCGCGGTCATCACGTCACCTTATTAGCCAGTAATGTCGCCCCAGAACTCCAGCAGAGTAATCAGGTAAACTGGATTTTGATTCCAGTTAAAAGGTGGCCAACAGCACTAATTCGTCATCTGGTCTTTTCCTGGCGGAGTGGCAATTGGTTAAATCAACACCGTAGTGAGCTCAACTTAGTAAAGGTTAACGGGTCCATTACCAGAGCTGGCTCAGATGTGAATGCTGTACATTTTGTCCACAGTTCTTGGTTGCGATCGCCTGCCCATACCTCTCGGCTACGTCGGGATTTGTATGGTCTTTACCAGCGGCTAGTTACAACCTTGAATGCCCATTGGGAAAAAAAATCCTTCCGTCAGGCAAAAGTAGTAGTCGCAGTTTCCGGAAAGGTCAAGAAAGAATTAGTAGACATTGGTGTACCCCCTGAATCCATTCGGGTGATTGTGAATGGTGTTGACTTACAAGAATTTTATCCCGGTGTGGCTGACCGCAAACAATTGGGTCTTCCCGAGGGAGTGCCTTTAGCATTTTTTGCTGGAGACATCCGAACACCTCGGAAGAACTTGGATACAATTTTGCACGCCTTAGTCCAAGTGCCTGAGTTACACCTAGCTGTTGCTGGCATCACAGAAGGTAGTCCCTATCCTCAGCTAGCCGCAACCCTAAATGTGAGCGAACGGGTACATTTTCTCGGGTACCGACGTGACCTCCCTGAGATTATGCGGGCGGTGGATTTATTTGTTTTCCCATCCCGCTATGAAGCTTGCACACTAGTGCTCCTAGAAGCAATGGCTTCTGGCTTGCCAGTGATTACAGCAAGCACAGCCGGGGGGGCTGAATTAGTTACCCCAGCCTGCGGAGTGGTCTTGTCTGACCCCAACGATACCCAGGCTTTGGCAAAGGAGTTAAGTCTTCTGGCTACTAATCCTGAAAAAAGGAAACAGATGAGCCAAGCTGCACCAAAGATAGCCGCCCAATACAGTTGGGAAAAGATGGCACAAAGCTATGTGGATTTATGTGAAGAACTGATCAGGTAGTCTAAATTTAATGTTTCGCAAAGGGAGCAGGGACTTCGGAGCAGGGGGGAGGGAATATGGCATCAAAAATTATCAGAATTCCTAAACGGATCCCTATTGTAATTGATTGGTTTTTGTTGAATGTTGACTGTTGACTGTCAACGGCTAACAGTAGTACAGACTATGGTCGATAAGTGGTCTTTAAGCAATTATTTTATGCTCTGGCAATATAAAAAGGTGATAGTATAATATTTGTCTGGTAAATCAGGACTATTGAAACAATTTGTTAATTTTTTTTTAGTCAATAAATAACCCTATAGAGCCTTTTTGGGAAAATGACCGGATAGCTATTTGTTGCTGTTGAATAAAAAAATAGCACTTTTGACGAAGGAAAATTAAACAGTTCTTACGGTTATTTGATTGTAATATAATTTTCGTATAAAGGAACTACTCCTGATGCAGGACATGAAACCAGTTGCTATTTGCATTCCTACCTATAATCAAGCCCAGTACTTATGGGAGTCAGTGGGTAGCGCTTGCCGTCAAACCTATCCTAATGTGGAAGTTTGGGTGTCAGACGACGCTAGCACTGATGAAACCCCTGAGGTTATGGCACAACTATGCCAGCAGTTTCCTCAAGTACGGTACTATCGACAGCCTAAAAACCTAGGTATGGCGGCTAACAACAATTGGGTTTTGAAACAGCCAAACACTGAATTTATTGTTCGTTTGGATTCAGATGATGCCCTGTTACCCAACTATGTAGAAACGTTACTACCCCTGCTAGAGAACCATCCAGAGGCGGGTTATGCCCATAGTGCTGTGCAAGAAATTGATGAACGCAGTCACAATCGAGCTGTGCGACGTATTGCAAGACAGCACGAGTTTCAGAGCGCAGACGAATCACTACTAGCCGCAGTTTTTGGGGTAAAAGTAGCTGCCAATATCGCTATGTTTCGGGCTGAAGCGTTGCCAGCAGTTAGGTTTTATGAAGATAGTCCCGATTTTGTACAGGACTATAACATGTGGGTCAGAATGGCAGATGCGGGTTATGGAAACGTTTATGCCAATGAGATATTAGCCTGTTATCGCGTTTGGACTGATGCTAAAAATCTACGTCCTAAGCGCAAAAATATTGAATTAAAAGGATGTATTCGGGTTTTTGAAGACAGTATCTTTCCTGCTTTTAAGCGACGGGGTTGGGATACAAAGGTGATTGAGCAGCAGCGTCGTAAACTGGCCTTAAGACACACAGCATACTGTTATCGTCCACTCTTCAATGAGGTAGAACGCACCGAGCTGATTGCTTTATTGAAAGAGTTAGGAGATTCACCAGCTTTGCGATTTCGCATGTTCTTATCGAAATTGGGCTTTCGTCCTGTCTTTGAATGGACAATTTATATGGAATTACAGTTGAAAGGTATGGTAAAAGGTTGGTTAAGTACTCTACAGAGTTATTTACGGTCTCAAACAGCAGGATAGTAATCTGTTTAGAATGTAGAATGAAGAATTGAGAATTGAGAATTGAGAATTGAGAATGAAGAATTAAAAATTAAGAATTTAGAATTTAGAATTTAGAATTCTGCATTCTGCCTTCACCATTCTGCCTTCACCATTCTGCCTTCACCATTCTGCCTTCACCATTCTGCCTTCACCATTCTGCCTTCACCATTCACCATTCTTCATTCTTCATTCTTCATTCTTCATTCTTCATTCTGCATTCTTCATTCTTCATTCTTCATTCTTCATTCACCATTCTGCATTCACCATTCTGCATTCTGACAAACAACCTTTAAGCGTCTAACCTACCCTACGGGAACGCCAAAGGCGAACAACCGTCTAACCTTGGCCTATTGGCCACGCTTCGCGAACAACCTTCAACCAAATAACCTTCAACTTTCCAACCTAACTCAACCGTAGAAGAAATGAGAATCACTGTTATAGTCCCCACCTATCGCCGTCCAAAAGACCTAGAACGGTGTTTAAAGGCCCTGGAGAAGCAAACTCGACCAGCGGATGAGGTCTTGGTGATTGTACGGGATACTGATGCTGAAACTTGGGAGTTTCTTGAAGCATTCAACCCTGAGGTTTTACCCATGCGTCCTGTGAAATTAAGTATTCCGGGGCAAGTGGCCGCTCTCAACGCAGGTCTTGATGCAGCACAGGGAGATATTATTGCCATTACCGATGATGATGCTGCTCCCCGTAGCAATTGGTTAGCTTATATTGAAACTCACTTTCTGTCCGATCACCGGATCGGGGGTGTCGGTGGACGGGATTGGGTACATCTGGGTAACTACCTGGAAAATGGTGCTAAAGAACGAGTAGGTCGAGTGCAATGGTATGGAAGGGTGATTGGTAATCATCACCTGGGGGTAGGTTTACCTCGCGAGGTGGATATCCTTAAGGGAGCTAACATGAGCTATCGACGAACTGCTATATCGGGCTTGCGCTTTGATCAGCGTCTGCGAGGGACGGGAGCTCAAGTCCATAATGATCTGGGGTTTAGTCTAGCCCTAAGAAAAGCGGGTTGGAAGCTGATTTATGACCCAGGGGTAGCAGTAGACCACTATCCAGCACAGCGTTTTGATGAGGATCAGCGAGGCATAGTTTTTAGCGATACTGCCCTAATTAATGCGGCACATAATGAAACTATAGTTTTGTTAGATTACTTCCCTGTTCTACAACGGATTATATTTATAGTTTGGTCAACATTGGTCGGAACGCGAGTTCAACCGGGTTTCCTACAATGTTTGCGGTCTTTCCCCAAGGAAGGACTTTTAGCAGGACAAAAGTGGCTTGCTTCTTTGCGTGGACGTTGGCAGGGTTGGTTGAGCTGGAAAAATTGCTTAGGCTAGCAAAAGGGACTGTGGAAGGTTATTTGGTTGAAGGTTGTTCGCGAAGCGTGGCCAATAGGCCAAGGTTATTTGGTTGAAGGTTGTTCGCGAAGCGTGGCCAATAGGCCAAGGTTATTTGGTTGTTCGCCTTTGGCGTTCCCGTAGGGTAGGTTATTTGGTTGTTCGCCTTTGGCGTTCCCGTAGGGTAGGTTATTTGGTTGACTGTTGACTAAATGTGGAAAGGGAATAGCAGATCTCGGAATACGAAATATTGAAAACTGCTGTATATCTAAATATTATGTCACGATAATTATCCTTAATCAAAATCTTCTCCATCTCCCCATCTCCCCATCTCCCCATCTCCCCATCTCCCCATCTCCCCACACTCCCATTAATTATAGGTATTAAACCGGACTTGATATAATCCCTAACACCTAATGACAAAAGGAATTCCGATCAAACTAGAACCAGCCCCTGCTTGGACAGCCATCCTGTTATTTGTTGTGATTACAATACTGGGCATTATTGCTGGTGCTGGCACCATCATGCGTATTTTATTGCCTGTGGTAGGGTTTGCGGTAGGTCTTTTTCTGTATCGACGGTATCCTGTCCTCTACTTAGGTTTTATGTGGTGGCTATGGTTTCTAATGCCGTTGGTTCGTCGTTTAATTGACTATCGCAGTAACTGGGTTAATCCGAGTCCAGTATTGCTAGTAGCGCCTGTGGTGACATGGATTACTGTGGATACCTTTCTAAAATACCTTCCTAGAGCCTATAAACAGGGGGGTTTGCCTTTTATTTTGGGATTCACCAGTATTTTGTATGGCTTTATCATTGGTCTGATTAAAAGCACTCCTATTTTCGCTATTCGAGCACTGATAGACTGGTTCACCCCGATTCTTTTAGGTTTCTACTTATTTATAAATTGGCGAGATTATCCTCGCTATCGCCAAAACATTCAGCGCACATTCCTCTGGGGTGTATTGGTGATGGGAGTCTATGGCTTAGTGCAATATGTGATCGCACCGGAGTGGGATCGATTTTGGCTGATCAACGCCAGAATGTTCTCGATGGGGAATCCCGAACCGTTTGGTATTCGTTTGTGGAGCACGATGAATTCCACTGGACCGTTTGCCGCAACCATGATGGTGGGTTTGCTGTTGTTATTTAATAATAACAGTCCTTTACGTATTCCTGCTTCCATAGCTGGTTACTTGTCTTTTCTACTAACGTTGTCACGGACGATGTGGGCGAGCTGGTTCTTTGGACTGGCTTCCCTAACCAGTTCACTCAAACCCAAAATCCAGATGCGCATCATTATTTCTATCCTGGTGATGGGAATTTGTATCGTGCCGTTAACCACGATTGAGCCATTCTCGGAGGTAATTGGTAGTCGTTTGGCAACATTTTCTGACCTTGGAAATGATCACAGCGCGGAAGTTAGACAACAGATCTATGAAGAGAGTCTTGGCAAAGCTCTTTCTATGGTTCTAGGTAATGGGATTGGAAATACATTCACTATCACTGAACAAGGGGAACTCCGAAGCCTTGTGATTGACAGTGGCATTTTAGATATGTTTTTTACACTAGGCTGGTTTGGCACTCTCCCCTATGTGTCTGGATTGCTCCTGCTGGTATATAGTGTGTTCCAATATCCTGAGATTCGCCGTGATTCCTTTATGAGTGCTGCTCGTGCTATTGGTTTGAGTAATTTAATCGGGCTACCGATTGGTAGCGCCATGCTTGGTGTCGGGGGATGTTATATTTGGGGATTTTTGGGTCTAACTATGGCAGCACATAAGTATCACCAGCATCAAAATAAGCTTTCTTCGGACATGGAAAGTATTGCTGAAGTGAACACTACTAAAGAAAAGATTTATGAAAATTTTCTGATCAATGGCACTGACAGAAGAATAACAGAAGTAGGAGATGGAAAGGAACAGCGGAAGGAACACCCGGATGTTTCAACTACCAATTCCTAACTAACTTATAAACTAACTTATAGGTCAAATATGGCGGTGCTTTGCTTTTTGGGAGAGGTTTGATGCGTATACTCCATATCTTAAACCATATTAAAGAAACTGGTAATGGTATTGTCAATGTAGCGATTGACGTTGCCTGTGAGCAAGCGAAAGCGGGTCATGAGGTTGCTATTGCCTCTGCTGGCGGCGGATATGAAACATTGCTAAGCCGTTATGGCGTCAGTCACTTTGAACTTGATCAGACCCGAAAACCGTTGCATCTGCTCAAGGCTGCTGGGCGTTATCGAGGGATAATCGCAGAATTTCAGCCAGATATTGTCCATGGACACATGATGACGGGAGTAGTCCTAGCTTGGTTCCTACGGGGTTCAGCAAAATATAAGCTAGTATCCCATATTCACAATGTTTACCAACGTAGCTCAGTAGTGATGGGATTAGCTGAACGGGTGATTTCTGTGAGTGATGCGGTAGCAACGTCGATGTCTAAGCGGGGTATTCCCATGGGGAAAATGCCTGTGATCAAGAATCGCACTTTAGGTAGTCCCCGATTACCGGCTTTAGATACCTGCACTCCTAAAGCTTTGGAACATCCGGCTATTGTCACGGTAGCTGGCATGAACCGACGTAAGGGAATTACTGAGTTAATTAGCGCTTTTGAGCAGGTCGCTAAGAGTTCTCCTAAGGCACATTTGTACTTAGTGGGAGATGGTCCCGACCGTCAAATGTTTGAAACTCAAGCTGCGGCATCGTCAGTTGCTGATCGTATCCACTTTGAGGGTTTTCAAAAAAATCCTCAAGCTTACATGATGGCAGCGGATGTTTTTGTCCTGGCTTCACACCGTGAGTCTTTCCCTCTGGTTTTGATGGAAGCACGACAGGTGGGTTGCCCGATTGTTGCTACTAGGGTGGATGGTGTTCCCGAAGCACTAGATTACGGTAAGGCAGGAGTGCTAGTTCCTCCGAAAAATGCGATCGCACTGGCAGATCAGATCGAGATGCTTCTGGCTAGTCCATCTGAACAGGATAGATTAAGACGTGCAGCACAGCAAAACATTGAGGAACTAACCGTCACCACTATGGTGGAGAAGATTACTACTGTTTATCATCAGCTTCTGAGATCAAGTCCGGTTGAATACCCATAATCAAAGTGTGGGGCTCGGGCAGGGGGAGATGGGGAGATGGGGAGATGGGGAGATTTTTATTAAGGGTAATTATGCGGACATCATATTACAGTCTTCAACCTTGGCCTATTGGCCACGCTTCGCGAACAACCTTCAACCGTCTAACCTTGGCCTATTGGCCACGCTTCGCGAACAACCTTCAACCGTCTAACCTTGGCCTATTGGCCACGCTTCGCGAACAACCTTCAACCTTCAACCTTCAACCATCTAACCTTGGCCTATTGGCCACGCTTCGCGAACAACCTTCAACCTTCAACCTTGGCCTATTGGCCACGCTTCGCGAACAACCTTCAACCTTCAACCATCCAACCTTCAACCTTCACCCTTGAGTCTTCAGTCTTTTAAATAGTTTCGAGTTCAGGGAAAAAACTATGTCAAGACCTATCCCCGAATGGCAATATGCTGCGATTGTTCCTGTGATCGCTGTTTTGGTAATTATTGCCCATTCTGTGATTAGCAACAATGACACTATAACTGCTGAATCCAACCCAAGCCAACGGTTAACTTACACTACCTCTTGGATCGGTAATACCTATGGTCCTGGAGGTGAGCTTCCCGGCAAGGGAAAACATGTCCAGCTATCGATTTTAGGGATGGCTGTAAGTCCCGATGGTACGGTTTATGCTAATGCTCCCTGGGATGAAGCTGGTAGAGAAGGGGGGGTTTATAAAAATGGTGATGTTCTTGGTCAACTCGATGCTACCCATGGCTGGGGACGATCGGGGGGAACTGCGATCGCAGTCAATGATAACTATATTTACATGGCGATGACACAAAAGGGTCGCTATGGCGTAGGATATCCCAATTCTGATGATAAATGGTATTGTGTTCGTCGCTATAACAGAAGTAATTATAAAGGAGCAAAGTTTAAGGGGGGTAATGGCTATGATAAGAGTATGTTGATTATCAATACCAATCAAGGTTTGATTCGGGGAATTGCAGCAGATAATAGTCGCTTATATGTTAGTGATACTCCTAACAATAAAATCAAAGTTTATGATGCCCAGACCATGAAACCGGTTAAAAAATGGTCAGTGAATCAACCGGGTAAGTTAGCATTAGATAAAACTGGATCATTGTGGGTTATCCAGAACAAGACCAATAAGATACTTAAGTTAAATATAGAAACGGGCAAAGTTCAAGGTAAAATTGAGTCGGTTCGCATCCCTACAGCTATTGTTGTGGATAATCAAAATCGCCTATTAGTAGGAGATGGTGGACCTGATAACCAGATTAAAATCTTTAAAAATCTAGACAGCAGTGGAAATCCAACTCCTGATGGAACCTTTGGTGTCAAAGGGGGAATATACAGCGGAAGTCCTCAGGAAATTGGAAAAATTAGACCCTTACATTTTAATTCCATTACCGGGATTGGAGTCGATCAGGATAATAATATTTATGTCGCCAGTGATCCCAGTCGAATTTACGCTTGGCAAGCCGGTGGATTAACCGTGGATAGCTACAAACTGGATGGCACTCTCAATTGGAAATTGCAAGGTCTCTTATTTATTGACATTCCTGATATTGATCCAGCGGATGAAACTGTTGTTCATACGAAAAATCAACAGTTTAAACTAGATTACAGTAAATCATCAGGTCAAGAATGGACTCATGTCGCCCATACCGTTAATCCCTTTAAATATCCTAATGATAAGCGAATTAATAAGACTATCAAGCATAATGCTGGTGCTATGATTCGCCGGGTTAAGGGTCGGAAGCTTATGTTTACTAATAGTATGTATACCGAGTCAGCTGGTATCCATGTTTATCGGTTTAATCCGGACACTGATGGGGAAGTTGCTATTCCCACTGCCTCATTTTGGGGAAGTCAATTGGATTATCGGTATTGGCAAGATAAAAACGGTAATGGACAAGAGGAACAGGCTGAAAAAGGTGAATATAATCAAGGACAAAACTATCGGGGTTGGGGATTTTGGCCTGATGATGACGGTAATATCTGGATAGGTACATCAAGAAACGGGATTAAAAAACTATCCCTTAAACGGTTTGATGCCTACGGCAGCCCGATTTACGATATTAACAATCAACAATCCTTTGAAATGCCAAAGGAATTTCAAATTATTCAACGACTTGAGTATCATCCGAAAACCGATACCATGTACATTGCTGGATATTCCCCGACGTTTGATAAAAGGGGTGATTGGGGATTGATTGGTAACAGAGCTGTCAAATATATCAATTGGAGTAAAGCGCCACAAAAAGCCGGTGAAGTAGTCATCGCTTACAATCAAAAATCCGAAGGAGTAAGACCAGATTTACCGAAAAGTATGGCGGTTTCGGGAGACTATTTATTTGTCGGCTATGTCGATAATAGTTTTGAAAAAGATCCGAATCGATACCCTAAAGTGCGAGTTTATGATTTTCGCACAGGTCAAGAGATTGGCAAAATAAACCCCGGCCCAGAAGTCAAATCAACCACAGGTTGGCTGGATGTCCCGATGGCCTTAAGAGTAGTGCGAAGAAAAAATGGAGAATACTTGCTATTTGCTGAAGAGGATTTTTACGCTAAAGCTTTAATGTACCGGATAAAGATAGACCCCTAAGCTAAGCTGTTGTGCATTTAAATTTTGAATGGGAGCGCTTTGGGGAGATGGGGAGATGGGGAGATGGGGTGAAGATGTGGTGGTTTTTCAGGTTTTTTCCTAATTGGAAAATAGGCAATTTAAAGGCACAGCAGCTTACCAATTTAATTGATAGCGTTGATCATACTTATCAGGTACATTCAATTTTTTTCCCGCTACTCCCTACTCCCTACTCCCTACTCCCTACTCCCTACTCCCTTTGCTTTAACAAACACTATCGAGGCTATAGTACTGTGAAAACACTTCAAATTGGTATGGGTTGGTTCCCTGAACAAGCAGGAGGACTCAACCGAGTTTATTACGATTGCACTCGTTACTTACCCCAAGCTGGTGTGGAGATGCATGGCTTAGTGGCAGGCTCAACCGCTGTATCTGAAAACTCCGGTGGTCAAGTCCAAGCCTTTGCTAGCCATAAATCCCCTCTCTGGCAACGCTGGAGCGGTATCCGACAAACGATGCATCGAGTGCTGAAGGAGGAAGACTACCCCCTAGTAGTGTCCCACTTCGCTTTATATACCTTTCCAATTCTCGATCAATTAGACAGTCGCCCAATGGTGATGCACTTCCAAGGGCCTTGGGCCTTAGAAGGGCATGTAGAAGGCAGCAATACCGTTGCGACTCGCTTAAAATGGATGCTAGAGCGGGTGACTTACAAACGGATAGCTAAGTTTATCGTACTTTCTGAGGCTTTCCGCAACACCTTGCACCAAGAGTATCATATCCCACTAGAGCGCATTCACATCATTCCTCCGGGGGTTGATACCGAGCGTTTCGACACCACCATTACACCCCAGGAGGCACGGTCAAAACTAGGCTGGTCTCAAGAGCGACCAATTATCTTAGCTGTGCGACGGTTAGCTAAACGCATGGGCTTGGAAAATTTAATTGCAGCAGTGGATCAGGTGCGTAAGCGCTATCCAGACGTGCTGCTACTGATAGCGGGTAAAGGCACACTGATGCCAACCTTGCAAGCACAGATTGAAGCATTAGGACTGACTGACCATGTCCGCTTGTTGGGTTTTGTGTCGGATCAAGATTTAGCCCTAGCTTACCGTGCTGCAAGTTTCTCAGTTGTGCCAACCGTGGCATGGGAAGGCTTTGGTCTGATTGTTATTGAGTCATTGGTGAATGGAACGCCAGTTCTAGGAACACCTGTAGATAGTATTCCAGAGATTCTACAGCCTTTTTCAGAAGACTTATTGTTTGAAGGGACTTCTGTTGATCAACTTGCTCAGGGCATGATCGAGGTATTTTCTGGTCAGCGTCAACTCCCTAGCTCTGAGGCTTGTCAAGCTTATGTTCATGAGCACTATACTTGGCCGGTGATTGCTCAACGAATTAAATCTGTTTATCAAGCTGCCATCGATTAATCAACATTTAGCTCAGATCAGTTATCAGATTAGTCTCTGAGCTTTTGCACGTTTGAAACACTCTTTTTTGGACTACCCACTCTTATGAAGCGCCGTCGAGTCCTTTTTGTCGATCATGCCGCCGTTTTGGGCGGAGCTGAGTTGAGCCTGCTGGATCTGGCCACTGCCTACCGGGACACCAGCGAAGTACTACTGTTTGCCGATGGCCCGTTCCGGGAACGGCTGGAAGCTGCACAGGTGAAGGTCAAGGTCATACCTGCACCCCAAGCCATCTTATCCGTAAGGAGTTCAGGGGGAATGAGCGCCGCTCTCAAGGCATTACCTCCCCTGTGGTGGATGGCTTGTCGAATAGCAGCAGTTGGACGTGAGTTTGAGCTAGTACACGCCAACTCCCAAAAAGCGTTCATTGCTGCTGCGATCGCAACATTGATGGGCGGTCCTGCAGTGGTTTGGCACCTGCGAGATATTGTGACCGCACCACACTTTAGCTCCCTCAATCGTGCGATAGCCGTTTTCCTAGCTAATCGTCTAGCATCTCAAGTATTGGTCAATTCTCGTGCTACTGGTGAAGCCTTTATCGCTGCTGGGGGACGTGAAGACCTAGTAACACTGGTTTACGGCGGTATTGGTTCAGACCCCTTCGATAATCTCGCATCGGATCAATCAGCTCAAATCCGTGACCAGCTCGGCATTGGTGATGCTCCACTGGTTGGTTTATTCAGTCGGCTATCTTACTGGAAAGGTCAGCATATTTTACTAGAAGCCTTACAGGAACTCCCCAATGTACACGCCCTGTTGGTTGGTGAAGCGCTATTTGGTGAAGCAGAATACACCTCACGGCTCAAAGCCATGGCTGCCGCACCAGAACTTGCTGGTCGTGTTCACATGCTGGGATTTCGCAATGACGTGCCAGCATTGATGTCTGCTTGCGATATTGTAGTCCATACCTCTACTGAACCGGAACCCTTTGGTCGGGTGATTGTCGAGGGTCAGTTGGCAAAACGACCCGTAGTTGCTGCTGCTGCTGGTGGTGCAGTGGAGTTAATTCAGGATGGCGTGACTGGTCACTTGGTACCGCCAGGAGATCCAGTAGCACTGGCTAAGGTCATTGGTAATTTGCTCAGTGATCCAAGCGCTGCAGATAGGCTAGCCAAGGAGGGTTATATCCATGCCAAGTCTACTTTTTCCCTGGAATCCCTGTTGATGACCTTTGACCAAGCTCTGAACAAAGTATAGCGCAGCGCTATACCATCAATCCTAGTTTCACATTTGATTTGAAAACGCTATAAACGCCAGGGTAAGGGCAAGAATCAATAAGGCAGGATTTTTATAAAAAATATTGATAATAAAAATCAATAGTGTTGAGCATCAAGGCTTAATATTGTCTTAATCCTTGCCCTACATCACATTTTGGCTCAATTTTTCTTGCGCTTACCCTGCATGTATCCCCCGGATATTCAGGTGTTTGAATAAGCTGATCATGCTCTTGTGCTTATTGACCAGGCATTTTACACATATAGTGTTTTTTTTATTAAAAAAACACTATATATATGATTCAGAAAATTAGATGCGTTTACCCTGTGGTTATATTCCATTTGTTATAATAATTGTTATCATAAAAAAAACTTATAGGCAAGAGGGAGAGACGAAGGGAGGATAAGCGTGTAAAACGTGTAAAAGTGGTAAGAGGGGTAAAAGGAGTAAGAGGGGTAAGAGGGGTAAGTTTGACAATCTAATACATATTGCTGTCTGATATTTCCCAATATCTGTCATCATCTCAGTTTTATTAACTAATAAATAGCAATAGGTATGTAAATTGCTATCATAAAGGTCGCCTACTGATAACCAGGCTAAGGGCAAGAAAAATTGAGCCCAAATGTGATCTAGGGCAAATATTATGAAAATATTAAGCTTTTATTTTTAGCACTTTTCAGGACTATTGCACTTTATTATCAATATTGTTAAGGGTAATACCTGTCAGTATTCATTCTTACGCTTACCCTGCTACTGATCAAGCTCTAGATTGCTTGTTTAATCATGGTGCAACCATCCATTGAATCAAATACCTCAACACATACCTCAACTTTTCCCAGATCGATTGACATTGCAACTGTGTGCGTCTACGGCATTGGCATTCTATCTGCTGGTCTATTCCTGTTTTTACCTGTTGTTAGTTTGTTAAGCCCTAGCCCCTGGCAACGGACAATGGGAGCTATCCATGGGTCTGCTGCGATGTTAGCAGTGCTGGTTATTGCCTATGCAGGACATCTGGCTTTTCCTTTGTTAAGAGGGTCTGCTAAGATCTTGCCCCAAGTCCGCACATTGACCTTTTGGTCATCTTGCTTAGCTTTTTTGGCAATCGTTTCTGGTAATTGGGCCTATATGCGCTACCGTGCTCCTCTGGGGGGTGCGCGCGCCTGGATCAGAGAAAATACTCCGCTGGTTCATTACCTATTCATGGAGTATCACGAATTTACAGTCCTGTTTACTCTGCCGCTGGGAGTTGCCTGCACCTGGGTTCTCTGGAAATATGGCGACTCAATTTTAGAGAAGAAAAACCGTCCTGTACTAGCAGCTACCAGTATTGCCTTGATGGCGATGATGTTTTTCGCCCTGGGTGGTTTTATTAGCGGACTCAATGTCGCTAAAACCCATGGTCTATAGCTGTTTTTTGTTTTTAAAATTCTTTCTCTGTAGAATATTGCTCAAGAAAAATGTCTCAACACTCCTCTCAAGACCTTTCTACTCAACCTCTATACAGCCAATTTTGGACACAGCTTAAACAATTTCCAAAGGGTTTAGCCTCTGGCTCTAAATCTCCCCCAACGCTCTCTGGACCAGCAGCAGCGGCATTGCTTAGCGCTGCATTTAGTTGTTTCCTGTTAATGGTTAACCAACACCTAACATCCATTTACAAAGTTTGGAACAAAATTGTTTGGGATCTAGGGGGTTGGATTCCAGGCAGTCGGAATCCAGATCCAATTTATGGCGAGATCGGCAGCTACTCTGGCAAAGAAACGGTAATGCTAGTAGGATGGCTTCTCAGTTGGTTTATCTTGGCTCAACTTTGGCAGAATCGCCAAGTCCAGGCAAAGACCCTGATCTTTTGGCTATTTACGTTCATCGCCGCTGCCACAATTATGAACTGGCATCCAATTTTTCCCTATTTACCGCTCATGCCTAAGTAGCACTGACATATCTAACACCGCAGTAAGGATTCAGCCCTTAGCGGTCAGCGGTCAGTGGTCAGCGGTCAGTGGTCAGTGGTCAGTGGTCAGTGGTCAGCGGTCAGCGGTCAGCGGTCAGCGGTCAGCGGTCAGCGGTCAGTGGTCAGCCATTCGTGTAGCGTGAGTCTTGGCCAAGGCCAAAAGGCCACGCTACGCGAATGGCTGAAAGCTCAATACTGAATACTGAAAGCTGTTCGGTGTAGCGTGGGCGTAGCGTATTAGCTGATAGCTGAATACTGAAAGCTGTTCGGTGTAGCGTGGGCGTAGCGCATTAGCTGATAGCACCTCAAGTAGCGTGGGCGTAGCGCTTAAGCTGATAGCTGAATACTGAAAGCTGTTCGCCTAGCGTGGGCGTAGTGCATAGGCTGATAGCACCTCAAGTAGCGTGGGCGTAGCGCTTAAGCTGATAGCTGATAGCTGAATAGTTACACACGGCACATATGTGACAAGATTACAGATCTGACAACAGAGGTACTATGCAACAATCAACAACAACAGTTAAGCTCACAAAAAAAACAGTATCGATCCAGGAACTACATAAGTATGTAATTTGGGGTGTTGGTATCTGGATCATCTTTGTATTGACCTTTGTGAGCGCCTACTATCGAGTCAGTAAAAGTGAGAAATTTGACGGCATGCCTTACAAAACTCTCACAGATGAAGATTCCCAAAAACCTGCTGAATCTTATCCAAATAACTAAACCCAACATCCTGTGCTGGGTGCGGCAATAGCGCACCCAGGTCTAGGTGTAAAAAGTTGGGCGTTGCTTAATAATGGAATGATTTTAAGAGTTTTTAGGTGCGCTTTCCGCATCTAATTATTAAATTCGCCACGGGTCGCACCTGTGGAATAGGCATCTTGCCGTGGAATGGGCATCTTGCCCGTTATAGCGCTACGCGCAAGTCAGAAGTTAGAAGTCAGAAGTCAGAAGTAAGCTATGACTAAGTTTGCTGAGTTTAGGAATGTCCTAAGCTTAATGCGTAGTGCTATACAATCTTCGGGCGGGCAGGATGCCCACTCTACTCCTATTCATTGCTCTATTCAGCAACGCCAAAAGTTGCGCTAAGTCAATCACAATCTGTGGCAGGTGTTGCTGAATTGAAGTGTGAATGCGCGATCATTTGATTTTGCTAAAGTCCCGGTTGGTTAGGGCTTTCAGCTTGTTAATAAATGTTTCGCCAGCGGTATCAAAATTAAGGGGCTAGGGGAGCACAATCATAGCCATAATCAGCAACACCATGAAGTCAAAACAACAACAACTTAATGACCAATGAGTAATTACCAATGAGTAATTACCAATGACGGATGTCAATAAAATTTAGATGTGTTTGCTCTGTACTAACCTGTACTAATTAATTAATCATGAAAAAAAGGAACAGCATCAAAGGGTTTAGTTTCATTAGTTCTGCTGTTGTCGCCTTAAGCCTTGCTCTTGTGGGATTGCAAAGCTCGTCCCCAGAAGCAAAAGCACTGACGATTGAGGGTGACTCTACTGCCGCAGAACTATTGAGTACTTTGCAAAAAGGGGGTCATGTCATTTATTTTAGACACGGAAATGCTGTCAGAAATGTGCGACCAGATGCGGTTGACCAATTGCCTGACCAGTTTCAAGAGTGTTTAGATCCTGGACGACCCTTAAGTGCTGATGGTTTGGTCGATATGCAGAATGTTGGAGAGCATTTTAAACAGCTCAACATCCCTGTAGGTAGAGTCCTGGCAAGTCCGGCTTGTCGCTGCATCGAAACACTTTGGTATGCTTTCAATGAGGATGTGGCGGAGATCGAAGTTGTCAAAAGCCTAAACGCTATTCCAGACACACCCAGTTATGATCCAGTAGGGCTTTGGAAAAATCTTCATGAGATGCTACAGACAGTCCCCAGGGTAGGGACGAATACGGTTTTATCTGCCCACAGTACAAACATTAAGGCTCTAACTGGTTTAAAGGTCGCTCAGGGAGAAGCAGTAGTATTTCGACCGGATGGGAAAGGGTGGTTTGAGTTAGTGGCTCGCATCGAACAAGATGATTGGCAATCGCTTCCTCCAGAAATCAGATAAAGTGAGAAGGCGACAAACTTGGACATGAAAGCAACCCTTGAGCCCACGAGTGTGAGACTATGCCTACAACCTCCCGATGGCGGGAGGTTGAGTGAATCTAATCCTCTACGCGATTGCGCACCGGCGCACGCTACGCGATCGCCCATAATTCCCCTGGAACTCCTTCCCAACCAACTCCCAACTCCCCAAACGAAGTTTTCTCAATAGGCGGAAACCGGCCTTTAGAATTAAACTGTGATTGATGTGATGGATTTTTCAAAAAGCGTTCGGGAAACGGTTCTTTTGGAACATCGCCAGTTAGTGAAATCATACCGTGATTTAGCAACGCCGGTAAAAAAAGCTGGTATTTCGTTCAGATGAGCAACGGTTGTGGTTGCCACGGGGCTTTGAAGGTGCGAACACAAGCCTGAGCACACAGCTTCTCCAACGGAAATTCCCCTTAAATAGGTACTAACTAGCTTGTCAGTACCTATTTAATAGGTACAGTACCTATTTCTTCCGCCAACGGGCATCTGGCCTTCGCCCAAGGCATTCGAGCCGCCCAGCGTTCCTTTCCTGGCGCAAGATACGACGAATCAGATCAATTCCTACTTGACGGTAGAAGGGGCTGTTGGATTAATGTCTTCCCAAGTAGTCCCTGGATTTTTGGTAATAGGTAATTGCTAATGGGTAATGGTCGTAAGATTACTGATTACTGATTACCGATTCCCGATTCCCGATTCCCGATTCCCGATTCCCGATTCCCGATTCCCCGAAAATCCTAGGTTACATCCCTGTTATGAACAGGATATCAGTATTTATGTAATTTTCCGGTTAAACTCTCCAGGCGATAAGCACTATACTTGCCTTTAAGTGAAGGTTTCTAAAAAGAGAAACGAAGGAAAAAGTGAGACTGGTAATAGGGAGATGGGGAGTTTTCCCACTCTCCCCTTATTTTATTCAGGACTTACGCATTTGCCCCCTAAATACCCCAATTCTGGGGGACTTTGACATCATTACCCCCCAGAATTGGGGGGCTAGGGGGGCGAAAGACACTTAACCGCGTAAGTCCTCTTATTTTTTCCTTGTCCCAAAACACGTATCAGGCTAACACTATGCTGGCTAGGGTTTGGAGTGGTTCAATTATCGGCATTGATGCTGTAAAAGTAGGGGTTGAAGTAGATGTGTCCGGTGGCTTACCGGGAATTGTAGTCGTTGGTTTACCGGATACCGCTGTCCAAGAGTCGCGAGAACGGGTGAAAGCAGCACTGAAAAATGCTGGTTTTGCCTTTCCGATACGCAAGATTGTGATTAACCTGACCCCGGCTGACTTACGGAAAGAAGGTCCTAGTTTTGATTTACCGATCAGTGTTGGTATTTTAGCGGCATCGGAACAGTTAAATCCTCAGTTATTGGGAGACCACCTATTTCTCGGAGAAGTGTCCCTTGATGGCAGTTTGCGACCTGTGGCTGGTGTACTTCCAATTGCTGCGGCAGCAAAGCAAATGGGAATTACTGGGTTAGTGGTTCCTGCTGACAATGCTACAGAAGCTGCAGTGGTGAATGGCATCACTGTGTATGGATTTGAGCACCTATCAGATGTTGCTGATTTCCTTAACCAGCCAAACCGCTATTCACCGGTAGAGATTGATAGCGTGGGGCAGTTGCAAGTAACCCAGTCCACTGCACCGGATTTGAAGGATGTTAAAGGTCAGGCTCATGGGCGTCGAGCGTTAGAAATTGCTGCGGCTGGGGGACATAATTTAATCTTTGTCGGTCCTCCTGGCAGTGGTAAAACGATGTTGGCGCGACGATTACCGGGAATTTTGCCACCGTTGAGTTTTGCTGAAGCTTTGGAAGTCACTCAAATTTATTCTGTTGCTGGCTTATTGAAAAATCGCGGCAAACTGATCTGCGATCGCCCTTTTCGCAGTCCCCATCATTCCGCCTCTGGCCCATCTCTTGTGGGTGGTGGTAGTTTTCCGAAACCGGGAGAAATTTCCTTAGCCCACCGGGGAGTTCTATTTTTAGACGAGTTGACAGAATTCAAGCGCAATGTCTTAGAGTTCCTACGCCAACCTTTGGAAGACGGACAAGTCACTATTTCCCGCACCCGCCAATCGGTACAGTTTCCTGCTCAGTTTACCTTAGTGGCTAGTACCAATCCCTGTCCCTGTGGATACTTTGGTGACCCGATCCAACCTTGCACCTGTTCCCCTCGCCAACGGGAACAATATTGGTCGAAGCTATCAGGACCATTAATGGATCGCATTGATTTACAAGTAGCTGTGAATCGGCTTAAACCTGAAGAAATCACTAGAGAGTCTACAGGAGAAGAATCAGCACCGGTGCGAGAACGAGTCCAAGTCGCACGCGATCGCACTCATCACCGCTTCCACACTGAACCCACTCTTCATTGCAATGCTCAGATGCAAAGCCATCATCTACGTCGATTCTGTAAATTAGATGATACTTCCCGTAATGTATTAGAAGGGGCTATTCGCAAACTTGGTCTTTCTGCTAGAGGCACCGACCGTATTCTCAAAGTTGCCCGTACCATTGCCGACCTGAGTGGTGATGATGACCTTAAAACCCAACATGTTGCTGAAGCCATTCAATATCGTACTATTGATCGGATGCAATAAGCTCCAATCAGGGGCAATTGATGGGTTAACGGATCTAACGGATGGCACTATAGCTTGTAGGGTGGGCAAAAATAGTTTGGTTATGCGTGAGTATTCTAGATAATATTACTTTGCCCACCCTACTTTAATTGGCATTTTTTTTACACTCACGGATGGGAATATAGGGAGTCGTAGGCAGGACGAGTTGAAGGCATGAAGCAAGTCAAAGCAGTTTTATGTGGATATTACGGCAAGGGCAACGGTGGCGATGAAGCCTTGTTAGCGTCACTGCTGCAAATGCTCCCAAAGTCAGTGAAGCCGATAGTCCTTTCCGGTAACCCTAGTCAAACTCGTCAGCGCTATGGAGTAGAAAGTTGCGATCGCATGTCTACCCTACCAGTGCTCAAGGCCATGCGCTTTTCGGAACTATTCATCTGGGGGGGTGGTAGTTTAATCCAAGATGTGACTAGTGCCGCTAGTCCTCTCTACTACTGTGGTTTAATGGGATTAGCTCAAAGGATGGGTCTGAAAACCATTGCTTGGGCCCAGGGGGTTGGTCCAATTAAGCGTCGGCTGATTGGTTGGCTAGCCCAGCGGTCCTTCACCGGATGTACAGCAGTCAGTGTCAGGGATTATGGCTCAGCGACACTCCTAGCGGATTGGGAAATTCCGTTTATTATGGCTCCCGATCCAGTTTGGGCATTAGACTCCAAACCTGTACCAGGATTGTGGGATTTACCAGCACCAAGAGTAGCAGTTACTTTGCGATCGCATTCTACCCTAACTCCCAAACGCCTGAATAATCTGACCCATGCCTTAGTGGATTTTCAGAAAGCGACACAAACCTGTATTTTATTAGTCCCTTTCCAAGCTTCCCGAGATTTGACCATTGCTCAATCTATTGCGTCTCAGTTAACCGGTCCCCATCAGATCTTTTGTATAGAAGACCCTAGAGAATTAAAAGGATTATTTCGCGGGGTGGAAATGGCGATTGGGATGCGCTACCACAGTTTGATTATGGCAGCAGCGGAAGAATGTCGATGTTTTGCCCTCAGTTATGACCCTAAAGTTAACTACTTGATGGAGCAACTGGATTTACCTGGATGGGATGTTGCTAGTTTACCAGATGACCCAAATGTGATTAGTAAAACCTGGCTAGAACACTATGCTAATGGTGAACCATTGACTAAAGACCAAATTCAGTCATTGGTAGACCGGGCAAGGATGCATCAGGATCTGCTGATGACAGTTTGTTAATTGTTAATTTTCCAAAGGGAACAGGGAGTAGGGAGTAGGGAGTAGGGAGTAGGGAGTAGGGAGTAGGGAGTAGGGAGTAGGGAGTAGGGGTAGGTTTTTTACATTTAGGGTTAAACAGGGAGTGTGGGGCGGGGGCGCGGGGGGAAAATATCAAGAGGAGATAAGAGGAGATATAGCACTACCCATTAAGATTAGGAGGAAGTGAAAATAACCTATAGTGTGAGGATAAAATACTAATGCCGCGATCGCATTCTCAAAGGTTGGTGGGCATTGCTTTGGTGAATTCGGGCAGGTAGGGGAGTGGGAAACAGGCAATGCTCACCCTACAAAATGCGTAAGCACTTGTCACGCCCTCAGCTCATCTACTTCTCCTGCGTCTGGGAATTGGGGCTGGTGTAGTGGGTTGGTATGCCTTAAGTCCATGATCACCAGTAAGAATCTCCACCTGGCAACCAGTTTTTGCGTAGAATTCTGCTACAGTTTTGATGGTAGCATCACCTATTGAAACTTTTTGTGCTGCGAGTTGAGACCATTCGACTGCTAACTTTTTCAGTCCTTGAGCGTCCCAAAGCACTGACTGATCAGTGAAAGCTGCCCAAGGTGTTTTTTCATCTGCTGCTTTCTCCATAATCTCAGCTAAAGCTTGGGCAGTTTCATACCTTTTTATTCTAGCTTGAGCAATATGATTACCAGTTTCAATAATAGCAGCCAAGGGTAGTACAAATGTTGTCGATGCTTTTTCTTCTGTTTCCAAAAGCTCAACAACTCGCTGCTTATTCCATTTATTATTACCAGACCCACAAGTCTCTTTTCCAGGAACTTCCAAGTAAACGCAGAGAATCGATGTATCGATAATCAGAACCTTACTCATGTCTATAGTGGCTTAGGATCAGAAATATTCCTTTCAATAGCTCCTTTAGTCACTAGGTTACCCAAGGAACCAGATGCCATCAATTTAGGTAAATTATCAATAGTTTCTAGAAGGGTGAGTGTGCTTTCTCCAGTTTTTGAATCCCGGTGTGCCACAACTACGAAGGGAATCATTTCTGGTCCTAAAGCATCTAGCAAAGCCGGATTGTGAGTAGTGACTAATATGTCTATTTTTCTCTTTTCTCCAATTTCTTTGAGCATGTTTATCAGCAGATGTAACCTAGAGGGATGCAATCCAGTGTCTACATCTTCAATTACTAATTGACTCCCTTCTGGTCGTGTGATCAGTGCGGTAATAATTGCTAAAAAATGCAGGGTTCCATCCGACATTCCTCGGGCATCAATTTCTGTAGTTTGACCAGGTTTCCATTCTTCCTTACAGTAGAGCATAGCATCTGTACCAAACTTTCCTACTGGTTCCGCCCAAACTTCCTGTATATCTCGTTCTGGCAGATATTTCAAGTAAGCAGATACCGTTGAGTCAAACTCGTCTTTTTGCTCTTTAGGTAATGCGGCTAGCACACCAGCAATATTAGAGCCATCACTCTCAATGCGATCAGAAAGGGGTGAATAGTTCCGCATTCTGGCAGGCATAGGATTAAAAATAAAAATATTTTCTATAATTCTACAAACGTTTATAATTATATTTTTCATATCGGCATTATAGTTTATTCCCCTAAGTCTACTCAAAATAGAATTAGAACCTTTCAAGAAATTTATCAACAAAATTTGTTCTTGATCTACCAATTTAATATGAATATCTTTATCTTGAGTTCTAGGATAAGATATTTGGAACAAACTAGTTTGAGTAAGGATTTGATTACTATCTGGTGAATAGACCTGGCGAATTAGAGATTCATTAGCTAACTGAACACTTGGTTTGGTTTCTACTGTAATACTATAAAGGTAATCGGTTTCATCATCCTCTCCCTCAACCACAACTTTCAAGGTAAAGTGAGATTCTGGCTTGAGTGACGCCCACTCTACTCCACCTCGAATCCCAGGAAACGCAGCATCCCCTGCCAAAGCCGATCGAATCTCCTTTCCAAACACTATTCGTTTGAAAAATTCCAAAGCATCAATTAGATTAGATTTTCCACTAGCATTCGTCCCGATCAACACAGTCAGGGGATCAATCGGGAGTTCTGCATAACGGAAGCTTTTCCAATTTTCCAGGATAAGTTTCTTAAGCATTTCCTACCTCAAACCTTTCCCAAGCAGTGCCTTGATAACCAAAAGTGAACAGGTCTGGATGCAAAATTTCTGCTATCATTTCTACTGAATCGACTAGTCTTGGTCCTGGACGATTGAAATACGCATTACCATCAGTAACAAAAACCTTACCCTGGCGTACGGCTTGCAAACTTGACCACTGCAAATGGTGAGCCATCTGTTGGGTTTCTTGTTTTGTGCGTTCCAAATCAAAGCCGCAAGGCATTACAATAATTACGTCTGGATTAGCTTTTACTAAAGCATCCCATTCCAGATAAGGCGAATGTTTACCTAAAGCCCCAAACAGAGGATTACCACCTGCAATTGTCACTAATTCAGGAATCCAGTTACCAGCAGCCATCAGAGGATCAGTCCACTCAATGCAAGCAACAGTAGGGCGGTCATTTTCCGACATTTCCTGTGTCTTTTGCCTACAGGTTTCCACGCGAGACTGTAATTGGTTCAGTAGAGATTGTGACTCTACTCCCAGGATGACAGCAACTCGCTCAATATCTGCCCAAACTTCAGTTAGCAAGTTTGGCTGCAAGGAAATTATCTGAGGCTGGCTATTAGTAAGCTTGGCAACTGCTTTCTCGACCACATCGAAGTTCACAGCACAGACATCACATTGATCTTGAGTAACAATGTGGGTTGGTTGCAATTGTTCTAAAACATCAGTTTTTACTTGGTAAACACTCAAGGCACGTTTTACCAGATTGTTTATATCATCATCAATCTCAGCACTAGGTTTGTCGCTGTTGATTTGAGCCTCGGTGCAGACAGGTCGATTTTTGATGGTTGCGGGATAGTCGCATTCGTGGGATCGCCCCACAATGGCATCAGCTAATCCTAAAGCGGCCACAATTTCTGTGGCACTGGGGAGCAGAGTAACAATTCTCAGGTTTTGTGAAAGCATAGTTTAGAGGTTGATAAGTTCAGGATATAAATAGTCAATAATAGGGAAAAGGGAACAGGGAACAGGGAGTAGGGAACAGGGAACAGGGAGTAGGGAACAGGGAACAGGGATTAGGGAACAGGGAACAATATTATCACAATTCATTTAGCTTTTGTAGGGTGGGCAAAGGTCGATGATTCCTAATATAATTGCCAAATTTTCAATATTTGCCCACCCTACCCCACTGATAGCTGTTCGCGTAGCGTGCGCGTATCGCATTGGCTCTTGTCAGGTGGGCAAAGGTCGATGATTCCTCATTAAATTGCCAAACTTTCAATATTTGCCCACCCTACCATGCTGACCGCTGACTGCTGACCGCTGACTGCTTATAAATTAACCAACACCATAGTCCGTATATTGCCGAAATTCTGGTGCTTGAAACCCCAGCACAATATCGTCCTTCGCTACCCCTCTCTCCACAAGTTTTTGGGCTATTCTCATTTCCGTCATATTTTGTTCAATCCAAATCTTTCCCTTCTTAATATCCAAGTGTAAAACACAACCATAGACCCGCCGATAGCCATCCCATCCCACAGTCATTACCATGTAGTGGTCTTGTTTGGTATCAAAAACCGTGTAGCAATCAATCACTCCATTGGCGATGGGAATGGCAGCATAATCCGTCAACAACGACTGAATGATCTGGCGATAATACTCTAGGTTATCCATTGTACAATTACCTCTTGAATCGGGTCATAAATTATTTGTTTAATCTGATATATTTCTAATAAAAATTGGGTAAATTCGCGCTTGAAAAAAGCTTCATAAGCAATCACAGGCACGGCTAAATATAGAATACGAGTTGGATCATTGATTTCTAAGGCAAGCCGATAATTCAAAAACTGTCCTAATGCAGCATGGTAAGCTGTTAGTGGCGAATCACTCAAGAAGGTTTTAATCTCTACTGCAATTTTTTCTTGGCCTCGCTCTGCTGCTAACAGTTGCTCCGCACCTAAATCAATTTCAAACTTGGTTCCGCCTACTTCCAGTCGCAACGGATCATCAGTAATCTTCCACTGCTCTTTTTCTAGGGCGATTCTAACCGCAGCATGAAATTTATCTTTGGCTGCCATTGTTATTTTTTTGTAGTTTACTTACAATCATAGAACAATTCAGATTCCAGTGCGATCACTAATAGTAGACCCCTTGCCAAAGTAGTATTCTGATACTGTTATTGATGTAGTCGCTCAAGTCGGGAACCCCATCAGTGCCATTCGGCTATATTATCAAGATCAGCGTAGGCATTTGGGATCGCACTAATCCGACCCCATGCAGTTATAGTGCCTGATAGCTGATAGCTGACGCCGGCAGGTTCGGGGGTTGGTTTCAAGCAATGCCCACCCTACTAAATCCGTACTACAACATGCGATCGCTTTTAGCGGAAGCTTCGCTTCATCGCGTAGCGTGACCATTCGCACCTCAAGCAGCGTGGCCAGAGGCCAAGCGTGGCCTTTTGGTCAAGGTCAATCGCGTAGCGGCTCCAAAGGAGCATCGCACTAGAAAAATCTCCTGAGCCGGAGCGTGGAGCTAGGAAAGATGGTGAAGGTAAAACAGTTCTTGAGTTTTCGGTGATGACGCAGGGAGTTAAACTAGGAAAATTTGTGGCATTCAATGGAGATGCCGCCATTCACACTCAGGCTTTTGCTGCCCTAGAGAGTCTTGAAGGGAAGTGTGGGAGGTGTGCTAAGTTGGGACAGTTTGGGAAGTTTGGGAAGTTTGGGAATTCGACTAATTTATAGTTATGAGAAATCCTAAAAAGCAGTTAAATATATTATCATTGACTCACTACATGTTTGGGGGATTTGTCGGATTTTACTCCCTGTTTATACTAATGTTGTATATCCCTTTTGGTCTGTTCATGATTGGTGCAACTGACTCAATTCCTCCAGACTTATCAGGAGAGTTATCAGAGTGGTTTAAGTTATCACGAAATGTCTCATCGGACTTGCCTGGATATTTGCTGGTCATTTCTGGTGCCATACTTTTCATCCTTGGAGAAATCTTTGCTTTTGCTATCATTATCTCTGGATATATGCTCAGAAAAAGCAAGAATTATTGGTTTTCGTTTATGATAGCTTGCCTACTCTGCTGGTTCAGACCATTTGGCACACTTGTTGGAGTTTTAACGATTGTTGTTCTATCTCGCCAATCGGTAAAAAAATTATATCCTTTTAAGTATTAAAAGGGAATAGGGAACAGGGAATAGGGAATAGGGAGTAGGGAGTAGGGAGTAGGGAGTAGGGAATAGGGAACAGGGAACAGGGTAGCTAAATTCTGACAATGCATTTAGGTGCCCTATAGTATTAATTGCATTGGATGCGTTCGCGTAGCGTGGCCAAAGGCCATCGCACTCAGCTGTTAACCCTTACAGTAATTGCAACTATAGCGGTTATCATAGTGTAAGAATACGCTGATAGCTGATAGCTGATAGCTGATAGCTTTCTTCATAGTAATCAGATAAACAAAATTGTTTCCCTATTCCCTATTCCCTGTTCCCTACTCCCTACTCCCTACTCCCTACTCCCTACTCCCTACTCCCGACTCCCGACTCCCGACTCCCGATTCCCTACCATGAGGTTTAAGGAGGCTAGTCAGATCAGGGCCACTGGGAATAATTCCACCTGGATTGAGGGGGAACAGATTGCCGTAGTAATCCCGCTTGACATCCTCCAAGCTACAAGTATCAGCAACTCCAGGAAGCTGATACAAGTCACGCAGGTAGGGGCCTAAGTTATCGTAGTCCTGAATTCTGAAACGGTTGCACTTGAACAATCCATAATAGACCACATCAAAACGGAACAGAGTGGTAAATAGACGCACATCTGCCAGAGTTACCCTATCCCCACACAGGTATCTACTGGTCTCCAGGGCTCGATCAATCTTATCCAAGGTTGTGAATAGCTGATCGCAAGCTTTCTCATAAGCCTCTTGGGTCTGGGCAAAACCGCAGCGATAGACTCCATTATTCACCGTGTGGTAGATGGTCTCATTCCACCCATCAATGGTTTCCTTCAGTTCCTCTGGATAAAGGTCTAGGGTAGGATTAGTAGCGAACTCATTGAACTGTGAGTTCAGCATTACGATAATTTCTGCACTCTCATTGTTGACAATGGTTTTGCTCTGTTTATCCCACACCACTGGAACTGTGCAACGACCGTTGTAGCCTGTTTTTGCCAGCTCGTAAAGTTCAGGAAGGGTATCGCAGCCTTCTTGCTGCTCATTAAATACCCAAATCCCCTGATTTGAGGAAGGAGACGCAATGAATACCGGTATTGCGTCTTGGAGTCCCTTGAGTGCCCTGACGACGAGAGTGCGGTGCGCCCAAGGACAACCTAGTCCTACATAAAGACAGTAGCGTCCTGCTTCGGGTTGGTAAGGATTCTCTGGTTCTGTCCCGATAAAATTCCTAAACTCGCTGGCAGGGCGAATGTACTCTCCAGAATTATTCCGTGGAGCCAGCTTCGACATCATCATTTGCCAGAGAGTTGTCCAGACAAATTTTCCCAACCTGATGATCAGTGTTGGGGGGAGTGACTTGCCTTTCTTCTTAGTTTCAGCAGCTCCGGTCATGATGGTCATTTGGTAAGACATCTCTAAGATACCAACAAATTCTGACCAGTGGCCTGATTCCCCTAATAGGGCTAAAAAAGAACCGTGACTTACGGTGTTGAAGCCACGGTTCTTTTTCAGTCAAATCTTCCGGTTTTCCCAACCAAACTAACTTCTGTTAGGATTGGTCTCCCTTAGAATTATCCTCTGGATCATCGATCTTTGGTACCCAATTAGGAGTGTCTGACCCTTCCCAACCAGCAGGACGTTTAGAGTTGTACCAAGCAATCGAGCCAATCACAACTGCTGCCACAAAACCCACAACATACACTAGGGTAAACCACAAGGGAAAACTGCCTGCTTCCATCAATACATACATAGCCAGTTTAGATTTTCTCGTATTTCGGTTATCGTACCATCCAGCATGATGGCTTCGATACCTACTTTCTAGCTGCTGGGGGAGCTAACGGACCTCCTGCTGGCTTGCGTTGAGGCTTAGGACGAGCCACCGGCTTGGGAGCAACTCTGGGTGCTGGTGCTGGTCTGCGCCTTGCTCGTGCTGGTGCATACCTGCGCTTGGCTGGTGCTGACCGTCTCGGGGCAGTGTTTCTAGGCGTATAGCGTCTGGTGGTACTTTTACGGGGATAAGACCGTTTAGTTGTAGCTTTGCGACGGTAATACCGTTTGGGTTGAGAGTTCTTCCTAGACACCCTGACCCGACTACTACGCCGCCGTGTAGAACTGGCTCTTCTGGTTGAACTAGCTCTTCTTGAACTCGTTCTTCTCCTTGACCGAGTTGTGGAAGCGGTAACGGTAGTGGGAACAAATTTTTTGTTAATAACTCGTTTGGGTTTAATCGGCTGAGCTTCAATGGTAGCTTCCCGACCTGATAACTTCCTGGGGCGCTCAGTAAAGGACTCACGGTCTAAGTCTTCGATTACCTCCAACATGAACTGACGCCAGGTGGCAGCAGCAGTTGCACTAGAACCCTTGGTAGGCTTATTATCATCATTACCTAACCAAACCCCAGCTACTAATTGGGGAATATAGCCCACAAACCAGAGGTCACGGGCATCATCCGTAGTACCGGTTTTTCCAACTGCTGGTCGTCCAATTTGAGCCGCTGTTCCGGTACCCCCGGTAACCACACCCCTGAGCATCCAGGTCACAATGGCTGCTGTTTCTGCATCAATAGCTCGCTCACCCTCGAGTTTGTGGTCATAAATCACGTTACCGTGCTGGTCAATAATGCGGCGAATCCCATGAGCATCGTGGTGAATGCCTTGGGCGGCTAAGGTCCCATAGGAATTGGTGAGTTCTAACAGGTTTACCTCAGATGCTCCTAAGGCTAGGGAGTAGGTGGGATGGAGTTTGGATTTAATCCCCATTTTTTGAGCTAGTTTAATGATCGGCTCCCAGCCCACATCCACTAGGGTTTTTACGGCTACCACATTCACCGAAGAAATCAGGGCATCCCGCACTGAGATCGAACCCCGGAATCTCTCACTGTAGTTCTTAGGTTCGTAACCATCTACTATATATCCCGCATCCATATAGCCTTTATAGGGAGACATCCCTGTTGCTACTGCTGCGGCATACACGAATGTTTTGAATGTAGAACCGGGCTGACGCTGAGCTTGGGTGACCCGATTGAGGTAATTATTGCTATCTAGGTCATTAAAATCCTTACCCCCGACCATGGCTTTGATCTGACCATTGCGGGGATCGACGGCAACTAGTGCAGCTTGTCCAAACCGTTGGTACCGACCATAGGTTTTCATGGTCTTTTGGACAGCAGTTTCAGCAGCATCTTGCCACTCTAAATTAATTGTAGTTTCAATAGTCAGCCCTTTCTGAGCCAGTACTTCTTTGGAAACGTATTTGGGCAATTCTTGTTGGATGTATTCAGTGAAATAGAATGCTTTACGCTCCAGTCGCTTCGGTTGGCTTGGCTTAATACTCAGGGGCTCGGCCATGGCTTTGTCGGCTTCAGCCTGGGAGATGTAGCCATTTTCCAACATCCGCTGCAATACTACATCACGACGCTCTTTGGCTGCTTTTTGCCTAGAGCTATTGATTTTGCCCTCAAACAATGGCGAGTAAACACTAGGAGCTGGAGGTAATCCCGCCAGTGTTGCTATTTCTCCCAAGGTCAGGTCTTTTACGGGTTTACTAAAATAGACCCAAGCCGCATCAGCAATGCCGTAAGCACCGGAACCCAAATAGACTAAGTTTAAATAGCGCTCCAGGATTTGATCTTTGGTCAAATCCTGCTCAATTTTCTGCGCCATGCGCATTTCTTTGAGTTTCCGTACGATGCTGCGTTCGTGATCAAAGTAGACAATTCTAGCGAGTTGCTGGGTAATCGTGCTACCTCCTTCTACTACTCCCCCAGCTTTCAGGTTAGCCACAGTAGCACGGAGAATACCCTGGGAATCTACCCCTTTATGCTCTTTAAAGCGTTGGTCTTCAATAGCAATGAAGGCTTCAATCAGGGTTTCGGGTATTTCCCAAATCTTGAGGGTCTCATGGGTAGCTGGCCCAATTTGCTGGATAATAGTGCTATCGGCAGCTTTGATGGTGATGGTGTCATCTCGAACATAGGTCAAGACATCCTTAGTAGAATCTGGCAGAGAGCTTTCTAGCTTTTGCCAACCCCAACCCAATGCGATCGCACTGCCACCCACCCCTAGTCCGATCCAAAACCAGGAGCGACGATAGATTGCTTTTGGTCCGATTAGCGGTTTGATAACCGTAGTAGATACACGCTTGATTCCGTTTAGAGTTTGGGCAACTACCCTCGACCGCTTCCGCCGTCTTGGCTTTGATGAGGGGGGCTTGCCATTATTAGACACAGCACTCCTATTCAAATCCGATTTCTCCGTCAGTTTCTTTGAGGGATTCGGAGGGTGGTGGCTATGTCGATCTTGGGGCTTCGGGGAAAATATTGACACATCAACTCCTTAGCAATACAAAAGCAGCCATAACTTGTTGTCTTATAACTTGTTGTCTATTTTAGGGCTATAAATCTTAAATTTAGTGAATCTGTCACTTTTTTCTTTCTGCTTGCCTAAAATCCGGATTTATACGTACTAGGTAAGCATTCAGCTATCAGCATTCAGCTATCAGCTTTTGAATAAAACAGGTAAGCATTCGGATAATGCTGAGTTACCTCTGCTGGGATGGGATTCATAGTCTTTGGCTAATAGTTAAGTTAAGATCTTCTGCCAGTAACAGGTGATCTTCAAGTTCACTGGCTGAACCCATAGCAATTTGAAGGAAACGGGCTAGTTCGGCAACTCCGTTGCCTTAAGCATTAAGCTAACTGCTGACAGCTGACGGCACCTCAAGTAGCACCATCTGTAGCGCATATGCTTACTCATGAACCAAAGCATAATAGAAATAATAAAATAAACGTTATTTTTTGCTATTGTTCAACATGATTCGTCAACTTTAAACCCTGTGGTATTTTCCTCCGAGCGTCTTCTGTTTACACCAGCCACTCCTGACTCCAATGCCATTCCTACTATCTTTGCCTTTCCTAATCAATACAACGTCGGTATTACTAGTCTTGGCTATCAGATAGTGTGGGCATCTTTAGCCTTGCGCCCTGACCTAATGGTCAGCCGCTTCTTTACCGATTACCATGAGCCATTACCGAGACAGCCAGAATTACTAGGTTATTCTATATCATGGGAATTGGATTATGTCAATATCTTAGCGGGATTGGAATTTTTGGAGATACCCCTATACTCAGCACAACGAGACTCTAGCCATCCCCTAGTGTTTGGTGGCGGTCCCGTGTTAACGGCTAATCCAGAACCCTTTGCTGACTTCTTTGATGTGATTTTGCTCGGAGATGGGGAAATCCTGCTAGATAATTTTATCGATGCTTATCAAGAGGTTCGCACTGCTGAACGTAATACTCAACTGCAGCATCTGGCCCAAGTCCCTGGAGTTTATATACCCAGTCTATATCAGGTAACCTACCATGACCTAACGAGTGCGATCGCATCCATTCAACCAGTGTCTGATCAGATTCCTGCCACGGTATCTAAACAGACCTATCGGGGCAATACCCTGTCTGCTTCCACAGTGGTCACCGAAAAAGCCGCTTGGGAAAACATCTACATGGTAGAAGTGGTGCGCAGTTGTCCAGAGATGTGTCGTTTCTGTCTGGCCAGTTACCTGACGTTACCATTTCGTACTCCTAGCGCTATCGATTCGTTGATTCCAGCTATAGAAAGGGGATTAAAGGTAACAGACCGGATTGGCTTACTGGGAGCATCCGTCACCCAGCATCCCGAGTTTGATGTTTTGTTAGATTACCTAAATCAGCCACAATACAACCATGTGCGCTTGAGTATTGCTTCAGTGCGAACCAATACAGTTACCGAAAAGCTAGCCCAAACCCTAACTAAACGGAACACCCGTTCCATTACGATTGCAGTGGAAAGTGGCTCACAACGGTTGCGCGAGATTATTAATAAGAAGCTCACTAATGACCAAATTATCCAGGCAGCAGTCAATGCTAAAGCAGGGGGATTAAAACGTCTGAAACTCTACGGGATGGTAGGAGTTCCCGGAGAGGAAATAGCAGATGTTGAAGAAACTGTAGCGATGATGGAACAGATTAAGAAAGCAGCCCCCGGTCTAGGCTTAACCCTCGGTTGCTCCACCTTTGTTCCCAAAGCTCATACACCCTTTCAGTGGTTTGGTGTCAATCCCCAAGCCCAGAAGCGCCTCAAGTTGTTGCAGAAAAAATTGCGATCGCAAGCCATAGACTTTCGACCAGAAAGCTACAATTGGTCAGTAATTCAAGCACTCATTTCCCGAGGAGATCGTCGCTTATCCCAACTCTTAGAACTAACCAGGCATTATGGGGATTCCCTAGGCAGTTTCCGCCGTGCCTTTAAACAATTGCGAGGACAGTTACCTGAACTAGACTTCTACGTCTATACCGACTGGTCAACAGAGCAAGTCTTGCCTTGGAGTCATCTGCTTGGGCCACTTCCTATGGCCACCTTGCTTAAGCACTTAGGTGCTGCGACAGCCCTGGGGGTAGGGAATGGGGAATAGGGCGTGTGGGAAGTGTGTGGTGTCAGTTATTTTATTTGATAGGATATCTATTTGATCCGAAGTTCGCTATTCCCTACTCCCTACTCCCTACTCCCTACTCCCTACTCCCTACTCCCTACTCCCTGTTCCCTTTACTATTTATTACTGTTACTAATTACAACCTATGCTTGAGATATTCAATGAAATACAGAATACATGGCAGGATATAGTCCTACCTGTAGATAAAAGTAAAGATTGTTGGACAGTTAGCCAACAATTCCGTGATCATGTAAAACAATTTTTCCCGAAAAAAAAATCTACTTTATTAGAGGTGGGATGTTACAAGGGCTTGACCGCAAAGCACCTAGCTGATCACTTCACTCAATATCTGGGTTTAGATGTTAACGATAGGTACCTGAGAGTAGCAAGACTAAACAATCTTTTGAATTTTAATGTAAAATTCAAAAAATTTGATGTGTATAATTCTGATTGGAATGAGTTAACCTTTCCTGCTGATGTGGTTTTAATAGATGCACGTCACAAATACGAGTATATCAAACAAGATATTGATAACTGTTTAAAGCGATTTAAGAATGCATTGATCATTTTTGATGATTACGGAGCATGGGAAAGCGTCTTTAGGGCAGTTAATGAAGCGATCGATGAAGGTAAGTTAGAGGTAGTTAAAGAAATTGGAGTTGAGAAAGGCCAGCAACTGTGGCCAGATCAGAATAATCCATACTCTTACACACATTTTGGATCAGAAGGATTGATTTGCCGTAGTAGTAGAGCGGTTTTCAATTAGGTTAGGTTTTGAGGGAGTAGGGAGTAGGGAGTAGGGAGTAGGGAGCAGGGAACGACGACTGTTCCGAAGATTCCTGCTCCCTAAAACCTAGGATTAAATTACCTCACTCGTCCTGAGAACTGCTATATTATTCTTCAGCCAATCTTCTCCTGAATTTTTAATTTTGCAATCAAGGTTTGGCGTAAGTTGAATGCATGGAAGATGCTTAAAATATCACATTGCCACTCAGGCAAGAGCAACGTCATCCCAATCTCTTCTAAACTATTGAGCAGACAAAGGGCGATTGCGAACCACAGGGTTTTAGCATAGTCAAAACCAAATAATCCCACCGTGGCCACCAGTAGCGTTAACCCCCATATTTTCGCAGTGTAGGTATGGAAGCTAGGGAATTTTCTGAACTTGATTAGACTGATTGTGAACAAAGTAACTTGGGCAGCGATCGCTAACAATAAAGGGATTTGGAAATCTTTGATAACCTTGGGGTATACCAAGCAGGTGCTAATGGCAACGCACAAGTATAGACAGATATCTGCCCAACTATCTGCTTGACGAAGTTGGACTGTACTAACCTTTAATCGACGAGCAATGATGCCATCAAAAATGTCTGACAGTACGGCAATGATATAACCAATAATAAACCAATAGCTGATGTTACGATCCAGGGCATCTAAAAGGAGTAAGGGAGCAATTGCAAAGCGAATCCTAACTAGAAGGCTAGGAATATGTACCAGTTTGATCATCATCCTAAATTTGCTACCTCTAATTTTTACATTAAGACTCTAGGGAACCTAGTATCTATAACACGCCCTTATTGCCCACTAATTATGATTGGGCGCTGGCTTGATACTCCCTTATAAAGTATTAGCAGCACAGTTTACTCACAATAGGATCATAGACCAATTTCTCAATTGTCTGTACTAGCAAAGTGTTAACTATGGAAAAATAAGGTTTTATTTCCGTCAGCTTTAGAACTGCTGATCAACTGGCACTGTCTCCAATTACTGCAACTGTTATTTCGGTTTTACTACTAAATCAGAACCGTTGATGATTGAAGAAAAGAAATGAAAAAAGCAATGTTCTGATTAGCTACAGCTGCTGCAATTGCCGCTATTTCAGAGCATCGCGTTACTTTTGAGAGGGTAATCATGCGTACGCTTTACTGTGGAAAGGGTAATCATGGGATCACATTCCAGTTGACAGGGGAATTATGCGTTCGCGTAGCGGCTCTTTGCTGAGCATCGCATTCCAGTTGACAGGGGAATTATGCGTTCGCGTAGCGGCTCTTTGCTGAGCATCGCATTCCAGTTGACAGGGGAATTATGCGTTCGCGTAGCGGCTCTTTGCTGAGCATCGTGTAGCAGATCCATTGGAGTTACCCCAGCCAAGCTGCGTGACCAAAGCAAAACGGATTCAACCGTGTCTAGCAAAGTGCGAGAGCTACTCGATTTTTGGCATTGCTGAGGGGCGGAATGAATATGAGTGGGGTGGGCATCCTGCCCGCGCGAAAATGAAACGGGCAAGATGCCCGTTCCACGGCAAGATGCCCGTTCCACGGCAAGATGCCCGTTCCACAAAACTATTAAAATCATTCCATTATTAAGCAACGCCCAAAAAAAAGGTACCCTCAAGGGTACTGTGAAGCCAGAGTTAGATCTGACATTCTATAAATGTGTTGATTGAAATGAATTGCACCAAGAGGTAAACCCCATGGCTTACAAATACCATAAACCCTGTGTGTTCCAAGTTCCGATCAAATTAGAAGTACCCATTGTTCTCGACATCGCTGTCGCTGCTAAGCGCAAGTGTTTTGACAAATATGAGGAAATGGAGCTCGAAGAGGCCGAAGGTAGCGAAACTACTGAGTCACCCGAACCCGTTGGCACTTAGTACCTTTAGGAATATTTGACAGGAATCTCTGACGGCTGGCTTTGAAGTAGCTCATAGTAATTAATCCCTGAAACCCCCCTAGGCTGATCAAGCCAGGGGTTTTTTTTACCAGTCTCCTGCTGATATAGCGCTACGCGCAAGGGCATTGGCAAGAGGCATGCATGCTAGAGTTAATCAAGTAGCGATGCAGCATGGTTTTAGCGGTTTCCACTGCAGTTGCTCATCTCCCCATCTCCCCATCTCCCCATCTCCCCACACTCCCTACTCCCTATTCCCTACTCCCTATTCCCTACTCCCTATTCCCTATTCCCTATTCCCCGCCCACAAGACCAGCATAGACCAGTTTCTCAACTGTCTGTACTAGCAACAGTGTTAACTATGGAAAAATAAGGCTTTATTGGTGTCAGCTTTAGGACTACTAATAAACTGACACTGTCTCCAATCACTCCAACTGTTATTTCTATTTTACTAGTAAATAAGAAACGTCGATGATTGGAGAAAACAAATGAAAAAAGCAATCTTATTCCTAGCTACAGCTGCTGCAATTACCGTCCCGACAACTGAGGCTTTTGCTCAGCATACTTTTCCTAGTGAGCGTTCCCACTGTCTAGCCACCCTAACTGCTAACAACCCCAATTCTCGGATCACCTTACGTTCTGGAGCAGGAACTAATTATAGAAGCTTGGGTTATGGTTTAGTGGGTGATAATGTCTACGTCCTGACAGCAACTCCTCCAGAGCCAGATTACAAAATAGACAGCTTTGGCTATGGTTGGCACAGAGTAGGTTTTCCAGTAAGTGGAGCCAAAGGATGGATTCGCGACGATTTACTCAAGGTCGAATGTGCTCCCATTAATGATTAAGTAGGTCTATAGGGAAAAAAGGTACCCTCAAGGGTACTGTGAAGCCAGAGTTAGATTTGACATTATATAAATGTGTTGATTGAAATTAATTACAGCAAGAGGTAAAACCCATGGCTTACAAATACCATAAACCCTGTGTGTTCCAAGTTCCCATCAAATTAGAAGTGCCCATTGTGCTCGACCTAGCTGTAGGTGCTAAGCGTAAGTGCTTTACTAAGTATGAGGAAATGGAGATCGAAGAGAACGGAGCGGTTACTGAGCCAGCTGAACCCGTTAGCACTTAATCTCTTTTGG
>NZ_JAAHHW010000018.1:0-91161 GCF_010692325.1 Moorena sp. SIO3I8 | reverse complement strand
CCCATTGTGCTCGACCTAGCTGTAGGTGCTAAGCGTAAGTGCTTTACTAAGTATGAGGAAATGGAGATCGAAGAGAACGGAGCGGTTACTGAGCCAGCTGAACCCGTTAGCACTTAATCTCTTTTGGAATCTTTAACAGGAAGATCTGGGCATAAATTAATTCCTATATCTCCTCTTTAGCCTCCATTCTGAGCTCAGGATGGAGGAGTTTTTATGGTTAACCGATAATCACAGCTAAGTTAGGCTATCTTATTATCAGTCAAAAAAAGGTACCCTCAAGGGTACTGCCAAGCCAGAGGATTATTTGACATTATATAAATGTGTTGATTGAAATTAATTAAAGCAAGAGGCAAAACCCATGGCTTACAAATACTATAACCCCTGTGTGTTCCAAGTTCCGATCAAATTAGAAGTACCCATTGTGCTCGACCTAGCTGTAGGTGCTAAGCGTAAGTGCTTTACTAAATATGAGGAAATGGAGATCGAAGAGAACGGAGCGGATACTGATAAAACTGAACCAGTTGCCACTTAGTATCTTTAGTAATCTTTGACGGCTAGCTTTTAAAATCTGGACATAAATTAAGTCCTATCTCTCCTCTATATCCTCCATTCTGAACTCAGGATGGAGGAGTTTTATTGTAGACCTTAAGCGATAATCACCCCTAAGTTATGGGAGAATATCATCAGTTGAAAAAAGGTACCCTCAAGGGTACTGCCAAGCCAGAGTTAGATTTGAGATTATATAAATGTGTTGATTGAAAGTAATTACAGCAAGAGGTAAAACCCATGGCTTACAAATACTATAACCCCTGTGTGTTCCAAGTTCCGATCAAATTAGAAGTACCCATTGTGCTCGACCTAGCTGTAGGTGCTAAGCGTAAGTGCTTTACTAAGTATGAGGAAATGGAAATCGAAGAGAACGGAGCGGTTACTGATGAGTCACCCGCACAGGTTACCACTTAGTCTCTTTAGCAATCTCTGACAAGAATCTTTGACGGCTGGCTTTAAATTAGTTCATAGAAATTAGTTCCTCAAATCCCCCTAGGCTTATCAAGTCAGGGGGTTTTTCTTAACCAGTCTCCCTGACAGGGGGACATAAAGCTTATAACGTAGACAGTGCCAACTCTATAGCCCGCTCACCCTTCTTGTAATAGTTGAGCCAACGACGGTTAATTTGCATGCATTTCGTCCACTATTTTTTCGCACAATCCCCTTAAGCGAAGCCACGAATGCTGATGTTGGCCAACATAAAAAGCGGACGGTGCGCTTTCCAATGGGCGAGTAAATCGCCCTTGGGTCGCACCGCTATGTCGCCGTTGTCCACTTGATTGGGTTTCAGGTCTGACCACATATTTTTGAATTCCCATCTGCTTAATGTGTCGCCCTTGAAGCATGGCACTGGTATAAGCAATCGCCACAACAATCATCAATTTTGAAAGATACTCACCTGTTAGCTTAGAGCCTTCAATACTATAGCCTCCCGACTGAAAATCTCGAAACATTGTCTTGATGCAGTCGCTCATGGTTTGAATTTACCGTAAGATAGGGTCGCCTTATTAAAAAATATTTAACCCTTTTCTGCATAACCTGCTAACTATAAAGGCTCCACTATCTAAGGTTTTGTCTCCGGGGGAAACCCCCAAGACCGCGCTGCATCGCTTCCTCAATTGAAAATCGTCTTTGGTAGGCCACAATAGCCGTATCGACATCATCAAAATTAGTCAAAATATACCAGGGTTCTTTCGTATTAAATCCCTGGGAATTTCTTTTCCATTTAGCGGCTATATTAAACGTCCCAAATCCTTTTTTTTTGGTAACTTGGCAGTCATTAATAAACAGCTTTACTCCTGGCTTAAGCCCATAGTCTTTTAACTCCCGTTCCACCTCAGTATCGTAACAAACAAGCGTGTTATATTTCTGTCTCAAACAAAAGTATGCACCCTGCAAACGCAGCCAGTTTCCCAGTTTGGGTGAACAAAATTCCCGGTCTCCTAACACCACCACCCTATAGTTGGAGAGTAACCCAATACTTTTACCCAAAACAGCTGTTTGCTCATCAAAATTACTGCTGCCTTTTTTATCCAAGAACTCCCAGTAAATCGGCCAGGCACGATGATCATAGATGACACTAACCATCAAGATATTAATCACCCCCCAGCTGGTACGATCTATCGCCAAATATATTCTATCGTTTGGTTTAAACATCCATTCAGCGCAGAGCACTTACACAGGGAAACCAGATTGAAACGATGTTGAACTGTTTGATCCGTAAAAACCGACGTAATTTCTGAAGGGCGACTCTCAAACAAAATAGGTAACGGCAGCGCTTGAGCTAACACTTCTAGTTTGACCTGTCTGAGTAGTTGTAGGCTGGCCACGACTAAGGTGATTAACAAATACCTACTGTGATGCAGCTGATTTTGTAGGATTTTCTGGTATGGCGCACGCTATCATTTTTTGTAGATGGGTCAGGGTTACTATATTTGACCTATCTTTTTTTGGATTTTTCTGCCGTATCCCTTGCTACACAAGGGCTATAACCGCTCTGTCCCCCCGTCAGCCAGTCTCCTGCTGATAACCATAACATTTATATCAAGTCTGGTTGAATAGCCATAATTAAGGAGAGGGTGGCGAGGGTGGGAGGTCTGGGGAGATGGGGAGATGGGGAGATAGGGAGATAGGGAGATTTTTATTAAGGGTAATTATCCTGACATGATATTACAAATAGAGCAGGACTCTACATAGGTAAAAGTGACCAGCTATCGAAATTATCATACTCATGAGGTACATAATTGTTTCCACTATCACCCCCTTTACCGCGCCCGAAATTACCACTCCAAAAACTTTTAAACCTAATCCCTGCTCCCTACTCCCTGCTCCCTACTCCCTGCTCCCTACTCCCCCAAATTTTGGATCTCACTAAACTGAAACATGCTATAATAAACGTTAACTAAAAGGTACCCTTAAGGGTACCGCAACCTGTTAGTAAATTATGAGACCATTGGGAGAGATTAAGACTACCTGCTAAACTACCTGATGGAGGGCAAATCATGCCTGACGAAAATATCCACGAATCCTCTTACAACTGTGAATTTGAGATTCCGGTCAATTTTTTAGTTCCCTTCTCATTCAAGCCCACATTTGCTCCACAAAAGTGTACTTTCCAACTTTGCAATCACCCTGGTGCTAGTGCCAGTCCGCCACCCTATGGCTTGCGTCTTGATGGACTGCTCACTGGTAATGCCAGAGATATCTATACCTTTGATTTTGAGTACGAGGGGGCAGAAGTATTCCTCGACTACACCAGCACAGGTGAGATCCACATCTACGGAAAAGCCTTCGGTGGACAAAAAGAAGGGAAGAATTACAAAAAAGGGACAACTGACTACTGGGATATCGACTTTAGCTACAAGATTGTGGGACATAAAGACAACGATGCCTATGTCACGGAGAAAGCCTATGGCAAGTACAACATTGGCATGGGTAAGGGGACAATCAAGTCTAAGAAGTTCAAGTCCTTTGATTTAGTAGACTACTTCGGTAAACATCAATACTCCTTCCGGTTTGGTGATGATACGGAGCACCGGGGCTATAAAGGTATCTCTGGCTGGGGCTGGCTGAATCATAGTGGTGCCAAAGATGGTATCTATGAGCACCTAGATTACTCTGACTGGCTATTCGTTGCTAAAATTCCTAAACTATCCATGGCTAAATGGAAAATGATCTGCTGGAGTGGCTTAGCCAGTGGAGTCTGGTGTGAGGATGAGCCTAAGAAGTCCGATGATGATTAGGGATTAATTATAGCGCCGCGCCCAGTGTGGGGAGATAGGGAGATGGGGAGATGGGGAGATGGGGAGATGGGGAGATGAAGAGATGGGAAGTGTGGGAAGTGTGGGAAGTGTGGGAAGTGTGGGAAGTGTGGGAAGTGTGGGGAGATGGGGAGATGAAGAGATGGGGAGATGGGGAGATCAGCAACTGGCTCCCCAAGACGGCGGTACCTTCCGACTCCCGACTCCCTACTCCCGACTCGGCGGTACCTTCCGACTCCCGACTCCCTACTCCCGACTCCCGACTCCCTACTCCCGACTCCCGACTCCCGACTCCCGACTCCCGACTCCCGACTCCCGACTCCCTACTCCCTAAAACCAATAATAACTAACCACTAATAAATTTCTTGATCTGTTCCAGTTTGTCTTTGTAGGGAGCATAGCGCAACTGCAAATCCAGCCAGAAGGACTTCTTCAGCACGCTTTTTTGGTGAGAAAAGGTATCAAAACCAGCTTTCCCATGATAAGCACCCATGCCACTATCACCAACCCCACCAAATGGTAGGGAAGGAACATTTAGATGCATAACTGTTTCATTCAAGCAAACACCACCAGCAGAGGTCTGTTGCAAAACCTGCTGTTGCTTTGCTTTGTCTCTGGAGAAAAAATATAGCGCTAATGGTTTTGGTCTTTGGTTAACTATCCCAATCGCTTCATCTAAATTACTGTATTCAATCACAGGTAGAATCGGACCAAAGATTTCCTCTTCCATCACTTTATCCTCTAAGGAAATATTGTCGATGACCGTGGGAGCAATATAGCGGTCTTCTGGATTAGTTTGTCCACCAATTATGATCTCACCATCCTTGAGTAAGGTACTCAAACGGTGATAATGCTTATCACTGATAATCCGAGCATAATCTGGACTTTTGGCGGGATCGTCTCCATAAAATTTATGGAGACAGGCTTTGATTTGTTCGAGTAAATCAGATTTAATCTCCCGATTGACCAGCAGATAGTCTGGTGCAACGCAGGTTTGACCGGCATTGAGAAACTTACCCCAAACAATTCGTTTTGCTGTAGTCTCTATCGGCACATCTGTCTCCACAATGCAGGGACTTTTACCCCCCAACTCTAGAGTAACCGGGGTTAGGTGTTTGGCAGCAGCAGTCATGATAATTCTGCCAACTTGGGTGCTGCCGGTGAACAAGATATGGTCAAATTTTTCTGCTAACAGTTCCTGACTGGTTTCTACTCCCCCTTGCACTACAGCAATATAGCCAGGGTCAAAGTTTTTCTGGATAATCTCTGCGATCGCACCAGAGGTGTGAGGGGAGATTTCAGAGGGTTTGATCACGCAACAGTTTCCGGCTGCGATCGCACCCACTAAAGGAGCAATGGCTAGAGCAAATGGATAGTTCCAGGGACTGATAATCAGTACTACTCCCAAGGGTTCGGGATAAATTTGACCCGAGCCTGGAAAATTTGCCATTGAGACCGGGACTCTTTTGGGCTTGACCCAGGATTTAATATGCTTGAGGGTGTGATCAATTTCCTGCACCAGGATAATTTCGGTAGCATAAGATTCAAATTCCGCCTTGTGCAGGTCGGCTTTCAACCCTTCTAAAATGGCAGCATCATTTTCTAAAATAACTTGCTTGAGGCGCTTGAGTTGGGCGATCCGGAATGCCACATCTTTGGTTTTACCGGTGCTGAAAAAATTGCGCTGCTGAGCCAAAATATCTTTGAATTGACTGGTTTGTAGTTCAAGCATCTTAAAATTTAACCCCTGAACGGAAAAAAAAAATCATTTTCTTCTGGTTCAAGGTTAGCAATTATTTGATAGGATAGTTTATTGCTAAATACTTGCAAGAGTTTAGCGTAGGGTGGGTTAGGCGGGGAGTACTTTAAAAGCTCACCTTTGAAGAGAGCTGTCCGCCGTAACCCACCAATATTAAGCAACTCATCGCTGTCTATACATTGACTGTATAAACAGCCTCTGAGTTCAGCTCCTTGAAAACATTCCTCAAAACAATCATTTGCCTGAAAACTCCCGATGCCACTAAAAATTTCAGCACTATTGAGCGGTAACAAACCATGGCATCGTCTGGGTTTGCCTGGTTGGACAGTCTCGGTAATTGCGATCGCACTCCTAATTTGCGCACCAGTCCTATTTGTGCTGGGCAGTATGTTCTCCGATTCTTCAGAAGTATGGACTCATTTAGTCTCCACTGTCTTAGGCAGTTACATTGTCAACTCCCTGTGGTTAATCCTAGGTGTAAGTAGTGGAGTCTTAATCCTTGGGGTTTCAACAGCATGGCTAGTAACCATGTGTCGCTTCTGGGGAAGCCGGGTGTTTGAATGGGCGCTACTACTGCCTCTGGCAGCACCAGCCTATTTACTTGCCTATACTTACACCAATATGCTGGACTTTTTTGGACCCGTACAGACCTGGCTGCGGCAGCTGTTTGGCTGGACTAGCGTGCAGGATTATTGGTTTCCCAATGTCCGGTCTCTGTGGGGTGCGATCGCCATGTTGTCTTTGGTGCTCTATCCCTACGTTTACCTAATCACCAGGGTAGCTTTCCTAGAGCAATCCGTCCGTACCCTAGAAGCTGCTCGTTCCCTCGGATGCACCCCTTGGCGTGGCTTCTTCACCGTGGCTCTACCCCTAGCTAGACCAGCGATCATGGCAGGTTTGGCCTTAGCACTGATGGAAACCCTCAGCGACTTTGGCACAGTAGAGTATTTCGGTGTCAGTACCTTCACTACAGGGATATATCGTACCTGGTTAGGAATGGGTGAGAGGTCAGCTGCTGCTCAACTAGCCGCCTGTTTGCTACTATTCATAATTGTTTTAATTCTACTAGAACGCTGGTCTCGTAAGCAATCTCGCTATTATGAGACTGGCAGTAGTTACCAACGAATCAAGCCATTTTCACTAACTGGGGGCCGAGGCATACTGGCGCTGTTAGCCTGTTTCCTTCCCATTGCTCTTGGATTTTTAGCACCCGCAGCATTTTTGCTGCACATGACCATTAAAAATGCCGAGGAAACCTTAGATGATAATTTTTGGCAGCTAGCTACAAATAGTTTACTATTAGCCATTACAACAGCTGCGATTGCCATGGTCTTAGCATTAGTCATGGCTTATGGGCAACGTCTAGTGCCCAAACTAGGGATGCGCTTAGCAGTACGCACTGCTGCCATGGGTTATGCTATCCCTGGTTCAGTGATTGCAGTTGGTGTCTTAATGCCCTTAGGTCAGTTGGATAATACCATTGACAGCTGGATGCGGGCAACCTTTGGCCTATCCACCGGTTTACTTTTTAGCGGCACCATCATTGCTTTAGTATACGCCTATCTTGTACGCTTCCTAGCAATTTCATTCAATACCGTTGAATCCAGCCTAGGTAAGATTAAGCCTAGTTTAGATGATGCCTCTCGCAGTCTCGGTTATGGACCTACGCTTACCCTAATTAAAGTTCACGCCCCATTAATGTGGGGAGGATTGTTGACAGCAGCGATGTTAGTGTTTGTGGATGTGATGAAAGAGTTACCAGCAACTCTGATCATGCGACCTTTTAATTTTGATACCCTGGCAGTAAGAGTTTACCAGTATGCCTCCGATGAACGATTAATACAGGCATCAGCACCAGCATTAGCGATTGTTTTAGTAGGAATTATTCCAGTAATTTTATTGAGTTTAAAGATTGCTAAGTCTCAGGGATAATAATGCAGAATGAATAATTAAGAATGAAGAATGGAGAAGGCAGAATGAAGAATGGAGAATGGAGAAGGCAGAATGAAGAATGGAGAAGGCAGAATTCTAAATTCTAAATTCTAAATTCTAAATTCTTAATTCTTAATTCTTAATTCTAAATTCTAAATTCTAAATTCTTAATTCTTAATTCTTCATGGTGTTGGATTCAAAAAAAAGGTAATAGGGAACAGAGAAAAGAGGAGTTTTTGCTTTCTGCGCGCTACTCCCGACTCCCTACTCCCTACTCCCTAATACGACAGTACTTCACCTAATTTACAACTGTTATACCCAACCAGCAATATCCATCAGTTGAACTGCTGTAGCACTATTGGGACCATATTTGGAAACACTGGTGGGATCTTCCTTGAAAGGAAAACCAAAGCCCGCAAGTACCGGATCAATCGGTGTTCCAGGAACCACTGGATATTCGCTATTAGCTTGAGCAAAGAAGGTCTGAGCGGTAGGGCTGGTTAGATACTCTAAGAATTTGATAGCATTTCCTGGATTAGGAGCTGTTTTCACCAAGCCGCCACCACTGATATTAATGTGGGCACCCCGGTTTTGCTGATTGGGGAAAAATACACCAACTTTCTTGAATATCGCCTGCTTGGCAGGTTCATCGGATTTAATATAGCGAGGTAGATAATAGGTATTTGCGATCGCAATATCCGCAATCCCAGCAGCAACCGCTTCAATTTGGGCTCGATCATTACCCTGAGGCTTGCGAGCAAAGTTACCCACAAAGCTCTCGACCCATGATTTTACTGCTGGTACACCCAGGCTGGCAATCAGTGACGCAACCAGAGATTGATTATAGACGTTGCTTGATGAGCGGATAGCAATGCGACCTTGCCATTTGGGATCAGCCAGATTTTCGTAAGTTGACAGATCCGCAGGGTTGACTCTGTTTTTATTATACATAATCACCCGCGCTCGCTTAGTGAACCCAAACCAGTGATTTTGAGGGTGTCGCAGGTTAGCGGGAATCTTGGCGTTGAGTTCCGATGAATTAACCGGGGCAAAAATACCAGCCTGGTCAGCTTTCCACAGACGACCAGCGTCAACAGTGATTAAGACATCAGCTGGGCTATTCGCCCCCTCACTTTTAATCCGTTCTATTAATGGATTTGCTTTCCCCTCAATCAGATTCACTTCAATACCAGTGATGCGGGTGAAGTTGTCGTACAAGTCATCATCGGTCTTGTAGTGACGAGAGGAGTAGACATTGACTACCTCATTCTGGGCGGCTGCTCTACGAGGTTTACCCAGTTCACCCAAGGTGTAAGCCGCCATGGCTGTACCACCTGCTAGTAAGATATTTCTTCTATTGATGTTCATCAGCAACTACTACTTTCTCTCCTTAGGATTGTCGCTAAACTTATGCAGTAGGTATGGTAATCCAGCACCTGAGTTACCATACCTACTGCTATCGAAATAAATTATCGATTAGTTTGGGAATTTTGTAAACTACCTTAGACGGTCGAATGCCAGATAAATCCTTTCAATTACCTGATTTGACTATATACTTGACCCTATAGTAGATGATTAGGTCAGTGTGTAGAAGAGGAACTTTACTCATTATAATAGAATATTTTTAATGGCTTATCAGAAATTTATCCAAAAATTTTCCAGAGGAATAGAGCTGAAAGTTATAGCGCTGCACCCAGGAGGGAACTTCCGCCCTTAGGAAACAGGGACTGAAAAACCTTTTCAGATAAAGGGTTTAGCAATTCTTCGTGCCTGAAATTTGGCAACACCCTTACCAGCATTACTACAATTGATAAGATTTAGCGGCTACTGACTACTGAGCGAGTCGGGAGTCGGGAGTCGGAGTAAGAATGTGGGGAGTGGGGGGAGTGGTAAAAAATCCGGCGTTGCTTAATAATGGAATGATTTTAAAAGTTTTGTGCAATGGGCATCTTGCCGTAGAATGGGCATCTTGGTGGNGGATCAGCTATTACCTGCTAGCATCATTCTGGTGGAACCGTCACGGGACAATTCCTTAGTCCCAATGCCTAAACCGGAAAGGTCACTGACTGTTGCGCCAATGGCTCAATCCCAGCTTAGCCCTAAGCCACCACTAGTTGAGCAGATATTTGACCGGACAATGAACCGGACAATGGTAAAACTTCAATCTGGTTTATCCAACCTCTCTGGTGTTCCCCTAGAAATTGACATTCTCCAAGTAGAGAAAAGAGCAGAGTTACTTGGTTTAGTCTTCCAAACCTTTGAAGAGCTGGTTGAAGATTTGCGCTTGTCTCAAGTAACACTGGAACAGTTACCTCAGAAGCAACAGCTGATTCTGAAAGATCTGTGGGAAGCATCAGTTACAGATTTCTTCGGAAAGTATTATACCTTGTACACGGACAATACTCAACTAGAAGTTGTCACTATTTTGCTTGGTAACTATCCCATCGTCAAAAAAGAAATTCTTGATAAAATTCCTCTAGTAATTGATTTATTAGGTCATCGACTATTTGAGAGCTCATTAATCATTGATAATGTCTCTTATCCAGCCCACACCCCTGAAGCAATTCAACGGTCAGAATTTATCCTGGACAATTTAATTATCCAAATTGCTAATGGGGTGATTCAACCGTTATTAAATCAATTGGCTGATGTAGAAATTATTAAGGTAAATTTTTATCATAAAAATCTAATGTCATCTCGGGAAATTGCTCGATTTCGCAATAATCTCTCCTGGCGATATCGCCAAGATAAACTATTTGGTGAGCCACAAGCAATTTTCGAGAGTCGATATGATTTATTTATCCTAACTGACACTGGCATTAAACAAACCAGTATCTATGCTCCCCGGCGTCGAGAATTAGAACAGCTGGGAGGTTTCCAGCTAGCTGTGACTTTAGCCTATGAGCTACGGGATGCTCTTTCTCCCCGTGTGCAAGCGGCTGTCACTTGGATTGGTAATGGTGTGGTGTATCTGTTGACCCAAGTCTTTGGTAGAAGTATTGGTCTAGTGGTTCGTGGTGTAATTCAGGGCATTGGTAGTAGCGTCCAAGAGGCCAGGTTTGGGAAAAATTCTGGACGTGGGAAGTAGGGAAGAGGGGAAAGTAAAAAAATACCATTACATCCGGCATAGGGACTGATTCAACCCTCCCCACCTAAACAATTTTAGAAAACAATTTTAGAAGCCCCTGCCTCTAGGCATAGGTTTCATGACTCATTCACAGTCACACCCTTTTTGCCATTACTCTCAGTATGCTCTACTACTTCCGAGCCTAGAGGATTAGCTTGATGCTGAGATGGTGGCAAAGCGGGAGCTAATATTTCCCAAGCTTCTTTGGCAATGGGCAAATACTGATCGTGAGCGGCTTTAGCTTCAGCAAATTTTGTTAAGGTTTTGGCAAAATTTCTATCCGTTGCCAGTTTCATATGTTCCGGTGTCAGGGGGTCTGGGGAAAATAAGGCTTCGATCACTGGCCGTAATTCCACCGCTTGTTGGTAAGCTTGTTCCAAATTCACCCTTAAACTTGCTAAAGATGCGATCGCTTTTACTGACTGAATAATCTCTGCTTCCTCACCATCTTTACTATCGGTAGCTAGTGGCTCAACTAAAATCAAATCCTCAGCACTCAAGCCATCGGCAAAGCTATCCTCATTGACGGTAGTGTCTTCTGAGTCTTCCATGCGCCGTTGAATCTCTTCGAGGGCTTTGGCTCTGTTTTTGGCATTGTCGGTTCTGCCGGGGACTTCAACGAAAAAGCCGAGTTCCTTTAAATCCTTGGTTGTATATTGCACCGTAGCTTTTGACATAATGTTTACCCCAGTTTCGATGTCCGATTAGATTCATCCTACTTAAATTAATAGTACGCCTGATCGAGTTCACTATGGAACATGGTTCCAAAACCGAAATGGCGTAAGCATATGCGCTACCTCACAGGCTAGAAGCCTGTGCCACGCACGCTACTTGAGGTGCTATCAGCTCTCAGCTATCAGCTCTCAGCTATCAGCTCTCAGCCATTGGCCAACGGCTGACGGCTAACCACTGACCACTGACCACTGACCACTGACCGCTGACCACTGACCGCTGACCGCTGACCGCTGACCGCTGACCACTGACCACTGACCGCTGACCGCTGACCACTGATGGTCTAGCTAAGACTTTTTGCTTACTGAGGAATTATTAATTTTTGTAAAAATGAGTGTTCAAGACCTAGAAAACTGATATATACGTCGCTACACTAATCAAAGTGTGTAAGGCTTGTGGAACCTAGATGATTCCTATCCAACTAACCCTAAAAAACTTCCTCAGCTACCGCGACGCAACTCTAGACTTTCGGGGTCTTCACACTGCCTGTATTTGTGGTCAGAATGGAGCCGGGAAATCGTCCCTGCTAGAAGCCATTACCTGGGCGATTTGGGGACAAAGCCGTGTTGCCTCAGAAAACGATGTCATCCATACTGGGGCGAAGGAAGTCCGAGTAGACTTTATTTTTCAAAATAATCAACAAACCCATCGAATTATTCGGACTCGCCATCGGAAACAGGGGAGTTCCCTAGACTTTCAAGTGGAAACACCAAATGGTTTTAAGTGTTTAAGCCAGAAAGGAGTACGAGCAACTCAATTATTAATAATAGCGAATCTCAAGCTAGATTACGATACCTTTATCAACTCCTCTTACCTGCGTCAAGGTCGAGCCGATGAGTTTATGGTCAGGCGTCCCAGTGAACGGAAACAAATTCTGGCAGATTTGCTCAAACTAGACCAGTACGAAAAATTGGCAGACCAGGCAAAGGATTTGTCAAAGCAGTTGAAAGGTCAAGTAGAACAGCTAGAACAAAGTTTGCAGGGTATTAAGGAACAACTGGGAGAACGGGATGCGATCGCAAAAGAAACAGCTACCCTGGAAACTGCCTTACACCAGCTGCAACAAGACCAAGACCAAGACGCGCAACAACTCAAACAACTACAAGCTGTTGGACATCAGCGGAATAGCTGGGAACAACAGCTAAACTTTGTGAGGACACAATATCGTAATCTTACTCAAGATTGCGATCGCATACAACAAGACATTGCTACTGCTGTTGCTCAACAACAACAACTTTCTGAACTACTCTCTCAAGACCAACAAATTACTGCTGGTTATGCCGAATACCTCCAGCTACAAGAACTTGAAGAAAGTCTTGCCGCCAAATTACAGACTTATCAGAAAGCGCAACAGCAACGACAACAACTCCAACAGCAGCTTAATCAAGAAATTAATCAACTTAATCTGCAAATTCGTGATATCCAAGCTCAACTCGAAGCCTTGGGTACTCAAGAGCAAGATATTAAAGATACTCTCTCCCGTTCAGGGCAAGTGGCTACAGCCCTGGCACAACTTAACCAAGCTCGTGAACGCCTCAAGCAGCTAGATAATCTGCAACTAGAAGTCTCTCCCTTGTTGCAACGCCGTGGGTCTATCCAAAGCGAACTTGACCGGGTTCAAGCCAGACTCAGTGCCAAATTAGAAGAACTGGTTTCTTCTGAAAAACAGTTATCCCAGCAAGTAGCAACAACACCTCAGCTGAGACAGGCGGCACTTCAGTTAGAGGCTGAACTTGGGGAATTAGAGAAAAAGCGGGTTTACCTGTCTCGGTTACAGGACAAAGGACTAGAACGTCGAGGCTTTCGAGAACGCCTCCATGAAAACCAACGTCGCTATGAAAAATTACTGGGGGAACTGACCCAAAAAATCGAATTGCTGCAAGTTCAGAACGCAGTTTGTCCCTTATGCGAGCAGCCTCTAGATGCAGCCCATTCTGACCGAGTGATTCAGAAAACGACTGCCGAGCACAAGGATGTTCAAGATCAATTCTGGGTAGTACGAGAGCAGCTAACAGTTTGTGAACGAGAACTTCAGGTGTTGCGCCATGAATACTCCCAAATTTCCAAACAACTCTCTCCTTATGAAGAGTTGCTAGAACAACGGGGACAACTAGCAGCACAACTAGAAGCCACTGACGAAGTTTACGACCGACTCTATGAAGTATCAGAGGAAAAGAAAGAACTGCAACAATCCCTTAGTATTCCTGGTTATGGGGTAGAATTACACGAAGAACTCAGGCAACTCGACCTCCGAGTCCAACAGCTCAACTACGATGAACAAACCCATGCTCTAGCACGGGGGGAAGTTGACCGCTGGCGCTGGGCTGAAATCCACTCGGCTAAGCTAGAAGAAGCACGGCGGCGTCAGGGAAAAATTGATGCCCAGAAACCACAGCTGCAAGAGAAGCTGGATACTCTTCAAGCCTCGGTGGATCAGTTACAAACGAATTCCCCGTTGAAGCAGCAATTGGATCAGCTAGATCGATACATAGCTGAGATTGGCTATAACTTGGATGCTCATAATCAGGTTAGAGCCTCCTTGCGTCAAGCCCAATCTTGGCAACTGCCTTATCAGGAATTACAAACTGCCCAAGAGCAACAGCCCCAAGTCGGTCAACGCTTGGCAAACCTAAATCAAACCCTCCAGAGCAGACGCTCTAATCTCAAGGAGGTTAATACACAAATTGAGGACATTGTCAAGCAAATGGAACAAAGTCCTGATGTTACTAGGGACATCCAAGCCTTAGAACAGGGCATGAAGCAGCGCCGACGGCAAATGGATAAACAACTATCCCAGCAGGGGCGTCTCCAACAACGGTTGCAGCAACTGGAATCCCTACAAACTCAGTATCAACAGCAACTCGAAAAGCTGCAACAACTCCAGCGGCAATATCGGGTGCATCAGGAATTAGCGATCGCATTTGGCAAAAATGGCATCCAGGCTCTAATGATAGAGAATATTTTGCCTCAACTAGAAGCCCAAAGCAATCAAATTTTGGCTAGACTGACTGGGAATCAGTTACACATCCAAATTGTTACCCAAAAGGCCGGGAGTCGGTCTTCTAAGAAAAAAACCAAACTGATTGATACCTTAGATATTTTAATTGCTGATGCCACTGGTACTAGACCTTATGAAACCTATTCCGGTGGTGAAGCATTCCGGATTAATTTTGCCATTCGTCTGGCATTAGCACAACTGTTGGCTCAACGCTCAGGCACATCCTTACAAATGTTGATTGTGGATGAGGGGTTTGGCACCCAAGATGCCGAGGGGTGTGAGCGATTGATTGCAGCAATTAATGCGATCGCATCCGATTTTGCTTGTATTTTAACCGTGACTCATATGCCTCAGTTTAAAGAAGCCTTTCAGACCAGGATTGAAGTATCTAAGACATCCCTTGGCTCTCAGTTAAGTTTATCGATGTAATCAATGCTAATATTTGTAGCAAAGGGAATAGGGAGTAGGGAACAGGGAGTAGGGAGTAGGGAGTAGGGAGTAGGGAGTAGGGAGTAGGGAGTAGGGAGTAGGGAAGTTCTGAACAAAAATTATGTAAGAAATTATGTAAGCATTCAGCCCTATAAAATCAAATCCATTGCTGTTTTTATGATTTCCTCCCGCTCCACCATTTTAGCAATTTCTTCAGCTTCATAACTTCCTTCAAATGCTTCTAATGAAGCGCGGTCTAGTGCGGATTGATAGGCATCTTCTAAAGTTTCTAATAATTCCTCTTCGGTTAAATAAGTTCCTTTAGCCTTGTGGCGCTTATTAGTACGTTGAATTTGTTTAACAGAATTACGGATTGATACTTCCCAAGATTTAGTCGTCCGTTTTTCAGCAGCTTTTTTAATTAGATGTAACAGCAGAATAATTCCATAGCTAAATAGTTTATTCAGTTTATCCGATTTGCTCATCTCCTCCAATTCTTCAATCAGTTCCAGGGCTTCAGGGATTTTGCCTTCGTAGAGCAATTCCTTGAGAGTCATTAATTCTTCCATTCGCTATTATTCCTCCGCTTTTCAATTTCCCCGTCGCGACTAATACCGAACCAAAGATATAGCAGTCGAAGTAAAGCTTAAGACATATTTCTACTCCCGACTCCCGACTCCCGACTCCCGATTCCCGACTCCCGACTCCCTACTCCCGACTCCCGATTCCCTACTCCCTACTCCCTACTCCCTACTCCCCTTAACCCATTACCCATGACCAAAAGAACCGTAAAATTGCTCAATGTTCCCAATTAGGCTATTCAACTAATTCCGCAATTGTACGGTTATCTTATTCCTGAAATAGCTTCTACTATAGTAATATCTAAACCGAAATCTCGGCAGTATAGAGGCTGTTATAAACGAGCTAGTTTCGGATCTTCTGTTGACTAACGTTATCAAGACGGTAGGACAATAACTAGTCCAAAGGGAATCAACTATCAGGGCATCTACACATAGGGTTGCAAATAGGTTGTTGTAAACTAAGAAGCTGATTTAACTGTTGGCTGTAAACTGTTGACGACTACTGACAACAGTTTACCAGAGGCTAAGAGGAAAAATGATGCTAATTGGATTATAGCACCTCTAATCAGGGTTGCATCTACTTTTTTTCTGGTTTATTATTACTTAGTTTAGAGTTTATTCTGGAGAACCTTTATAAATTCTTGCTTGCTGCTGAGGTGTTATCCATGCTCCTCTTGAAAACTGGGTTTGAGGTGGTACAAATTGCTTTTGCAGTGGACTATATTCCAGAACCTCTCCCGTTTCTATCTTATAGACCCAGCCATGAAGCCGAATTTCCTCACTTCTGAGTCGAGATTGAATAACTGGGTAAGTACGTAAATTTTGTAGCTGGTTAAGGACATTTTCCTCCACCGCCCCATTCAGGAGTTCATCACCTTCATAGTCTTGATAGTGTTCTTTGATAATCCGGCGAGTAGCTTCGGCATGCTTGAGCCATTGGTAAACGGCTGGCATGTCCTCTTCTAGCTTGTCGATTTTCAGTAAACCTTTCATCGCTCCACAGCGATAGTGACCGCATACGACAATTTCATTAATGCCTAAGGCATAAATAGCATACTCTACTGCTGCTGGTTCACCGCCATTACTTGCTCCATAAGGCGGTATGATATTCCCGGCATTGCGGATGATGAACATTTCACCAGGCTCAGTTTGAGTAATCAGACTCGGGTCAATTCGAGAATCTGAACAGGTGATGAATAGTATCCTGGGATGCTGCCCGTGAGACAGTAACTCAAATAGGTCTCGGTGGGTCTGGAAGTAATTGGTCTGGAATTGATGCAGACCTTGAATCAACTGCTTCATTTAAGGCTTACAGCTAGATGTTCTATAATTGGGATCTTCAATAATTTTATAGGCAATAGCCGTCTTAATTGACTTTCAGGTTTGTATTTCGGTCAGCTATCAGTTATCAGCTATCAGCTATCAGCTATAGCAGAAGTCAGAAGTCAGAAGTCAGAAGTCAGAAGTCAGAAGTCAGAAGTCAGAAGTCAGAAGTCAAACTCTTGCGCTTACTTAGGTTTGAGACTTTTGTCATGTCCGCGCCTGCCCTGGCGACTGCTATATCAGCTATCAGCTATAGCGCTACGCTTAGCGTCAGAAGTTAGAAGTCAGAAGTCAAAAGTCAGCTATGAGTAAGTTTCGGAGTTTAGGAATGTCCTAACAGTAGCGCGTAGTGCTATATCAGCTAATAGCTGATAGCTTACCAGGTAAGTATTGGTTTAATCTCTGTTACGTCTGCTGACGGCACCTCAAGTAGCGTGAGCTTTTAGCTGACGGCTGACGGCTGACGGCACCTCAAGTAGCGTGGCCAAAGGCCAAGGCTGACGGCTGACGGCTAACGGCTGACGGCTGACGGCTGACTGCTGACCGCTGACTGCTGACCGCTGAATGCTGATATTATTGATTGAATTGGAACGGAGAGGGAGGGATTCGAACCCTCGTTAAAGTTGCCCCTAAACAGCATTTCCAGTGCTGCGCCTTCAACCACTCGGCCACCTCTCCAGGTAAAGTATTCAGTTGGAGCTTTGAATCTTTTTCAATTCATCGCCCGATTTCTTATTATACAGAAAATTATATACGAAGTCAATGACTCAATCGTACACCATTCAGATTCATAATCGCCAAACTGGTGCTAAGCACAAGGTAAACGTGCCAACTGACCGCTATATCTTGCATTCCGCAGAAAAGCAGGGTGTAGAGCTACCCTTTGCCTGCCGCAATGGAGCTTGTACCACTTGCGCAGTGCGAGTATTGGCAGGAAAAGTCTACCAACCGGAAGCCATGGGACTATCTCCACAATTGCGGGACCAAGGCTATGCTCTATTATGTGTGAGTTATCCCCGGTCAGACCTAGAGGTAGAGACTCAGGATGAAGATGAAGTCTATGAACTTCAGTTTGGTCGATATTTTGCTAAAGGGAAGGTTCGGTTTGGGCTGCCACTGGATGAGGATTAGGACAATAGCCGAGCAGAGGTGCAGTAGAGCGGGGAGCCTGCTTAGTTGCTTTCTGCTCTTGCTTGGGGGATGCCAATTAACAAATGTCCCCAACCAGATTGAAGCTCAAGTGCAACGGGTGATCAGTGGACACACGGTGGATGTGTTGATATCCAATCAAGATCCACCATTAATGGCACGAATCCGGATGATTGGTATAGAGGCACCAAGCTGGAAACAAAAGCCTTGGGGAGATCAGGCGAAAACCTGTTTACAGAAGATGCTCAGTGAAATTAGTGAAACTGGTGATCAAAAATCGGTTATGTTAGAGCTTGATGTTGAGGAAAAAGACCGCTATAGCCGCTGGTTAGCCTATGTATGGCTAGATGGTGTGTTGGTCAATGAGCAGTTGGTAGCTAAGGGCTGTGCCTTAGCTTCACCCCTAGTCCCCAATAACAAATATGATGCTAAAATAGCCCGTGCTCAAGAATACGCCAGAATTATGGGCTATGGGATTTGGAACCCAGATCAGCCTTTGCGCTTGACACCAGCAGAATTTCGCCGTCAAAATCCTTAGTGGTTATTAGTTATTAGTCATCAGCTATCAGCCATCAGTTATCAGCTATCAGTTATCAGCTATCAGCTATCAGCTATCAGCTATCAGCTATCAGCTATCAGTTATCAGCTATCAGCTTTCGGCCTGTGGCCAAGCTACTTGAGGTGCTTATTGGTACAGTCACAGTGTCGTTCGCACAGCGTGGCCATTCGCGTAGCGTGGCCTTTTGGCCAAGGCCAAAGCCTGTGCCACGCTGAGGTACTTTTGAATAAAATCAGCTGACCGCTGACCGCTGACCGCTGACCGCTGACCGCTGACCGCTGACCGCTGACCGCTGACCGCTGACCGCTGACCGCTGACCGCTGACCGCTGACCGCTGACCGCTGACCGCTGACCGCTAACCGCTGACTGCTTACCGACTCAATTGATAAACTACAGGTTATCTGCTCAATGACAGAACATACCTCCGAACAACTACAAACTTTCCTTGATATTGCCGCTAAAGCTGCCACTGCTGCTGGTGATGTTTTGAAAACTTACTGGGGCAATCTCAAAACTATAGAAGAGAAAGGACGTCCTGGAGATTTAGTCACTGCAGCTGATAAAGAAGCTGAAGCAGTAGTCTTAGATATACTCAAAAACGATGTGCCAGACCATTCGATTCTGGCAGAAGAATCGGGTCAACTGGGAGACAATCAAAGTAAATACCTATGGGCGATTGACCCCCTCGATGGTACTACTAATTATGCCCATCAATACCCCATTGCTGCTACCTCTGTGGGGTTGTTGATTGACGGCAAGCCTCAGGTGGGAGCAGTATATAATCCCTTTCGGGATGAGTTATTGTGTGCAGCTGTGGGCTTAGGGGCAACCTGCAATGGTCAGCCAATCCAGGTTTCCCAAGTCTCTGACCTGAGTAAGAGCTTGTTAGTGACTGGATTTGCCTATGACCGGCGGCAGACTTCCGATAACAACTATGCCGAGTTCTGTTACCTGACTCATCTGACTCAAGGAGTTCGCCGTAGTGGTTCTGCATCCATCGATTTGTGTGATGTTGCTACTGGACGATTGGATGGCTATTGGGAACGAGGGCTTTCTCCTTGGGATGTAGCGGCTGGCATCGTTATCCTAGAAGAAGCTGGTGGTAAAGTTACCGCTTATGATCGCAGTCCTATTGATATTAATTCTGGGCGGATTCTGGCAACTAATGCCAAGATTCACGACAGTCTTAGTGCTGCCTTGTTAGAGACACCACCTTTATCTTCTTGGAAATAAAATAGTAAGCATTCAGTTATCAGTTATCAGCTATCAGCTATCAGTTTTCAGCCATTCGCGTAGCGTGGCCCAAAGGCCAAGGCCAACGGCTGACGGCTGACGGCTGACCACTGACGGCTGACGGCTGACAGCTGACTAATTATTTATAATAATAGATGTAAAGTCGATTAATTGGCGTCCCTAAGTGACGCATTTTTTATACCTAATGTCTATAATTTATACAGAAAATGTTGATCAATTTTTCCATGCTGTTTCTCAACAAGAAGATTTAAAACAGCAGCTAATAGCTACTATAAATCCAGAAGAGGTAGTTAAGGTAGCACAGGATTACGATTTTAAGTTTACCGTAGCTGACTGGCAACAGTTTATCCAGGGGCATCACTCCAGTCAGCCTACCAGTGATACTTTTAAAAATGAAATAATAGGATTAGATGTTACAGAGGAACAGTTAGATGCTTGGTGGAAATTTGCTTGGGAAACAGGAGATATCAATCTGATCGGGTGGGTTTATGATAAGAGAGATGCCATCAATTGGGTGCAATTGCTAGATGAGTTTAAAGTGATTAAAAAAGAGGATTAATTTTTAGCTATCAGCGGTCAGCGGTCAGCGGTCAGCGGTCAGCGGTCAGCCATCAGTGGTCAGCCATCAGTGGTCAGCCGTCAGCCGTCATTAATCAGTTTTCAGCTTATTTTATTCAAAAGCTGATAGCACCTCAAGTAGCGTGCGCGTAGCGCATAAACTGATAGCTGATAGCTGATAGCTGATAACTGATAGCTGATAGCTCACGATTCAATCACCCCATTAATCAGTAACGCTGCCTTAGTTTTGTCTAAAATAACTTTTTCATAGGTTTTGAGCGAGTCCTTATGAATCGGTTTCGCCATGAACCGATAGTGACTGGAGGTTGTTAGTTCATCAATCTTCAGGTGAGTCGCCATCGGGTCTTCTATCTGATACTCTTTCTCGAAGTAAAGTAAGCTAATTGTGGTCAGGTGTATTCGATCAGCAATAGCAGCAGCAAGCAATCGATAAAAACGAGCTGCAAAACGGGGGTCTTGCTCTAGTTTATGGGTTAATTTAACTCGATCAATGCCAGAAGCACTTCTGTGATACTAGGTTCCCATATCCCTCCTCCCTTGATTAGGTTATCCTTGGTCTGTTCAAGCAGACCGGGATTTTTGCCAAACCGAGTTCCTGTGACTTGGGCATTACTGAGATTAGCATGGCTTAAGTTTGCTGAAATCAAGCTAGCGCCACTCAAGTCAGCCCCACTCAAGTCAGCCCCACTCAAGTCAGCCCCACTGAGTTTGGCATCCCTTAAGTCAGTATCACTTAAGTCAGCATGGCTGAGATTAAGACTACTGAGATTGACACCCCGTCAGGGTTGGCGTTGCTGAATCTTCGAATGAATGCGCGATCATCTGGTTTTAAGAGTAGGTGCGCGCCTCCAAGGGCGCGAGCAATCCCTCGCGCCCTTGGGTCGCACCTGTAGAATGGGCATCTTGGTGGAACGGGCATCTTGCCCGTTATCAATATCTGGTCGAGCGGGCAAGATGCCCACTCTACTGCTATTCATTAGTTGATTCAGCAACGCCAAAAGCCAAGCGAGCTAGCCACAGTTAATCCTGGTGGGCAAGGTGATTGGTCAACCCAAGCGCTCCAACCAATTTATCTCCCCTTGCCCACCCTACAAAACTGGCTAATGCTAAAAATTCATTCTTCATTCTTCATTCTAAATTCTTCATTCTAAATTCTTCATTAGTCTATTGCCTTTTGATTTGTTCAGCGAAGCTTCCTAATTTCCTCTACAGGTATGCCAGTAGTTTGGCTAATCGTTTCATCATCCAAAAGAGGCAAAAGTTGGCGTGCAATTGTTTGGGCTTTTTCTTTCTCCCCTTCTTCTCTCCCTTGTTTCATTCCTTGTTTCATTCCTTCTTCTCTCCCTTGTTTCATTCCTTGTTTCATTCCTTTTTCTCTCCCTTGTTTCTCAGCAAATAGAATCAGCCCTTGTTGGTCATGAATAAACATTTCTCGTTTTCCTAGTTCCTCCAACTCTTTCCTGGTTAAATTCGCCTGAGAAGCAATCCCAAATGCCTGTTTAAACTCTGGGAGTTGTGCCATTTTCTCTGGGACTGTATCTAAGGAAGGGGCATTTTTTAAAAAATACATCCACAACTCATCCAATTCTTCTAACTCCTCCAACTGTTTCTCAAACTTCGGTAACTCTACAAACAATAATTGTAAGTGATTTTCTACGTAGCTGATGTTGGTACTTTTTTCTCGGAACTCAAAATGATTAATTACCTGATTATGCTCAGGAAACATAATAAAATCGGTAATGGTCAGAGCAATCACTGGTTTGAGATAACGGTAGCCTTCCCCTTTACCTAATTGTAGTGAGTAAGCTTTAGCTGCGTTATACAAAACTCGACGAGCAAAAGACTCTACCTGCAAAACCTGCATTTCAATAATCACTAGAGAACCATCCTTCAGCTTAGCTTTCACATCGAGGAAAGAGTCTTTGAGGATTGGCAGAGGAGAAGACTGATAAGGATCAATAATTTCTAAATCTTCGATGAGAGGTTGATTGTGATAGACAAGAGCATTCAGGAAGCTAATCAGAATCGGCTTACTTTCCTGGGAGGCAAAGATTTTTTTAAAGGCAAAGTCGGTTTTGGGGCTGATGAATTTCATGGCTGAGATTGGGCTGAGGGTGCGTTTAATCAAAAAAGTAGTAGACTACAACTATAGCAATTATAAGACTTGTGAGGTACAAATATCTAGGTTTTAGGGAGCAGGGAGCAGGGAGCAGGGAGCAGGTAAGAGGGAAGAGGGAAAAAATCCTGTTTACCTTACACTCCCCATCTCCCCACCCTTCCCACACTTACTTTCTTTTTTACAACTATGATATGGACCCTACTCCTCTTCTTCTTCCCTGAGCCAACGCCAAATCAACAAGCAAAGATTCAAGACTATGATTAGGTTTGCATCAAGGAACAAAGCTAGTAACTCCACAACGAACTCTATTAATAGCCAACGTTTTCGGTTGCGATTAGTCTTCTTGGTCATAGCCATGATTGTCAATATAAATGGTTCTGACTTCTAGCCTATTGACTCAATAAATAGGTGTATAGGGCTTTGATATAAAAATTTGGGACGGTATTGAATGGAAAATATACTTTAAAAATAGGCGTTTTAAGTATGAACTAATAAACTAAAATATGCTAAAATAAAAACAAATAAAAATTTTTAATTAGCTAACACAATTCGCAATCTACATGGCATAATTTAGTTAAGCATTCAGCGGTCAGCTATCAGCTAATGCGCTATGCGCACGCTACGCGAACAGCTTATGAGAGTTAAGTTTCACAGGCTAGAAGCCTGTGCCACCCTACTCCCTACTCCCTACTCCCTACTCCCTACTCCCTACTCCCTGCTCCCTGCTCCCTACTCCCTGCTCCCTTTCTTATGATAAATACCATGACCAACCAACAATCTCAACAACAACATTTTCTGGCAGAAATAGCTGACCATATTTTCCCTATATCCAAAAGCTCCGAAACCCAAAAAGTATGCTTTCAACTGCGTTTTAGTCCTGAAAACTGGCAAGAAGAGAATGTGGAGATTGCTCGCAAAATGGACGAAAAACTGGGAGCGTTTAATGAACAGAGCATTAATGCTACCCTGGCCGAAGTACTGAAAAAGCTGAAAAAGCAGTTTGGGGAGGAAATGGCCAAACATGGGGTAAATTGGGAGAATAAACGAGGAAGACCAGCGGATGACAAAGAATCTCCCTGGCGAATTGCTTATGGCTGGTTATGGCAGCAGAAATTTCCTTACTGGCAAATGGATTGGCTTTGGCAAGCCCTGATTCAAAAAGCGGCATCTCCTTCCCATTGGCTTCGTTTTACTCCAGATCCTACTCTCAGAGGCTTGGTTGTACCCCCAGGGAATAGAGACGAGCCACCTGTAATTGGTTGTAACATTCCCTACTATATACATGTGGAGCTAGATTGTGACCAACAGCATGTGTTGTTATTAAATCGCGGTTTAGAAGATAGCAACTATGTAGTCTGTCCTTCCCAAGCTTTTGCTCCACTTAATCGACTCAAAGACAAGAAAATACTTATGCCTCAGCTAGGGGCAACATATTACAATGAAAAGATAAGATTTAATAGCACAGGGCAAGAGGAGTTTCTGGCTATTGTCTTAGACGATTCCTTAGATTTACCTTGGTTAACGCCTAATCAAAAGGAAGCAGCTCCGAAGTTGAATCCGAAACGGCTTAAGGAATTGTGGACAAGGTTGGCAGAAGATAGCAATAATTGGCAAGCATTTTATCGCTCTTTCCAGGTAGTAGAAGCATCTGCTTAGAATTAGGTAACAGGAAATAGAATAGGAAAATATGGACGAACAAGCAATTGAAGCTTATTTAAACCTGATCCAACAACTGCTGCAATGCCCCAAAGGACAGGAAGGGGAAATACTGCAAGCCAACACAGAACTAGTGAATCAGGAGTTGGTGCAGATAATGGCAGCAGTAGCAGCACAAATGGAAGAGGATGGAGATAACAATGCCAATTGGTTGCGAAGTTTTGCTCAGCACTTAGCAGAGATACTCAAGATTCATTCGACTGAAGTTCCTTTAGAAGACTATTTCAATTTCCTAATGTCCATCTTGCAGGCAGTTGAAACTGACCATAGTCCTCAATCCATTTACCCCCTACTGGAACAGAACCTTGACAAGCTAGATGAAAACTTAGGGCAGATACTGCTATCTTGGGCAAGGGAAGCCCTCCCTAAACTTCAGCCAGAAGAAGCTAAATATCTTGCTGGAGTTCTTGGCACATTCGGCAATTTGATTATACAGTTTCCTCTAGGTGATATAGCTAATAACCTAGAAATTGCCATTGCTAGTTATGAAGCCGTTGCCACAGTTTTAACCTTGGAGGCATTACCCCAAGATTGGGCAAGGAATCACATCAATCTCGGCAATGCCTACAATAAGAGAATAAAAGGAGATAGAGCCAATAATATCGAACAAGCCATCGCTGCTTATCAACATGCCCTACAAATCCGTACCAAGTCAGCATTTCCCCAAGAGTGGGCAGATATTCAAAACAATCTCGGTGCTGCCTACAAGAATAGAATAAAAGGAGATAGAGCCGAGAATATCGAACAAGCCATCACTGCTTGTCAACATGCCCTAGAAATCCGTACCAAGTCAGCATTTCCCCAAGATTTGGCAACCACTCAACACAATCTCGGTAATGCCTACACTGATAGAATAAAAGGAGATAGAGCCGAGAATATCGAACAAGCCATCACTGCTTATCAACATGCCCTACTAATCCATACCAAGTCAGCATTTTCCCAAGAGTGGGCAATGACTCAAAACAATCTCGGTAATGCCTACACTAATAGAATAAAAGGAGATAGAGCCGAGAATATCGAACAAGCCATCACTGCTTTTCAACATGCCCTACAAATCCATACCAAGTCAGCATTTTCCCAAGATTGGGCAATGACTCAAGACAATCTCGGTAATGCCTACATTAATAGAATAAAAGGAGATAGAGTCGAGAATATCGAACAAGCCATCACTGCTTTTAAAAATGCCCTACAAATCCGTACCAAGTCAGCATTTACCCAAGATTGGGCAACCACTCAAAACAATCTCGGTAATGCCTACTATCATAGAATAAAAGGAGATAGAACCGAGAGTATCGAACAAGCCATCACTGCTTATCAACATGCCCTACAAATCCGTACCAAGTCAGCATTTACCCAAGATTGGGCAAGCACTCAAAACAATCTCGGTGCTGCCTACTAGATCAGAATCAAAGGGAACAGAGCAGATAATATTGAACAAGCCATCGCTTATTATGAAAATGCCCTAAAAATCTGTACCAAGTCAGCATTTACCCAAGATTGGGCAATGACTCAAAACAATCTCGGTATTGCCTACAATAATAGACTAAAAAGAGATAGAGCCGAGAATATCGAACAAGCTATCACTGCTTATCAACATGCCCTACAAATCCGTACCAAGTCAGCATTACCCCAAGATTGGGCAATGACTCAAAACAATCTCGCCAATGCCTACTCGGATAGAATAAAAGGAGATAGAGCTGAGAATATCGAACAAGCCATTACTGCTTATCAACATGCCCTAGAAATTTGGACTCCAGAAAACTTCCCCATTAATTGCCTAACAGCTAGTCGAAATTTAGGTAACCTTGCTCTAAAAAATAACAATTGGCAACTAGCTATCGAAGGCTACTCCCTAGCTATCAAAGCTATAGAACAAAGCCGGAGTTGGGTAATTGATGAGGAGCGTCGCCAAGAGATTATTGCTGATTCCATTGAGGTATATGGCAAGATAGTACAAGCTTGCCTCAACTTAGGGCAGATCGAGAAAGCAGTGGAATATACTGAACGTTCCCGTGCTCAACGGTTGGTAGATATGATGGCTAGTAATGAACTCTACCAAGGGGGAGAAATTGTCCCAGAACTAGAACAGCATTTGCAGGACTACGAGGAACTGCAACGGCGTATCAATGTCCTCCGTTTTGGTTCTGCTTCGGAGGCTGTTCCAGTTTTGGCAGGAAGTCCTAATAAAACCATGTCATTGGAAATGGCAGTGAAACAATCTGGTCAATCCTTGACTAGGGAAGCTTTATTAAAATACGAGAAAGAAATCCAGGCATTAGAGGCACAAAAACAGCAAGTTTGGCAACAACTGCGCAGCTATGACCCGGTTTTGGCAGGACAAATTCAAGTGAATCATCTCGATTGGAAGCAAATGCAGCAGTTAATCGAGGAACCAACCACTGCTCTGCTCAGTTTCTATACAACGGGTAAGGATACCCATATTTTTATCCTGCTCAAGGATCGCAGTCCTCAAGTTTTTACTTGTGTAGGCCAGGGAGGAGAAGCACTACAGAATTGGATTTTATAAAACTGGTTTATTCCCTATGTTGGTTCAAACAGTGAATGGAAACATAAGATGGGGGATTTTCTTCAGGAACTTGCTGAGCGCTTGCAGTTGGAAAAGCTGGTGGGACAGTATCTGACTGGGATTGAAGAGTTGATTATTGTGCCTCATATATTTTTACATCAGATTCCTTTTGCTGCGTTGCCCTTAAAAAGTGAGGAGCAAGAGGGTTTATTACCAGCGGAGCAAGAAAAGAGTTCTCTTCCCCAAACTCGCGGTATGGTCTTGGGCAGCAAATCCTCCAAATCCTCTGCCACTAAATCTGTTACCCAAACTACTTACTTATGCGATCGCTTTGGTATTCGCTTGGTTCCCAGTTGCCAAATCCTCCACTATTGCCACCAACGCCCAGCAATTGAAGGTCAGCAAATGGGTATAGTCGAAGATGCTACGGAAGATCTGCCCTTTAGCAGTTTTGAATGCAAAACCGTTGCGGAAATGTATCACGTTCCTGCTGAGCAGCGCTTACAAGGACGGGATGCCACGGTCAAATCATACCAAACCTTAGCCCAGCAAGTGCATATCCTCCACTCCAGCCATCATGCCAAATCTAACGTCATGAAGCCGTTGGAATCTCAGTTAAGGTTAGGAGATGGTGCCCTGACCCTGGGTCAACTTTTAACTCCTGGTTGGCGGATGCCCAATCTTTCCGAAGTTGTTGTCTCAGCCTGCGAGGTTAATTTCACTCCTACCAAAATTACTGATGATTTGCTTAGTCTAGCTACCGGTTTTCTCTGTGCTGGAGCCAGGAGTGTGGTTAGTACCCAGTGGTCGGTAGATGATTTGTTTCTAGCCTAATCAGGTACACAGGATTTTTTCCCTGTTCCCTGTTCCCTGTTCCCTGTTCCCTGTTCCCTAAAACCCAAGACTCTGTACCTCACCCAATTGAAAACCGCTATAATGATCAATAATGTCAAAGTAATTTACCATCCCCTTGTGCAGCATAAGTTAAGCCTGATGCGTCAGGCTGGAACGAGTACAGCCAAATTTCGTAAACTCCTTAAAGAAGTTGGGTTATTGTTGGCATACGAGGTAACACGGGATTTGCCCCTGAAGTATGAACCAATCAATACACCAATCTCGCCGATGCTAGCTCCGATGCTGGCTTCAGAAAAGAAGATGGTTATTGTCTCGATTATGCGAGCCGGACAGGGTCTGTTAGATGGTATTCTAGAACTCATCCCATCGTCTCGTGTCGGTCATATCGGTTTGTACCGTGACCCCCATACCTTTGTCCCCATCGAATATTATTTCAAACTCCCCGATGATATGACTCAGCGAGATGTGTTGGTGGTTGATCCGATGTTAGCTACAGGTAATACTGCCGTTGCTGCTGTTGACCGACTCAAGGAAGTTAGCCCGAAGTCAATTAAGTTTCTGTGCTTATTAGCAGCACAGCAAGGGCTTGACTATTTCCAACAGCAGCATCCAGATGTAGCGATTTACACGGCGGCTATTGATCAAGATTTAGATCACCATGGCTATATTGTTCCAGGACTTGGGGATGCAGGCGATCGCTTGTATGGTACGAAGTAATCTACTATAGCGGTTTTCAATTAGGTGAGGTACATGTTTTTAGGGAGCTTCGGAGCTGGGAGCTTCGGAGCAGTGAAGTCAGAAGAGGAACCCACCCCTAACCCCTCCCAGGAGGAGAAGTGAGGTAAGAGGGTAAAAATCTTGTGTACCTCATTAGACTAAAAAACTCTATAGTACTCGGTTAGCAGCTTATGCGATAAACAATGTATGTAATATCTATTATAAAATTATTGTTTTGTTGTATATCTTTTATATAACGAATATTTTGATAATGAATATCTTGGTATTTTACATAATCGGTACTTTTCAATAGCAGTGGCAAAAAGGATAGTAAAAATTAGCAAAAGATAACGCTCGCTAATTCCTGATACTTTATCTAAGTGTATTTCTTATAACTTGTAAGGTAGACATGATTTTATTAATAATTCGTCGTCTATTAAATAATTTGTCCAAATAAATAAAGAAATAAGCTAGAGCCAGCAGACAAATTATTATAATAACAGTAGGCATAATAAAAGGAAAAAAGGTTAATTTACCATAGGAATAATTATGACCTATTATGACTTTATGAGAACATATAAAGTCAAAAATATGAATAGGTTTAGGAGGTTGTACTGTCAGATCTAAAGCCTGCTGAAATGTCAAATTAAAGGAATGGCTGCCAACTTTTTCTCCATGTTTAACATGACTAAAAATAAACTTATAAAGCTGTTGAATATATGTTGCGTTTGGAAGAATTATGAAAAATCCAAACAGCCCAGATTGAATTAATAATTTTGTTAAAGAAGAAACTGTTGGTTCAAAAAAATTAAATGCAATTGGAATTTTGAAATACCAAGGATAGCTATTCGGTGATGGATAATGGCTGAGAAATAATTCTAGATACTGCATGCTAAGATAGCAGATAAAAATGCAAACAAGTGGTATTAAAAATAGACCAAATAATAAAACTCCTCTCAGATGAGTCTGTTCAAAATAGTTCAAGGGAGTATCAATTAATTCTCCATCAAAACCCCATTGTGTTTTTCCTAAAGTGTTTAAAGAGAGATATGCTAAAAAAACACCGACAATAGGCCATATTCTATTAATAAGCTTCATTTCATTTGGCATTTTAAATTTTTCTCCTACAAGGGGTATATATAAGCTATAATCAATATACAGTAAAGGTTTTGGGAATGATTGATAAATTGCTATTCGGACTATCTCAAACACTGAAAGTGTAATCGTATCTAGATTCCCTCTGGTGTCACCTTCGCTTAACTGTATAAACAATTCCTTTTTCAGTCCAGGAAGGAATTGCTAGAAAAGAATCATCAGATATCTCAAAATCAATAGGAGGAATAACTGTAGGTATGCTTATTTCATCCAACTTGTATTTATAATCACCAGCAAATAACCCTGATAGCTTATTTCCACCTAGTGCGCGTATGAGATCATCTCCCTTAAGTGCTTTTGCTTCTCCAAGTATACTCAGACCAACAGCAGGTACTCCTAGAACTGGATTACATAAAACAAGCATATGTGGATTCTCCTGTAACAATGCTGTAGCAGGTGGAGGATTCAATTTTGCATTCAGGGTAAACTCTGAAATATTAATTGCTAAGTCAAGTGTATTTTCATCATCATCTTTTTGCTCCTCAGTAGCAAGTTTTAAATTTGCTGATATTGATGGAGTTTGCGTTGGTAAACTAACCTTAGTCGAGAAATTGGCAGCACCTTTAACTGGACAAACTAGGATATTACCGATATCAAAAGGTGTAAATTTCATTTGACCAGAAACATCTATATTTCCTGATAAATTGGGACGGAATTTTATATTTTTTGCATCTTCAGAAAGTTCTAAACTACTCAGATCGGAGGTAATAATCCCATTTGCCTTTGCTTTGCCGCCGATTTTTCCGATATCACCGATAGAAGATAATCCGTTTTGTAATTCACGTCCAGCATTGCAAGCAAGCCGTTCCTGCTCCTTAAGTCTATTACAATCCAACAATTTTAACTTTTCTCTGGTTTCACATTCACCATACTTTAAATTTTCTCTGGCTTCACATTCACCATACTTTAAATTTTCTCTGGCTTCACATTCACCATACTTTAAATTTTCTCTGGCTTTACATTCACCAACTTTGGTTTCTTCATTGGCATTACAACGGAGCTTTCTGGCTTCACACGCTATATCAGGTACACAAGTCCTTCTTCTGTAACCCCCCACCTTAATTGTCCTACAAGACCTACAGTCAAAATCACATTTACCAGAAGATATTTCACAAGATTTACGAGAACAAGAATTTTCTTTTTTACATGGATTTCGTGTACAAGATTTACGGCTACAATCCCTAGTTGGATTACAGCTATAACTAGGTTTTTCAATTAAACTAATCTTTTTATCTGAGAAACTTTCTGGTCCATAGTCAACTAAATACTTTATCTGGGGGCTATTAATTTTCCAGATAGAGTTGAAGTAACTTGAAAACCTCTGAACCGACATAGCTGCCTGAGCAATTACATCATCTTCTATACTCCCAAAAGTTGTATTGTGTAGCTCCATAAATCTTTGTGAGTACCTTTTATAGGCTTTTGTTGCACTTTCAGTATCTTCTGGAATTGATAAAGGTGGCAAAGAAGGACGTTCCGGAAGGTTTGGAGCATTTAGATCTGCTTGAAGGAAAATACCAGATTCACTAATAAGAATAGAATTTGCATCTGAATAAAGCTTTGAAAATTTAAATTTAGGGTTGGAAAACTCTAATCCTTCTAAATCTTCTGTAGCTTTAGCAAAATCTATTTCACCATTTTTATCTCCAATTTTTGGTTGCTCCGTTGAGAGCACAATTGGTTCAATCAAACTATTAAAATTGTTGGTAATCTCAGACAATACTGCATTTAATGTTGAAGGGAGAGTAGGAATAAATACTGAAGTGATATCTTCGGGTTGGTATGTAATCTCATTAATAACAAATTCTTGAATACTTGGAGATATAAGAACACCAAGGTTTTCTTCAGTTGATTGAGTAGAAAAAGCTGATGCTGCCTTAACAATACCTTGAAAACCCAAATTAATTTGTGAAACTATTCCTGAAACTGGTGCTTCAGCTAATATTTCCTGATTTCCCAATACAATATTTACCTTACCAACTTTAGCTAGCCCCTTCTGGTTTAAATCTTGAACACGAATGTTAATTTCTTTGTCTAGTTCTTCACGTATTTTGTCCTGGGAAAGGAAAACACTAAAATCAGGTCCTTTTAATTCGTTAAACTCTTCAATCGACTGTTTAATTGCCTGTAATCTACGTTGTTCATATGAAACTTTAGGGATTACAGGATATAACAATCTATTTAAGAATGAGCCTGATATTTTAATCCCAGTTTTCTGTAATGACTCTCTTTCCTCTTTAAAGGCTATAATTCCCTTCTCATAAAAAGAATCACTATAAACATTGAAATCCTCATTTACAACTCGATCGCCTTCTGGAGATGAAACAACTTCAGTGTCAAGTTGCCCCATAATATGAAGACCAAAACGATCAACAAGTATAGCTGTTGCGGTAAGGATAACTGGAGGTAATGCCAATTCTTTTTCATCATCTCCGCTACCAATCTGAATATTAATTGATTCTCCAGGTTGATCAGGGGTTCCCAGTGGCTTAATTGGAATTTTATATTTTATTGGCTCTATTTGACCATTAATATTATCAATATATTGCTTTAATAAAAGATTTATTGATTCAGCTATTTTAGAAGGATTTAAAATAAGCTTTGATACATTTATTATCTCCATTTCTATGGATTCAAATGCTGGACTTAAGATAACATCAGTTTCTCTAATATAAAGAGATATTAACCCTTGAAGATGTCCTTTAAAGCTAACATTTTTATCTTTTATAGAGCCATTGATAATAGTATCAATATTTATACTTTGATTATCAAAAATAATTGTTGGTTTGTTCTCAAGAGTAAAAGAAAACTTGTTTTCTGCTTGTAACCTCTGCAATTCCTTTTGTAAATATACTTCTACCTCATTCTGATCAAGAGTCACAAGAAAACTTGGATCGGTTATTTTTGATAAACTTTTTGAAGAGATTTTGATTGATTCTATTTGTCTTTCTTGAAAAGAAACTGGTGGCCAATTTTTATTAATCGCAGATTGAGCCAGTTTAGATAGAATTGGTTGACTTATTAAAATTCCTATAACTATTAAAATAAATATGCTTATAGCGATAATATTTTTTTTATTTATCATTCTTATCACAATGGTAAAAATAGAGGCAGACTCCAAAGAGAGGGTGATTCCGCTCTGGATAAGGGTTATCGGCAAACCCTTCGCTGAAAAGCAACTGGATTTCTTCAGTGGTCAAAATTTTCGCTCTGCCATGACGGTCTATTTTCATCTACTACCACAGCGTCCACCTCTAAAATTAAACAGTGTTATGTTGGTATTCGTCATTAAACCTATAAGACCAACCTTGCAGGTATAGCTTAGATTCTCAGCAACATTACTGCTACTGGGACTAAGCGCAAAATTCAAGCCCAAATATAGCCCAAACTAGCTTTATACTTGACAAATACGTCCTGATTTTCCTGGAGCCAACGGACAAAACGGCAAGACATGGCACTACGAAAAGCTTCTAAAGTCTCAGTAAATGTCTTTAACGGTTTGGAACGCCCATCGCCTTCGTAATCCCCCAGTAAGTTGATGCCAAACAATAAAAGTATAGGCACACATAACCAATATAAAATGTCTCATTAGGCTGCGTTTGTGCCGAACTTGATATTCAGATAGCCCTAACCAACCCTTGGCTTCTCGATAAAACACTTCCACCCAATTTCTTTGAGCATAAGTCTCAACCACCCATTCTGGAGTCACAACTGATGCTTCTAAATTTGTCAAAAAATAGTCAATATTTGTGGCTTCATTAAAGGTTGGCTGATTCATGACGATGGCCAAACTTCTTTTTCCACTCAAACTTGATATTTCGACTTCTATGATCGCTACCCACAAGGTTTTTGGCTTGTTCAGTTCTAACTTAACCTCCCTGAATGCTTCACTGGGTAAACTTTGCGCTAACTCATCCACCCTAACAATTTCTTGACAATCCTTCGTTATGTTGACCGCAACTTTTCGATTTTTCGCGATTCCTCCTAAATACTTTAATTGACGATTTTCCAGCTCCAAGAGAAAAGAGCTATTGTTACCATAACCGGCATCAATTAAGACAATTTTTGGATAATATCCTCTCTTTAATGTCCGGTCAATTAAGTTTAAGGCTAACTCCGGTTTTTTGATGAATTCTGGGTCTTTCTTTCCTTCAGGCAATGAGTTTGAGTGTTGATATAACTCAACATCTAACGGCAGGCTTTTTCGACCATCATACAGATGAGTGGTTACGAGAACTATCCCATTATCTGTTTTGCCAATTTCTCCAATGTATTGCCTTCCTATTCCATCAGTAAAATTCCCGCTTTTTCTATGTCCACTATCGTCTACAATTAGCGAGAACCCATGAGGAATTTTGGTCTGACGACAGCTATTCATCACCTGTAACCGGCGTTCGTTAATCTCTTGTTCACTCCAGTTAGCCCGAACCGCAAAATGCCTTAAACTGTGGTAAGACACATCTACAGCGTTCTGAGCTAACTGAGATAGGTTTTTTCTTTCACTTTCTCCCAATAATCCCCCTAGATAGTTTCTAAACTCCTTTCTCTGGGCTTTAGTTCGGAAGATATCGTCAAAACGCTGACACCATCTATCGAAGCACGGGGGCATTGCTGTGGAAACAGTTTCTTTCATGGGATTGGAGGGAAAAAGTAACCAACCTAAAAAACTTACCCTATATAGCATAGCACTATTTATGCCTTGAATTATCGCTAAAGTCCCACTACTGCATTCCTTTTTCAAGATTTACCTTAACTTAGGATTTCCAGGCTGAGCGGTACTTACTTCTGTAGTACTTTAAGTTTATCGTTTTTAAATTCTTATTTAGATTAAGAATTATTATTTAGATGAAGTTTTGTTAATGAAAATGCATCACAATCATAAATCCTGTCCCAGGGCTATTTCATTCTCATGAAAACCAAGAAATGCTAGGCTTACAAATTAACCGAGAGTTTGATTAGTGACCATGGGTTTGCCCCCCAATCTGCCCCTGCTGTTTTACTGCTTAGCCTCTCCCTAGAGAAGTCAACCCCAGAGCCCATCGAGATTTTAGAAGCCTTTTCCGATATCCGGTGATGTGCGCAAGGTCTCAGGTAAACGGCATCAAGTCGCTCTATGTCTAGCTCTCTTTACTCTGGCTATAGCGGCTGGGAACCGAGGGTTAAGAGCGATTGGCGATTGGCTCAACAAGCTATCGGGAGGAACTCCGCCAAGCTATTCAATCCCCCAAAGCGGCGAATTCCTTCCTACAGTAAGATTCGTCGTGTCCTATTGACCTTGGACTATCACCAGTATTCTGCGGCCCTAGCCCACTTCTTTGGCATTGAACCCTTGCCAGGGGAAACCTTAGCTGTGGATGGCAAATAGTAGAGCTTGTAGGGTGGGCAAAAACAGTTTGGTTCAAATTAGTATTAATGATTAGATTAGAGCTGATTTGTAAACAAAAGCTTAAGAAGCTAATCGGCGAGTCATTAAACGAATGAGCGAGCCTCCCGATCATCGCTTCGCGCTTTGGTCGTGTACAACTCATAATCTTTACTCAAACGCCGAAATCCGTTGAGCCAACCAAACGTCCGTTCAACAATCCATCGCTTTGGTAGAATCTCAAATTCCTTTGATGTTCGCTCAACTACTTCCACTCGCACATGCTCCCCACAAACTTGTTGGACTGCATGAGCAAAGTTCTTGCCCGAATAACCGTACTGCAACCCAAATCACTTCTAATTGCCTGAGTTGGGCAATAGCTTCATGCAAAACGACCACTGCACCTAAACGTTCTGGGCCATTAGCTTCACTCACCAGCATCCCAATAACCAGACCCTGAGAATCTACAACAATATGGCGTTTACGGCCTTTAACTTTTTTGCCACCGTCATAGCCGTAGACCGCCCCCTTTTTTCCGTCGTCTTCACCGATTGCGAATCAGCGATTCGGGCAAAGCCCGACGCTACGCGAACGCTACACTCGAATCCTCCTGTCGTCCCATTTGTTGTCGGAGTTGATGACGCAATTGGTCATGCATTCTCTGCCAAATCCCAAAGCGGCTGCCATTTGCGGAAATAACCATAGACCGTTGGGTGGGGTGGAAAGTCATGGGGCAACATTTCCCACTGACAGCCACTACGTTGCACATAGAATATGGCGTTGATAACTTCCCGTAGGTTAACTATCCTCGGATGTCCAAATCCCTTTGGTTCTGGTATCAGCTTACGCAGCACTTTCCATTCCCTATCACTCATGTCACTCGGATAGGGTTGGCGATGGGGATTGGCGATCTCAGGCAAACGACTCATGAACACAGTGCTTCAACTCGTTTTGTCATATAGATTACAGGCTACTCAGCCCGTCATTGAGTTCTCTTTAGATTTTCTTTACAAATCAGCTCTTACTTTGCCCACCCTACTTTAGCTAAAATGGTGCAAAGCGCGTAAGCGCGTAGGGAGCGGTTGAAAAACTTTACCTAACATTGGTACTAGCTGCTAGGGGCGGGATGTTAGGATCCAAGCATAACACTCAAAGGAATATCCATGAGCTTGGTAATCTCTGATGACATTGTAGAAGCAAGTGGTTTGTCAGAAAGCGAATTATTGCTGACTATTGTGATTATGTTCTTCCAACAGGACAAAATCAGTTTAGGAAAGGCTAGTGAATTGCTCGGAATGCATCGAATGCAGTTTCAAACCTTGCTAGCAGAGCGGGGAATTTGTGTTCACTACGATGTAGCTGAATTCTTGGAAGACCTCCAAACTTTGGAAAAATAGGTTGAAACATGACTATTGTGAGCAATACCTCACCAATCTCAAACTTGGCGAGGGTAGGGGAGTTAAATCTTCTCCAGCAACTATATGGGACAGTTTTGATTCCGATGGCAGTTCATCAAGAACTTTTGGATGAGAGAGCTGGAAAAGCTGTGATCACGGCAGTTCAGTTAGCGACTTAGATAACAGTACAATCAGTCCAAAACCAAGCAGTAGTAAGTGAATTACGAAATCGATTGAATGTCGGAGAAGCGGAGGCAATCGCCCTAGCAATCGAGATGAAGGCAACTCACCTGCTAATTGATGAGCGTTTGGGTAGACAAGCAGCAACGGATTTGGGATTAAGAATTATTGGAGTGCTAGGCATTCTGCTGACAGCAAAACGTCAGGGAATGGTTCCAGCCATTAAACCGATCATGGATGATTTAATTAACCAAGCTGGTTTTAGAGTCAGCAGTAAGCTATATTCAGAGGTTTTGAAAACTGCCCACGAATAAATCTATTAAGAGACTTGTGGTGCTAAAAAGCATTAGGTTAATGGTGTTAGATTAGATTGTAGGGTGGGCAAAAACAGTTTGGTTCCAATAATGATTAATGATTAGACTACTTTGCCCACCCTACTTTAGCTGACAGCTGACTCCCTGTAGTGAGTTTGATTTGTGAGTTTGACCATCGCTGATGGGAAAAATAACCATATCCCACTCAAACCGAAGTTACATCAGCCACCAGGGTCAAGTTGATGAACCAAACCATTCAGCGATGCTATTTACTCGGCCATCTTTTAGTCTCTAGTCTCCTCATCCCCAACATTGCTACCGCCCAAATCAGCAGTGATGGCACCTTATCTACCACCGTGACTAGTGATGATGGGGTGAATTTCTTGATTGAAAAAGGGGTACGCACTTGGGATCATCTATTTCATAGCTTCTCGGAATTTTCTGTACCCAGCAACGGGTCAGCCTTTTTTAACAATGCTGGGGATATTGTCAATATCTTTAGCCGTGTCACCGGAGGGAATATTTATAATATTGACGGCTTGATTCGCGCCAATGGTAACGCTAATTTATTCCTGATTAATCCAGCCGGAATTATCTTTGGGGAAAATGCTTCGTTGAATATAGGAGGTTCATTTTTTGCCACTACTGCCGAGAGTGTAGTATTTGGAGATGGGATTGAATTTAGTGCCACTGAACCAAACCAAGCGCCGTTATTAACGATTATACTCCTGGTTTACAGATGGGAACAAATCCGGTAAATATTACAGTAGTTGGTCCAGGACAAACCCTCAATGGCAGTATTTTTACTCCTTTTGATCGCAGTAATCTTGGATCCCAATTACAGGTTCAACCGGGCAATACCTTAGCCTTGGTAGGTCTCATTGAAAGTAGCTTGATCCAAGCCAATGCTAATCTAGGCAATGGTGGAGATATTGCCATTACTACCCAAGGCTTATTTGTGTTTCCCCGCTAGTTCTCAGTTTGGGGTAGATGGGGTGATCACCATTAACAATCCTGACGCCGATCCGGCTAATGGCTTAGTTCAACTACCCACAGATACTAGCGATCGCACTCAACAAATCGCTGAAGGTTGCCGTTGGACTGCCACCAGTAGTTTTTATATTACCGGACGGGGTGGCATACCCCAAGATCCCAGTGCCATGGTACGGGGTGGCCAAATTTTATCGGATGTGCGGGATATATCGGATCTATCCATAGTGCGCGCCATACCCGAAGCTGAAGATCGTAAAGCACACACTAATACCAAAGCACCGATAGTGGAAGCTAATGCTTGGATTATTAATGAGGAAGGTAATGTGGAATTAGTCGCTGTTGTCAACTCGAACCAGGCGCTCGATTTTCTGCGAGCAACTTGTGCGATTAAAGAAGATTAGATTTTCGGGTGGGCAAAAATAGTTTGGTGCCAATCAGTATTAATGATGAGATTACTTTGCCCACCCTACTTTAACCACCAAGGAGATTGTAGGGTGGGCAAAGACAGTTTGGTTCCAATCAGTATTAATGATTAAATTACTTTGCCCACCCTACTTTAGCTAAAATGGTGCAAAGTGGGTAGGGAGCGGTTGAGGCACTTTACCCAACATTGGCACTAGCATTGCTTGGGTTTCACTATCCTTAAACCCAACCTGCATTTTTAGAGATATCAGTACTGAAACGATTGTTGCAACCACTAAAACATGACTAATTGGCAAGAAGATATTTCCACTAACCTAAACGTCTGTCACGGTAAAGCTTGTATTAAAGGCACTCGAATTATGGTATCAATAATCCTAGATAACCTAGCCGAAGGCTTGACACCAGAAGAAATTGTGGCTGAATACCCACCACTAACTCTGGACAACATTAGAAATGCGATTGCATATGCTGCTGCTTTAACCTCAGAAGAAGAACTTATCCCCCTGCGATCACAATAATGCTAGTCAAATTAGATGAGAATCTCAGCAATACCCATGCCCAGTTCTTGAGAGACGCAGGTTATCAATGCGTTCGCTTTTAGCGGAAGCTGAGGCCTTTGGCCACGCTTTGCGAACGCTTCATCGTGTAACTGATCAAGGATTATCCGGTGCAGATGATGAAATTGTTTGGCAACGGGTTTGTAATGAAGGGCGTTTTTTCATTACTCTTGATTTAGACTTTTCTGACGTTCGCCGTTTTCCTCCTGGTACACACCCAGGAATTTTACTATTGCGTCCAAGCCGTCGTAGTCGTCAAGCTGTACTGAATTTACTTTCTCGAGTTTTGAACGAACAACCGTTGGAAAGTTTACAAGGTTGTTTAGTAGTTGCAGATGAAATGCATACGAGAATTCGCAGACCTCAAGTTTAATCCCCCTCTCCCAAGCAGCTTGTAAGGTGGGCAAAGACAGTTTGGTTCCAATGAGTATTAATGATTAGACTACTTTGCCCACCCTACTTTAACCATTAATATCTTACCAAGACAATTATGAAAACCATCCTAAATTTAGTCACCGTCGGATTACCCAGTTTATTGCTAGCACTGACAGCTACTCCTGCTTTAGCGATCGCATCCGGTGACCACCCCCAAGTCACTATTGCTCCGACCTTGCAAGCCCAAACTCCTCAGGCTACCAGTAAACTTAGTAAACTTAACCAAGGCAGAGCCTATTTCAACAGGGGACAATTTGCCCAAGCAGCGGAAATTTGGAAGCAGCCCAAGATTACGCAACTCGGGGTGACTCTCTCCATCAAGCCTTGAGTTTGAATTATCTATCCTTAGCTTACCAACACCTAAGTCAGTGGGATGTTGCCCAAACTGCTATTGAATCCAGCCTTAAGTTAGTCGAATCAGCTACCAGTAACAATCCTCTGCTGTGGGCGCAAATTCTTAATACCAAAGCCAGACTCCTTTTCCACACTGGACAAAACCAATCTGCCTTAGAAACATTTAAAAAAGCACAAACTTATGATAAAGCGGGAGATAAAATTGGTGCTTTGATTAGCAAAATTAACCAAGCTGAAGCCCTGCCAAGCTTAGGATTTTATAATCGTGCTAAACGTCTAATGGAAGAGATTAATCAACAATTAGCAATTACAGAAAATTATGCCGTTAAAGTAGGAATGCTCAGAAGTTTAGGCATCGCGGCTTTACAAGTGTTGGGGGATGTAAAAGCTAGTAGAGAGGTACTCGAAGAAAGCTTATCTATTGCTCAGGGTCTGGAAGCCACTAACCAATTAGGCATTATCCTGTTGAGTTTAGGCAATACAGCCCTTGATGCTGGAGATAATTCAGTAGAATTAGATTACTTTAAACGGGCAGAAAGTGCGAGTACTAATCCATAATAAAAATTTAAAACTCGCCTCAACCAACTACGCCTTTATGTCCAATTGCCGCCTATACCGAAGCGGTCAAAGACTTAAAAAGCTTGCGCGGTGATTTGGTTTCCATTAATCCAGATATCCAGTTTTACTTCCGAAAAAGCGTTGAACCAGTATACCGAGAACTGGTCTAATTATTGTTAGACGGTAATCCTAGTAAAGAGGATATAAAAAAGGCACGGCAGTTAATTGAGGATTTACAATTAGCAGAATTAGATAACTTTTTCCGGCAAGCTTGTTTAGATGCTAATGTTGCCAAAATTGATCAGATTGACAGGTCAGCAACGGTAATTTACCCGATTATTTTGCCAGAACGTTTAGCTGTGATTGTCTCCGCCTCCGGTAAACCCATTGGCTATTACAGGGGTGAAGCAGGAAATTGAGCAAATTGCTAAAAAGTTGAACCCAGACTCAGTCATGCTCAATCAAGACTTCACTAGCGATAGAGTTTCCCAGGAAATAACCACTAAAACCTCAAATGTGATACACTTAGCTACTCATGGTCAGTTTAGCTCCAAAGCTGAGGAGACGTTTATACTAACCTGGGAAAATAAAATTAATGTCAAAGAATTAGAGCAACTGCTGGGTACTCAAGAATTGTTGGGAGAAGACAAAATTGATTTACTCGTTCTTAGTGCTTGTCAAACTGCTAAAGGGGACGATCAAGCGATGTTAGGGTTAGCGGGTTTTGCGATTAAATCGGGAGCCCGTTCTACCTTAGGGACATTGTGGAAAGTGCGTGATGATTCCACTGCTATATTCATCAACAAGTTTTACGAATACCTAAAACAGCCAGAAATAACGAAAGCAGAAGCTGTCAGAAAAGCCCAACTAGATTTAATTGGGGATAGCAAGTTTAATGAACCTCTGTTTTGGGCACCTTTTATTCTAGTCGGTAATTGGTTGTAAAGGGAATAGGGAGTAGGGAGTAGGGAGTAGGGAGTAGGGAGTAGGGAGTAGGGAGTAGGGAATAGTGAGTAGGGAGTAGGGAGTAGGGAATCGGGAATCGGGAATCGGGAACATAAAGGTGTTGATAAACGTTAATTTTATTAAAATAGTCAACAAAAATTATAGCGTTTATCGCACTTATGATGTAAAGTATTTGTTTTGAGGATAATTACCTTAAAAGGATAATTACTATTGCCTTATATAGAATTTCAAAATAGCTCATTCTTAATTCTTAATTCTTAATTCTTAATTCTTAATTCTTTTTTTATGAGCCAATTGTTGGTCAATCTCTCGATTCTATTTTCCCAACCTACGGGTATTGCTAACTATGCCGCTAATCTTTTTCCTTATTTAAAAGCTCTCGACCCTACCTTACTAATTTCTTCCACTGCGTCTAGCCGTTTCTGTAGTGCTACTACCTACACTTGCTACCCAATTCCAGGGAATTTAAGCCCTGAACAAGGCACGAAAGGACATTTTCGTCGTCTGTTGTGGACTCAGTTTCAACTGCCGCGAATTTATAAAAAATTGCGAACGGATCTTTTGTTTTCTCCTGTTCCAGAAGCTCCCCTGTTCACCAATTGCCGCTATGTGGTAATGGTTCATGATTTGATTGGGTTACGGTTTCCCCAGGGTTTCTCACCCTTAACTACCTACCAACGCTACTATATCCCCCAAGTTCTTGCTCAAGCAGAACACATCATCTGTAACTCTCGGGCTACTGCTAGAGACCTTACTGACTTCTTCAAGATTCCAGCCGCAAAAATTACCCCGGTCTTACTGGCTTACGATGCCAATCAATATTATTATCAGGACTTACGCAAGTGCCCCCTAAATCCCCCAATTCTGGGGGACTTTGACATCATTACCCCCCAGAATTGGGGGGCAGGGGGGCAAAACCAACTAAATTTCGTAAGTCCTAATTATCTGGATACAGTAGATGGGGAAAAAGATGGGGAAAACCGGGAAAATTGTCCCTATTTTCTCTACATCGGACGCCCAGACCCCCACAAAAACCTCCATCGGCTGATTGAGGCTTTCGCTGCTCTACCCAATTGCCAGGACTACCAACTCTGGATTGCTGGCGCAACGGATAAACGCTACACACCATTGCTGGAAGCCCAAGCGGAGGAACTGGATATATCCAGTCAGGTCAAATTCCTGGGATATGTTCCTCAGCAACAATTACCGACCATGATTAGACATGCGATCGCATTTGTATTCCCCAGTCTTTGGGAAGGCTTCGGTATCCCTGTATTAGAGGCAATGGCTTGCGGTACTCCCGTAATTACAGCCAATCTCTCCTCCTTACCCGAAGTAGCTGGAGATGCCGCTATATTAATCAATCCTTACAACCCTGAGGAAATCACAGCAGCCATGGCAGCAGTAGCAACCGATGCTCAAATGCGATCGCATCTTCGCCAATCAGGTCTTGCTAGAGCCAGTGAATTTAGTTGGCAAAAAACTGGGCAAGCTACGGTAGAGATTCTAACTCATATAGCAAAGGGAATAGGGAACAGGGAATAGGGAACAGGGAACAGGGAACAGGGAACAGGGAACAGGGAACAGGGAACAGGGAACAGGGAACAGGGAACAGGTTAACTGGTTACAGGTTAACTGGTTATTAAACCTTGGCCAAAAGGCCACGCAATCGCGTTCAACCTCTTAAACCTTGGCCTTGGCCTTTGGCCACGCTACGCGAATGGCGACGCAATCGCGTTCAACCTTCAACCTGATCAACATTCAACCTTCAACCTGATCAACATTCAACCTTCAACCTGATCAACATTCAACCTGATCAACCTTCAGCCTTCAACCTTCAACCTGATCAAGCTTCATAGTTGCTTTAAAAAAAACCTCTTAGATATAAAGCTTTTGTGAAATCCTTTCGATTCGTGTCCTAATTACATAAAAAATCTCACTAATGTAGTGAAGCCCAATCAAGACTGAAGCCCAATCAAAGTAACAAGTGGTGTGACATGAACAGATTTTCTATGTACACGATCTCAAGAGAAAGCCCAACCCAATCAAATCTACGCCGATTGGAACTATTGCTGGAGTATTGCCAACTGGCAGCCCGTCCAAGTTTGTCTGTGTCAGACAGCAACCGTATGGCTGAGATCCTCGAACTAGCTGAAGCTGACCAAATCCTTAGCGTGTTGATAGATAAAGCTGATCTAGTTATAGCCAAACAATTTAGCTGGCTGAGTGACAATGATATTGATACCTATAAAAACCAAATCGCCAAGTTGGAAGAGTATTTAGAAATCTTTGTTTCCCAGAAATCACCTGAGACCAGTGAAACTCTACGTCATAAATTTGCTTATTTCACTGGAAACCCTTAAGAATCACCATTACATTCAGCCGTCAGGGATTAGCTATTAGCCATTTATGGTAGTTATCAATTGCCTATTGAGAAGTGCCATAACTATAGCAATTTTAAAGAAATTGTGATAATTTTGGTTTTTCGGTAGTTGTTCTGCTAAACTGTGATAGCTTATGTCAAAACGGTTTTACCGGAGATACTATGCTAAATTAAAGCCCATCTGTAAACATTACTGGGCAAGAGAGTTATAAGTATAGCAGTTTTTTTAAACTGAAACCATTACCCAGTAATGGTTTTATGGTGAATAAACTCTTTTTTAGTATGGCAACTCCTGTAGAAACATAAAATTCCCAAATTTATATTCCATAAAATTAGAAATAAATATGAATATTTTTGAGGAGATAGAGTCTGAGGTTAGGAGTTACTGTAGAGCTTTTCCTACTGTTTTTAAAAAAGCTAAGGGAGCAACCCTTATTAATGAAGATGGCACTGAATATCTTGATTTTTTCTGTGGAGCTGGCGCGCTCAACTATGGACATAACAATTATCACATTAAAGAACAACTTATTTCCTATCTTATAGAAGATGGGATCATTCACAGTCTTGACTTAATGACTAGTGCAAAAGCTGACTTATTGCATGCATTTAATGAGATTATTTTCAAGCCAAGAAACATGAACTATAAGGTTCAATTTCCCGGTCCTACTGGAACAAACTCAATAGAGGCGGCCATCAAAATTGCCAGAAAAGTGACAGGAAGAACAACGATTGCCACCTTTACCAATGCTTTTCATGGGATGACACTTGGTTCATTGTCCCTTACAGGGAATGCCAGAAAAAGACGAGGGGCTGGCCTTGAGTTAGTTGGCAGCTATTTTATTCCCTATGACGGATATCATGGTCCTCAAGTTAATACTGCGAAAATGTTTCGGCAATATCTTGAAGATCGGGGTAGCGGTTATGATATCCCAGCAGCAGTTATTTTAGAAACAATTCAAGCTGAGGGTGGTATTCGGATTGCCAGCTATGAGTGGCTTCGAGAAATTGAAAGTATATGCCGCGATTACGATATCATCCTAATTGTTGATGACATTCAAGTCGGATGTGGTCGGACTGGAACGTTTTTTAGCTTTGAGCATTCTGGCATCTCTCCTGATGTTATCTGCTTATCAAAATCACTCTCTGGTATTGGTCTTCCATTTTCTATAACACTAATAAAACCGGACTTAGATAAATGGACTCCAGGAGAACACAATGGAACCTTTAGAGGACATAATCTTGCGTTTGTTACAGCCGCAGCCGCCCTTAATTATTACTGGGTAAATGATGAGTTTATTCAAGGCATACAAAAAAGAGAAGAAATCGTTAAAAAAACCTTAACTAAGCTTCTTGAAAGCTTTGATACTAAGCTTGCAGTTAGAGGGCGTGGCCTCATCTGGGGCATTGAATGCTTTAATCAAAAACTCAGCAAAATTATTTCCAGAGAATGTTTTCGCCAGGGTTTAATCATCGAAACAGCAGGAATCAACGACCAAGTTCTTAAAGTTTTGCCACCTTTAACGATCGGTATTGAAGAACTGGAAAAAGGCTTAGGGACTGTAGTGTCTACAATTGAAAAATTCATCAATGAAAACTAATCATTTCTTAGGCATCAATAATAGTGAAGGATTGGATGCTATCAGTAAAAGCATCGTTAGAATCAATGAAATACTAGCTGAACGGTTAAAAAATGACAGGCATTGCTTTTCTGGAGTCGAACCAAAACAGTTGCAAGAACTCATCTCAGGTATTGACTTAGCGACTGAGTCGGATAAAAGTCTAGATTCTATTATAGAAGATATATCTAATCTATATATTGAGCATTCAGTCAATATATATTCACCTTTATACATGGCTCACCTTCATAGTACTGTATCTATAGAAACAGTTATTGGGGAATATCTGATTGGGCTTTTAAATCCTTCCCTTGATTCATGGGATCAAGCTCCTTTTGCCACTGAAATTGATGAACTTGTCGTTAGCTTTTTTCTACAGAATATATTTGGTAAAAACCATCGTTATGATGGAGTTTTTACCTCCGGAGGAAGTCAATCAAATTTGATGGGGATATTGTTGGCTAGAGATATCAAGAGGCAAGAATATAATATTGATTCAAGGCGAGAGTCATTAGGTCAGCTAGAAAGTAAATTTAGAATTTACTGTTCAAGTGTTTCTCATTTTACAATTGAAAAAAGTGCTTGGTTATTAGGTCTAGGTGAACAGAGTGTTGTCAAGCTTGATGTTGATAGACAATTCAAAATTGATCTAAAAAAATTCCAAGAACAGCTTGTCAAAGATATTTCTAATAATTGTATTCCAATTTGTGTTGTATCTACTGCTGGCACAACTGACTATGGAAGTGTTGACCCGATTAAAGAAATAGCTGAAATTGCTAAGGAATACCGCATGTGGCACCATATAGACGCTGCTTATGGTGGAGCAATGATATTTAATCCAAAAGTGAGGTGGACGCGCTATTTGTCCTTGGCAAATTCTATTACTATCGATCTGCATAAAATGCTTTTTCAACCCATTTCTTCAAGTTTATTTCTCTGCAACAATAAGGAATATATACAAAATCTAAATTTTGAGTCAGACTATCTGAATCGAAAAGAAGATTTTGAGCTGGGAATGAAGAACCTTGTTGACAAGTCACTGCAAACATCTAGGAGGTTTGATTCTTTGAAGTTCCTGCTCACGATCCAAGGGATGAAACAGTCTGGTATAGAAGATATACTTCAAGGTTTACTTGATCTTACTCGTGCTGTTGCTTTATACCTTAAGGGATTGGATGAGATAGAACTGTTAAATGAGCCAGAACTCTCTTCGTTAGTTTTTCGATATAAACCTATTGGTAATAAAGATATTGATACTATAAATAGAAAAATTCGCTTGACTCTGATGGGAGAAGGCATAGTTATTGGTGAGACACGGTTTAATGGCAATACTTTTTTGAAGTTTACCCTACTGAACCCCAATGCTAAACTTGAAGATATAAAAGAAGTAATTAACGCTGTTCTTAATGCTGGTCATAAATCTTCTGGGATTGCTTGATTAGGATTGGGCATAGGGAATGGGCCAGGGAGCAGGTCTTCGCAGAACAAATGTACTAAAATAACTCATGACCGCTACTTAAGCCCCGAAAACAAAAATGACATGATCTATTTAATTTAGGGCGATTATCTATGACAGAGATATTACGCAATGCAACTTTGGCTGACGTACCAGGTATCTCCCATCTCCTAACCTCGGTTTCGGTTAATGATGATCCAGAGTTTCAATTGATGGTAGCCTCTAAAATTGTTCCAAAACAGGAATTGATCGAATACATTATTCAGACACACACGCACCCTTCTGTAATCACCAATCCATGCTCTTTGGTCATTGAAAGTACGAGTAGCGGTGAAATAATTGGTTTCCGCCTTAGTGAACCATATCCCAATATTGATACAGTCTCCTTAGAGAGGAAACTAATTGAAAAGTCCACAGGATTAAAAAAGCGACATTGTTTCTTCGCAGATCTAGACCAGGGTATCACTGACCCAAATAACGCTGGTATATCTTTTCTTCAATTAACGATCGCGCCAAACTACCGTAAAAAAGGACTGGCAACACAGTTAGTCATAAAATCAATTTATATTGCTAAGAACAGTGGAGTTTCCTTCATAAAGGTCTGTGCTGCAAGTGAGTATTCGTGTCGAATTTTTGAAAGATTAGGATTTCAGAAAATATCTGAGATCGACTACAAAACCTATGAACAAAATGGAATTCAGTTCTTTGATCCTTCATTGATAAGCATACATTCAAGGATAGTGCTTTATTTGCTTTCCCTGATCTAAAATATCCATCATTGTTGCAGTTAAGCAATAGATATTATGAAACTTGCGATCAATCCAGTTATGCCTGAAGATGAACCATTTTTGTGGCAAATGCTGGTATATGCGGCTCATGAAACCTCGCGGAAAGCTGTAAAGACGCACCCTATTCTGCTTAAGTACGTAGCTGGCTGGGGCAAAGTAGGAGCTCTTAACATAAATTATTGCAGTTGCACGAGGAAACTTTCCTGCCATATCACTGAGTGTGCGGCCAGATAATCCTGCAGTTAATCTTTATCAACGTTTTGGATTTGTGGAAGCTAAGTCTAGACGCCATCTTAATCGCGTTGGTGGATATTCATTGACGATGGTATATCGGTTCTGATAATTAGGAAACGGGTAAAGTTAGGGACTTCGGGTCTACCGGAGATACTATACTTGGTCAGGCAGTAGACTTAGCTTTTTTCAAAGGTTAAACTGAATACAACCGTTGAATCCGTTGTCAAGCCCTTGATTAACTTAACCTTTAGCCCGTCAGCCCTTTGCTATACCTGGACATAAATCAAGTTAACCAAATTTACTTGATTAAGAAGTTTCAAGGATTCTCTTCTATTCACTGTGCCCTTGTCGGAAGTTGCCTTTCAGGATAAGCCATAGTCTTCGAGCATAGAGTTGTCGATATCAAAAAAATAGTCTCTCAAAACTTTCCTCATACGCTGATATCGTTTTCGCAAGGCTGTATTACTTGCCAAGTTCAGGCGTTCTTCAATTTGAATCCAGGACAATTCCTCCATCACTCGTAACACAAAAATATCAAAATCTAGAGGACTTACTAGTTGTCTAATATCTGACAGTATTTCCTTGACATATTCATCCGATAAATAATCGGAACCATCATTGGAGCTAATCTGGTATTCTATAGAGCTAAACTCACGTTCTTTTTTCCAATGCTTTCCTTTCTTGGCAAAATGCTCTCTAATCACATTTAAGCAGGTTGTTCTTAGCCAAGCTGATGGATTTTCAATATCTTGTCCAGATTCAATTTTGCTAACTCCGCGAATATAGCTTTCGATAAAGATGTCAAAGATATCAAATTTGTGTTCAAGGTTGAACTGCTTGAGTCGGAATTCAATAAATGCAAAAAGTCCAGATTTATCTCTTTGGTTTAAAATAGAATTAACAGCGGCATCAAATTGTTTACGATTAGGGGACTTTGGAGGTTTTCTAGGTTGCATATAGTGTAGTTACTCAGTAAAACTAAAAGCAGATAATGCCCCTGACTTTCAATTGTATTTGAGAAACTTTATGATCACTATTACTCACTTAGTGACGATTAAGTCTCGATTTGTGACATTGATAAGTAGGTAGGGGAAAATAAATTGATCAAGGGTATAACCATGAAACAATGAGGTTACGGAGCTGTGTTGCCAAATTGGCATAAAAAATCTTTCCATAGCGGTGTTTTAGTATGCCCCTACTTACATTTGTCCAAGAGTGACCCTAATGACTATAGCCCTTATGATCATCAAAGAATTACCACATCAGTTGCCACATTAGTTGCCACATTAGTTGTAGGTGCCCATGGCGTGGGTCGGCGATGCTTGCTCCCAATTGCTTGTAGTCAGCTGCCAGTCAGAACTGCTGTAGACGTAAGTGATGCGGATATGCTCTAGGATTATGTAGAAGCAGGTAGATTTTAGCCAGTCTGAGGGGTCTTGAATATCTTGTCCAGATTCAATTTTGCTAACACCACGAAGACAGCCTTCAAAAAGTATCTGGCCTATATCAAGTTCCTGTTCAAGATTGAAGTACTTGAGTTGGCGTTTAATAAATGTATATACCTCAGAGTTTTCTTTTTGTTTCCAGCTAGAATCAACTACTGCATCAAATTTTTGACGATTAGGGGATTTTAGGAGGTCTTGGGTTTGCATCGGGTGTACTTCCTCTAGAAAAATCAACATACCAAGTTGAGGCTTATTACTTCAGTTTTTCTTGAAGAAGCCTCATGATTATTCTTAATAAATAATGAGAATTAAGTCTTGATTTGTGACACTGATCTAGACTGATATAGTCTGAGCGGTCAGCTCACCCGCAACGCCCATGCTACACTTTATGCAAACAGCGATCAGCCCCTAGGCCGCAGAGAGCGAAGGAGTAATGGTTCCAGTTATAACCAAAAGCTCAGTTTACTTGAGGTGTCTTTCCAAAGTGGAAAGCCTTGGCACGAGTGTCTGTGGGTGTCTTTTTAGAGACATCCGTGGTGCCTAGGGTGCTCAAGGTGCTCACAGCGCAAGGCTTGATATTGATCCATATCAATTAGAATACCAAGTTTCCTTGCATCTGTGACAGTACTCGAAAGGGTACTTTTATTTGTTTTTATTTGTGTTATTCTTAAAGATTAGTAACAAGTGTCAAGGATTTCTTTCTACTCCCTGTTCCCTGTTGCCCGTTCCCATTGGCTGAATACTTACAAAGATTACGAACCCTTGATCCTTTTTCCTCAAGAGGTGCAATCACCCACAGAAAGTCCTTTAGATACCAACCATTCCCGATTGAATAGCCGTGATTGATAACGACCACCGCCATCACAAAGTACAGTCACAATTGTATGACCAGGTCCCATTTGTTTAGCCAGAGCAACAGCAGCTCCGACATTAATCCCGACAGACCCCCCCATAAATAATCCATCCCGGCTCAGCAGCTGGTAAACTACCCGGAGACATTCGTGGTCATCAATTTGAATCGCATCATCAATGGGAGCCCCTTCCATATTCCCAGTAATACGGCTGTTACCGATACCTTCTGTAATAGAGCTACCTTCCGGTTTAATTTCACCGGTCTTGACATAACTGTACAAACCACTGCCCATGGGGTCAGCCACCACACATTGAAGGTTAGGATTTTTTTCTTTCAAATACATCGCTACCCCTGCATAGGTCCCACCTGTACCAGTTGCTGAAACCCAAGCATCAATTTTTCCGTCAGTTTGCTGCCACAGTTCTGGCCCAGTGGTTTCATAATGAGCCTGTCGGTTTGCCAAATTATCAAACTGATTCGCCCAGATGGCATTATCCATTTCTTGGGCAATGCGTCCAGAAAGCTTTACATAATTATTCGGGTCTTTGTAGGGTACTGCTGGCACTGGGCGAACTTCAGCTCCCAGTGTTCTGAGGGTATCCATTTTTTCTTGGGATTGAGTTTCCGGGATAATAATCAGGCACTTGTATCCCTTAGCATTACAGATATGGGCTAGACCAATGCCTGTATTGCCAGCGGTTCCTTCAACAACTGTACCCCCAGGCTTGAGTAAGCCTTTTTCTTCTGCATCTTTAATAATATAGAGGGCAGCTCGGTCTTTTACAGAACCTCCTGGATTGAGAAACTCCGCTTTCCCTAGGATTTCACAACCCGTCTCTTCGCTAAAGCTGTTTAACCGAATCAGTGGTGTATTCCCAACTGTATCAACAAAATCTGCTTTGATATCCATTTCAATCAAGTTTAAATTACAAATTATAAAGAATGAAGAATTAAGAATTAAAAATGAAGAATGAAGAATTAAGAATGAAGAATTAAGAATGAAGGATGAAGAATCCTTAATCCTTCATCCTTCAGACCTGATAATTATTTTATATCATGTCAGGATAATTACCCTTAATAAAAATCTCCCCCATCTCCCCATCTCCCCATCTCCCCATTCCCCTCCTGGGAGGGGTTAGGGGTGGGTCCCCATCTCCCCATCTCCCCACACTTTTATTCTGGGTATTCAACCGAACTTGATATTACTTGTTAGGTTGGGGTGTCATCCGCAGATAGGGCTTAATTACCTCATATCCTTTGGGAAACCGTTCCTTCAACTCTTCTGGATCTTTGATGGATGGTACAATAACGCAGTCATCCCCGTCTTTCCAGTTAACCGGAGTAGCAACTTTATAGTCATCGGTCAACTGTAGGGAGTCAATCACTCGCAGGATTTCGTCAAAGTTACGACCGGTGCTAGCAGGGTAGGTTAACACTAACCGCAATTTCTTCTGTGAGTCGATGACGAAAACAGAGCGTACGGTTAGGGTATTGTCAGCGTTGGGGTGGATCATATCGTAAAGGTCAGACACCTTTTTATCTGGATCCGCCAAAATCGGGTAGTTGACCGTTGTTGTCTGGGTTTCGTTGATATCTCCAATCCAGCCTTTGTGGGAGTCAACATCATCCACGCTCAACGCTAGCACTTTAACATTGCGCTTCTCAAATTCGGGCTTGAGTTTAGCAACCATACCTAACTCGGTGGTGCAAACTGGGGTGAAGTCGGCTGGGTGAGAAAACAGCACTACCCAGCTATCTCCTGCCCATTCATACAAATTAATCTCACCTTCGCTAGAATTCTGAGTAAAGTCGGGTACGGTATCCCCCAATCGTAGAGTCATGGCTAAATCCTGTTGCTATTTGTTCTTCTCAGGATTGTTATAGTGCCACAAAACTCAAGTTTATTCGTCAGCTTTTAGATCTATTTTAGGATTTGCTTAGGAATTCGTTATTCAGTGGTCAGCGGTCAGCCGTCAGCGGTCAGCCGTCATCCATTGGCGTAGCGTGGCCTTGGCCTTTGGCCACGCTGCGCTAACAGTAGCTCTATCTGTAGCCCATAAGCTGATAGCTGATACGCGACACGCTGATAGCTGATATAGCAATCCGTGTAGGAATTGAGAGAATTTTGATGCGATATTCCCTACTCCCTGTTCCCTGTTCCCTGTTCCCTGTTCCCTTTGCTATAGCTGATAGCTCATAGCTTACAAAGCAACATTTGTCAATGAACTAGGGTGGGAATCGTCTTCTCGAAAAAGTTTAGGTCTTGTGTCTGGACTTCGATATTATGAGATGATGAGAAACAAAAATTAAACTAAACCCACAGAGATTAATTTCTCTTAGTGCTGTGTTGTGTAAGTAAGGAGTTTTATGATGAAAAAATTGGTTCATCTGGCAGTGTTATGCCTTCTAGTGCTTAGCTTGGGGTGCTTGGGCTTACCCCAAAATGCGATCGCTTCCCCTATGTCTTCAGCAGACACATTTTCGTTAAATAACTTAACGTTGCCCTCATCTACCGCTTTAATCGCTCGTTCCCGGAGCAATGCGGCTGATCGCAAGTTAGCCACCGAGTTTGGTAAGAAGACTGACCTGAACAATACTCCTTTGCGTAAGTTTCGCAAATATCGCGGATTCTACCCAAACTTGGCTCGTAAGATTGCTGATAATGCTCCCTACGAGTCAGTAGAAGATGTTCTGAACATTAAGGGACTCAGCGCAAAGCAGAAGAAAAAGTTACAAAAGGAAATTGATAAAGGTAATTTTACCGTGACTAAGACCTCAGAAGTTTATAATGCGGGCGACGATCGCGTTAATCCTGGCGTGTACTAATAACGCCATTGGTGGTTAGCTTTAAATTTTTTGTCTCCAGATAAAGCTTTTCTAGCTGAGCGCAAAGCGCTTAGCTAGATCAATCCAGGGTTTAAAGGGCTCTAACTCAGCTGAGCACAAAAACTAGCTGGAATAGTTGACGGTACGTGCTTGTCCGTCAAGGTAATAAACTCCGAGACAGTTGTGTTGATTATCTGTAATTACCCAAGGATGAGTTACATAGGTTTGTTGAGTATAACCTTGGCCTGGTTTGAGCTGATAATAGTATGTTCTGTTGCCCTGGTAGTTCAGCCAATAAGTCTTGATTAGCTGAGGGGGTGAAATTATCGATTAAAAGCTTGCTATATAAGGCTTTGAGGCCAATGAACTCAGGGAAGATACAGTCGGAAATTAACTCTCGATTCATTTTCTGGAAGCTCAAACCATTATAACTACGTCCAAAGGAGCGCCCAAAACAGAATGTATCTTTTTGTAACTTATGGGCTGAAATTATTACCCAGTAAGGATTTCAGCTTGCATATCATATTATGTTCGGATAATTAGTTATAAAAAACCATTACCCTTGAAACCTTACTTTTTTACTTCTGCCTTCTGCCTTCTGCCCTCTGCCTTGCTTTCGACGCTTAGTATAAGTATTTAACCGGACATGATATCACCCCCCCAGGAGAAAGTTGCATAAATGGTCACAGTATTGGCGAATTCAAGAAATCTAACGAAATATTTAAAGTTAGAGGGTTTAAACCCATACAGATCTAGGATAGGTCTAGCTTCTTGGCAACTATGCTTACGTCGCTTTATTCGCATCTAAAAAGGGCTGTACTACATGTTAACTGTAGCCGTTATTACATTTTGTGTAGATCGAGACAGAGAATTAGAGCGCTGCATCAATAGCGTCAGACTACAGCAAGTACCTACAATACATTATGTCTTTTCAGAACGAGTTAATGAGTTAAAAACTAGCCCAGTACTCAAACCAATCAAAGATCTTGTCAGGTGGGTAGCCATTGAAGATGTACCCTACCACGAGCACTCCTCTCCTCGCATGGCTAAACTACGTCAGTCTGCCCTAGAAAAAATCCAGGAACCTTTTGTCTGTTTTCTAGATGACGATAATGAGTTTTTGCCTAATCATCTAAGTAGTTTGTTGCACTGTATTCAAGAGCAGCAACTAGATGCTGCCTACTCTTGGAGGATTCTACTCCACCCTGACGGTTCTCTTTTTGAAGGGGATTATTATCCCTGGCATGCAGATCCAAAGACTGCAAGTCTTCTCTATAAATGGTGTGTAGACAACGAAGTTATCCGTTTGGGAGATGCTGTTGTGTATGATGGTCCTCGAGTTTCAGACGATCCTCGAAATGTAGCAACGGTAGATATGAATGAGTGGTTGTTCAGGACTAAATCACTGCTGCGTATTGGCTTTAATGCAGAATTCACTCAAGAAGAGCTGGATAATCAGGTAGGAGAAGATGACAAGATTCTAAATAAAATCTTAAATATTGATTTTCGGTTTGCTTGCAGTCAACAAGCTACTGTTAAATACTATTTGGGTGGAGTTTCCAATTCAGATGACAATTATCGATATTCGATATGATAGTTCTTCAAATTAGCAGGTTAGCCATTGATGGAGGAACCCCTATCTTCGAAAGGCAGTGGCCCAAATGGCCTCAATCCGATGCAGAAACTGAATCGGAAGTTATTAAAGTATTACGCAGTGGGCGTTGGACCATCAGCGGATTCTCTAATGGTAAACCTTTACAAGAACAGATATTTGCTTCTGCATTTAGCAGCTTTCTGGGCGCTAAGTACTGTATTCCAACTGATCATGGGACATCAGCTTTAGAGCTAGCGATGGAAGCTTGTGATGTTAAGCCGATGGACGAAGTCATTGTGCCTGGGCTTACTTGGGTGGCTTGTCCATATTCTGTTCTGGCTCAGCAAGCGATTCCTGTGTTAGCTGATGTTGATCCAAAGACCATGTGTCTTGATCCCAAATCAGTGAAGCAGCTGATTACTTCTAAGACTAAGGCAATTTTGGTAGTTCATCTCTACAGTCGTATTGCCAATATGTCGGCACTATGTCAGATTGCTAAAGAGCATGGTTTAACAATTATAGAAGACTGCGCCCAGTCCCATGGCGCACGCTGGAAAGGTAAGTGCGTGGGTACACTCGGTCAAGTTGGAGCATTTAGCATGCAACAGGGTAAGCCTTTGACTGCAGGGGAGGGAGGATGCTGCGTCACGAATGATGATGACCTAGCCGAGAGAATTTATCGCTTTCGTACAGATGGACGTTTCTTAGCAGGCGAAGATGGTCGTACTTTAGGACGAACAGAGTTGCTGGAATCTGGCCACGTCCTTAGTGGACGTAATCGATGTCTTTCTGATATTCAGCTTGCAATCTTAACGATCCAGCTTAAAAAGCTTAAAGCCCAAAATGAACAGAGAAGAAGCAATGCAGCTTATCTTGCCCAGCTCTTACAACAATTGCCTGGTATTTCTATTCCGTCTTATCACGAACCAGATGATGAGGAAGTCTATTACCATTTTGCTTTTTTCTTAAATGAGACATTTTTACGGGGAAAAACCGTTGCCTGGGTTGGGGAAGCACTCTCAGCAGAGCTTGGAACATGGGTACATCAACCATATGTTCCTCTATCACGTCATCCACTGTACGTTCCTGAGAAAAAAGCTTGGGTTCAGCAGTCAGAGTCAGTGAAAAGTTTAGTTGACAAAAAACGTTTTCATCTTCCTTCTTCAGAAGAAGTACATGAAAAAACATTACTGTTACACCACTCTGTTTTATTGTCACCCCGTGAGGATATGGATATGATTGCAGCGGCACTTCACAAAATCTATTCTGGGATAAATTAGAAATTATGAAAACTTTGCTTTCCCCGAACTTTAGTGAGCAGCTAAAAAGCAGCAAATTTCTTGAAGTTTGCTTCAACTTTGGCGAGCGCAACATGCCCATCCTGATTGGTCAAGATGTACATCATGAGTGCATTAAGTTTTGCCAACAAAAGAATCCTGATCAAATATTTTTTATCGCAGATGATCGTGTTTGGGAACTGTATGGAACTGTCATTGAATCACGATATTGTTCTAATTTTTCAGTGCGTAAAGCGCTGGTCAAACCCTCTGAGAAATTAAAGACCTTAGATCAAGTTAATCGTCTCTTAGAAGAGGCGATTGCAGCGGGGGTAACTCGCCGCAGTATCGTGATTGCCCTTGGAGGCGGGCTTGCAGGGAATATTGCTGGGATGGTTGCAGGCCTGCTTTACCGAGGCATTTCTATGGTTCATATGCCAACAACCTTCCTGGCCATGTCAGATTCAATTTTATCACTCAAACAGGCCGTAAATGGTCAGCGTGGGAAGAACCTGTTTGGCATGTACTACTTACCTGAAGCTAGTTTTGTCTCTGTCAATTTCTTGAAGACTTTGCCTGAAAAAGAACTTATTGCTGGCATCAATGAACTAATCAAAAATTGCCTTGTTTTTGATGCTGAACAAACAGAAAAGCTGGTCTCCTTGATTAGGCAGCCAGCTAATGATTCCACGTGGATTCAATTAGTTTTGCTCGGGATAAAGGCAAAACAGAAGCTACTTCTTATCGATCCTTATGAAAAGGGAATAGGGATTTCCCTGGAGTATGGCCATACGGTGGGTCACGCTTTAGAGGTCCAGCACAGTGAATTATCCCATGGGATTGCTGTTGGATTAGGAATGTTAGTAGCTTCTGCCATCTCCTTAAATCGAGAATGGTTAAGTGAAGAGGAGTATTGGTTACACTACCGTCTACTCCATGGTGCTAATCCGAAGATTCAATTTCCACAGACCCTCGATTTTGACAAAACCCTCCAACTGATCCGGAAGGACAACAAACATGGCTATCTCAGTTCAGGTTTAGAACAACATCCCTTTGTTTTATTGCGGTCGATTGGTCTGGTTGCGATGACTCATGAAAAACCTTTAGTCTGTGTTAATGAGGCTGAGATACTCACGGCGATAGAGCGAGCCCGTAGAGATATTGATGTATTTTCTCAAACACACAGTTCTGTCTCAACAAAAGCAATGCAGGAGGCCTAATCATGTTTGATCAGGCTGTTATTCTCGCAGGAGGAAGAGGAACGCGTCTTGCTCCTCTTACAGATACTTTGCCAAAGGTTATGGCTCCAGTTGAAGAACATCCTTTCTTGGAGTACCAAATTCAGTATCTACAGCGACAGGGCATTCGGTCAATCTTGCTATTACTTGGCTATCGCTGGGAACAAGTGAAAGATTACTTTGGTAATGGCCATAAGTGGAATGTTGAGATTGAATATAGTGTCGAAACAATGCCATTAGGGACAGCAGGCTGCTTATCCAATGCCTATGAAAAGTTGAATGATGTATTTGTTGTTGTCTACGGTGACTCTTTTCTGCCGTGTGACTACTCGCTGATGTTTCAACATTCTCAGCAGTACGATCAAACAGCCATCATGACAATCTATCCAAATCAAGGTGAACTGCCGGTTCCCAATAATGTTCGAGTCAGCCCTGATGGATTTCTCCAGCAATACATTAAAGATAGACCCGATCTGAAACTTGAATATGTTGATGCAGGGGCTTTAGTCTTACATCTTAACCATATAGATAACTTTCCCAATAAAATTCCAGCTAGCTTAGAAGAAGATATTTTTCCAGATTTCGCATCCGCTGGAACAATGCAAACCTTTATGAGTAAACATCGTTTTTATGACATTGGTACCCCGAGCCGACTAGACCAGTTTCGTCAAGATTTTTCCCAATTTTTTTGACTCGAAATATAAATGCAGTCTTGTAAAATAAATATTAAAATCATGAGTCCTGTTACATCAATAAAAAAGAGCAAATATCGGCCTCGACAGATAATTGAAAATCCAAGGAAATATGCTAAAACACTCAGTGATGTACTCGCTAATTTGGATTTTGATACGGTTGAAGCGATCGCCCATCTCATTGCAGATGTTGGATTACGACAGGCACAGGTTTTGCTCATTGGGAATGGTGGCAGTGCCAGTAATGCATCCCATTATCACTGTGACTTAACTAGTGCTTTTCGCACCTATCAATCACGGCTGCGAGTTCTCAATTTGGCAGGCTCTCCATCGATTATTACTGCACTTGGCAATGACTTTGATTTCCGAAAGATCTTTAGTTTTCAGGTTAAGGAAACAGGCAATCCGGGTGACCTTTTATTGATGCTAACGGCCTCAGGTAATTCGCCTGACATTTTAGAAGCCTGTGCAACTGCTCAAGATCTCAGTATCAAAACGATATCGATCACCGGGTTTGGTGGTGGTAAAGTTGCTTCAATGGCTGATTTGAACCTTACGATTCCCTCTAATAATTATGGTGTTATCGAAGATGTTCAGCTCGTTTTAGGACATATGTTTAGCCAGAAGATTTGTGGATTATTTGAAGATAAGATTGATGTTTAGGGTCAATTCTTCTTATGGCAACTCAGTTAAAACTTAAGCCAGCGATCTTCTTAGACCGGGATGGCACATTGATCAAGCATGTTCACCATCTCTGCAATCCTGAGGATGTAGAGTTAGAGCCCACTGCTGTTTCTGCACTATCTTTGCTACGAGAAGCTGGGTTTGCTTGCGTCGTAGTCACGAATCAATCTGTTGTAGGAAGGGGGATGTTAAGTCTGAAGGGCTTAGAATCTATTCATGCCAGACTGGAGATGCTACTTCACGACCAAGGGATTGGCATTGATGCTATTTATTACTGTCCCCATGTTCCTCAAACTTCAGACCTGACGCAGATCGAGCACATTGACCGCAAACCTGGGCCAGGCATGCTACTGCGGGCTGCGCAAGAAATGGGGCTCTCAATTTCACAAAGTTGGATGATTGGAGATTCAATTAGTGACGTTTTAGCAGGGGCCAACGCTGGCTGCAAAGGAAGTTGTTTAATTCAATCTAATCTCTATCGACCTGAATGGACAAATGCTGCAGAAGTTTCGTATTTAGCGTCTGATCTTCTGGATGCAGTTAAATATATTTTGCATGCTTCGCTGCTTGCAGACTCTCCTGATGAAATCATCGACGCTATTTCAGCTTCTAATCTCTAGATTAACCTAATTTCTAAAGAGTAGCTATGACAGTTTTAGTAACGGGTGCAGGTGGATTTATTGCTAGCCATCTTGTTGAGATGTTGCTTCAGAATGGGCATCAAGTCAGAGCTTTGGTTCGTTACAATAGTCAAGGCAGCTGGGGACATCTTCAAGACATTCAGCCTCAGTTACGAGAAAATCTAGAGGTTTGTCTAGGCGATATTACCGATCCCTACTTCGTGACAGATCTGGTTGCAAATTGCGAGGTTGTTTTCCATCTGGCAGCATTGATCGGAATTCCCTATTCCTATCACGCTCCTGCTTCTTATCTTGCAACCAATACAGGTGGAACTTTGAATATCTTGCAAGCCTGCCGACAAAAAACAGTGCGTCGGGTTATTATTACTTCAACTAGTGAAGTGTACGGTACTGCCCTCTATACACCGATGAGGGAGGATCATCCTTTACAGGCTCAATCTCCTTATGCTGCGAGTAAGATTGCAGCTGATAAACTTGCGGAATCTTTCTTTTGCACTTATGACTTGCCTGTCGTTACCCTACGACCATTTAACACCTATGGTCCTCGGCAGTCAGCGCGGGCTATTATTCCAACGGTGCTGTCTCAGGCTATGGCAGGAACGAACACAATTCGTTTAGGAAATTTAACGCCCAAGCGAGACTTAACCTTTGTATTGGACACTGCGAGAGCCTTCTTATTGGCATCAGAAGCATCAGGTATCGAGGGAGAAACTATCCATTTTGGACAGGGTAATGCAGTGAGCGTGGCAGAAATTGCCCATACTTGCTTAAAGGTCGTAAACAGTCATGCTGAGATTATAAGTACGGCTGAACGGCAACGTCCCAAGCAAAGTGAAGTTGATCTACTTTTGTGTGATGCTTCAAATGCAAAACAGCGATTAGGATGGCAGCCTCAGGTGTCTTTGGAAGCAGGACTATTACAGGTTGCTGAATATATGAAACAGCACCAAGCTCAATATCGAAATCAAGACTATGTTGTCTGAGAGGTAGTATGAAAGGGTCTGGCTCAAGTACCGATCACCATCTTACCGCAGGAATGAAGGCTGTCATTTTAGCTGGAGGAAAAGGCACGCGCCTTAAGCCCTTTACAGTCAATTTTCCTAAACCTTTAGTTCCACTAGGTGATGTTCCGATTATAGAAATTCTCATCCGCCGTCTGCTTCGCTATGGCATTACCAACATTACCCTAACATTGGGCCATTTAGCAGAGTTGGTGAAGGCTTACTTTGATCATCGACATAGCTTGGTAGAAAAAATAAACCTGGATTTTGTTGAAGAGGAAGAGCCAACGGGAACTGCAGGCTCGTTATCCTTCATTCCAAATCTTGACCAAACATTTTTGGTCATGAATGGTGATTTACTCACTGATTTAAATTTTAACCATCTTATTCAGTTTCATCGAGATAAGAATGCGGCACTTACGATCGCCTGCTATACTCGGAATGTCAAGATTGATTTGGGTGTCTTGAAGCTGAATGACCACCATCAAGTGATTGACTACATCGAAAAGCCAGAGACCTCTTATCCGGTCAGCATGGGGATCTATGCCTATGAGCCCCGTGTCCTTAAATATATTGAGTATGGCAAATACCTCGATCTCCCAGACTTAGTTTTACGGCTAATAGAGGAAGGCGAGCAAGTCTGTGCTTATCCTGCCAATTGCCTTTGGCTAGATATTGGTCGGCCCGATGACTATGCAAAAGCCCAAGATTTATTTGCTGAGAAACGGGAGGAATTTGACCTTGTCTAACTGGAAAGTTCCCCTCAGCGATTTGGATTACGGAGTAGAAGAAGAAAAGGCTATTCAGCGAGTTCTCCAGCGGCAATGGCTGTCTATGGGGCCAGAAGTCAAAGTTTTTGAGGAAGAGTTTTCATCGTTTTTGGGAGTTAAGCACGCGATCGCCGTTTCGAGTGGTACCGCTGCCCTGCAACTCGCTTACCTGGCTTTGGGATTAGGAAAAGAAGACGAAGTTATTCAACCTGCGCTTAATTTTGTTGCTGCGGCTAACACGGCTATTGCAGTGGGTGTTCGCCCCATTTTTGCAGATATCATTAGCCTGGATGAACCAACCCTTGATATCACAGATGTTGAACATCGAATTACGCAGCAAACAAAGGCAATTGTCGTTATGCACTATGGAGGATATCCCTGTCGCATGGCTGACCTTCGAGCCCTCTGTGAACGCCATGATTTAGCCGTGATTGAGGATGCTTGCCATGCAGTGGGTGCTCGCTACCTGGACTCACAAGCTCGGTTTCCTCACGGTCATCGAGTGGGACAACTGGGAGATATTGCCTGTTTCTCGTTCTTTAGTAATAAAAACCTGGCGACAGGAGAAGGAGGGCTCATCACAACCGATCAAGACGATTTGGCCAAGCGTGTTCGCTTATTGCGCTCCCACGGAATGACTACGCTAACCTGGGAACGCCACAAGGGACACGCCCGATCTTACGATGTAGTTCTACATGGTTTTAACTATCGTTTTGATGAAATCAGAGCTGCCTTAGGACGCACACAACTTCAAAAGCTAGAGAGCAATAATCATCGACGACAGGAAATCGTGAATGCCTATTATAGTCAGCTGGATTCATTGTCTAATTGGATAATTCCTTTCCGCCATTTCTCTGGTGACTCAGCTTATCATTTAATGCCAATTGTCGCACCCGATCAACGTACACGTGAACGTGTTGTTCAAGACTTGAAGCTTGCAGGCATCCAAACCAGTCTACATTATCCCTGCATTACTAATTTTACTGCTTTTGGACATTTAGAAGCTTCTGGAGTCGAAAAAAGTAAGGCGTTTTCTCAAAGGGTGATAACCCTTCCTCTGTATCCAACGATGACATTAGATCAGGTCAATTATGTTTGTTCTAATTTGCTTTCATCCTCCCGGATATCGCTTTTGGAGGATTCAAATGATGCCTAAGTCATGACTGTAGGGCTGTTAGAAGGCTTTTCCATATTAATTAGTATCATTTTTTGAGGAGATAATTTATGTTATCCATCAGCAAAACAATCGAAAACAATTCTCAAACACAAATAGTTTCAGCTCACTGTAGCGATTATCCACAGGGACTTTACATTGAATTAACTGATCGGTGTAATCTTCTCTGTCCCATGTGTCGACAATCAGCCGTTGCGGGTGATGTTCTGTCGCTAGAGGTGTTCAAAGAGATTGCAGATGCACTTTTTCCTCATGCCCGCTTTGTCGATTTGCGCGGTTGGGGTGAAAGTACACTACTACCTAATTTCGAGGCATATCTCGATTATGCTATGCGGTTTCCACTGCAGAAAAAATTGATCACTAATGCAACAGTAAATAAACCCCACCTGTGGCAGAAGCTTGGAGAAGCGGGGGTGATTGTTGGTGTTTCCATTGATGCAGCGGATCCCGAACTCTATGAACAGCTGCGAGTAGGAGCAAAACTAGAAAAAATGTTGGCAAATGTTCGCCAGATCATCCGAGCAGCAGAAACTTCGGGGTTAGATCCAAAGCAGCAAGTTTATTTCTGCATTACTGCCAGTGGTATGAACTTGCTGGATATCAAGAATATTGTTCACATCGGTCTCGACCTTGGGATTGACCGTTTTAAGCTGGAGCCCTTGAAAACCAGTGATGGCGATCCAAATCATCTGAAGTACCATATCCAAACCGTGAAAGCAGAAACAGCTGCTTTGAAAACCCTAGTTGAGGAAACAGGGGCTCGTATTGAACTTTCTGCCTCATTGATTGAAGAACAAGTGTATGAGCCAGCGGTTAGAAAATTGTGTATTCATCCTTGGCAATACCTTTATGTCAATAGTCGAGGACGCATGGGATTTTGTGATCACCTTAATGGGGTGGAAGAGTTCACATTTGCAAATTGGAGTGAGGGAAGCTTCGAAGATTTCTGGAATGGTCCCGAGATGGTTCAACTGAGGAAAGAGCACTTGGCACGCTTCAATCAGGGACAGGAAATTGCAATCTGTGGTGATTGTAATTGGTGCTACAACCGTCGCTATATGGACCTAGAGGATATGATCGATCCGAACTGGTCAGAATACCGAGTACAACTTTAGGAGATGCAATCAATGCAGGAAAAATATTGCTGTCCCTGGGAACATCTCTTTTACGAACCAGTATTACTGGATTCTGCTTCTGGAGATGCTGATAGCGGTGATACGGTTGAATACTATCAGTCGGCGCTGAAATCTGGAGAGCATCGTATCTTAGATATTGGTTGTGGGACAGGTCGCTTAGCAATTCCTCTGGCTCAATGTAATTATGAGGTCCACGCAGTTGATTGCTCGCCAGAGATGATTTCTTTCTTCCAGGACAAGTTAAAAAGTTTCAGCCAGGAAGGACACTCTAGCCTGCAAGATAATCTACATCTCAGTTCCCTGGATATTGTGACATCTTCCTATGGGAAGAAGGTTGATGTTGCGATCGCAGTCGATGACTTTCTAACCCATTTTCTGGACAAATCTAGTTTACGGAGTGCCCTTAAGAATATTGCCCTTAGCCTTAAGCTAGGAGGACGTTTTATGACAGATTTACGTGGTCGCAGTCAAGAACGACTGGCCAAAGCTAGCCAAGCCGGAGCTAAACCAATGCTTTTTTTTGGGATTGTTCATCAAGTATCAACCCCTTCTGGGAATCGCTCTGTTGCCATGCGCTCAGCTGAAGATTACGATCCCCATAGACAAATCATGACAAGTAACCAAATATTTGAATGGATTGCACCTGATGGGACAGTTGAGCGCACAGTCTATCGTACACTCCGACAGCGATTGTACCATCAAGAAGAACTAGAAAAGATTGCTTTAGACGTCGGTCTAAGGTTGGTATCTGTGTACAAGCGTCTTCATCCCATGCAGCCAGCCAGCTTTACCTCAGGGATGTCTTTAGAATTTTGCACAGTGTAGTTGAAAAACTTCAAATACGTGTATGGACTTACTTCTCTCAGCCCACGCTGATGATGTTGCTTATTCGATTGGTGGTCTTCTGCTGAAAGGATATTGTCACGAACCTAAGCTTGTGACTGTTTTTCAAAAGAGCATTTATGCGCCCTATAGTGTGGAATCAGGATCCTCCGAGGCCGTTATTTGCAATATTCGATATGCAGAGGATATCGCCTACGCGAATAAGTTAGGGCTTCAGCATGAGGGCATCGGTCTTAAGGATGTGACACTTCGGGGTTATACTAACCTGGATACAATCTTTACTGTAACTGATTATCGTCAGGATCCCGATGCGGAAGCAAGTATTCAAGCTATTCAGTCCTTTTTAAACACGCAAACTGGTGTAACACGCCTTTGGGTTCCTCTGGGAATTGGCAACCATATCGATCACATCATTCTGCAGAAAGCTGTTTTGTTATGGTCAGCCACTTCTTCGCTGGAAAAGATTTTTTATGAAGATGTTCCCTATACGGGGTTTGAAGAACTCAGTACAATTGAAACCTGGGTTCAGCAAACCTTAGGTGCTGCTGAGTTAGAAATGATTGACATCTGTCAACACCTTGAAGAAAAGCTCCAAAATTTACAACTATATTCCTCACAAGTCTCTTCCGAAGATCTTGAGCGGGTTAAGTTTCATGCTCAGCGCATTGTAGCCGGAACGGCTGTGGAACGTATTTGGCGTCAGAAGACCTGACGCTTTAATCAATTAGCATTGCAAACTAATTAGTACACTAGGTACATAGAAGTGTACCTATGAATATTGGCAATCCATGAACATCGTAATTGTGACTCAATGGCTCGAGCATATGGGAGGATCGGAGGTCCTAACCATGGCCACTGCACTGGCTTTAGACCTGTTGGGACACCAGGTGACGGTTATGATCGCGGAAGGAACCATTCACCCTAGCTTTACAGCACAATTACAACAGCAAAACATTCGTTTTATTTCTTTAGATGTCGAGGGTTCCCTAGACAAAAAACTCAATACTCTCCAAGCGTTATTAGTACAACAGTCATGGGACATCCTTCACTTTATTCCGGTGGAGTCCTTAGCTTGTGCCTGGGTGCAACATACAACAGATACAGCGCATAACAACATTCCGATTGTAGTTACAGAAACCACCAATGCTTCTCCCTCAGTTTGGTGGATGGGCAAAGATGAACAATATGTGTTGCAGAACGTTCAGGGTGTGATTGCCATGTCTTATCAGGCAGCAAGTAACATTTGGCGTTTACGTGACAAAAACAAGCCTCTACATGTGATTCCCTCCTTTTTACCTCCCCAGAATAGATCCTGGGAAACCTTTATGAGTCCAATTGCAGAGACTGCATTTAACCATATTGGTTGTATCAGCCGTTTGTCTGAGGAAAAAGGGTTAGAATTCCTATTAGCAGCAATGGCAATGCTCAAGGCTGAAAACTCTCAGATAACGCTCCATTTATACGGTGATGGACAAGAGCGTTACCGAGTCGAGTCTCTCATTCGTGCCTTTGAGCTGGAGAATTCGGTGATTTTACATGGCTATGTTGAGGATATCTATGAAGCGATCGAGCAGTGTAGCTTATTTGTTTTGCCGTCTTTGCTTGAAGGCCTTCCCCTTTCGTTGCTCGAGATTATGGCATCAGGTCGCACCTTCATTGCAACGAATGTGGGCGGTATACCAGAACTTGTCAATGATGGCGATTGGGCCATGCTGGTCGAAAAAGGAGATTCCAGAGCATTGGCGAATGCAATCAAATGTATTGCCTATAATCGAGAACATTTACTGCATGCTGGCAAAAAGGCAAGAGCTGTGTACGAAAAATCTTGGCATTCCAAACTCATGGCAGAAACTATCGTTAAATTCTACAAAGATGTTTTGAGCCGAGCTGACCTGTAGAGAAATTTCTCCCCAGTTACTAACACAACATTTAACTCACGAGCCTGGTCACAAAATTCTCAAACTGTAGAGGCATTCAAGTATTTTCCTAGAAGCCCACCTAACTTCATCAGCACTGTAATGGCAGCGACGATGAAAAATCTTATAACCCACATTCCGCAGGTTGACAGTGTTGCTGGGGGATTTTATTAAAAATGCTAGAATGCTTACTATATAAGCATTAAACCCAGATTAATACGAGCGTGGTGCTAGCCAGCTCAAACCCCAGTCAATTCGGGCATGTGAGTCGTCCAGGGGAGAGATTAGTTGGGGCAACGATTGAGGGTAGCAATTGCGTAAACTGTGCGTTCGCTGCGCCACTAATAGCCGACCCAATGGGGTCGAATAGCCGACAATGAAGGACTATTCAACCGTGAGTCGGTTGGGACTTAATTCCTGAAACCATTGCCCCGTCTGACTTTTAAAATCTTCAAAACGTACATGAGGACCTGCGGAATGTGAGTTATAAGCCATCAGCCCGGTTTAATTTAGAGTATTTATTGTTCGTATTTATACTAACTAGTAACTAGTAAAATTTATTGAGTAACATTATTTACAATCTGGATAGCTTCTTGCATAAGCAAGTCCAGATGATGCTCACTTTTGAAACTTTCTCCATAAACCTTATAAACGGGCTCTACCATTTCCGTTCCTGACGGACGAGCAACAAACCATCCATTAGTCGTCCTGATCTTAATCCCTCCCAATGATGCATCATTCGCCGGAGCCCTGGTAAATTTAGCAACAATAGGATCCCCCGCCAGAGTAGACGCACTTATTTCAAACTCTGAGAGTTGACTTAGTTTTTTCTTTTGGCCTGGTTTAGCAGGAACAAAAATCTTAGTATAGTAACATTCACCATACTTATCGGTTAAATCTTGATAGTGCCTGCTGAGATCCTTTCCACTTTTCGCAAAAATTTCTGCTGCCAACAAGTTCATGACAATCCCATCTTTATCTGTTGTCCATACAGAACCGTCTTTACGCTGAAAAGATGCTCCAGCACTTTCCTCACCAGCAAAATTTAGACTACCTTCTTGCAGTCCTGGAACAAACCATCTGAATCCAATGGGAGCTTCATAGAGTGAGTAGCCAATCGAACGAGCAACCCGATTGAGCATATCACTGGTCACAATAGATTTACCGATAACACCGCTGGCAGACCAATCAGATCGCGATTGAGCCAGATAACCAATTGCTACAGCAAGAAAGTGGTTGGGAGGGATTAAACCAGCATTAGGTGTGACCACACCAAAGCGATCGCTATCTGCATCATTGCCAAAAGCTATATCATACTTATCTCTTACTTTCACTAAGTTAGCCATGACCTCAGGAGAAGAGCAATCCATGCGGCGCTTGCCATCCCAATCAGGTGCCAGAAAATAAAAACTTGGATCAATGGTTCGCTCAAGGATATCTAGCTTGAGTTGATAATGCTCAGCAATTGCATCCCAGTAACAAACACTCGAACCACCTAACGGATCAACACCAATATGAATATCTGAGGTGGAAAGAGCTTTTAAGTCTACAACTGTGCATAAATCTCTAACATAACCAGAAATATAATCGTAAATATGAGTGGTAGGAGCCTTTAGAGCTTTTTCATAGGTCCACCGCTTGACCTCTCGATTACCATTCCCTAAGAGTTGATTAGCACGCGCCTCAATCCATTGAGTTGCTATGGGCTGCGCTGGCCCACCTGAGGGCGAGTTGTACTTTATACCGCCGTCGCAAGGAGGATTATGAGACGGGGTGATAATCAGGCCATCAGCCAAATGTCTTATCTTCCCCCTATTATAGTGAAGAATTGCATAGGAAATAACTGGTGTTGGCGTATAGCGAGCATCCCCCGTCAAGGGAGCAATGTAAATATCTATTTCATGGGCAGAGAAAACTTCTAAGACAGTTCTTTGGGCGGGTGATGACAGGCCATGAGTATCCATTCCTACAAACATTGGACCACAAATTCCCTGTTGTTGACGAAATTCCGCGATCGCCTGAGCGATCGCAAGAATATGAGCTTCATTAAAACTTCCCAAGGTCGATGTACCTCGATGCCCAGCTGTACCAAATTTTACACGTTGCTTTGTGTCACCTGGTTGAGGTTGGATACTGTAGTAATCACTTAAGAGATTTTGTGACTCAACTTCTTGATCTGGCCCAAGAATGTAAGCCCCTAATTCTTTCGATTCTCTCATCTTCATTATTCTTTTATTGACGTTCTTTCCCTAACTCATACCCCTGTCTTTTATACCAGGGTAAACGCATCTAATTTGGTCTAAATGGTAACATACAAAACTCTCATTAAGTCAATTTTTTTTTTAATTCGAATAAATCCCATCCTAAAGCAGTTTTTTTTTGTTCAAAGTCAACAAATTTTACGCTGACTTTGAACAATAATCAAAGTCGGATTTGCGTACGAAACCCGAATGTAGAGTACTCTCAAATCGACCAAGGATAACACGGCCAAGAATTGAGAATGAATTGTGCTTATTGAGAATCAACAGGGTAATTATAGATTTTTGATATTATTGTTTAGTTTTTAACTGTAAATTTTGATACAAATTTCGATGCGTTTACCCTGTATACTCTACAGGCTCCTAGTTATAACTAGTCGCACCCCATATCCCAATCTCGTTTTCTGCTGCTTCATTAGAGATTTTAGTTCTTCTACTGATTCAGCAATGTCTATTTTCGGTACTCCTGACATCGATAATTATTCTGATTTTTTTTACTTTACCAAGTCTCTCATATCAAGTCACATTAATTGACCATAGTTAAGCAGCTTCTTCCATTACCTCAGGCTACCAATGATAGAAGCTGATGCAGCGGATCAACTCTCAGGGAATTGAGCAAATAGCGCCAGCGTTGCTCAACAAGGTCTTCAAGGGGTTCTATTGAGTCAAATACTATATTTCCCAAGGCTTGATTCACCACAGGCCATAATCGCTCTGCCGGTTGTAATTCAGGAGAGTAAGGGGGTAAGGGGAAAAGATGAATCCCCTCTGGCACCTCCAACTTCTCACTCATATGCCACCGAGCCTGATCTACAGTTAGANTGGGGAATCGGGAATCGGCAATGGGAAATTGGTAACTGATCCAACTGTACTTGAGCTCCCAAACGATAGTCAGCAATAGGAGAAATTTATCTAGTTATCTAGAATCTATCTATCCCATAGCCAATCCCATAGACTGGTGAATTTAGAGCCAAACGTATTAGCTAATACTTTCTTGAAGAAGTAGCAGTGTTAAGATTATTAATTGCTGGTGAATGTATTAGCTCTGTAGAGCTAACTATAAATAAAAACGATACTTCTATATTAGTAGTAGGAAATAAACAGTTTATCACTGCATTTGTGAAGCGGACTTGCTATATAAGGTCTAGCACTGTCGAGGTATCTTGGGAACTTGATGATGTCATACAACTCATCAAGACTAGACAACCCGCTATTTTAATTTTGCAGGCAACCCAGGTGGCTAGTTTACAAATATGTCGTCATATTAAAGAACAAAAGCTGCTCGGTTGGATATACTGCATTTTGATCAATGACTTGCCCGAAATAGCGATTACAAAAATGGGCCGAGACCCAAACTGGGAGTTAAGAGAATGTGCTCAAGCCCTAGAAAACGGTGCAGATGCCTACTTACGGATCAGTTCAATCAGTAATCAAGACTCAGCCATAGCTGTAGCAGAAAATCGGTTGCTTAAGGCACAAATTCAGGCAGGGTTACGAGGAGTGCGACTATACCGGCAAGCAATGCACACTAATGATTTCCTATCTAGGATAGCATTGGTTGATCCCTTGACAGAATTGAGCAATCGTCGGGCAATGGAATGGGAGTTACCCCGACAAGTCGAAAATGCCTTTAGTCAATCAACGCCCCTGAGTCTGATTATCCTAGATGTAGACTATTTCAAGTCCATCAACGACAACTACGGACATCCGGTAGGCGATCGCGCTCTCAAGCTACTGGCAAGTCGTCTCAAACATAACCTACGAATTCAAGATTCCCTCTTTCGCTATGGTGGAGAAGAGTTTGTGATCATTCTTAGTCACACTGACTGTGAAGAAGCCCTAGCAGTGGCTAATCGAGTGCGACATATTATTAGCGATCAACCGTTTCAGATTGATGGAAGATTGGTGCTCGGAATTACCATTAGCTTGGGTGTTGCTTCCCTTAACCATACGGACGACCATAGAGGGGAAAGCCTACTGCGATCTGCTGACGAGAACCTACGGATTGCTAAATCTAATGGTCGCAATCAGGTTTATTGTTGTTGCAATCACTAATTTTCAAGTAAATTGCTGACTCAAAACCACTGGCTTGTGGACAGTAATTTTTTTCTTGTGAATCGAAATCATTTCTTTTTCCCGTAGGTCTCCCAGTAGACGGGTGACAGTCACCCGAGTCGAACCGATAGCTTCTGCGATCGCTTGATGGGACAACTTCAGTTCAATGGTAATGCCATCGCCACAGGGTATCCCAAAGTCACGGCAGAGAATTAATAGAAAACTCACCAATCGAGACTCCATATCCCGATGAGCTAGGGTTTCGATCATCATTTCCGTCTGTAATATCCGAGACGATAGCCCCCGTAACATCAACATTGATAATTCCGGGTTTTCCTTCAGTGCTTTTTCGACCTGGTCAATCGGGGAAGAGAGTAACTCTACAGTTGTAAAGGCAACTGCATGGTAGAACCGATCAGATTGGTGACCAGTAATCAGGGATAGAACACCGAAAACCGTATTTTCTCGCAGCAGTGCTACAGTAATTTCTTCCCCTACTTCGTATACTCTAGAAAGTTTTACAGCACCTTTTAGCAAAAAGTAAACCCGTTCAGCTGGATCTCCTGGAAAGAAAATCGTCTTACTTCGCTCATAGGTTTCTACGACTGGTGGAAACGCTCCTCTACCAATCTGACGAAACACAGCCGCTAGTGGTGTATCCTGCGTCACAACCCTATCCATATCTATTTCTTTGTACAAATGCCCCTATCTATTTACATTTAAGAGACTTCCGGGGATGTTAAGCCACGGATTAGCTCATTAATCTGGTATATTTAGGCTATTTTAGCGGATTTTAAACAGTTTTATTTAGTTTGTTGTGAACTGCTACAACCGTTTCCAATTCCCCTTGCCCATCAATTTCGGCGGTGCGACCCGTGGCGAATTTAATTCGACGACTGTAACCGCACCGGGCAAGTTTTGAGCTAATTTGCCAACAGGCCAACAGTATTAACTGCTAGTCTATATTTTAGCAAGCTCTTGGCTTGATTCTTACTTAACCCCTGAGGGGAAAGCGGCGATTAGTACCAATCATCGTGGAATCGACAAATTTATCAAAAATATTGGGTTTAAAACCCCGTCCTTCTAGGACGGCTTTCTGAAAATCCACGTCTGTTTGGTGTATAATCTAGATAGGTACAGGCTGAGAAACCGTTGGCTCAACCGGAAGAGAGATCCGCAATTGATTGCCCATAAAGAAGTAATGCCTAGAGGGTAGGGAAAGTCCTCTTTAAAAACCCAATCGTCAATCAACAGTTGGCGTGTGAACCTAGAAGAATAACCTTTGAGATAAAACAAAGTACGGTGGGGCACACCGGAACTTGAGGAAAAGGAAGGGAAACGGACTTTTAAGGCACTTCCAACAAGTACTTGAACGCCTAAGGAGAACTGCCCTCTAGGTCTGTCGTGAATTGACTGGGAATTTGGTGTTTTCACGGATTTGCGGGTTTTGTATTGTCTTGTTTTTGGCGGCGTCAAAAATAGGAACTCGGCGGTTTACGGCGGCTCGTAGATCTAGGAATCCCCGCGCCTTTTGGCAAAGCCGTTCGCGTTTGGCCTTTGGCCACGCTACGCGAACAGGCCGGTGAGTGTCAATTCCCACTACTTAATATCAATCTGAGCTAATTTTTTGTAAAAATTGCTACCAAACACTAAAAACCTCAGGGGTCATGATTGGTGCTGACCTCAGGGGGTAAGCCTGAAGGGTAAACAGGAGACCCGGTTTGGGGTGTGGAGCGAACGGGTATGGGGTGCACAATAGCCATTTCCCTGGTTCTAGTCGGGTGAGTAACCTCACCAAACTTGCCATAACCCATCCCTATTAACTTGGGGAGTTAGTCGCTATTTCGCTTCCGGGTGATTGCAGATCGCCGATAGAGGTAGTTTTATTACCTGGCACGCTTGCTTATAAACGATAATAAACGTTTATACTGAAAATTTATAATAAAAATTATAACAATTTAATACTTGACCAGACTTGGGCTCACAATTACCTATTACTAGTTGAGATGGAGCTGAAAAACTCAACGTTGCTGCATTCAGGGATATAATAACTGGGCTGTCATAGATGGCTAACTAACCTTCAACCCTGACTCATAGCGCGACTCAACCTCAAAACCATGCTCGATCTCAACGGAAAAAATGCTTTTGTCACTGGCATCGCCAACAACCGCTCCATTGCTTGGGGGATCGCCCAACAGTTGCACAACGCGGGGGCAAATTTAGGTGTGAACTTTTTGCCTGACGAAAAAGGTCGCTATGAGAAAAAAGTTCGAGACCTGGTAGAGCCGCTCGAGCCTAGCCTTATCATGCCCTGTGATGTCCGAAACGATGCCCAAATTGAAGCGATTGCGGATGCGATCGCAAAACAATGGGGCAAACTGGACATCCTGATTCACTGTTTAGCCTTTGCCAATAAAGAAGATCTATCGGGAGAATTTAGTCAGACATCCCGTGAGGGGTTTTCCCTAGCCTTAGACATTAGCAGTTACTCCCTCAATCGACTAACAGCAGCTTGGAAACACTTGATGACTGATGGGGGTAGCATTGTCACCCTCAGCTATCTTGGCGGGGTTAAAGTAATTCCCAATTATAATGTGATGGGTGTTGCCAAAGCAGCACTGGAAATGAGTGTTCGTTACCTGGCAGCAGAACTCGGACCCCAAACGATTCGGGTCAATGCTATCTCCGCAGGACCAATCCGGACCTTAGCCTCTTCAGCAGTTGGGGGGATAATGGATATGATTCATCATGTAGAGAAAGTAGCACCACTGCGCCGCACTGTTACTCAGGAAGAAGTGGGTAAAGCAGCTGCCTTCTTGTGTAGTGATTTAGCCAGTGGCATCACTGGTCAGGTTTTATATGTAGACGCTGGTTACGAAATAATGGGGATGTAGGTGACATACTCCCACACTGACAAGCACGGTTCAGTGTGGGCTTTTTACCAACTCCAGCTATGGCGCACGGATACACGGGTTACTTTATTAACGACACAGGATGCCCCGACCCGCCGGAACAATACAATAAGTTCTATTTTTAAGCACGTAGGTGGCGGTTAGCTCTTAATTTATATTCCCTACTATATCTAGTATAAACGATATAAACCCTGTCCGCAATTGATCTCACACTCATGCTGCGCATGTTCGTTGTGAGGCAATTGAGCGGATGAAGCTAAGTTAGACAGGAGCACAGATGTAATGCAAGTAAGCGATAACCCGACGCAGATCGAGAGCGGAGCGATAATTCTCAACACCCAAGAGTCTAAGTTAAAGGCGCGAACAGCCTCAGTCAGGCGTACTACTGGGGAAACTGATGTACAAGTGTCACTGAATTTAGATGGTACAGGTATCTGCACCGCTAATACAGGCATCCCATTTTTAGACCATATGCTGCATCAAATCTCTTCCCATGGACTGATTGACTTGGAGGTGCAGGCAAATGGGGACCTAGAAATTGATGATCACCACACTAACGAAGATGTTGGGATTACCCTAGGGCAAGCCTTGGCAAAAGCATTAAGCGATCGCAAAGGAATTTTCCGCTTCGGGAATTTCCTGGCTCCCCTAGATGAGGCATTGATTCTGGTATCTCTAGATTTTTCTGGGCGTCCTCACTTAAGCTATGGCTTAGAAATTCCTACCCAGCGTGTCGGAACCTATGATACCCAGCTGGTGCGGGAGTTTTTTGTCGCACTGGTTAACCATAGTCAGCTCACCCTACATATCCGCCAACTAGATGGGATCAATTCACATCATATTATTGAAGCGACATTCAAGGCATTTGCCAGAGCAATGCGCATGGCTGTGGAAATTGATCCTCGTCGTGCAGGGATGATTCCAAGCTCTAAGGGGGTTTTGTAGTTGAGAACAAACAAAAAGCCATGGGACTAAGAGTTCCACAGCTTTTAGACTGGTCTAAGGAGCATTAACTACATTTGATCGTAGAGTACGCTAACCTTGGGCATAGTGCTCGTAACAGTTTTGGTAACGACATGGTTTTTACTCAGCTATATTCCAAAGGACGATTGTCCAAAGGGCACCAGCATTGTGCTAATCCTCATAGATTCAAACGACTAGCGCCCTAGTGCTGACGCTAGTCAACCCATTATATGCAGTCAGCCCCCCAAGGGACATCATTCAGACCTAGCCAAAGGCCAAGATTCCACCCTTGAGTTTTAGAAAAATCTGGGATTATGTGGTACCACTGGGGGTGATTTAATTTCATTTTCATTCTGGTGTTTCAGCTCAGTGGCAATGATTAGCTGATCAAGGGTGCAGTTGAGCTTTTCCATCATTAACTTAGTCTGCCAAAAGGAGAGCTTAGGCTGCATTTTACCCCTTTCCCAAATGGAAATGGTTTTTTGGGTTACTCCAAGAGCCTCAGCAAGTTCTCGCTGAGTTAAGCCAACTTGCTGGCGCAACTTTAGTAGTGTTATGTCATGATGTTCACGTAGCATTATACTTTACTATATATTTTCCAACGCCATATCATCAACGGTATAAACAAAAACACATAATGGCAGGTAGCCAAAAGCTGCTTTTGCTTTTTGAAACCTAATCATAACGCTTCCAGGTTGTTTACCCCAGCCATCCTTAAATCTACAAATAACAGCTCAATCCGTTATACGTCATCCACCTCCAGTCAAATATGGTTCCTGGTTGGGTAATATTACGGTTGCTTTAATCCCAAAAAGCCATCACTCTAATAAAAGACTTAGAAAAGAGTTAGGTGACCGGCTGTTGGATTAATCGGTATCAGCTGACCTGCTCTGCTGATAGAATGCCACCAAAGCTATTGATTTGATATATCTTGGCGCGTGATATATCTTGGTTTGAAATCGTTTACTGAAATCGTCTTATGACCGCTGTAACTCCCTTAGCTAATGCTCCCGATTTATCTACCGATAACTACCTGGTGGTGGGCTTAGCCACCTGCTTTATCAAAGAAGAGGGGGAAGTTCATCAAGTTCAAATTATTGAACCCATCCCCTCAGCCTCCCTAGAAGCATTGCTTAAAAGCGTTCCTACATCTTACTCAGTGGCTTGTGGTACGACTCTAGGTAAAGTAATCTCAGGGGATAGCCTTCTCAAACCCGCTGAGTTCCCAGAAGATGCTCAGTTTTGCGATGATTTTACTAACCGAGCCCTCGCCGCTGCACGCACTTATAAGAGTTGTCCAGAAGCGATCGCTCATATTCCCCTCGGCACAACGTTTGATAACTTCAACTTTTCCACAGAACGCAAGCGGTTGCTAAATATGCAGCGAGTTGTTACTAAGGAAGATAATGTCAAACAGCACGAGTACACTCACAAGGTTCTCTAATCGTTAATCGATTAGTCCAGGGAACAGGGAACAGGGAACAGGGAACAGGGAACAGGGAACAGGGAACAGGGAACAGGGAACAGGGAACAGGGATGCAGTCGCTCATGGTTTGGGTTCTGTTTGGGTCACCTGCGTCCGCCCTACATCCCTGTAAGCCCCGTGGAAACTACAACCGTTGCTCATGGGGGGGAGCCCATCATGAAGGCACTGGCTCCCTTCAGGTCGGCGCTGCATCGCTTAAAACCCTCTTTAGTATTACCTTTTGCCTTTTGCCTTTTGCCTTTTGCCTTTTGCCTTTTGCCTTTTGCCTTTTGCCTTAAAAGGATAAGCAATGTTGCTCAAACGCTGCTGATAATTGCTATAACCCGCAATTATCCTTTTACCAATTACTAAGGACTAACGACTATTTCTCTAACAACTTCCAGCCACCATCCCAGTCATCCTTAGGAGGTTCTTGAAGAAAACGCTGACAACGGCTCAGGTGCAATAAAGAGGCTTGGTCATCTTTGTCATATTTTTCTATAATGGTGCCAAACTCACCCATGGCTTGGGCGAACTGTCGCTGGAGGTAATACTGACGGCCTTTATCGTAATGTTCAATGATTCGTTCTTTGTACTCCGAAATCGGTTCAGATTTTAGACCCACCAATTCATAAATGGATACTGGCTTGGTCTTGCCCTTAACAATTACCTTGTCCAATTCCCTGGCCAAGATCTGTTCAGGACAGGCTCTGTAAGTATTTTCACTAATTAGGATGTCACAACCGTACTGCTTGCTAGCTGTTTCCAAGCGAGCACCTAAATTGACTCCATCACCAATAGAGGTAAACTCCATTCGTTTAGTTGAACCGATATTACCACTAATGACGCTATCGGAGTTGATCCCAATGCCGATCTTTAAAGGTTTTCGATTAGTTTCAACACGTTGCTGATTAAACTCTTTGAGACGGCGGCGCATCTCTAAAGCTGTTTGCACTGCTCTCCAAGCATGATCCTCTTGGGGCAAGGGCGAACCAAAAACAGCCATAATCGCATCGCCAATGTATTTGTCGAGGGTACCTTTATATTCAAAAATTGCATCCACCATCGACTCAAAATAGTCGTTGAGCATACGCACGACCTCTTCTGCCTTTAAACTTTCGGTCAAGGCAGTATAGCCACGAATATCGGAGAACAGAACGGATACCTCTTTGCGATCGCCTCCTAATTTATGGTCATCAAGCTTAAGTAATTCCTCTGCTAACTCCTGGGTCATATAGCGATACATGGTAGTCTTGAGGCGTTTTTCATCACTAATGTCATCCATGACTACCAATGCAGCATAGACATGGGTTTGATCGCTGGCATCAGCAATAGAGTTAATCGAAAGATTCACAATGCTTGCTTGATTCGTCCCAGTTACCGACTATAGTCACAGATAGCCTCACGGTTTTGTGGGGGGACTGGCTAAAGTTACGGGTGCGAGCCACCCAAGTCGTTGCTAGTGGGCTAATCTCCCCAGTGATCTACATATTGGCATTTGGTCTCGGCCTAGGGAGTACCTTAGATCGGACAATGACTCCCCCAGTTGGTGAATCCTATTTAGAATTTATTCTGCCAGGAATGGTGGCGCTGTCGTCTATGACCATTAGCTTTGCTGGCACTACCTTTTCCATTTGCGGTGATCGGCTATACACCAAAACCTTTGAGGAAACCTTGTTGATGCCAGTCCATCCCTTAGCCTTGCATGTCGGCAAAATGATGGCGGGGATTTTGCGGGGATTAATGACATCTGCTTCAGTTATTTTGGTAGCAGTGCTGTTTACTGGGAAAGTATGGAGTTTTCTCAATCCCTTATTTTTCTTGTTGCTAGTGCTTAATTGTGCTGTGTTTGCCGGTTTAGGGGTGATAGTGGGATTGAATGTCAAATCCTTGGAAATGGTTGGTCTTTTCAACAACTTCTTAATTGTTCCAATGTCCTTCCTAGGTGGGACGTTTTTTGACCCAGGGACCTTACCTACAGCCCTAAAAGTGATTGTCTATCTATTGCCTCTAAGTTATACCAGCACTGGACTCCGGGCTGCTGCTTACTTACCCCTGTCTGAGTTTCCCTGGTATGCGATACCGATTCTGCTGGGGTTTGCGATCGCACTTTCTCTATTTGGTGCTCACCAATTTGCTCACCAGCAAGACTAATTAGGCATACTTACACCCTTACCTAGGTATTAGGCTTTGCTGAATAATGGGATGAGTGTAATGGCAATGTGACCGTAAAGGCTGTACCAACTCCCACTTCACTCTCTACACAAATCTCACCACCGTGGAGGTTAACACATTTTTTGACAATTGCTAATCCTAGTCCGGTACCAGAGATAGTACCAACATTACTACTGCGCTGGAAAGCCTCAAATAACCGTTCTTGGTCTTCTGGGGGGATGCCAATGCCAGAATCTTGGATCCGGAACATCGTACTATCATCACTCATGATCAGATCAAATTGGATATCACCCCCATCCGGTGAATACTTAATCCCATTGGAGAGCAAATTAGACAGAATCTGCCGCAATAGTTTTTCATCTAGATCAGCTTTGCAAAACCAACCCTGATTACTACAGCAGGAAGTTTCCTTTGAATTATCTATACAGTTAAAGTTAATAGTAAACCCAGTCTTAGCTGTTAGTTTAAATTCTTCCACAATTTCCTTACATAAGGCTACCACATCTATAGGTAATGGTTTGAATTCCAATTTTCCTGCCTCAGCTTTACTGAATAGCAGTACATCACTCACTAACTTAGTCAGATGTTGAACCGTCGTTTGAATCCGCTGAAAATAACGTCGCTTTTTTTCGGAAGACCATTTATGACTGTAATGTTCTAATAATTCTGCCGAAGAGAGGATTGTGGCCAGTGGGGTGCGATATTCATGAGAAACGACTGAAACAATCCGAGATTTGAGGTCATTGAGTTCTTTTTCTTTATTCAACGCCTGACGAAGTTCTTCTTCCAAGGACTTCCGATTTGAAATTTCCTCTTGCAGGTACTGATTTTTTTGCCTTAATTCATCGGTTTGTTCTGCAACGCGATGTTCTAATTCTTCATTGAGTCGTTGCAATTGCTCCTCACTTTGTCGAAGCTGCTTCATAGTATTGGCTCGCTCAATAGCGTAGCGAATTGTGCGCATCAGCAATTCACTATCAATTTTGCCCTTGACTAAATAATCTTGTGCTCCTTTTCGTAATGCTTCTAGGGCAGTAACTCTATCATTAAGACCCGTTAACACCACAATGGGTAAATCCGGTACTACCTCGTGGGTTTTTGTTACCGTAATCAATCCCTGTTTATCCGGTAACGATAGGTCTAACAAGACTATATCAAAATGATGTTTACTGAGGGAATCAATAGCATCTTGTAACTTTTCTACCTGCACCAGTGACCACTGAATCTCTTGAGCATCAGTTAAAATGATTTGGAGAATATCCGCATCAGCTGGGTTATCTTCTACTAGCAGTATTTTCAGGGAATTGGTGTCCATATTTATTGATATAATGGCAGTCTAACAAGGTCTAACCAAAATTCTTCAATCCGCTTCACCATCGACATAAAACTTTCCCAATCTATGGGTTTACAAATGTAGCAGTTAGCTTTTAGTCTGTAAGTATTGATAATATCTTGCTGAGAGTCAGATGTGGTTAATATAATAATTGGGATTGTACTTATCTGGGGGTCTTCCTTGATTTCTTGGAGAACCTCGCGACCATCTTTTTTTGGTAAATTAAGATCCAGAACAATTAAAGCTGGACGTGGGGCTTCCTGATATTTTCCCTGCTTACGGAGAAATGCGATCGCTTTAGCTCCATCATCAACCCAGTGAAACTTACTGGATAGCTTGCTATCACATAATGCCTCTAAAATGAGTTCGGCATCACTCGACGAATCTTCTACCAGCAGAATATCAATTGGTTGAGTATTTGTCATAATGTTCATGATGCCAGTTCCTGAAATTTCTAGATAATGTTTAACTCATGATGATGCTGTGGTATTGAGAAGTAAAATTTTGTGCCTACTCCTAGCTCTGACTCTACCCAAATTTTTCCGCCATGACGCTCTACAATTTTCTTACAAACTGCTAGACCAATGCCTGTGCCGGGATACTCACGGCGGGTATGCAAGCGCTGGAAAATAGTAAAGATGCGCTCAAAGTACTCAGGCTCAATACCAATACCATTATCACGAACTGAAAAGATCCATTCCTTACCCTTCAGTTCCGCTGAAATATGGACTCTGGGTAGCTCTTGGCTGCGAAACTTAATAGCATTACCGATGAGATTTTGCAGAAGTTGACTCAGTTGTATATCATCCCCCATAACTACAGGTAAGGAGTCATGGGTAACTATGACATCGCTCTCGATAATCGCCACATTTAAATTGTCTAAAACCCGATTCAGTACTACCTCGCAGTCAGTAGCTGCTAATTCTTTACCATGGGTTCCCACCCGAGAAAAACTCAGCAGATCCTGGATTAACTGCTGCATGTTAGTAGCGCCATCTACGATGTAATGAATATACTTATCCGCTTGAGCATCCAGGTTACTCTGGTATTTTTTAGCTAAGAGTTGGGTGTAGCTACTAATCGCTCGCAGTGGTTCTTGTAAATCATGGGAAGCCACGTAAGCAAACTGTTCTAACTCACGGTTAGATCGGGATAAATCTTGATTAAGTCGTTTGAGGGCCTCTTGAGCTTCCTTACGCTCTGTAATCACCTCAGTACTCATAATGATACCGCTAATCTTCCCACTAATGTCAACCCAAGGACGGATTTCCCACTTGAGCCACTGTTGTTCACCATTAGCGCGAATAAACAAATCTTCTTCACACTCTGCTGAATAACCCTCTAAGCACCATTGGTGTATTTTCTTCCAACCCTCAGGAGTTTCTGGAAATACGTCGTAGTAGCTTTTGCCAATGATGTTGTCATCATATATGTTGTACTCTGAGTACCAGTGGCGACTAACAAACTGGTACCTCATCTGCTGATCGAACATGGCAATAGCTGCGGGTACATATTCCAAAAATCGGTTGAGCAGCTCCAGGTTGTTGCCTAATTCGGACTCAACCTGGCGGCGCTCCCTGATTTCAGCTGTTAAGACTTCATTGGCTTCTGCTAGTTGCTTTGTCCGTTCTAATACTCGTTGTTCTAACTCTTCATAGGCTTGGCTGAGGACATCATCCTCTAGCTTGCGCTTCGTGATATCCTCTACCACGGACACCACTCCGATGATGGTGCCATCAGATTCAATTAAGGGAGCATTGTGCCACTGGCAAAATATACTACTGCCATCTTGTGGATGGTAGTTTTCCGTAATGCAGTTGCTACACTGAAAATTCAAACAGTCTTGCAGAACTCGCTGGAACTGCTCTACGGAAGATTGCGGCTTCATCAATTCATGGGCACGATGCCCAAAGGCTTCCATCTTCTTATAGCCAAAAATTTTTTCGGCTACATGGTTCCACTGCATCACTTCACCATCCAGGCTCCACTCAATGAAACCAAGGGGAGTTTGCTCTACCAGGAGGGACAAGGTTTGTTGGGATCTCAGTAGTTCTTCTAGGGTTTGCTTACGTTCAGCAATTTCCTTTTCCAGAGCTGTGTTAGTCGCTTCCAGTGCAGCTCTACTGGAGAATGCTAAGACTTTTGGCATCACTACTACTAGTGCGATCGCGCTAGACAGAGAAAGTATGGCACTAGTCCCTTTGACTAAACCAGAAAGCCAATAATCTGGATGCCAAATTGTCCAGACCTCTAGCAAGTGACTAGTTCCAGAGAACAAAACCAAGGGACTCAATAGTAAGAAAATCTTCAGTAATGACAGATCTTGGTTTTGAGACCAAAAATAGATCACCAACAGCAGAATAGAGTAATAGGATAGGGCAATTAGCAAATCCGAACCAGCATGAAGTCCAAGTAATTCAGGCTTCCAGACATAGCAATGCTCGTGGGATATATAATGACCAGAGAACATGTCTTGTAATATTGTGAGCATATGCCGTTGGTCAATTGGGCAAGGGTGAATTTCCAGCAGCACCGACGGTAACAGCAATGGTCAGATTAACCAGCTTAGTTTCGTACCAAGTAGCATATCTTCCACTTATCCGTTGGAGTTAATTCCCTTTTGAAGTGGAACTGGGTATCAAGAAGGTAATCACCTCCCATGACAGTAAGACACACTTGGTTCTTCTATTCTTAACGTTTTGACCAGGGACTGTAAATCTGTGAAATTACGTAATTTAAAATTACCCCACAACAATTCTTTGCTCAGAGAACTTTAACTCCCAATTTGGGAATTATAAAGCTCGATTTATCTTTCTATATAAAGATTGCAGCATCACCTGCCAGCATACCTGGCTGAAATAGAGAGTTATGTTCATAATACCCAATAACCGAGTGGCATCTTCTAGCATGGCTCGGGTTCCTTGTCCTGAGAAATGGGATGAATCCACCAAACCAGATATTACAAATAAAATTGCCGCAATCATCAGCAGTATATATGGTGTAGCTCGAATTATCCTCCAAAAAGCTAATCCATACAGGATGGCACCTATGCCATACATAAAATACACCGGCGCTTTGGAAATCCCTTGATTTACTAGTATTAAATTAATCCTGAAAACATCATCAATTAATAATATTCCAATGCCAATTGCAGAGGAAAAAATAAATCGATTTATTTTTTGATTAGGCTGGATTTTGTTCAGCAATAACCAGCACCATAAACAAATGGTTACTACTACGCACCACATTAATTCAGAGACAGCTGATAACGTGCCGATGTAGGGGCGATTTATAAGAAAAGGATCATCAAAAAGTCCTACGACTATATAACCCCTGTCCTGAATCTTGACATAAATACTTAAAATTAAAAATAGTATAATAATTAAGCTGTTATACCAAAGAATATAATGATCGTGGCGCAGCTGCTTGAGAAGGATTTTCAGCATCGAGGTGAAACAGGTAAATAAGCAATTGTTTGTTGGGCTATATACTTAAGCTAACACAGGAGCTCATGGTAATCGGTCATTGGTGGGTAGTAGTGAGGTAAAATTACTGATTACTAATTACCCATTAAGGTAAATCTAAGATAAAGCCCTGCTTGAAGCTAGTAGCCTTGTTTGATTCTGTTAAATTAGTCTGGGCTTTTGCTTCTAAATCCGCAATTTTTCCTAAAAACTATCTGATTTCAATATCTGGGTGAGGTACCTGGTCCTAGGTTAATTGGAGTAGGGAGTAGGGAGTAGGGAGTAGGGAGTAGGGAGTCGGGAGTCGGGAGTCGGGAGTCGGGAGTCGGGTCGAAAATTCTACCTATATCACCATCTGACCATTTGACCCATCTATTTTTTAGGAGAAGAAAACAGCTATACCTCTGTTCCCCTGAAGCTTTGTCTGTTCCAATTCTTAAGAAACGAGCCATTCTATCTAGCCCTAAGCTATGAAAATGATTTACACTGCTGTGGATGTGATTATAGATTTGAGTGATTGCCTATGCTCTATACTCAAGAGTACATAAGGGAAACTGAAGCAACCCGTGTGCGGGTACTCAGTGAAGCACTACCCTACATCCAAAAGTTTGCTGGTCGCACAGTCGTGGTTAAGTATGGTGGTGCGGCAATGAAAGACAGCAATCTCAAAGAACAGGTGATCCGGGATATTGTATTCTTAGCTTGTGTAGGTGTACGACCAGTCCTTATCCACGGTGGTGGTCCGGAAATCAATAGCTGGCTGGGGAAATTAGGGATTGAGCCACAATTTAAGAATGGTCTGCGGGTTACCGATGCTGCCACGATGGATGTAGTGGAGATGGTGCTGGTGGGTCGGGTGAATAAAGAGTTGGTCTCTGGGATTAACTACGCCGGTGGTAATGCTGTCGGGCTGTGTGGCAAAGATGGTAACTTATTCGTAGCACGCCCAGAAGGTCAAGAGGGTATTGGCTTTGTTGGGGAAGTGAGCACTGTGGATGTGCGGCTAGTAGAGTCTTTGGTCAATAGTGGCTACATTCCAGTAGTGTCTAGTGTGGCGGCTGATGATACTGGCCAAGCTTACAATATCAATGCTGACACGGTGGCCGGTGCGATCGCAGCTGCTTTAGAAGCAGAAAAGCTGATCTTGCTGACTGATACCCCTGGGGTTTTGAAGGATCCTAAAGACCCATCTAGCCTGATTCGTCAGCTAGATATTCAACAATCACGGCAGTTGATTGAGAGTGGGGTAGTCTCTGGTGGGATGATTCCTAAGGTGAACGGCTGCGTGCGATCGCTTGCTCAAGGGGTACGTGCGGCTCATATTATTGATGGTCGCATTCCCCATGCCCTGCTCCTGGAAATCTTCACCGATGAAGGAATCGGTTCGATGATCGTGGCATCAGAATTTACTAACTAAGGACACAGGGAAAATGGCAACTAGGAAATTGTTAATTGAAAATGTCAATTAATAATTAACAATTAATAATTAACGAATGACTAATGGCTAATGAAAAATTTTCCCTTGAGTACCAGTCAGGAAAAGCCGCATTTGAACGAGGAGAATATCGTGCTTCTATAGAGCATTTGACCACAGCCAGAAATCTGGTAAATCTATCCTCTCGGCTCGGGGGAGAGGTGCAAATGTGGTTGGTGATGGCTTATGAGGCAGCTGGGCAAAAAGCGGAAGCGATCGCACTTTGCCAACAGTTGACTAGCCATCCTGACCTAGACACCTCCAAACAAGGTAAAGATTTACTCTATATTCTGCAAGCTCCTCAGCTTACTAGACCAGCAGAATGGATGACCAACATTCCTGACTTAGGTGCGATCGCAGAAAGTGACGACCGGGAGAGTTATGTGTATAGGTCTTTTAGCGATCGCAAGCAGCCTAGCCTAGGCTTGGTACCAGAACCCCTAGATCCTGCTGAGATTAACACTAAGGATAATCAATTCGTCTGGCTAGCTGTTGGTTTGGTGAGTTTAACCCTGGGTGGATTGATTTGGTTTGGGCTTTGATATAGCGTTTTTCAATATGGTGAGGTACAGTTTTTTTGTTTTAGGGAACAGGGAACAGGGAACAGGGAACAGGGAACAGGGAACAGGGAACAGGGAACAGGGAACAGGGAACAGGGAACAGGGAATAGTAACCCAACCCTAACCCCTCCCAGGAGGAGCAGAGGGAACAGGAAAAAAAATTTGTGTACCTCATTAGGCTAAAAAAAGCTATATTGCCAGCAGAGACTGTTTTTTTAACTTTGCTTAAATCCAAGGGTTGGGTGGGTTAGGCGGCGAGTAATGTAAGTGAGTAATGCAAAAGCTCACCTTGTCTTGATCCACATCCAAAACCACTAGCGCTTTCCATCAAGAGGTGCGACCTACTCCCTACTCCCTACTCCCTACTCCCTACTCCCTGCTCCCTGCTCCCTACTCCCTGCTCCCTGCTCCCTGCTCCCTGCTCCCTATAAAAATGTACCTCACCGAATTAAAAACTGCTATAGTCAGTTAATTAACTATCTGGGGCGGTTTTTTTATCTGTCACTTTGCTAGAAAAAATACCTTTCTTGCTGATACTTTTCCAATACATTACTATACCTGTAACTAACATAAAAATTAATCCTAAACCATTTAAAAGTACATAAATCGGCCTCAGTTGATCACCAAGATATTCTCCTTCGTGAATCGCCATTAAAAAGTGGGTTTGATCTTTAGAAAGCCCAAACCAGGCTCTCCCTAATCTATAGGCTATCCCGGTGATTGCTGTGATCATGAAAGGCAGTACGATGATTGGAGCTAAGGTACTATGCAGTTTACGTAAAGTAGGCTTATTCATAGGATTTGGCCTGGTTTATGAGATTCTATAACATGATTACAACATGCTATTGTATTGGTTTTAGGTTATATATGTAACAAATCGACCTATTGTTTCATAAATCCCTAAGGACACTAAGAAAAAAAGGAGAAGGGTTGGTGAAGTTAAATTTTGTGAGTTTAAGGCAGTTGGTTAGTGGAACTCTGAGGCATTTACGGGTTCTGGGGGTGATTGTGCTGGCATCAGTGCTACTGTCTGGTTGTGTCAACTATGATCTTGGGGTCAGGTTTGACGGTGAACACCATGGCAAGATTGTCCAGCAGATCAAGCTTGGAGAACAGCTGACAAAGTTGAGCGATGCTGAGGCGACCGAATGGCTCAGAAGTCTCGAAAGTCGGGCAAAGCAGCTTCAGGGCAAAACTCAGCGCCTCTCAGACCGAGAAATTGCGATCGCAATTCCCTTTAACAACGGTAAGGAATTAGTATCCAAGTTTGAGCAGTTTTTTAACCCAGTTGGTCACCCAGAAGATTCCCCATTAGCAGCAGAGAGTGATAGTAACCCAAGTTTTAACTCTAATTTACGCCTAGATCAAAACAACTTTTTTGTGGTGCAACGAAATCACTTAAGCTATGACCTTGATTTGCGCAGCCTAGGGGTAATCAACTCTGATAACGGCAAGATTGTGGTTACTGCTGCTTCACTATTCGATTTGCAGTTTAGCCTAGAGACCCCTTGGGGAGCAAACAGTATTGAGAAATCCCCCAATGCCATTCGTCCCACGATTTACGATGATGGACATCAGCTAGTTTGGACACTGCAACCTGGTCAAATCAACCATATCGAAGTGGCATTTTGGCTACCCAGCTTCCTAGGTATTGGTATGATTATTATCATACTGGTGGTATTAGGTGGTTTCTACATAAAATACAAGTCTTTCCCCTGGGAAAGAACTGAAACTAATCAACCAGCAATACCATCAAAGGTGATGTAGTTTAGACCAGTTAAAGTTAGACCAGTTATAGAAACCAGTAATAGCTATTGGTTTCTATAACTACTAAGTTAATCAACATTTAACCTTCCCGTTTAAGTGTTGTTAACTTTCTATAGCAATTCTATAACTGGTGAGGTACAAATATCTAGGTTTTAGGGAGCAGGGACTGAGGCCGTGGGCCACGCGGGGCGCGTTCGGAGCAGGGAGCAGGGATTAGGAACCCACCCCTAACCCCTCCCAGGAGGGCAAGGCAAGAGTCAAGAGTGAAACAATCTTGTGTACCTCATGAGTCCTAGAAACGCTATATCAGCTTAGTATTATTACCTGGGTAACGGCTTTGACTGGATTGGTAGCAACAGGAGAAACGACAACAGTGGTTGGGGCCGTCGCTGGACTAGTGGGTGGATTGATGAGTGGAGTAGCAATCGGTATTGTGGTAGAAAAGTTTATGGATAGGGGATTGACCATAGAGTTAAGTCGGGAATCGGGAATCGGGAATCGGGAATCGGGAATCGGGAATCGGGAATCGGGAATCGGGAATCGGGATTCGGGATTCGGTAACTTAAAACCTTAAACCTTAAACCTTAAACTATACTCAACCAAGGCAAAAGGCAAAAGGCAAAAGGCAAAAGGCAAAAGGCAACAGGAAGCAGCCAACCTTAAACCTTCAACCTTAAACCTTCAACCTTGAACCTTCAACCTTGAACCTTAAACTTAAAAATACATCAAACTGCTTGGGGTTGCATTTGTGGCTGGAACTGGAAGAGTGAGTATACCACATTGCGGCGGATATCGATCATCATTTCCAAGAACATCTCATAGCCTTCCTGCTTATACTCAATCAGGGGGTCTTTTTGGCCATAACCTCGTAATCCCACTGACTCCCGTAGGGCGTCCATGGATTGTAAATGCTCTCGCCAGAGGTTATCGATTTGATTCAAGATAAAGAATCGTTCAGCTTGCCGCATTAGTCCTGGCTGGATTTGATCGACTTGAGCTTCCTTGATATCATAGGCTTTGCGGACTTCTTCATGGAGGAAGGTTTTGATTTCCCCGACCGTCATATCTTCTAGATGCTGTGGTTCTAGATCTTGCAGTAAGTAGACAAATTCTTTGACCTTTCCTACCAAGCTCTGTAAATCCCACTCTTCTGGTGGTAACTCTGGGTTAACGTAGGCATCTACAATATCACTCATGGTCTTTTCGGCATACTGGATGACTTGTTCTTTGAGGTCTAGTCCTTCCAGCACTCGCCGTCTTTCCGCGTAAATTGCCCGCCGTTGGTTGTTCATTACCTCGTCATACTCAAATACCTGCTTCCGGGTATCGTAGTAGAAGGTTTCCACTTTCTTCTGGGCATTTTCTAAGGAGCTGGTGAGCATCCCGGATTCGATGGGCATATCTTCCTCAACCCGGAACATATCCATCATCCTTGCTACGCGATCGCCTCCGAAGATTCGCAGAAGATTGTCTTCCAAACTGAGGAAAAATCGGGTAGAACCGGGGTCCCCTTGCCGTCCCGCTCGTCCTCTGAGCTGGTTATCAATACGGCGGGATTCATGACGTTCAGTACCAACAACGTGCAGGCCACCTTTTTCTACCACTTCATCATGTTCTCGGGTGGTGAATGCGTCATATTCCCCTTGAATTGCTTTATAGACTTCCCGCAGCTTTTGAATCACTGGGTCATTGGTGGGAGCATTTTCTGAAGCGATCGCTAATTTCTCTTCTGCTTCTAATTCCGGTAAACTCTGCTGTCCATACTGTTCAACTGCAAAAGTTACTGCCTCTTTTAGGATTTGTTCCGTTTCCCGGGACAATTTGGTAGGGAAAATCTGAGGGCTAACCTTCCAGCTTTTCGGTTTCTTTCCTGGAGCAAACCCAACAGCGTCCGATTTAGGCTTGGCAGTAGTTACCGCTATGGGGGAAAAGGCTTCGTCTTCCTCGGGCTGCACTATTTTGGGCATAAAATATTCCCGTAGCTTCAGCCGTGCCATGAAGTCAGCATTACCTCCCAAAATAATATCTGTTCCTCGCCCGGCCATGTTGGTGGAAATAGTCAAGGCTCCTTTCCGTCCTGCCTGAGCCACAATTTCTGATTCCCGCTCCACATTTTCGGGTTTAGCATTGAGCAGGTTATGGGGTACTCCCTTTTCGGCTAACAGACCGGACAACAACTCGGATTTTTCTACACTCGTGGTTCCCACTAGCACCGGACGTCCTTGTTCATGGAGTTCAGCACATTCTTCTGCTACTGCCCTCCACTTAGCTGGCTCGGTCTTGTAAACCACATCAGAGACGTCTCGACGTTTAGAGGGTTTGTTAGTGGGAATAATGGTAACTTGCAAGTTGTAGATTTTTTCAAATTCCGCTTCTTCTGTTTTCGCGGTACCTGTCATACCGGCGAGTTTGGGATAGAGCAAGAAGAAATTCTGATAGGTAATGGTTGCCAGGGTTTGGGTTTCATTTTGAATGTCTACCCGTTCCTTGGCTTCTATGGCTTGGTGTAGACCATCACTCCACCGGCGTCCTGCCAACACTCGGCCAGTGAACTCGTCTACAATCACTACTTCCCCATTCCGCACGATATAGTTGACATCTTTCTGAAACAGTTCCTTAGCCTTGAGGGCATTGGAAATATAATGAGCCCAAGGGTCTTTGGGGTCGTACAAATCTTTAACCCCTAGAAGTTGCTCCGCTCGGATAAAGCCTTCATCGGTCATCAAGATGTTACGGGCTTTTTCATCAACTTCGTAGTGTCCTAGTTGTTCACCATTGTCTGGATCTTCTGGATAGAGCATGCGGGCAATGTCTGCTGCCTTAATGTACTTCTCAGTCGGTCGCTCCACTTGCCCAGAAATAATCAGTGGGGTTCGGGCCTCATCAATCAGTACTGAGTCTACTTCGTCAATGATGCAATAGTTAAATGGACGTTGCACCACATCTGACATTGCTGTGGCCATGTTGTCCCGGAGATAGTCAAAGCCTAATTCACTGTTGGTGCTATAGGTAATATCACAGGCATAGTTCTTTTGCCGCTCGACCGGGGACATTCCCGATTGAATCAGCCCGACACTCAGACCTAGGAAGCGATGAACTTGTCCCATCCATTCCGCGTCCCGACGGGCTAAGTAGTCGTTAACGGTTACAATGTGAACCCCTTTACTATCGATGGCATTGAGGTAAGCTGGTAGAGTAGCCACCAGGGTTTTTCCTTCACCAGTTTTCATCTCTGCGATTTGCCCTTTGTGCAGGACAATGCCACCCATGACTTGGACATCATAGTGACGCATTCCCAGAACTCGCTTTCCTGCTTCCCGCACTACAGCAAAGGCTTCTGGCAGAATTTGATCAAGAATTTCATCACGCTCTTGACTAGTGTTGGCTTTCTCCAGCTGCTGTTTGAACTCTGCGGTTTTGCCTCTGAGTTGTTCATCCGATAGGTGCTGGATGTCTTCTTCGAGGAGGTTAACTTCTACAACATCAGGTTGGTACCGTTTGAGTTTACGTGCGTTGGGATCACCAATTAGTCTCTTAAGCATAGCAGGAGAGGGAGATGTATAGTTGTGGGATGTATAGTTGTGCGTTTAGGGACACTTTTATAGATATCCTACCAAACTCCTGTGTCAAAAGATGGGGGAAGATCGGGTAATGGGCAAGGGTGAAGATATTTGTCAATAAAAATGAAAGTGTGGGAAGGGTGGGGAGGGTGGGAGGTGTGGGGAGATGGGGAGATGGGGAGATGGGGAGATTTTTATTAAGGTTAATTAGTCTGACTCTAATAGATAATTGAATACTGATCCAACTATACCTTATTCTCTGGCTTGATTGTCTGACTTGGGATACCGATTCTCTCATCATTCCATCATCTCATTATCCCATCATCTCATCATCGCTTTTCCCTTCCTCCGATCGAGCCACTCTTCCAAGGAGAAATTAAAACAATTAATCGCCGGAATAGGTAAGTAATCATTCTTTTTGAAAGGTATGGTGTCAGGGATTTTAATCCTTCTCGCTGGACTTTTCTGAGGTAAAAGACAATTCCTCTTAAAAAATCCTGCCAGCGTCTGCCCCAGTATTCTTTCTGAATTCCCCCTGGATCAAGACGTATATTGTATGGATTGTAATTATATATATTTAATGAATTGAGTTGAGTTAGACCTTCTTGCTCTGCAAACTGTTCATAAGTGATGCCATTGTGCCGAAACTCGGGATTAGTATCGGGATAAATCCATTCCGATACCATCCAATCTTGACTAGCAAACAAGAATTCTGCACAGTTTTTCGTTACCTGAGCATATTTCAATCTAATCCCAATGGGAATTTCAGCCCAAGGACCATGTTGCCATACGAAATCTGGGTCAAAAAATGCTTTAAATGCCAGGTCTTTGCCATTAATTCTCAGGCGAGCTACCCGACCAACCATGCCAGCTCCAGCTATTTCTACCTCAACCTTCATTCCCCCTGTAGATAGCATTTCAGGATGAATTGGAGCTGGTTGTGTAGGCAAATCCTGGGAGGGCAAATCCTGGGAAAGCATGGCCTTGGCATACAACCCTTTGGAGTTGACCTCTAATTTTTTCCTAGAAGGCTTCGCCTCTACAACAGATTTTGGAGTGTGCTGACATACTCTGGTTTTTTTTACTAAAACAACTGTCTTGTTTACCCTACCTAATCTAAGCCGCACTCTTTTTAGGTAGAGTGTGACGCGGTGTCCTTCTGAGGAGGTACTACTGACATACTTGGCTAATTTATCTAAAAATTGTCTTAACTCTTTGATGGTAATCCCGTTAGTTACATCCAGTAGCTCGGAAGGTGGTGGATAAAAGTATAGCTTTTTTTGACCAGTTGATTTGATCACCTGTTGGCAGAGAGCATGAAATTTCCTGGGAGACATCAGTTTTTGCTGAGCCTGACGTATAATTGGTGCGACGAGTGATTCCTCCCAGTGCTGGTAATCTGCCATAGTTTTATCCTTTTTCTGCCAAATTTATTATTATCTACTGTTTTAACCATCTTTGAGCTCTAAACTTCACACTTCTTAACTGTTTGAGTGAGGGGTGAGGGTTAGGGCGTGTTTTCTTGCCTCGGAGATCCCCCATTATCCCCCTTAAAAAAGGGGGACTTTGAGTATGGCTCCCCCCTTTTTTAAGGGCAGGGCTGTTTCATTCTCGCAAAAAATAGATGGGGAGATGGGGAGATGGGGAGATGGGGAGAATTTTGGACTAATACTCGGGATTTTGGGCAAATTTATCGTTCCCTTACACCAAGGCCGTTAACAAATTGTTAGTGATTTGAGTTGATTGAAG
>NZ_JAAHHW010000179.1 GCF_010692325.1 Moorena sp. SIO3I8 | reverse complement strand
CAGGAAAAATTTGACTTGGTTATCTATGACACTCCTAATCTACTGAACTATACAGACGCCAATTTCCTGGCTGCCAATACAGATGGAATCTTGATGGTGGTCGGATTAAGAGGAACTAAGAAATCTCGATTCAAGCAAGTTCTCGATCAAATAGACAGGTTTGGCTTAACCTGTCTGGGCGTAGTAGTTAATCGTGTTCAACCATCTTCCCTGACTGTCTCACCCTAGAACATCGGTTGCTGAAGGTTAATCGGTTGTTCACCATTTTTGAATGAAGAATGAAGAATGAAGAATGAAGAATGAAGAATGAAGAATTCCAAATGCGCGCATTCTAAATTCTACATTCTTCATTCTGACAGACAACCTTGGCCAAAAGGCCACGCTACGCGAACAACCTGCCACCAAAACTAATTCTGCCGCACAAGATATTACCTATCCCCGATGCGATCGCAATCCGGATTCTGAGTTCACACTTAGTAAGAACAATTAGGAACATACTGCCACCAAAGTTGCTTTCGCCTGAGGAGGCGGCAAAATTGGTACGGACAATGGAGCCTAATCAGGTGATGTTAATGAAGGCGTTACATCCCTTGAAACATTTGAGGATTTTTCTCGATCTATTCCATCTCTTAGATAAGGTGTAAATCTACGAACTACGAATTCATAGAAACAGACATACCGTTGCCCCGAGTTCACGATGACAATTGCCTATCTAGTTAATCAGTATCCTAAGGTAAGTCACAGCTTCATCCGGCGAGAGATTGCAGGCCTTGAGGCTTGCGGTATTCAAGTCAAACGTTTTTCTATCCGTTCCTGCGCCTCTGAACTAGTTGATCAAGCCGATCAACTAGAGCTACAGAAGACTCGATTTGTCTTAGGAGTTGGCATCGTGGGCTTGTGTTTTAGCCTATTACGCACTGCCTTAACCAGACCGATACGTCTTTTGAAGACCTTAGGGCTGACCCTCAAAATCGGCTGGGGTTCAGACCGAGGAGTTTTGAATCATCTAGCCTACTTAGCTGAGGCTTGCCTTGTGCTGGGTTGGTTTTCCGAGTCAGATATTGAGAAGGTTCACGCCCACTTCGGAACAAACTCAACTACAGTAGCGATGTTATGTCATGCTCTCGGTGGACCATCTTACAGCTTCACAGTTCATGGTCCAGAAGAGTTTGATAAATCCCAACTTCTCGCCTTAAGAGAAAAAATCAACCGAGCTGCTTTTGTGGTCGCTGTTAGCTCCTTTGGCAAAAGCCAGCTTTATCGATGGTGCAGCCACAATCAGTGGTCAAAAATCCATGTGATCCACTGTGGTGTGGATGAGATGTTTTTGAGTAAACCCCATACCCCCATACCAGAGGTGCCACGCTTAGTTTGCGTTGGTCGCCTCAGTGAACAAAAAGGACATCTACTCTTGATTGAAGCGGCGCATCAGTTAGCGGCTGAGGGCTTGCAGTTCAAGTTGGTACTAGTGGGTGATGGACCGTTGCGATCGCAAATTGAAGCAACTATTGCCCAGTTGGGTTTGCAAGACCACATTCAGATTACTGGCTGGGCTAGTAATACTGAGGTTCAGCAACAAATTTTAGCAGCACGAGCCCTGGTACTGCCCAGCTTTGCGGAAGGATTACCAGTCGTGCTCATGGAAGCTTTAGCCCTGGGTCGTCCAGTGATTACTACTTATGTTGCCGGAATACCTGAGTTGGTGAGTGATGGTAACTGTGGTTGGCTGGTGCCACCAGGCTCTGTTGAAGCCTTAACCGCAGCAATGGCTGAAGCCTTAAACTCCCCGGTGGAAACCCTGGAGGAAATGGGTAAAGCTGGGGCGGAGCGGATTGCTAGGCGGCATGATGTCGCAACAGAAGCCAAGAAATTGTCAGCCCTATTTCTATCTAATCCTGAACTACCTCCAAAGCAAGCTCCGATTGAGGCACCACCAAGGAGTGCTAAGCTCTCACGCCTTTAAATTGTAAATCGGGGCAACAGATAACCATTTTCAATAATTTCCCTTATTTTTAAAAGTTAGCTGATGCGTTTTGTATTTTTGCTTTCAGACTTTTCAACAAGCACCACTTGGCAGCTAATATACCGTGTCCTTCGCCGTCCTAAGCTAAAGCCAATTCAGAGTTGGGTCAGGCGTAGGTGGCTTTATAAATCCGAAGTAAACGGCGGAGACCTGAATATCATGCGTCACTGCTTGGCAGCTCGGGAATCTGGGGCTGATGCAGTAATTGCCACCATGACTGGTCGTAACACCTTTGGGAATACTTGGGGGATTCACGATTTACCCTTTATCCGTTGGGCAGATCGTCGTCCGGATGATGTATGCATTATTCCTGATTGGCTGACACTATTGATTAATGATGTCAAAGGACCAGCGATCGCTTATCTCCAGGTTCCAATTTTGGTTAAAGCTGATTTTGACTATCGAGATAGCCGTGTGGCTCTTTGGACAGACTCTCCCTTCATGAAGGAAATATGCGAAGCCACTTATCCTGGCAAGGAAATTGAGATTGTTCCCAATGTAGTTGACAACCAGGCATTTCCATTTATTCCTCAAGCAGAAAGAGAAGCAGGTTTGGTCTTCGCCTTTCCCAGAAAAGGTCCTGAGTTCATCACCGAGACTGAGGAATGGTATCAAAAGCTAGGTGGTACCTACTGGAGATTTGAGCGTGTGGATGGACTTCCCTTTCACGAACTAGCAAAGCAGTTTAGACGACCACAAGTCTTCCTGGCATCTGCAGAGGTTGAGGGTTGTGCCCTTCCTCCCCAAGAATCCATGGCAGCAGGAATTGTGGTAGTCGGTAAGACTGCCCGTGGGGCAAATTTCTGCATGGAACACCGTAAGACTGCTATGGCTGCCGAGACTCCTGAGGCTGCAGCACGATGTCTTTTGGAACTAGAGAATGCAGAACTTCGTGACAATATTTCACGCAATGCTCACGACTATATCAGTCGTTATTTCTCATCTCAAGAGCCAGCCCGTTTCTGGCAAAATACGGTTCGGGAGTATTCATCTGGTGCTCAACAACTATTATCTACCTAGCTGTAACGTACCTACATTACACAACATGCTCAGATATCAGCTGTAGAGCCAATCTTTAAAACTAATCAAATTATCTGATGCCTTTAAGTCTGCAACCCCACCCATCCCGTCTACCTACTCGGAAATCTAACCATGTCCTCATCACTTAAAAAACAACTCCTCCGTGGGGCTATTTGGACAGTAGCTGGTTATGGAACAAGTCAGTTTCTGAGACTGGCAAGTAATCTTGTTCTGACCCGCCTGCTTGCACCAGAGTTTTTCGGCTTAATGGCTCTAGCCAACGTTTTCATCATTGGCTTACGGTTATTCTCCGATGTCGGGATTGGTGCAAGCATCATCCAGAATAAACGTGGGGATGACCCAGTTTTTCTGAATACTATCTGGACTATTCAGGTTTTGCGGGGCCTTTTGCTGTGGGTGGCTTGTCTTATAATTACTTGGCCGATTGCCCATTTCTATAATAACCCGCAGCTGTTAGGGCTGATGCCAGTCATTGGTGTGATCCCACTGATTGAGGGATTCAACTCCACTGCTGTGTGGAGCCTCAACCGCCACATGGCATTTGGCAAGATCATGATGTTTGAGCTGGTGGGGCAAGTGTCCGGCCTGATCTTGATGGTCGCTTGGGCTTTTGTCAATCGGACAATCTGGGCTCTTGCTATTGGAAATGTGCTGACGGCATTGGTCAAAATGGTAATGAGTCATTGGTTAATTCCTGGAATATCAAACCGCTTTACCTGGGAGAAAGAGGCAGCCAACAGCATCTTTTCCTTCGGGAAATGGATATTTATTTCAACGGCGCTTACCTTTCTCGCGACCCAAGCCGACCGACTAATTCTAGGCAAATTGTTTTCATTTGAGTTATTGGGAATTTATGGTGTTGCCTTTAATTTAGCGTACCTACCTTCTCAGGTAATCTCGGCAATTAGTTCCAAGGTGCTTTTGCCAACGTTTTCTCAGCTGGCTGATTTGCCTCGGGAAACCTTTCGGATCAAAATTTGGTACAATCGCCAACTTATCCTAGTGGTTGCAGCATTGATGTTGACAGTCAGTACTGCTTTTGGAGATTTTGCGATTTTTATCTTATACGATGAGAGGTTTTATGAGGCGGCTTGGATGTTGCCAATCCTGACCCTAGGCATCTGGCCTGCATTATTGATTGATACGGTTCAGCAAGCTCTGATGGCTCTTGGGAAGCCAAACTATAACGCTTACAGTCAACTTGTCAAGAGTCTTAATGTTTGTATTGGCATACCCCTAGGATTTTATCTGATGCAAAGGTTCGACAATGGACCACTCGGAGCAGTAGTCGTGATTGCTTTCAATGACATTCTCCCTTATTTAGTAATAACTTATGGTCTCTGTCGTGAAGGGCTTTCTTTTATTAAGCAAGACCTCTGGGCTACTTCACTACTGTTGACATTACTGATGTGGGTGATTTGGGCTCGATATATGTTGGGTTTTGGATATCCTATCAGTGGACTTTTTTAAAACAGGGAACAGGGAGCAGGGAGCAGGGAGTAGGTAACAAAAATTATCACGATCTATTTAGTATTGCTATTCTTAATTAAGAATAAAAACTATAAAATAAACAATGGATAACAAAATGGATTCAAAATTAAACTATTGCCTAGATCCGGAAAAGTTAACTAACTTTGCGAAGGAGCATTGTGAAGCCTACGCCCAGGCTGATCCATTCCCACACATTATCATGGATAACTTCTTTCCAGAAGAGATTCTAGATAATATTCTGAATGAGTTTCCTAAAGCTGATGCAATTGATTGGCAAAAATTTGAGGCTGCCCCAGAAAAAAAACTGGCCTCAAAATCGGAAATACAAATGGGAGAGTACACCCGATTTTTTCTGTATCAGCTCAATTCATCAACTTTCATTAATTTTTTAGAAAATTTAACTGGTATTGATGGAATTATCCCTGATCCTCATTTTGTTGGTGGTGGCTTGCATCAGATCGAAAAAGGTGGTTACTTAAAAATCCATGCTGATTTCAATCGCCATACAAAATTGCGCCTTGACCGCCGCTTAAATCTTCTGATCTATCTCAACAAAGATTGGCAAGAAGATTATGGTGGTCATTTTGAAATGTGGGATACAGAGATGACTCAGTCTCAGAAAAAAATTCTCCCCGTCTTCAACCGATGTGTGATATTTAGTACTACAGATTTTTCCTATCACGGACATCCTGAGCCATTAACTTGTCCAGAAGGACGGACTCGGAAATCCTTGGCACTTTACTACTACAGCAATGGCAGACCAGCTGAAGAGCTTTCCAAGAGTGGCGATCATTCCACATTATTTAAGGCTCGACCAGGAGAAAAATTACAACTTAAAAAATCTCCAGTAACCAAAGTCAAGAACTTTCTTAAGAAGTTAATTCTTGAGTAATAATTCAGCAGTCAGCGGTCAGCGGTCAGCGGTCAGCGGTCAGCGGTCAGCCGTCAGCCGTCAGCCATCAGCGGTCAGCGGTCAGCCATCAGCGGTCAGCCGTCAGCCTTCAGCTTACTCTTTTATTCAAAAGCACCTCAAGTACCGTGGCACAGGCTTTGGCCTTGGCCTTTAGGCCACGCGGGGCGCGTTTGGCCACGCTGTGCGAACGACGCTGTGACTTAAGGCATATGCTGATAGCTAATAGCTAATAGCACCTCAAGTAGCGTGCGCGTAGCGCTTAAGCTGATAGCTGATAACTGATAACTGATAGCTAATAGCTGATAGCTGATAGCACCTCAAGTAGCGTGCGCGTAGCGCTTAAGCTAATAGCTGATAGCTGATAGCTTACATTACTTAAGTCAGAAATTACTCAAGCAACTCTGTTGACGTTTATGCCCAAAAAAGCCAATGAGTTTTTTAGTCCCCATCGTCATGTTCGGCTGGATTCCAGTTGTTCTTTATCTCTTCATGAGAATTCCAGCTCAGCGGGCAGTCATTGTGAGTTTCATCGTAGCATGGCTATTTCTACCTGTGGCAGAATATGCTTTGCCTGGTCTACCTGACTATACTAAGATGTCGGCAACTTGCTACGGTATTTTGTTGGCTACTTTTATATACGATGTTGGGCGTTTTAGCTCCTTTAAATTCAGCTGGATTGACTTGCCGATGCTAATTTGGTGCCTATGTCCATTGGCTTCATCTCTTACGAATGGGTTGGGGGCTTACGATGGGTTCTCTACTGTTTTGACGCAAACCTTGACCTGGGGAGTACCCTATTTTCTCGGTCGGATCTATCTCAATAACTTGAGTGGATTACGTGAATTGTCAATTGGCATTTTCATGGGCGGCTTGATCTATGTTCCCCTATGTTTGTACGAAATTCGCTTTAGTCCGCAGCTCCATAGGATATTTTACGGCTTCTTTGCTCATCCTGACTTTTCTCAAACCATGCGTTACGGGGGATGGAGACCGACAGTATTTATGATCCACGGTTTGCCAGTGGGTCTGTGGATGATGGCAGCTAGTTTAGTGGGAATTTGGCTATGGCACACTGGGGTGATCAAACAACTGTGGAATATTCCGATGAAGTGGCTGGTAGCTGCCGTGTTGATCACATTTATATTGTGCAAATCCACTGGTGCCTATTTCTTACTACTCTTAGGAGTTGGGATCTTGTTTGTGGGCAAGCAATTTCGTACTGCTTTGCCAGTCTTTATCCTAATTGGGGTTATTTGTTCTTACTTATACATTAACTCACAGACTGAAACCTACGTTAGTGATCAGATTATCTCACATGTATCGAATGTGGTTCCTGCAGACCGTATCCAATCCTTACAGTTTAGATTTGATAATGAAGAGCTACTTGTAGATAAAGCACGGAAACGGATCGTGTTTGGCTGGGGAGGATGGGGAAGAAGTCTGATCTTTAATGACAAGGGTGAGCAAGTTACGGTTCCAGATAGTTTGTGGATTCTTGCGTTTGGTGAAACTGGTACCGTTGGACTAGCCAGCCTGACCACATCCTTACTAATGCCGGTGTTGACTATGTTTTGGTTCCGTTGTCCAGCGGAGTTGTGGCCAAAGCGGCAAGCGGCACCAGTGGCGGTGCTGACCGTGGCTGTAGCGTTGTACATGGTGGAATTTCTGCTCAATGCCCATGGTAATCCTGTCTTTGTATTGGCTTGTGGAGGACTATCAGGATTGGTGATCCAAGAACCTACAACTAATAAGGTTAAAAAAGCCCCGGCATTGCCAGCCCAGCGTTCTCGGAATCAAAATCGGAATCAAAATCGGCATCAACGGAGACAAGTTCAAAGGAATTAGGAATCATATATCAGGGAGTAGGGAGTAGGGAGTAGGGAGTAGGGAGTAGGGAGTAGGGAGTAGGGAGTAGGGAGTAGGGAGTAGGGAGTAGGGTAAAAAAACGTGTTAATTTTTACGGTTTTAAAAACGCTATTTTTTGAATTTAAAAAATAGCAAAATAACTAACACTTAATTCTTAATGTATAAGCTAAATAAAGCACAAAAGTAGTTATGTATAATGAAGTAAAAAACAATACCATAAATTCTTTACTTATAGTAATTGTTAACTACAAAACCCCTAGTTTAACTATTGATTGCTTACGCTCTTTAGCGGATGAAATCCCAGGTTTATCGAATACTCGGGTGGTAGTGGCAGATAATGCCTCTGGGGATGGATCGGCTGTTGCCATTAAAAATGCGATCGCAAACGAAAACTGGGGTAGTTGGGCATCGGTGATGCCACTAGAGCACAATGGTGGATTTGCGTTTGGCAATAACGCTGTGATCCGCCCAGCTCTGAAGTCTAATCAGCCACCGGATTATGTGTTGTTGCTCAATCCAGACACCATTGTTCGTCCTAGAGCCATCAAAACCCTGGTGGAATTTATGAGTGACCATCCCCAGGTGGGTATTGCTGGGTCTCGCCTGGAAGAGCCTGACAGTACCCCTCAGTGTTCAGCATTTCGGTTTCATACCGTCCTCAGTGAGCTAGATTCTGGTTTGCGTCTCGGTATCGTATCGAAATTATTATCGGAGTGGGTAGTTTGGCCACCGATTCCTGACCAACCCTGTCCAACGGATTGGGTTGCTGGAGCAAGTATGATTGTTCGCCGGGAAGTGTTTGAGCAGGTTGGCCTGATCGATGAAGCTTATTTCATGTATTACGAAGAAATGGACTTTTGCCTGCAAGCCCAGAGAGCTGGCTGGGAATGCTGGTATGTCCCTGAAAGTCGCGTAGTCCACTTAGTTGGACAAAGTTCAGGTGTTACCGACACCAAGCGTCCACCCAAACGCCGACCCCAGTATGTCTTTGATTCTCGACGACGGTATTTTCTTAAAAACTATGGTTGGTTTTACGCTGCTCTAGCGGATCATGCCTGGGCTTCTAGTTATTTATTGTGGCAATTGCGCCGAGTGGTTCAAGGTAAGCCCGATAATGACCCACCCCAGTTACTTAGTGATTTTCTCCGCAATAGTGTGTTTTGTAAAGGTGGTGCCTTTAGTAGTCCGAAGATTTCGTGATTAGCTTTTAGCTATCAGCTTATAGCAAATCTTATACCCATGAGGTACAAAGGGATCCCCCTAAATCCCCCTTAATAAGGGGGACTTTGAGGTTGAGAAGTGTACCTCATATAATGCGGGTGCCACAGCATCGAAGCCTGTTATACAAAGCTGATGGACTATTCCCGATTCCCAATTCTAAATTCTTCATTCTAAATTCTTCATTCTAAATTCTTCATTCTAAATTCTTCATTCTAAATTCTTCATTCTAAAAAAATATTATGGTGATGCCAACAGATTTAACGGCAAATTCTACCCAGCCAAAAACGGATAATTTGGGACTTTTGCAACAAATTAAAGAAGATTGGAAGGCTCATGGTTGTGATTGGACTAAGCCTGGATTTCGGGCTGTGGCGGTGCAGCGGTTTGGAGTCTGGAGAATGAACATCCAACCGAAGTTACTACGGGCTCCCTTTAGTATTCTATACCGAGCATTATATCGTAAAGTTCGTAATACCTATGGGATTGAATTACCTTACACGGTAAAGCTTGGTCGTCGAGTAATTATTGAGCATCAAAGTGCGATTGTTATTCATGGGTATTGCACTATTGGTGATGATAGTATCCTACGTCAAGGAGTCACTTTAGGTAATCGTTATTTAGATCGTCCTTTCGATGCCCCCATCTTAGGAAAACGTGTCAATGTTGGAGCTGGTGCTAAGATTTTTGGCAAGGTTACTATCGGTAATGGGGCAAATATTGGTGCTAATGCTGTAGTTTTATCTGATGTACCTGCTGGGGCTACGGTAGTGGGAATTCCTGCTAAGGTTATTAAGGTGCGTTCTTTAGATGAGAACGGCTCTAGTTGAGATGTCAACAAACGAAGACTAACCACACATGAACCGCCGCCGCATTCTTAAAGCTGGACAGCCTTACAGTTTTAGCCAATATTTTCACCTTCCCTTTACCCTAGAAGATATCTTGGCTGAATTTGACTGTACCCTTGTGCGATCGCATATCGATCTACCTCGTCAGCCCTTCACTGCGCCTATTGAACCCCTGCTGCACCAAATCGAGCGTAACCGCAAGCGCATCGAGCTGATCAACGAAACTGCCCGTCGCGAAGCCCTGATCGCACCAATTCTGTTTGAAGTAGTCGATCTAACTAATCACCGCATTTACATTGAATATTCCATCGCCGTTAGCGAACACCTGCGGGGAACCTTAGATTATTACATTGCCAACCATAACGTGATTGTGATCGAAGCCAAACAATCTGATCTGGTAAGGGGCTTCACTCAACTGGCGGTGGAGTTGGTTGCCCTTGATCAGTGGCTCCAGTCTGACCAGAGAATTTTGTA
>NZ_JAAHHW010000178.1 GCF_010692325.1 Moorena sp. SIO3I8 | reverse complement strand
TACTACTGGTGAAATATTGGGCTAATGCCTGAAGGTCATGGTTGGTTGTGATTTCCCCTTGCTCCCTTGCTGTGGATAAGGCTTTTTTAAAAGCGTTATCCACTGAGCGCAAATTAGCAGTAATCCGGGATTTAGTCTGTGGATCGTGGGGACACAGTTCAACAGCGGTGTTGGTGAGCAAGCAGCCTCGATGGTCTTTATCGTCTACAGCTCCTTCGATGAGGTTGTAGAAAAAGTCGATAATGGCTTGCTTTGAGGCTGTGGGGGCTTCTAGGGATGCGATCGCATTTTTAACACAGGTATCGTTGTAATGAGCGATCGCAGCGAGGAATAGGGAACGTTTGTCACCAAAGGTGTCGTATAGACTGCCTCGGTTAATCCCCATGGTTTTGACCAAGTCCTGCATTGAGGTCCCTTCATAGCCATAAAGCCAAAAGGTTTCCATGGCTTTTTCTAGGACATCTTCTGGGTCAAAGGTTTTGTGCCTTGCCATTACCGTTGCTGAACTCGTATCTTTACGATAACAATTCTGGAACGATTGGTCAAGTAATCCAGTTGATCCGCTGACACTGCTGGGATTTTCAGTAACTATAAGTATGTAATAAATAAATGTAATAATTTGGATGTCAGTGCAGGAGTGGACTATTGAATAACGCAGGTCTCCCGGGCGAACCAGCAAACCTTTCTGAGGTAACAGAGGTACCAGTAGATGATATTCCCGAGGCAGTAAGGGATAGACAGGATATTAAACCCCGGTCTCGTTGGCAGGTTACCTTACTCATTATTGGACTATTAGCAATAGGAGGAATCGCCTTTAGCCTGATTCCAATGGAACCAACTCCTGAAGCTCAGTCCAAGTCTGGTGAAGCAACATCGACTCAAAGTGAGACAGAAGCTAGTTCACAGAATCCACAAGCTAGTCTAAACACTAGGGGGAATGATGGTAATAACATTCTGGGACACTTACCCTACTCTGAAGTCCTAAGCTCACAACTGCAACCAATTACCCGTGATGGCCGGATCAAACTGGAGGCTGCAGCAGCTCGGAAATACAAAGCAATGGCAGCAGCAGCAAGAAGACAGGGGATAATCCTAGTGCCAATTTCCGGCTTCCGTTCGGTGGAGCAGCAAAAGTACCTGTTTTTTCAAGTAAAGGAACAGCGAGGACAGGTGGCTAGTAAACGGGCTGAAGTAAGTGCTCCTCCTGGCTACAGTGAGCATCACACTGGTTATGCGATCGATATTGGGGATGGCATGACACCAGCTACTAACCTTAATCCTGAGTTTGAGAATACGGCAGCCTTTAAGTGGTTGGAAAAGAATGCGGCTTTCTACAGCTTTGAGTTGTCTTTTCCTAGAGACAATCCCCAAGGAATTAGTTATGAGCCTTGGCACTGGAGGTTTGTGGGAGATACCAAGAGCTTGGAAACGTTCTACAAAGGTAAGAAACCTACTCCTGCTCCTTCTCCTCCATCGGATACACCAAAGTTTGAGGATCAAGTATGAAGGTTGTCTGTCAGAATGTAGAATGCAGAATGTAGAATGTAGAATGTAGAATGTAGAATGCAGAATGTAGAATGCAGAATGTAGAATTCTTAATTCTTAATTCTTAATTCTACATTATTAATTCAAAAAAGTTGTTCGCCTTTGGCGCTCGTTGTAGGCTAGGTTAGCTGGTTGAACGCGCACCCGTGGCCTTTTGGCCAAGGTTTAAATATGAAGGATGAAAGGCTTGGATACTTGGATGGACAGTAAAAATTGCAATTAATCATAAAAATTTTATCTCATGTTTATATAAACATTTATCCAAAAAAGTTGTTTATAAAAAGTAGTTAATATCCCTACTATTTGTCGGTTATCTGTTTCATGTTCCCTATTCCCTATTCCCTATTCCCTGTTCCCTGTTCCCTGTTTCCTATTTCCTACTATTCATAATTGTTACCAAAAACATGATATAACTAACAATGAAGTAACAAGTAACCAAGAACAAATGCAACAAATTGCGCTGAATTTAATTGCTATTGGTGTTTTTGGCATGACCCTTTCGGTTTTGCTAGGACCACTGTTGAATATTTCTCCGGCAATCCCTGCGGTAACTACTTTTGGTGTCTTGAGTCTTGTTACCCTAGATGGCTTCAGCTTCCAAGGTAAAGGGTTAACGCTGCTGTTAGATGTATTGGCAAGTACCAATCCTGAACATCGTGGACGCATAATTCGCCATGAAGCGGGTCATTTTCTGGTGGCTTATTTACTTGGTATTCCAATCACTGGTTACACCTTAAGTGCTTGGGAAGCTTTGAAGCAGGGACAACTGGGTAATGGTGGTGTGACGTTTGATACTGAGGCACTATCCGCTCAGGCTTCTAATCTTCGGGAAATGCGATTAACCTTAGATCGATTTTGCACGGTTTGGATGGCAGGGATTGCTGCGGAAACTATAGTCTATGAGAGTGCTGAGGGCGGAGCAGAAGACTGCGACAAACTCCGAGATGCTTTGGAAGGGTTAGGTTTTTCTGCTAGTGAGTACTCAGTGAAAGCACGATGGGCTGAGCGTCAAGCGACTAGTATGATTAGTGAACACTGGGAATCTTATGAAGCACTGGTGGCTGCTATGGAAAAACGGGCATCTGTGGCAGAGTGCTGTGAGGTGATTCAATAACTATAGCGCTTTAGTTAGGGAGTAGGGAGTAGAGAGTAGGGAGTAGGGAGTAGGGAGTAGGGAGTAGGGAGTAGGGAGTAGGGAGTAGGGAGTTTTGGAATGTATTGGAGGTATGGGGAGAGGGAATAGTTATTAGTGTTATTAATGTTTTTCAAAGATACTTAGCACAACGGGTCCGAGGAGATGGTGATGCCCTAAGCATGACAAACCGGCTACCTGGCCAAATTCTTCCCGTTGCTGTCGGCTATAGAAACGAATGCGGTTAGGAGAAATTGGTAAAGACTTTTTTCGCTTTCTAACAGTATAGTCTACTAGGTAATAATGTCCTTTGGCTTCCAGTACCCGGCTAACTTCTGAGAAAACTTGTTGAGGATTGAGGTAGTGTAAAAAGCTGATGGTATTAAATACTGCTTCAAATTCCCTGTCAGCAAAGGGGAGACATTCAGCATTGCCTTTTCTATAGATTATTCGCTGCCGATGCTGGTTTTGCTGTCGGGCTTGAGCGAGCATTTGAGTAGATAAATCTACCCCAGTGCCTCGAAGATAGGGAAACTCTTGAGCAAGACGATTAAGTAAATGACCTGTACCACAGCCAAGGTCTAATACATTGGGCTGATTTGTGAGTTCTACATACTCTAACAGCCGTTTATGGAGTGCTTGGTAAAATACTGTGGTGAACAGGATGTCGTAGTTTGGTGCCCACAGATCAAAGAACTTTTCTTTTGTGCTAAAAAAATTACTAGTCATTATCAAGGTTGAAGGTTGTTTGGTTGTTCGCGTAGCGTGGCCTTTTGGCCAAGGTTGAAGGTTGTTTGGTTGTTCGCGTAGCGTGGCCTTTTGGCCAAGGTTGAAGGTTGTTTGGTTTAGGGTAGCTTTACTATTTAAATAGTACAGAAGGGAGCAAGTTTAATAATTAATCAAAACATTAGTCTTGATTAAGTTGAAAATTTACCCCCTCGTAAATATCTTGAACAGAAACGCTTAACTCTAAGGAATTTAGAGAAATAACGGAATTTTCTGATTCATACTCAGTGAACTGCCATTGATTGGTAGCAGTTTTTATATATTGCAGTAGACGATACTCACTTTGTTCGATTAGAATATATTCTTTGAACTCTGAGATGGAACGATAGTATAAAAACTTATCACCTTGATCATAGTTTTTAGTAGAGTTTGATAAAACTTCGACAATTAACATCGGGTTCATTACTGTAGTTGTCCCCTTACCTGTGTAAACCGGTTCGCCTTGAATCACCATAACATCTGGATAGGTATACTGACGGTAACGAGGTATCCACAAACGCACATCACCAATATAAATTTTGTACTGTTTTCCCTTTAAACCAAGTTTTAAAAGGGTAGCAATATTAAGGGCAATTTGATTATGATTGGTAGTGCCACCAGTCATTGGTATAATTTCTCCATCCCGATATTCACTCTTGTATTCTGCTGTTTCTTCTAGTTTTAAATAGTCTTCTGGAGAATAATATTTGGGTTCAGATATTAGTTGCATTGGTATTTAAAATTTGCTTTTGTTATTATGTTTACCGTAAGTATAATTATTAGTTCTTAATCATCGTATTGCCTATTGCCAGTTGCCTATTGCCTATTGCCTATTGCCTTTTACCTGAAGCAAGCTAGGTAATTAGCGCCAAATCTTGATGGTGTTATCGAAACTACCACTGGCAAGAGTTCTGTTATTCGGACCAAAAGCAAGAGCATGAATGGTGTCTGAATGACCGTTGAGAGTGCCAATTTCTTGAGTTGTATCAACATCCCATAGCTTTATAGTAGTATCTGCACTACCACTAGCGAGTATTTGGCCACTACGGTCAAATGCGATCGCATAAACCCAACCATTATGTCCGTTGAGGGTGGTAATTTCCTGGGCAGTGCCAATATCCCAAAGCTTGATAGTACCGTCAGCACTAGCACTGGCTAGGGTCTGTCCATTGGGAGTGAACGCGATCGCAAGCACCTGGTCTGAATGCCCTTCAAAGGTGTGAATTTCCTGACCACTTAAGGCATCCCACAGCTTGATGGTAGCGTCAGCACTACCACTAGCAAGGATTTTTCCATCTGGCCTAAAGGTTACTGAATGAATCAATGATGAATGTCCGGTCAGAGTAGTGAGCTGCGTAAGGGTACGAACATCCCAAAGCTTAATGGTGCCATCGCTACTGCCACTGGCAAGGTGGTATCCTTGGGGGTGAAAGGCAATGGAATTCACCTCACCGGAATGCCCTGTGAAGGTGAACATCTCTTTACCAGTACGGACATTCCAGAGTTTGATGGTGTGGTCAGCGCTACCACTGGCAAGACTCCTGCCTTTAGGACTAAATGCTACAGCACGTACTTCAGCGGAATGCTTAGAAAACCAACCTCCAAAGGTAAGGATTTCCCAGGCTGTTTTCAACTCCCACAACTTGATAGTTTTGTCCCTACACCCACTGGCTAGGGTACGTCCATCAGGGCTAAAGGCTACAGAATAAATTTCATCGGAATGACCTTTGAGAGTGGTTGCTGCAAAAACGATAATCCTGGGATTACCTCTTGGTGGCCTAGAGTTAGTTTTTAGATTAGTTTTACCAGTGGATTGGGGAGTTAGTTGATTACGGTGGAATGGCTCCCAGGTCAGACCAGCTTCGGTTTCTTGGGTGATTCCTAAATCGTCCATCACTGCGATCGCGGATTGATACCTGAGCTTGATGGAACTCTGAATCATTTTGTCGAGAATCCGACTCAATTGTCTACTGACGGGATTATGAACCAAAAAATCCCGCCAGACAAAGCCATTTTCCATCGGATCGTATAAATTAAATGGCTGAGTTTGGGTCAATAAATGAATGCAGGTGACCCCTAAACTATAGATATCACTGGCAAATACTGCTTTACCAAAGATTTGTTCGGGAGCCGCATAACCAGCACTACCAATAGTTGTGCCAGTTTTGGCTAAGGTAGTGGCTGTGGCATACTTGGCTGCACCAAAATCTACCAATACCAGGTCTGGGGGAGTGATAACCCCCTGCCTAGCACTGGGGCGGAGGATACCACGACGAATGATATTCTCTGGCTTGATATCCCGATGAATTACCTTACCTTGGTGGATAAAGTGCAGCACTGGTAACAACTGACTTAGGAGTCTACGAATCTGACTTTCTCGGAATGGTTCAGTTGCTGCCAACTCTTGAGCTAAATTTTCCCCATGGATAAATTCCTGAACTATGTACCAGTGATGATCTTGTTCAAAATGGGCGAAGAGTTCAGGAATCTGGGGGTGTTTGCCCAACTGTTCTAAGCGCAAGGCTTCCTGGTGAAATAATCGAGCAGCTTTGGTAGGATGATTATTACCTTGGGGGTAAAATTGCTTAATCACACAGTAGGATTTAGACGCTTTTCCCTCGTCGATGGCCAAAAGCGTTCTGCCAAAGCCTCCTGCTGCAATCAGCTTAATAGGGCGGTATTGCTGTCCTAACAAGAGTTTAGTGCCGCAAGTTTGGCAAAACTTGTTGCCATCAGGATTGTAAGGCTTAGGGCAGTTGGGATTGAGACAGTAGCTCACACAAACAGCTGGTTAGATTACTTACATCCAATGCTAGGGTGGGTTAGGCGGCGAATACTCTAAAAGCTGACCTTTTAACCGACCTATCCGCCGTAACCCACCAATAACAGTGTCTCATAACCCAGAAATGGGCTTAAAATTCCGTAATCGCAATGCATTAGTTACCACAGATACTGAACTAAATGCCATCGCTGCACCAGCAATAATGGGATTGAGTAACCAGCCAAAGATCGGGAATAACACACCAGCCGCAATCGGAATTCCTAGTACATTGTAGATAAAGGCAAAAAAGAGGTTAGTGCGAATGGTGCTGAAGGTAGCACGACTTAGTTGAATGGCTGTAATGATGCCTTGTAAATCTCCCGAGATTAGGGTAAGGTCAGAGGCTGCGATCGCAACATCAGTACCTGTACCAATGGCAATTCCCACATCTGCTTGAGCCAGAGCTGGGGCATCATTAATCCCATCCCCTACCATGGCTACAGTTTTGCCTTCTTTTTGGAGAGTAGAGATGATGCTAGCTTTTTGATCAGGTCGGACTTGAGCAAATACCCGATGGATGCCAACCTCGTTTGCGATCGCATCAGCAGTTTGTTGATTATCTCCCGTTAGCATTACTACCTCTAATCCCAACCGCTTCAAGGATTTCACCACCTCAGCTGAAGCAGGTTTGAGGGCATCAGCAATACCCAAAATCCCCTCAATTTTACCATCAACTGCGATCCAAACTACCGTCTTACGGCTCGCCTCCCAATCCCCCTGATAGTCTGCTAAAGACCGATTCGGTTGCACCGTCACATCTGTGTCAATCCCTAATTCTTCCATCCATCGTTTTGTCCCAATCTGCACCAATCTCTTGCCCTTTAGCCCACCCCCTGCTGGTTCGGAAGATAAGAGGGGATGATTGTGATCAACCATTGCCTGTACCCCACTGCCAGCAACAGCAGTAAAATTCTCTGGTGTTGGTAATTGCAATCCTATTCCCTGAGATTGGGCATAGCGCACCACTGCTTCAGCTAAGGGATGTTCCGAATGACTTTCCACTATTGCCGCTAGTTGCAGCAAGTTGATTTCATTGCTCCCGGTAAAGCTGGCAAGTTCTGACGAAGAGTCATAGATGCCTCCAACTGTAATAAAATCCGTTACCGTAGGTTTCCCTTCCGTTAGGGTTCCGGTTTTATCTAGCACGATAATTTGCAGTTGATGAATCAATTCCAGACTCTCGGCATTTTTTATTAAAATCCCGTTTTCTGCACCTTTACCCGTCCCTACCATCACTGCGGTTGGAGTAGCTAGACCTAAAGCACAGGGACAAGCAATCACTAACACTGCCACCATATTAATCATGGCTAGGGTAGGATTTCCCGTGGTCATCCACCAAACTCCAAAAGTGACCATTGCGATCGCAATCACTACCGGCACAAACCACCCTGTCACCTGATCCGCTAAGGTTTCAATCGGTGCTTTAGACCCTTGAGCCTGGTGTACTAACTTAACAATCTGTGCCAGTACGGTATCTTTCCCGACCCGAGTCGCTTGGAACTGGAAGCTACCGGTTTTATTAATCGTTGCTCCAATCACTTCATCCCCCGGCTGTTTCTTGACCGCAACACTTTCTCCTGTCACCATGGCTTCATCCACACTAGAAGCTCCTTCCATAACTATGCCGTCTACCGGAATAGTTTCTCCTGGACGCACTAATACCACATCTCCAACTTGCACCTGGGCCAAGGGAATATCCTGCGCTTGACCATGGCGAATCACACGAGCGGTTTTAGCTTGTAATCCCATCAACTTACGAATTGCTTGAGATGTCTGTCCTTTAGCCCGGTGTTCTAGCAATCGCCCTAGCAAAATCAGGGTAATCACTACAGCAGTGGTTTCATAGTACACAGGGAGAGTTACCCCTTGGGGTAGGAATGATTTCAAAACAACCGGGGGCAACACTGTGGGAAACAGAGAATAGACATAAGCAGCACTAGTCCCAAGGGTGACTAGGGTATTCATATCTGCTGTTTTGTGTTTCCAGGCTTTCCATGCTCCAGTCAAAAATGACTGTCCACACCAAAACAGAACCGGTGTGGTTAAGACCAGCTGTAGCCAAGGGTGGTGTAACCAAGATGGAATCCAGGGGATAGATAATCCTGTCATCATCGGTAGTGAACCAATCACTAACACAGTACTAAGGACAGCACCGACAATGAATTTTCGTTTTAGGTCAAGGGTTTCAGCTTGACCTTGCCATTCGTGATCATCAGGCTGATCACTGATATCCTCGATTGGGAAAGCTTGGTAGCCAGCATCACTCACTGTCTGTTGAATCAGTTTGGTTAGTTGCTGGTTAGTTTTGTGGGGGTTACTTTCCTCGGTATTGTAGGTAATACTAGCTTCTTCTGTACCAAAATTGACCCTGCACTCTACTACACCTGGAACCCTTTGAATCAGGGTTTCTATGCGTCTGGCGCAACCAGCGCAGCTCATTCCTTGTAAACGAAAGCTTTGTTGTGTCATGATATCCTCTAACCCTACGGTTAAAGGATAAACTCTCTAGTATAGTGGAGAGTCAAGGGGATGAGTGTTAGTGGGTAAGCTATCAGCGGTCAGCAGTCAGTGGTCAGTGGTCAGTGGTCAGCCGTCAGCTTATCTTATTCAAAAGCTGTTCGGTGTAGCTTGGCCAATGGCTGATAGCTGATAGCTCATATAGCACTACGCATTAGGGTGTTTGACATTCCTAAACTCCAAAACTTAGTCATAACTTACTTCTGACTTCTGACTTCTGACTTCTGACTTGCCCATAGCGCTATACCCTATCGCAAGCTGAGTTTACTGTGTTTTATTTCCCCCAATCAGTTCACGAGCACGGAGTTTTACCAGAACTTTTACTCGCCGCTTAAATTCTTCAAAATCCTCTGCACTCATGTCTGTTTTCTGCCATGGTTCCCGTTGCATCAATCTTTTAAACCACTGATCCATGTTAGGATAATCAGTAAGATTAATCTCTAACTTCGGCAATAACGATATTGCTGCTCCAGCAACGATATCTCCTAAGGTTAACTGGTCCGAAGCAAAGTAAGGGCTGTTTCCTAATAACTCGGATAAAAATTTGAGTACTGTATCTAGCTTCTGCTTGGCTCGTGTAAATTGTGGTGAGTCTTCCTTTTGACAGATTAGTTGAACTACTGGGGGAAATAGCTCATTAGCTGTCAACAATTGTACCATGCGTACTTTGGCTAATGCCTCTGGTGAAGTTGGCAGCAGCGCAGGTGTGGGATATTTGGCTTCCAAGTAGTCCATAATTGCCAAGGATTCTACTAACCGCAAACCGTCATCCTCCAGAACAGGAATGTGATGAAATGGGTTAATGTCTAAAAACTCTGGTTGAAATTGATCGCCATCTAATTTAACTAATACTGTTTCAAAGGTAAGGTTTTTTTCTAGTAAGGTTAGCCAGACACGACGAACATTGGGCGAGAGGGGATTGTAGTAGAATTTGAGCATCGATTATTTATCCTGACGTTTACCTTTGAAATTTAGCTTAATTTTACCGAAAAATATGGTTGTGGTTGCTTCTTAGAAGGTAATGGTAGTTCTGAAACTTCAGGGTCTGTGAACTCAAAAAGTTAGTTACGGCTTAAAATAATGGTGCGTTACGGCTTCGCCTAACGCACCCTACTGGCGTGGCAAGCTTAATTTGATGCATTAGAATTGTCGGATTCAACATCTTCAAAAACAGCGATATTGATGCTTCAATTTAATTCGTGCATCTTGGGTTGTGAAATGCCAAATTACCTTACTAGCTG
>NZ_JAAHHW010000177.1 GCF_010692325.1 Moorena sp. SIO3I8 | reverse complement strand
GTAAGCCTCTTGTTCTTGAATCAGGACTTGGCACCCCATACTCTCCTGAATTTCCTTTGCTTTACCAATACCACCCCGATGGGTAATTACCAGTGATGAGACTCCCCCTTGCTCACGCAAAAATTGTTGGTTAGTCTCATTCCAGGCAGGACAATCAATCAATAGGTTGAAGGAATTTCCTACAATAATATAAGCCGTACCACCTAACGTATCTCGATTGGGTGGAAAAGCAAAAATGGTATCTAGAACAAGGCGTGGTGGCTTGGATGCAGCAGGTTGCTGATTAGACGATCCGCTTGGCGTAAAATCAAAATCGCCTTTTGCTGGAGTATCGGGTTGCACAATGCTTGTAGTTTAATTGTAGTTTTTAGTAGACGGTGTGATCTTTAATCATGGAACTCTGGCTACTCCCATTTACATTTATTTTACTCGCTGTGATCACTTACTTCGTTATCCAGCGAAGCGTTGCTAGCCTCACTCAGACACCAGTCTGGTTACTGTGGCTGGTAATGATGATTCCACCACTAGTCTGGATTGGTTGGACTCTGTTCAATGGTGAGAACACACCAATACCACCAGCCCTATTGCTCGGTCCATTTGTCATTTGCTTGCCGTTGTACTGGCTGCTGATTCAGTGGGGACGCCCAGCTCCCAATTCAACAATGACCAAAGAGAATCCGACTAAAACAACTACCTCAGACCCGGTCGCCAAAATTTCATCGGCAACTGAAAAGTCAAGCCTTCGTGCCATCACTAAAGAAGAAGAAACAGAGCTGAGAAATTGTTTTCCCTGGGGAATCTACTATCTCCAAAATATTGAGTACCGACCTCAAGTAGTGTTGTGTCGCGGCAAACTCCGCACTAACCCAGAGCAAGCCTACCGTACCGTGCGGTCAAATATAGAAGCTGAGTTTGGCGATCGCTTCTTCGTAGTCTTTCAAGAAAGCTTTAGCGGCAAACCCTTTTTTGCTCTAGTGCCCAATACCAAAAAATCAACCAAACCTTACAGGGGGTCTGAATCATTAACGCGACCTGGTTTAGCATTGGGTCTGATGCTCATTACCTTGTTTACCACCACCTGGATCGGCACTCAGATAGCTGGAGTGTCAGAAAATCCCCTTACTGACCCAGCGCTTTTACTGCAAGGACTGCCCTATGCCCTGGCCTTAATGGCAATTCTCAGCATTCATGAACTCGGTCATTATTTTGCCGCAATGGTTTACAAGGTACGTACAACTCTGCCTTACTTTATCCCGATACCCTTTTTCTTCTTGGGAACATTGGGAGCATTTATTCATATACGCTCTCCTGTTCCTAACCGTAAAGCCTTATTTGATATAGGCATTGCTGGTCCACTAGTTGGCTTCGTGGTTACCCTACCAATCCTAATGTGGGGATTAGCCCATTCCACTGTAGTGCCTTTGTCTGACTCTTCAGGAATCTTGAACCTAGAATCCCTCAATCCCCGATTTTCCCTTTTGCTAAGCTTACTAAGTAAATGGGCATTGGGCAGTGAATTTGTCTCGAACACCGCAATTAACCTTCATCCTGTGGCAGTCGCTGGTTATATCGGTTTAGTTGTTACTGCTTTCAATTTAATGCCAGTGGGACAACTGGATGGTGGACATATCGTCCATGCGATGTTGGGTCAAAGAACTGGTATGACCATTGGCCAGATTACCCGGCTGTTAATGATGCTCCTAGTATTTATCCAGCCAGAATTACTCCTGTGGGCAATTATTCTTTTATTCATGCCAGTGGCAGATGAACCAGCCCTTAATGATGTTTCAGAACTTGACAACTGGCGAGATTTGTGGGGAATTATAGCATTGTTGATTTTAGTCAGTATTATTTTGCCAGTACCAGGAACAATCACTAAGTTGTTAACTATTTAGTCAAAATTTAACATTGAGAAGTAAAAATTGAGACTATAAAATTGTTAATTGTGAATTGTTGGATATTAACAGTTAACAATTAATAATTAACAATTGAATAAAGTGGTTGTCATAGAAATCAGGTACACAGGATTTTTTTCCCTACTCCCTACTCCCTACTCCCTACTCCCTACTCCCTACTCCCTACTCCCTACTCCCTACTCCCTACTCCCTACTCCCTACTCCCTACTCCCTGTTCCCTATTCCCTGTTCCCTTTGCTATATAATGGCTAATGACAAACAAAAAGTAAATGTTATCGGTGGTGGCTTAGCCGGTACAGAAGCTGCTTGGCAAATTGCTCAGGCTGGAGTACCAGTGGTGTTGCACGAAATGCGACCAGTGCGACTATCCCCGGCTCATCATACGGTCGAATTGGCAGAATTAGTATGTAGCAATTCCTTTGGTGCTAAATCAAGCGATCGCGCTGCGGGTTTGTTGCACGAAGAATTGAGACGCCTTGGTTCAATTATTATTGGCAAAGCTGATCAACATGCTGTTCCAGCTGGGGGTGCCTTAGCTGTAGACCGAGCAGTATTTAGTCGGGAATTGACGGAAACCTTAGCTAGTCATCCCCTGATCGAGTTGCAGCGGGAGGAAGTTCCGCAAATTCCTACCACAGGGGTGGTGGTACTTACAACCGGTCCGTTGACTAGTCCTGCTTTAGCCGAAGACCTGCAACAGTTCACTGGTTTAGAATACTTTAGTTTTTTTGATGCTGCATCACCGATTGTAGTGGGGGAATCCATCAATCGTGATATCGCCTTTATGGCATCCCGGTATGACAAAGGAGAAGCGGCTTATCTTAATTGTCCCATGAATCGGGAGCAGTATCGTCACTTCTGGGAGGAACTGTGTGCAGCTCAAAAGGCGGAATTGAAAGACTTTGAGCAAGAAACTGCTAAGTTTTTTGAAGGGTGTCTACCGATTGAGGAGATGGCTCGTCGGGGGGAAGATACTATGCGCTACGGTCCTCTGAAGCCAGTGGGACTGTTTGATGCCCGTAAGGGAGACTTCCGCGCTCCGGAAAATCAGCACCACCGTCCTTATGCTGTGGTACAGCTGCGACAGGAAGATAAAACAGGTCAGCTGTGGAATATGGTGGGATTCCAAACTAATTTGCGCTGGGGTGAGCAGAAACGGGTATTTCGACTGATTCCGGGTTTGGAAGAAGCAGAGTTTGTGCGCATGGGGGTGATGCATCGGAACACGTTTCTGAATGCTCCTGAGTTATTGCAACCAACGCTACAGTTCAAAAAACGGTCTACTTTGTTGGCAGCTGGTCAATTGGTAGGAACAGAAAGTTATACAGCAGCTGCTGCGGGAGGGTGGCTGGCTGGTACCAATGCGGCGCGACTGGTATTGGGATTGGAACTGGTAACGATGCCACCCACTACGATGATGGGAGCGTTGTTTGAGTTTATTAGTTCCGCATCACCTAAGCATTTTCAGCCTATGCCACCAAATTTTGGGATTTTGCCCGAATTGCCAGTGCGGATAAAGAATAAGCGAGAACGATATGGAGCATATCGCGATCGCGCTTTGGCAGATCTTGATGGTTGGTTGAGTAGGCTGCGCGTATCTGCAGCTTAGAGGATATCTGAAAAGTTTTTTGATACTGCATTTTGCCCCCCTAGCCCCCCAACTTTGGGGGAAGAGTCAATTTGCTTCTAAAAGTCCCCCAAAATTGGGGGACCAACGGGGGCTTGGATGTAGCAAATTAGACTTCTCAGACAACCTCTTAAGAACTCTTATATTCCAACAACATAACTTTGACTTATTCTGACTCGAAGCTCCTGAATTAATATTACTAAATTTTAGAGCTTTTAAGTGCAAGTGCAAGATATGAAAATGGGTAATGGCTTGGGAGTAATCAAAGTTACCAATTTACCATTACCCAATTTTTACAATACTGATGTTACCGAATATAATATCAGCATTATTCAATTTAGGTTTACCAATTAAGTGCGGGATAGCTTAGCTGAAATCGCTGTTTTATTAGCATCCACATCTTGTTCCTGAACTAAAGAAGCTTTTTTTATAGAACTCTTCTCCAGATTAGCAATCGGGGCAACAATTGGCCAAAAAACGGTTGCTATCGTCAACACTATCCAAGATATGCGGATTTGCTCAGGAGATAAATTAGTGTCTTTCTGGAAAGCTTGAAACCAGATCGCAAAAAAGTAGAGAGCGCCAGAAACGTAAAATCCTGCTAGTACCGTCATAACTAAATTTTATCCTAATATTGGTTAATTACAAGTTTTCATTCGGTCTGATTGACTGAAAACTCTGATGAGATCAAATCCGGTTAATTACTGCTTTGTTAACTATTCCCTCTATGTTTGGTAATGGGGAATGGGGAATCATCAACTACTCATTTCCAATTACGAGTTACCAATTACCCGATCAGGGATATAATAATTAGTTGACCGGATTTGAGATCAGCTACATTTACAGAGTTACCGAAAATTAGGCTAAAGTAACAGTTTTAGTGAACAAAGGGCTAAATTCCCCCAAAGTGAATAGTTAGGGAACGGGTAAAGGGGAACCGAAAACAGAACGATCAAGTCTTATGTTGCCTGTTGTAATCTGCTAAAAAACGAGATATATACTGTACTTCACGGAATTTTAACCCGCTGTATACTTGATTGCCCTTACTTAAATAGACTAGAGGACTGAGGTTTGTGCTTAGGTTGTTGCTAGGGTGTGTGGTGTTTACTTTGGTGTATGATTTCCCAGCTCAAATACCTTAGATACCTAAATAGTACAGACAAGTCCCCATAATGACAACACTAATGCTTTCCCCTCACTATTCACTATCGGCCAGTAGTAGTAGATAATATCCAAGGAGTGTTTAACTTTCGTCAGCATCAATTTATATAGAACTGATCTACAACCGTTGACAGCTGTATTCGGGAATTTTTTCGATGATTGTTCACAATACTGAGATAGTCTGTGGTTAAGGAAATCCGGCAAAGGGCAACCTATACCAAAAACGTCAACCCGTCTGGTAAGGTTAGGGATTGGTATGGCTTACACGGGATAGGGAGAGTTTGTCTAGGCTGTGTTCTTTGGCTGCTAATCGTCACAATTCCAGGGAGTACTTCTCCCTCACCCAACCCAGGAGTAGTAAACCCAGAAGTAGTAAACCCAGGAGCAGTAGATACCCTGCAACAGATACAGCAACATATTGAGCAGCAACGGTCTACTATTATTAAGGAAAGCGATCGCATATCTAATGTGGAGCAATCTGCCCAGAAGAAGCTGGGTGTGATTGAGCTTAATCTCAAGTCCACTGATACGGCTAACCAGGATTATAATGGCCAAATCCAACTGGCTAACCAGCGTCTAGACCAGTTGCAGGAGGATTTAGCAATTGCCGAGAGAAGCTATTACGAAAAGCGTGCTGCAATCATTGCTCGACTGCGTTTTTTACAGCGCCAGCCCAATGCTGAAGTTGGGTCGAATCTCCTCCTCAAGAGTCAAGATATCAACGAATTTCTGGCTCGACGCCGCCGATTGAAGTTAGTCTATCAAACAGACCAGAAAATCTTAACTAGTTTAAAAGCTGAAGCCGACAGCATTAACCAACGCAAAACCGAGATAGAGGCTCAGAAAAACCGAGTTTCCCTACTTAAACAACAACTCCTAGCCAAAAAGAAGCAGTTTGAAGCCCAGCTGAGGAAACAGCAACAACTGATTGACCGACTTAACTCTAACCGACAAGCTTTAGAAGCATCCCAAGCCCAGTTAGCAGAAGATTCTAAAAATCTTGTCATCTTGATTCAACGAGAGATTGCCCGTCAAAACAAGATTGCGGCAGCTAGGAAGGCAAGGCTTCGCAAAACTTTTGTTTTTAATACTGGTCAGCTGCTTTATCCCAGTAATGGCTCCATTACCAGTAGTTTTGGTTGGCGACGTCACCCCATTCTAGGTACATCTCGGTTCCATTCTGGAATTGACTTTGGGGCTAGTTATGGCAGTACTATTCGAGCAGCAGATAGCGGTATAGTAATTTTTGCGGGTTGGTATGGTGGCTATGGCAATACAGTAATTATTGACCATGGCGACAGTATTGCTACCCTCTATGGTCATGCCAGTAGACTATTGGTGAGTAAGGGAGAATCGGTCAAACGAGGAAATGCGATCGCAACTGTTGGGTCTACGGGTTTCTCTACCGGTCCCCACCTCCATTTTGAGGTTCGTAAGAACGGTGAACCTGTCGATCCGGCAAGTTATCTCTAGCCGATGGCACTTGCTAAGGCAGATTTCAAACAGTTTACACTTCTCGGTGCTCAAGTCGTGTATAGTTAAAATTGGCGATAGTGTGCTATTATCAAAGCTAATAAGATAGAGTAACTAAGATATAGTCACTCAAGCATAAGGGCGCGTAGCTCAGTGGATAGAGCACCAGATTCCGGTTCTGGGTGTCGGGGGTTCAAATCCCTCCGTGCTCGTTTGGATAAATTAACATAGCAGTCTAAATTGTATTCTTCAAAGGGCTAGCTCTGGCGTTAGGCACGACCAGAGCTAGATTATAGTGAAAGTTGTAGATTTACTTATCATTTGGGAGCTTGAAAGGGCTTCTTCCCAATTATTATTCAGTTAACAATAAACAATTAAAAATAAACAATTAACAAAATTTTCCTAACCATAATAATATTTTGATTAACTGAACTTCCCATCATTGTTTATCCCAGAGCCAATCATGACCATTCCAGACTTAGTGACGTGGCTAAAACAACGAACTGCTCTGAGTATTTTGACTCAGGAGGTGTTACAGAATCTAGCACCTAAGCTGGAAGAGCGGATTTTGCCCGCAAACCAAACCTTAGTGCTAGCCAACACCCCTCCCGCAGGATTATATATTCTCCGCTCAGGTCGGATCGAAAGCAATACTGAGGATTGGCAAGCTGTGGGTTTACTCCCTGGGGCAGTGATTAATCTACAAGCTCTATTATTGAACAAACCTGTTGAGCAAACCTTAATTACCCTCAACGAATGTCAGTTTTGGTTTGTCAGTGCTTCCGAATTTCGGGCACTCGTGGAACACTATCCAGAAATTACCCAGGCTTTCTCCCAACAACTGGCTGAAGAAGTAGAAGAGTTATCCGCTCAGCTAGCCTATGAACAAGAGCGTCAAACCATCTTACGACCGTATCTGGTTAGTAAAGCTAAACGGGGGATTATTGGGAAAAGTCGCTATGGGGTGCGACTGCGATCGCAAGTTAAACAAGCAGCGGAAAACCGCGAATCGGTGATAATCTTCGGAGAACCTGGACTAGAAAAAGATAACATAGCAGCCTTGATTCATTTTAGTTCTCCCTATCGGCGAGAAGCCATGATTAAAGTCGATTGCTCTAAATTACAAGCCAGGGTCGCAGAATTATTTGGTCGTGCAGGGGGAAAACCTGGGTTAATTGAAGCCTTAGGTCAAGGAACTCTACTATTAAATAATATTCAAGAACTTAGCCCAGAACTTATTCCAGAAATCGCTAATTTACTTAGAACCAATACCTATACTCCAGTCAACCGTTCCCAACCGGTAGTCGCTCATGGGGGAGACCCCCAAGACCGCGCTACCTCAGAACATACAGATGTTGCAGCAGCCAACGTCTCTACTAGTCAGGCTCGGATTATCATGATTGCCGAGAGAAAACTGCCAGAGATTGATTCGGTGGCAGAAAAATTGATTAAAGTACCACCACTACGGGTACGAAAAGCCGACATTGGTGACATAGTCAACTACTATATTAGTATCATATCTCGTGCTAAATGTATTAATAAAAACCGGATCACTCCCGAAGCATTACGGCGATTACAGGCGTATGATTTTCCCAATAATCTCAGGGAATTATACAATTTAGTTGAACGAGCCATTGTGCAGCTAGAAGGATGTTCAGAAGTAACCGAAGAAATTATCTGGCCCTCCCAAAGTAAGAAAAAGAAATTCCGTCTCAATCTCTTAAATTCTTATCCAGGGTTACGTCGCTTTCTCCGCAGCCCTTGGTGGCCAGACCGGATTAATTATGGCTTTACCTTAACCGCTTTTGCGATTATTGTTGCTATTTTATTTATCGGACCCCAGAATCGTCAAGAAAACTTTGCGCTTAATTTATTCTGGGCGTGGTGGTGGCCCTTAGTATTAATTAGTTTTCCCTTTGTGGGTAGGTTATGGTGTGCAGTTTGTCCATTCATGATTTATGGGGAAGTTACTCAGAAATTATCCCTGTGGCTATTTCCCCGTAAGTTAAAACGTTGGCCCCGAGAACAGGCTCAAAAGTGGGGAGGTTGGTTTTTGTTTGGCTTATTCTTCTTGATTTTATTGTGGGAAGAATTGTGGGATTTGGAAAATACCGCTTATCTTTCCGCTTGTCTACTGTTATTAATTACAGCGGGTGCGATGATATGTTCCGCTATTTTCGAGCGACGCTTCTGGTGCCGCTATTTATGTCCCATTGGCGGCATGAATGGCATGTTCGCTAAACTATCGATAACGGAATTACGAGCACAACAAGGGATATGTTCAGCGGAATGTAGCACCTATCAATGTTATAAAGGTGGTCCCGAAAAAGGGGAGGGAATGGAAACGGATGGCTGTCCCTTGTACTCTCACCCAGCACAATTGGAAGATAACCGGGATTGTGTGTTGTGCATGACCTGTTTGAAAGCCTGTCCCCATCGTTCAGTAGAAGTGAATTTACGTCCTCCAGGTATTGAATTGTGGACTACCCATGTGCCTCGCAGTTATGAGGTAGCTTTGTTATTGTTATTGTTAGGAGCAGTGTTTTTGCACCGTTTACCAGAATTGCAAGAAAACCTGGGGTTAGGGTGGGATTTGAGTCAGTTTTGGACTCATGGTTTGCTCTCGGTAACAGTGTTGAGTTTACCAGCAATTGTCCCACTATTGGCTCAAGGAATAATGGTAGGATTATATCAGGTAAAAGAAATTCGTAAGCCGAGTTATTTTGTTAAATTAGCTTATGGATATTTACCATTAGTGTTAGCTGGTAATTTGGCTCATTATTGGCGGCTTGGTTTAGGAGAAGGGGGAAGGATTTTACCGGTAATGTTTGCTACGTTTGGATTGAGTGGTGAAGGATTACCTGTGTTGGTAGCCCATCCAGCAGTAATTGCATTCTTGCAGGGAACTACGTTAATTTCAGGAGTACTTTTATCCCTGTTTTTGACCCATAAGATAGGACGTCAACCCTTTAGTTTGTTATTACCACACCATGTGAGTACGATAGTTTTAGGGATTAGTTTGTGGTGGATTATTGTGGGGTTTTGATATAATGATATCGTGGTTTTATAAAAATGCAAAAACTAAAAACTAGACTGACCCTGGAAGAATTTCTGGCAATGCCTTCGACCGATGTAACCTATGAATTAGTTGAGGGGGTTGCAGTACCGAAAATGTCTCCTAAACGTTTTCATGCTAGGGTAAGTGGTGCTTTATATACACTTTTGGATCAGTGGTGTCAGGAAAAGGGTGAAGTCAATCCAGAATGGACAATAGCCTTGCAACGTCACGGTCAAGACTGGGTACCTGTACCTGATTTAACCTACATTTCTGTTCAACGTCTGCCCTCAGAAGTTATAGAAGATGAGGCTTGTCCAGTACCCCCAGAGTTAGCCATTGAAATTATCTCACCGGGACAAACCTTTGGGCAATTAGCCGAGAAAGCAACTGATTATTTAGAAGCGGGAGTATTACGAGTTTGGGTTGTTGATCCTCAGGCGAGAAGTATCACAGTTTTTTATCCAGATGCGCCACCACGGACTTATACCAAAGCTGCGCTGATCACTGATTCGCTTTTTGAAGGCTTGGAACTTACTCCGGAGCAAGTGTTTGGGAAAGCGAGGTTACCTAAGAAGGGTTAATGACTCAGAATAAATAAAATTTATGTTTTTGAAATAACCACAGTTATAATAATAGTTTAACCAAAAAAATAACTAAAAATTATTAGTGATGTTCCCTCTCCTCACACTCAATACGGTTCGGTTAAGCTCTAAGCAGTATTGATTACATAGAATGTTCGTGTTTCACTTTTGGCTCCAATTCCTTTATGTATTGGTTTCTTGGAAGGAAATTTAGCTCTAGTTTTTTTAACTACTC
>NZ_JAAHHW010000176.1 GCF_010692325.1 Moorena sp. SIO3I8 | reverse complement strand
ATTTCTCTGATGATAACTTGATAAGATCCTCCAAAACTGCTTCGATTGTTGCCAAGGCCGAGTTTGATTATCCTCTTTATTTCTTTTGTCAAGTACAATTTATACCAAATTCAATGCGATTACCCTGGTATTGAGTTTTTGAGTCTTAGTCATCAAGACCCAGCTTTAACTGATATTCCTATTATTATGCTCACCTCCCGTAGTCAAGAAAAATACAAACAACTTGCTACCGAACTTGGAGCTATGGCTTATTTAACTAAACCGTATTTAGAGGAAGAGATTTTAGCAACAATTAATAAAGCCGTCAGCGGTCAGCAGTCAGCCGTCAGCCGTCAGTGATCAGTGGTCAGCCGTCAGTGGTCAGTGGTCAGCCGTCAGCGTTGCTGAATCAAAAAATGAATCGGAGTAGAGCGGGCATCCTGCCCGCCCGAAAATGAAACGGGCAAGATGCCCATTCCACGGCAAGATGCCCATTCCACGGCAAGATGCCCATTCCACGGCAAGATGCCCATTCCACGGCAAGATGCCCATTCCACGGCAAGATGCCCATTCCACGGCAAGATGCCCATTCCACGCAAGATGCCCATTCCACGCAAGATGCCCATTCTACAGGTGCGACCCAAGGCCGCGAGGGATTGCTCGCGGCCTTGGAGGCGCGCACCTACCCTTAAAATCATTCCATTATTAAGCAACGCCCAGCTGTCAGCTTTGTGGCACAGGCTTCGACGCTGTGACTTCACTCAGATTAAACCAATGTTTACCTGTTGTCTTGATGCAATAGCGAGTGGTTTGAAGTTACCGTAAGACAGGCTCGCCTTAATCAATAAGTTTTAACCATGCATCTGCATAGCCTACCAACCATAAAGGCTCAACGTAATCAGGTTTCGTCTCCGGGGGAAAACCCCAAGACCGTAATGGTGCGTTTTCCGTAGGCGAATTAAATTCGCCACGGGTCGCACCTCTGCATCGCTTATTCAAAAGCTGATAGCTGATAACTGATAACTGATAGCTGATAGCTTACAAAGCAGGGAGTAAGAAAATGAAAAAAGTCCAAATTATTGTATTTAAAATCGCTAAGTATTGGTTAGCCTTACCAATGAAAGTGGTTTTGAAAGTTAGGGATTTTTCCAGCAACATTAGGGAGAGTACCAGGGATAACAGACTAATCCATCTAGACAATCGAACCTTTCCCCTGCTCCCTTTAAAACCAATACTGGTCAAACCTAGTAAAGCTAAGGTAGCCCTAGGTCAAGGTTTAGGGGAAACCGCTGCTGTTAGACAATTCCCTATTGATTTATCCAATGTTGGGGAATTTTTGATCATCGTTCAAACTCCCGGGGGAGACGCCTGCGCCATACCGGTTGATCGGCTACCCACTATGATTGATTTGCCTTTATCAACAATTCGGAAATTGCCAGACTCTTACAGTCAAACCTATCTCCTTGGTATGGCTAATTATTTCGCGGTGTGGCAATCCGAAGCAGACAAATTAAGCATTTTTTTGCTAGATTTAGAACGAGCATGGAGTGTGGTAATAGGTTATAGTTCAGGGAGTAGGGAGTCGGGAGTCGGGAGTCGGGAGTCGGGAGTTAGAATAGGTCAATCTTGATCTAAAATATCAGACGTGAAAGGACAATTATGGGGGAAACTAACAGATGGATAATTCCTGGTAACCTTCTTCAGTGGATATCTGTAGCAATCGGAAAAGACTGATTCAAGATAAGGCTTGAGGCTAGGAGATTCAGACAACAGAATATTAATCTGTTCTCTCTGCTCTTCGATGGTATTTTCCCAGCTTCGATAATCATCTTCTGAATCCACATACTGCCTTTTAAGCAAGTGTTCCATCAAAACTTTAAGTCTGCTCTGAAGCTCTCGTCTATCGGTTCGCGTAGCGTCGGCGAAAGCCGAATCGTCCCAAGGATGTTATCTCCTCAATTAAATTCTCTATGTCCAACTCATCAAAGTTTCTTGTTTTGAGTTGCTGGCAAGTTGTCTCAGTCCACAGAACGAAGTCCTGATCATACAAGTCACTATTACTCATTGCTTGCTCCTGATTTTTTGTTTTTTTTATTGATAAAATTATCTCACGTTTTTTTGTAAAGTTGTTGATAAAATTAACTATAATATTGATATTATTATAGAATAAATTAAAATAAAAGCCTGAATATTCATAATAGCTTGTATAGCGGTTTTCAATTTGGTGAGGTACAAAGTTTATGGTTTTAGGGAACAGGGAACAGGGAACAGGGAACAGGGAATAGGGAAGAAAGAAGAGGGAACAGGGCAAAAATTATGTGTACCTCATTAGGCTAAAAACCGCTGTATCTTACATATATTCCGCAATGGGTAGTGCTATAATTCAGAAACAGCCATAAAAATCTCCCCATCTCCCCATCTCCCCATCTCCCCATCTCCCTATCTCCCCACTCTTTCCCTTTTCCCTTTTTCCCAACCATGGATACAACTCAAACCCCTTTAACATTATTGCGCCTGTGGACGGTTGAGGAATACCACCGGATGGCTAAGGTGGGAATTTTGCAGCCGGATGAACCAGTTGAATTAATTGCAGGACAGATAATTAGACAAATGAGTCCCCAGGGAACTCCCCATGCTACTGCGATTCGGCTCACTCGCCGATTGTTGGATAATCGTTTAAGAGAGCAAGGGTTAGTTCAAACACAATTACCAATTCAATTAAGTAATTACTCTGAACCAGAACCAGATCTAGCCGTAGTTATGCCAGATGAACTGCGATACCTAGACCATCATCCGACACCATCAGAAATTTATTTAATTATTGAAGTTGCTGATACTACCTTGAAGAGGGATTGTGAACTGAAAGCTAACCATTATGCAGAGGCAAAAATTGCTGACTATTGGGTGATTGATTTAAGTAATCGTCAATTGCATGTTTTTCGAAAACCGACTGATCAAGGGTATCAAAGTCAGGTAATTATAGCAGATAATCAGACAATTTTACCGTTACAGTTTTCAGATTGTTTATTCACTGTATCTGAAATGTTGCCACCAGTGATTCCGGAGTTTGTTGAGGATTGAGGGTTTACTGTTTACTGTCAATGGTTATCTATTTAGAAAAATATGGAATAGTTACTAGGTGATGGGAGTCTTGAATTGGTGGCTCCAATCCTGGCATTGCTGAATGAAGGAATGAATATGAGTAGTGTGGACATCCTGCCTGCCCTAAAATACTAGGAATGGGCAAGATGCCCATTCCAGAAAAGTATTCACATCATTCCATGATTAAGCAACGCCCCAATCCTAGGTAATTCAAATTTATTGATCTAGATTATGTATCTGTCGATATAGGATAGGAGCATATCATTGACTACCATAGCTCTAAAAAAGACGTGATGGCTACAAATCTCCTGGATCTAGACCTTTCATATCCAAATCTCCTGGATCTGGACCTTGCTTCATGGTTTCTTCTGAGTCATTATCACTACGGGCTGCTATTTTTTGATTAAATTTGGAAATTCGATTTTCAGTTTCTAGATTCTGAAAATTAATTTTTTGATCCCGATCAGCAAATGACGCAATAGAATTACAATCCTGAGCAGAAACATCACTAGTGATTGGGTTAAAAGCTACTACTAAACCAGCTAGGGAGGTTATAATTCTTATTCTTTCCATGATATTGCCAGCCAATCAATTTATTGGCTTTAATCTAACTAGACCCTAAGGAGCCTACAATGTTCTGTATTTCAATCATATCATAATTTCAATGTTGTGTTGAATATTTAGCCTTTTTATTTTAGATGTAAACAGAATATTGATGGAAAGAGCGAACATAGAACAGGGCACAGGTCATAGTAGGAAATAGATCCAAGGAGTTTTTGATTTTCTGTAAAATCAGCAAGATTGTTCACGACCTATTTGTAAATGCTGTCTGACGGGATGAAAAGTAGCATGATTAGCCTTACTAGGTGTGGGGTGATTGGTGTAGGGAATGAGGTAGCTGCTATGTCACGTTGGTAGCCATGCAACGCTGCCAAAGATAGTTTTCCCCAAGACCATGCTAAATCAAGAAGGGACGGTTGAATCAGGTTGGGGACGGAAGGTTTTTGCTGACGTAACTCTGAATTACCTTCTATTTTCTCGAGATCCCACACCCTGTCTCCTTTTTAACCGTGTTGTCATCCCCAAATAATTTTAGAAAAACAGGCGCGAAACTTTTGCAACTCGGGAGGTTTAGGGAACCGAAACAGTTAGGCTCAAACATCCCTGACTGCAATAAGGGGGGAATAAAATTGAATGTACTTTATCAGTCTGATAAATGCTACATAATTAGGTCCTCTTATTATGAGGGTATTATTTTTTCTAAGAATCGGTTAAGCGTTGGTGGATTTTTGTCTCTATATTCCCTTGATATTGATTTAAACAATTGTATTACTTGCTCCTTGGTTACCTCATCATTGTAATTATGTCTTACCGCTAAGCTGATAGCATGATAATATTTAGTTGCTTCATATTTTTCATTTTTATAAAACCAATCTATAGCTTTTGAAGCTGATTGGTTACCTTTTGATGCTTCAACAGATATTTCTCCTTTATTTTGTTCCAAAAAAATAAACGGTTTTTGGCACATAGGATCAGCTTGACGAGCAATTTTTTTGAGTTCTTCTATAATCTCTATATTATTTAGCGTTGGACCGTATGCAGATGAAGCCATAGAATAGCTTAAACAGGCAGTGTAATATTTAGCCAATATTAATTTGTAGCCATTATCTAATTTTTTCAAATTTTTATCTAGTATTTTTTCAGCTTTATCACCAACTAAATTACCTCTTATTTTTACCCTTTCAGCATATTCATAATTGTCATTAATCCCTCTATATAAACCCCATATATATTTCATTTCATCATAATTATCTCTTACGCTTTGTTCTATTTTATTAGAAGAATTTACAGAGGGACATTTTGTTTGAAGAACTATTTCACAAATATGTTTTGGTTTGCCGACAAATACAGCCGATAAGAAGGCGATAGATGTGGCAATGAAAAGTATTAATACAAACCAGCTAAGAATTATAGCAGGTATTTTAATCGGACCCTCGACTAGCTTGGGCAATGCTTCAAATATCACCAAAATAACCATAAATATAAATAGTACACCAATCGCTATAAAAGCGGTGACTAAATTCCCTTTAAAGAAAATTCCGATTAGCGCAGCAGCAGCAGCAATGCCAGCAACCCCAAGAGCATACCTTACTTCTTTAACTTGTTCTATTGCTGCATTAAGAACTTTAATTAGCATATCTATAAATTGAGAATTATTCATTATTAATTATTGATTTAAAGGAAACAATGACTTGGCTACCCAGGATTATTAGCAATTTTTATAGACAATAAGATATAAGCTGGAATCCTCTGAAGTGATGCCAACTATGGAGCTACTTAGCAAAATAGTGTTATAGATATCCGTTGATACCTACAACTGATCCATAGGTCTTTTCTTGTTTAGCAATTAGCTCGCGGCCAATTTCTGGGATTATATCATATCGATCAGATATTTAATTACCGATTCCCGATTCCCGATTCCCGATTCCCGATTCCCGATTCCCGATTCCCTGTTCCCTATTCCCTATTCCCCATTCCCCACACATAACCTCTTCGCCACATGGAAACCAACCAGATAAGCTGTCATCTGCGTACTAATCCGGGGCAAGGGCACAGAAGAAAGGTCAGCCACATAGACATTAGCTGACCCGTATACTTTACCAGTATCTATTGCATTGTCGAGTCCTTTATCAATCGCCTTACCGAATAGGCATCCCCCCGACAAGTGCTGCTCCGACAGTAAAAACCTGCGACTGTAAACATCAACATACTCCTCAATCTGGTTCTCTTCGTAGGGCATCTTAGTTACCAGTCGCAAAAACCACTTAACTAACCAATGTGGCTGTTCTCCCAAACCGTTCAACAGTGCCATGTGCTTGGCAATCTCACTGTTAGCTACCACTTTATCCTGATTGAAATGGGATTGTTCCTCTTCTCCAAAGAAATCTAATTCAATCCGAGAGTCCTCCCTTGAATAGCAACCCTCTTTAGCAGCATTAAACTTAATCGCGGCAGTAATCAAGCTTGGGTCATCATGCCATGGTTTGCCTTGAACTAAGTTATAAAGTCCCCACAACAGGTTAATGATGAAATTGACTCCCTGAAGAAACACCCTAATCACGTTCTTGATGATATTAAACAACCAAGGTAACCTGATCACGAACTTCTTCAGCCAGTTTGGTAATAGGAACGCCAGATAAAGGTGGGCAATCATAAACCACAGCCTCTCAAAATTACCGGAAAAGAAATCGAAGCAGCAAACCGTTTCCTGTCCCGGTTGTTCTGGTTCTGGTTGCCATACTGTTGTCGCAAACACAGGGATGTACACATCCCGAGGGGTAACATCAATGCTCTTGTCCACGACGTAGATGCCCAGGGGCATGACAATATGGTCATTCACATGCTCCCCGATCTGATCGTTTCCCAATTCCTCGCGGTGAGACCAGAGCAGCCGTGGCGTCGCACCCCCTGCGCACATAATCACCTTTCCACCATCCCTATCCAGAGACAAGCGCTCCGTCATCCCCGTGTCCAGGTACTTAACATGTACTGCCAAACACCGTGGTTTTTGCCCTTCTTCCTTAGAAAACTCAAGTCTCTCAACCCTACACCTAGTCTTGATCTCCACGCCCTGGCCAAACCAATCGACAATCGATACTCCGCTGTGGGTTCGCTGCCCAAATGAGTTGAACTGGGTTGGAAAAAGGTGCAACAGGCCGGTATCGCTGACCTCCAAATTAGGAATATTGTCGATAGCGTCTGTGCTCACCACAAAACCAACCTTCTCAGCCGCCTGGAGTACTTGTTTAGTAACAGGTGACGGATCCGTGGCTGGGTTTGGTCTAGCAAACTTCTGATTCAACTCTGCCTTCAGGCTGTCCCAATAGGCTGCCGTTTGACCAATATGTGTCGCCAGCCACTCCGAGGACTCATGCATCATGGTATAGTTAATCGAGCCGCCACCACCCATAGTGCAAGCCCGCCCCGATATAATCGGAATTCCCTTGGGGGTCAGGGCATTGTGCAACTTGAATACCTTTTCCTCTGCGTAGGACTTAGTCCAGTTGTTCTGGTGGGTAATGTCGCTAGTAGTGAAGAAATCATCCCCCTCCTCCAGGACTAACACCCGCTCCCGGATAGACCTGTCATTACCAGCTTCTAGGTAATAGCTCAGAAACCCACAGGCTCCATTACCAGAGCCAACCACGATCGTATCGTACATCATCGGAATGGTTTTTTAAGCAAATTATTTTATTGTATCTCTTTCTCGGGAGTCGGGAATCGGGAGTCGGGAGTCGGGAGTCGGGAGTCGGGAGTCGGGAGCAGGGGAAGTGTGGGAAGTGTGGGGAAATGGGGAGATAGCCAGATGAAATTGATGTTTAATCGTGTGAGTGCTAAGAATTGGTATAACCTTAAACCTTAAACCTTAAATCTTAAACCTTAAACCTTAAACCTTAAACCTTAAACCTTAAACCTTAAACCTTAAACCTTAAACCTTAAACCTTAAACCTTAAACCTTAAACCTTAAACCTTAAACCTTCAACGGCCATGGCATCATAGCGACGCTCAAACTCAGCTTGAGTCAGCCTGTCACCGTTTTCCAGAGGAGGAATTGTTGGATTGAGTGCGTACGCATTTCGAGTCATAGTTTTTATAGCAGTTCTCAATTGGGTTAGGTACTGCGTCGGGGGATGTTAGGGAACAGGGAACAGGGAATAGGGAAAGAGAGGGGGGAGTGTGGGAAGTCTGGGAAGTGTAGCAAGTGTGGGGAGATGGGCAGATGAGGAGATGGGGAGATAGCTAGATGAAATTGATCTGTAGTCGTAATTTCCAGCAATTGATAACTATGATATAGCCTTTTCCATACTTATGAGGTGCATTCCACATAGTTACCCCGACTCCCGAGTCGGGAGTCGGGAGTAGCACTGCATCGCTATTCCTTATTCCCTAACATCCACAACTTGTTTACCTCATAAGGTAAACAAGATTTTTTCCCTCTTGCCTCTTGCCTCTTGCCTCTTGCCTCTTGCCTTCCCCTCCTGGGAGGGGTTAGGGGTGGGTTCCTCTTGCCTGCTCCCTACTCCCTACTCCCTACTCCCTGCTCCCTTATCAGTAAAAAGGATTCATCAAGACTTCTGAACCGCTGCCATTAACCGCTGATTGTTAATGTCAGAAAAGAGTTCTTCGTAACGGTTGAGAGCTTGATCGAAGGAATAATATTGAAGAGCATGTTGTCTACTTCTGTTGCCCAGTAATGTAACTCTTGCCGGATCCTTATACAACTCTAGGATTGTTGCTGCTAGAGTTTCTGGATCCTCTGGGGGAACAACAATGCCACCGCCGCTTTTTTTGATAGCTCTGGCAGCGGTACCATTAGCAGGAACAGAAGCTAGGATGGGGCGACCACTAGCTAGCAGTACTTGGATTTTGGAGGGCATATTGAAAGAAATTACATTGTGCTTTTGTATGACCAAGCCCACATCCGCTGCTCCTAGCATTTCCGGTAGTTTTTCCCGAGGTTGAAATGGTATCAGCTTAACATTATTGGCTTCCCAAGTCTTACAGCACTGCTTTAGTCGCCCTAAGGCTTTCTGTTCTCCGACGATCACAATCACAATATCTCGAACGTGACGCACCCTAGATGCTGCCTTAATCAGAGTTTCTAAACCTTGAGTGAGGGCAATATTACCGGAGTAGAGTATAACGAACTTACCATTAAGGTGATGGGCAGTGCGAAAGGAGTTGTTTTCTTTTGGTAAGGGACGGATGAAATTAACATCAACCCAATTGGGAATCTTGACAATTTTAGAGCTTGGCACACCCTTGCTGCGCAGGTTATTGGCAAAGCCATCAGCAATAACACTGATTTTGGTGACTGTGCGGTAAGCAAACCTTTCTACAACCTCTAATGCACGGATTAGAGCTTGGTTGCTCAGTAAGCCTACTTTAATAGCAGCTTCTGGCAAAATGTCTTGGAGATTTAGAATTACTGGCGTTCGGTGTATCCACCCCAAAACCGCCGCTGGTAGGGAAACTAGCAGTGGTGGACTAGTTAAAATAATGATATCAGGGCGAGGAGAACTCAGAGCCTTGAGGAAGCTGCTAGCAACAAAGCTGGCCTCTAGCAATAATCGGTCGATCAAATTGGGTTTCGGGCGAATCCGCACATAACAGCGATCTACAATCACACCGTTGATGTGTTCGGTAAGATACAATTTCCCTCGATATCCCTCATAAATTTGACGTTGAGGATAGTTGGGCATGGCAGTAATGACCCGAACATCATGGCCTCTTTTGACCAACCCTTCTGCTAGTTCAGTCATCAATGGGGCAATCCCAATTGGCTCTGGATGATAGTTGTAAGAATATATTAGGATTCGCATAATCTGTAGTAGATGTTGCCAGCCGGGTGTAGACTCACCAAATTTGTGTATTGATGATTTATTGGCTTTAGCACTGAGAACTCACGACCATTGTCAAGTCAGGTTGGTGGTGCAAAATGCCCAATCAGGGATTTTAACCCTATAACTATTTATTCGGCTTCAATTCCATATTTTACGCCTGAATGACAGTTTTTGTAACAAAATTTAACATAAACTCCCTTGACCAAAATATCATTATTGTGCATTACTAAAGCGTCTTGAAGAGCTACAGCAAGAATCTTTATGCCAATTCTGATTATGGCTGCAACTAATAAATCCTCCCTTTTGGTAATTAGTAATTGGTAATTAGTAATTGGTAATTAGTAATTGGTAATTAGCGTCTGATTACCGAGCTATAACTAGTTTTTGAAATTAACTGATAATTGGATTTACCAATACTTCTATTAATATCGAAAAAATCACTGTTTTTTCATGGGTGCAATCCCGCTAATTTCAAGAAATAATTTTTTTTATTTCAGAATTTTTACGGATGGCAAAGGAAGTAATATCAAGTCAGGTTGAATACCCATAATTAGAGGGAGGGTGGGGAGATGGGGAGATGGGAGATGGGGAGATGGGGAAATGGGGAGATGGGGGGATGGGGAGATGGGGAGATGGGGGGATGGGGAGATGGGGAGATGGGGAGATTTTTAGTAAGGGGAATTAGTGCGGCATG
>NZ_JAAHHW010000175.1 GCF_010692325.1 Moorena sp. SIO3I8 | reverse complement strand
TGTCAGATTTTAATGACTAAATTGGCGGATTTTTCGGGAAATTTTAGTTTATTTCCCTATCCCCCTATCCCCCTATCCCCCTATCTCCAATAATCGTTAACTTATTAAAGTTTGAAACAGCCCTGCCCTTAAAAAAGGGGGACGAGCGAGTATGGCTCCCCCCTTTTTTAAGGGGGGCTGGGGGGGATCATAATCTTGCGGAAAACTTTGAAAACACGCCCTAGGGGGGCGTGCGCCATACTGAGAATCAGCAACGCCCTTAATCTTCCTAGTTGTTTATCCTTCTAGAAAAGTACCATAATCTGAGTGTGAGTTCCCGCTTCCTATACTATGGTTTTGCTTGAGCAATTACGAGCCAATGATTTGGAATACTACTGTCGTGCTAATCTCAACCTCTATGATTCGCCCAACTGTGAGAGTTTGACAACACAAGCAGCCACCGGAAGGCACTTGCGGGTCTTGTCGGTCCCACCTGTCGGTAATGCCTTAGAGGTGCGTCTGTGCGAAGATAACTATTCTGGTTGGTTGCCTGTGTCGGATTTGGCTGTACTGGACATAGCTAAGACTCCTTATCGCCCCATTTCTCTGTCTCCAGCTCAAATCCAAGCACGAATAAAAGCGGTGATTGGGTTTACTAAAGCAGCAATGCACCAAAATCCCTACTACCTTTGGGGGGGTACAGTAGGTCCCAACTATGACTGTTCAGGGTTGATGCAAGCAGCGTTTGCAGCATCGGGGATTTGGTTACCCAGAGATTCCTATCAGCAAGCAGCTTTCACCCAAACCATTAGAATGGAGCAATTACAACCAGGAGATTTGGTCTTTTTCGCTACCGCCCAAAAAGTGAACCATGTAGGATTGTATCTAGGTAATGGTGATTACATTCATAGTTCTGGCAAAGATCATGGTCGTAATGGGATTGCAATTGACCAACTTTCAGAACAAGGGGATGAGATAACAAAGTATTATTACCGACAGCGCTACGGAGCTGGGCGAGTTGTGGCAAGTTATCAGCCCTAGTCACTTAGCACAATTATCTAGCACAGTGATCTAACACAATTATCTAGCACAGTGATCTAACACAGTGATCTAGCACAGTGATCTAACACAGTGATCTAGCACTGTACTGCTCATAGAGTTGATCCCAATCAGACTTTCTGTGAAGCTCTCAGCAGGGCTTCAGGGGAAAAGACTAACAAATATGACCACAAAATATCCTCACAATTTCCTTTCCTCAGAGAAATATTCTGAGCTTTCTAAAATACTCCTGGTGATGATCTTGTGATTATACTGATTATTGAGGGAAGACTGTGGGTAGATGTATCCCTAGCTTATCTGTAGAATTTCTGACGGATCGAGCCCAGCAATGAACACCACTCAGTCTCACATAAACAGTACTGAAACAATGGCAGAGGGAGAGTCCGCCCTAAAGATCTTGTTTTCTTTATCACTTGATCTATTATGCACCTTTGGTCAAAACGGATATTTTCAACAAATCAATCCGGCTTGGGAAAAGGTTCTAGGATGGACTTGCTCCCAATTGCGATCGCGACCTTGGATTGAGTGGATTTATCGAGAAGATCGGGAATTTACTCTCAATGCCCTTCGTGATTGTGGTCACGGAAAACTAGTCGAATATCGGAATAGAATTTACCATAAAGATGGTAGCTTGCGTTGGCTGGCTTGGAGAATTTCACAGGATGAACAGGGTCTTATCTATGGTGTTGCTAAAAATATCACTAGCATTAAAGAGCTAGAATCTGGATTGGACGATGGTAACTCTACTGGCTGCTATGAAGGCAGTAAGGGCTCTGAAAATCTCAATCCAGATGATCAAAACTTAAAAAGTTACTTTGCTTTATTAACCGCATGGCTTTATCGCTATAAAGCGGTTAGTCAAATCAGTGGTCAGCTGCTCTACGAATGGAATACCCAGACCAATGAATTGATTTGGGGTCACAATATTGAACAAGTATTGGGTTATTACCCAGGGGAAATCGCCAACACTGGGCAAGGGTGGGATCAGTTAATTTATCCTGATGATTTAGAACGATACCGACACATCATTGAACGGGTGATTGTCACTAAGGAGCCTATTGATCTTGAGTATCGGATGCGTAAGAAGGATGGCACGTACATCACTGTTGAGAACAAAGGACAGTTTTACCTAGATAGTGCCGGTAATCTCAATCGTCTGGTGGGGTTAATTGTTGACATCACGAAGCGCAAACAGGCAGAAGAGGCATTACGCCTGAGCGAAAAACGATTTCGGCTAGCAGTGGATAATTTCCCCGGTACATTTATGATATATGATGCCCAGCGGCGGCTCCAGTTTATCAATCAACAAGGGGTTAAGCTAACTGGAGTGTCTGATTCACCGCTACTGGGTCACACTGACGAGGAAATCTATCCACGTGTATTTAAGGATATCTATGTGAAACTCCTACAAAAGGCTGTGGAAACCCGTACACCACAAGTGGAAGAACTGACTCTGACTTTGCCAGAGGTTGGTGAACTCACTGTCCTCGCTACCTATATTCCCCTGCTAGATGAGCAAGGAAATATTTATCAAGTTATCGGGATTATCCAAGATACTACCCAGCGCAAGCAGGCAGAGGTAGAACTACGGCAAGCCTATCAGCAATTGAGACTAAATACAGCAGCGGCTTTAGACGAGAAAGATGCCCAATTTCGACGGGTGTTTGATGAAGCACCTATCGGAATGTCACTCTCAGATTTGGATTATCAGTTTATTCAGGTGAATCGGGCTTTGTATGAAATGCTCGGATACACCAAGTCTGAACTAATGGCTCTCAATGGTTTGGCAATTACTCATCCTGAAGACCTAGAACAAGCCCAGCCTTATATTAGGCAGGTCATACAAGGAGAAATTGATAGTTTTAAGTTAGAAATACGTTACCGCAAAAAGAATCAAGATACCCTCTGGGGTAATTTAACCATGATGGCTATGCGAGATCAAGCAGGAGAAATCCTGTGTATTTTGAGCATGGTTGAAGACATTACAGAACGCAAGCAGGCAGAGGAGGCGCTACGACATAGTGAAGAACGATTTCGTGCCATCATTGAAGATCAAACTGAACTGATCTGTCGGTTGAAACTTGATGGCACCCTAACGTTTGTCAATGATGCTTACTGCCGCTATTTTGGCAAAGACCGCTCTGAATTAGTAGGGAAAGTATTTTTGCCAAAAATGCCTCCGGAAGACGAAGACATTGTTACCCGGAACTTCCGTTCTCTTTCTGTAGATAATCCGATTAACACTTACGAACACCGAGTTCTTCTCGACTCTGGAGAAATTCGCTGGCAGCAGTGGAGTGATCGAGCTATGTTTGATGAACATGGCAACTTTCTCGAATGCCAGGCGGTGGGAAGAGATATCACTGAACTCAAGCAAGCAGAAGCAGATATTCGTAAGGCATTGGTTAAGGAAAAAGAGCTGAGTCAACTGCGTTCAGGTTTCGTTTCATTAGTTTCTCACGAGTTTCGCACGCCTCTGACTACCATTCAATCTTCTGCTCAAATGCTGCAACGCTATGAGGATAAATTGTCCCCTGAGAAAAAACTGAAGCACCATGATAAGATTCAGCATGCTGTGCTCCGGATGACTCAACTTTTGGATGATGTTCTAACGATTGGGAAAGCCGATGCGGGTAAACTCAAGTTTGAGCCAGCATCCATGGATTTAGTTGCTTTGTGTCAGGACATACTCGAAAATATCAAAATTAACCTGGGTTCTAAGCATAACCTGATATTCATTACTCATGGGTGCTGCCAAGATGCCCTAATCGATGAAAGACTTTTGAGTCATGTCGTTAACAATTTGCTGTTAAATGCCATTAAATATTCCCCAGAAGGAGGTACCCTCAAATTTGAACTCAATTGCGATTCTTCGACCGCAGTAATCCAGGTTCAAGATCAGGGGATCGGCATTCCTAAAAAAGACCAAGAGAAACTCTTTGAGTCCTTTGAAAGAGCGAGTAATGTTGGCAGCATCCCTGGTACTGGACTGGGTTTAGCGATTGTCAAAAAATGTTTAGACTTGCACGAGGGTACAATTGCTGTAAACAGTGAAGTTGGGGTGGGAACAACATTTACGGTTACCCTACCGCTGCACTTGGCTACTGACCAAAATAGGGAGTAGGGAGTAGGGAGTAGGGAGTAGGGAGTGGCGTCCATAAAATGGAATGTACCTCATAAGTATCAGAAACGCTATATACAATGGTTGATCGCCTTTGGCTCATTATTAATTATTAATTATTGCTAATTAATATAGCATTATTAAATGAATTGTGATAATTTTTGATGCCATATTCCCTACTCCCAGATCCGCTGTTCCCAGATCCGCTGTTCCCTTTGCTATACATAATTGAAGTCTTCTGTATTCCTAATTCTCAGTTCGGTTGACAATCAACGATCAACAATGACCCCTCAGCTTTCTCTCAAATTCTTGCAAGTTCAGGAAACTAGCGAGTCTACTGGTTCAACTCCCAGTTATCGCCTTGACAGCTATATTGCCCAACAAACACCTGACTTGTCTCGCTCTCGTATCCAGAAGCTGATTGAACAAGGCAACGTGCAAGTGAATGATCATGTGTGCATCTCAAAAAAAGCTAAAGTTCAGCTAGGCGATCGCATATCCCTAACCATACCTGACGCTAAACCCCTGGAATTACAACCGGAAGTCATCCCCTTAGACATTCTTTATGAAGATGAGGTTCTGATTATTATCAACAAACCGGCTGGTTTGGTAGTTCATCCCGCACCTGGTCATGAAAGTGGTACTCTTGTCAATGCCCTTTTAGCCCACTGCCCTAAACTGACAGGTATTGGTGGTGTTCAGCGTCCAGGCATTGTCCACCGCTTGGATAAGGATACAACTGGTGCAATTGCGATCGCAAAAACTGACCAGGCTCATGGACATCTACAAGCTCAACTCCAAGCCAAAACTGCTCAAAGACAATATTTAGGTGTAGTCTATGGTGCTCCCTCTGCTGAGTCTGGCACCATTAACCAACCGATTGGACGGCATCCTGTAGACCGCAAGAAAATGGCTGTCGTGCCAGTAGAAAAAGGGGGACGCCCAGCGATTACCCATTGGCAAGTCCGAGAACGACTGGGCAACTATACCCTGATCCATTTCCAATTAGAAACTGGTCGCACCCACCAAATTCGTGTCCACAGTAGCTATATTGGTCATCCCATTGTTGGAGATCCCGTTTACAGCAGTGGTCGTTCTGTCGGTGTCAATCTACCGGGTCAAGCACTTCACGCTTGGCGGCTACAACTAAAGCATCCAGTTTCTGAGGAGTGGATTGAGTTTGTTGCCCCTCCCCCCCTAGCTTTGATCAAACTCTTAGAGGTGCTACGACTTCGCTTCAGCTAGTTCCTTTTGCGGAGATTGCTGAGCCCGATATGGCACTAAGGATTCGTAATCGATGTTCAAAGCTGACACTCGTGGGATAGTGTTGCCTTGGGGAGACAGATCCCGTGCCATGCCCATATACAGAGACGGATCCCCTAACTTGGCCTTCTTGTCTTGTGGCACGTAACTGCGCACCTGGGTCTGCCAAATGATTTGTGGGAAGCCCAGTACTGCACGGTAGTATTCGTTGTAACGTGGAGATTTGATGTTGAATGGTATTTCACCCTGAGACCGACCGGGAATCACTCGACGCCGTTGATAGGGGACGGTGTTGTACCCAAAATTCTCCATGTACTCTTCGCTGTCGAGAAGTTGATCGACGAAGCCTTGGATACCCTTTGTGGCAATTATAACTGCCCAGGCTAATTTTTCTCTTTCCCCATAGATATCACGTCCAAGCACCCGCTGCACGCACTGCTCTACAACGCGATAGTTGCTGTTTTTGTCATAGAAGCTGGTCTTGAAGGTTTCAGAAAGCAACAACCCACGAATGAAGTCCCGCACTGTGATCTGACCGAAGCGGAGTTGGGACTCCAGGAACGGTTCACGATCCGAAGCAAAGGCATGGAAGAAAATCTGACGGTATCCTGCCTCGATTAGGGCATCCATGTCTCCGGGGGAGAGCAAGTTTTCAGTGGAATAAATTCTGGGTTGCTCTTCTCCTGGTATCTCATACCCATCTATGCGCGCATTCTGCGTCACAGGGGCGTAGCCTAGTAAAGGAATAGCCACGTTTTTATCTCCGTATTCTTAGAAAATCTTACAAACCTTAATCAAATATATAATGAATCCCGTGTCAATCTGTAAAAAAATTATAGTTTAATCGATATTTCAATCTCTAGAGCGACCACTGATAGCCGGGACAGCAGTCAATAGTCAATCGTCAATAGTTATGGGTTAATCAACTAACCCTTTTCTTGCTTTTGTGATTACTCTGTGTGATTACTCTGTGTGTCCCCCTTTAACTTAATCACCTTAATCACTAATAGGTTATTAATTTTGATTAATTAAAACGTTACTCAAAGCAATAATTTTTAATATTTATTAAAATAGCCCGAAATAATTAGACCAAACAATTAGACAATAGCCGATCGCTCCTAGCATCCATACCCCATCCAAAAAGACAGTGAATTAGTCTTGGATGGACACTCTGGCCAATCCCGCAGGTAAGTTTCGAGATTTACCTGCCAACGTGGGGGTTTTAATCCCAGACCCAAACAGAGATGGGAAATGACCTCAAAAAAACGCTGATCGTGACCAGGGGCACCTAAATGAGCATGGGCATATTCATGGATGACAATACTTAACCAATCAGACCGTGCAATGCGTCCGACATCAATTAATATCACCGCCGGAGTGGCTAAGATGTTGCAAAAGCCATCAATACCAAACTTTTCCCCTAAAGGGGTTGCCAAAATCCGCATTGGGCGGCATAGGGAATCATGATAGCAGCTATGACAGGCGTCTAAGCAAGTCTGGAGTTCTCCATTAATGGCATCAATGTGATTGCCAATCCAGGTATAAATGCGATCGCGTTCTTTAGCATGATCAGTGATCTCTACCATACTTGGGTCTAAAGCCAGCTGACCCACCGCATTCAGATACTGGTAGCCCCGGATTAACGGATCATCGCTGATGGTGGAATCACCACCCCAAGATTGAATAATACTCTTCCGGTGCCAAGACATTTTGTTGTTGTTGAGATGTCACCCCAATATTAGACCCAGTATTAGCCCTATTCTCTAAATTCTCTAGATTAGAGTCAATCCGGGTTTCGATGCAAAATGATGCGCTGCTAAATCCACCAAAACGTTTCACTATACTTGTACGCATCCGCCGAGATGGAGTGATAAAGGAGAAACGCTCATGAGCACTCATGGTTTCATATTCAGTAATCAGCACTAGCCCATCTTGAGCATCCATCTGATAAAGACCAGCCACTGGCATGGTTTCCGCGTAACCTTTTTCCCGCAATAACTTCCCATGTCTAGGAGAATCGGCATCTGGAACCACCACCATCACCGTCGAGTCTTTGTGACCCTCATCAGTCTGATCCCAAGCCATTGTACCCTGCCAACTGACCAAAGCTCCACCTGCTGCCAAACTTGGGTTAATCTTATGAAGCTCACACAGCTCAATGACTTGGGGATGATCAGCCTTTAAGGTGGCTACATTGATATCCAACTCTCCCTTCTCTGCTTGTCGGAAGGCTAGGTGGTGGGTTGTGCGTTGCGATCGCCAGTTGCCAGCACTGAGCTGGAAAAATTCCATGGCATCAATAATTGGATCCATATTATGGTATTTGGTTTACCGAGTTTTTACTTAAATTTTACTTAATCTTGAATTTTTGCATATTCCTGAGATTTTTCCAAACAAGGGATCCATGCCCAATCCATCAGGATTTCCGCTGCTACGCTACATATACTGATACTAAATGCAATTGTGCCACTATATAGTTGGGTTTGGCCTCAGGTTTGGCGTAACTATGATGTCCGAATAATTACTCTTAATCGAAATCACCCTATCACTCCGTTACACCATCAATTTTCTTTATTATCGGTATTCAATCGGACTTGATCTAAGTCCATCAGACATACAGGCACAAGGGCAAATCATCGCTTTCCGGATTTTTATTACAATTTGTATCTTTAATTACTTATTGCTTGACAGAATCGACAGTATTTTATATGTGTGTTAGATTGATTAACAACGGCCAAAAAAAAGAGCAGTCGGAACACTCGTCCGCCTGCCCTAATCAACGTATGTAAGCTTAGGAGTAAACCTATGGAAATGCCTGGAAAGCTAAGTTTGGAACAACAGTTCCAGATGAAAATCTACCAAGACCAAGTCAAGCTGTTGAGCCAGGAGGAGGCTCAGTCCTATCTCTTGGAAGTTTTGCGTCAAATGATGGTTAAGGAGAATCTATTCCGCCATCTACTCAAAAACGCTTAACTCTTAATTAGCTGCGAAGGTTTCACTTTGCTTGACTTGTTTTAAGGGGTGCCTCAGTCGTACCTACATTCGACGAATCTACACTGGCATGGGAACGCCTATAATCTAAACCTTCGCTGCTGATCTGAACCTGCTAATAGCCATCGTAGCGCTTCAGCCCTGGCCGCGCTACTACCATATGATAGTATATTTTAGAAATTTCGACTTAAGTAGGAACACTGATATAGTTAGGGAATTAGATAGTCAAGGAATACTTACCAAGAACTCTTGGCTGTTAATGGCTGGAATTTACAATCTTGAATTAAGACTAGGAACCAGCTTGCATATTGCTGCTCTTAAGCTACCTCCGAATTCTAGCACAGATGATAGGATTCGGAGTGCTCGATTTTTACGTCACTTGCCATTATCCTCCCTTTCAGGTCAATCAGGACTTAGGCAAAATTGGGCAACCAACCCGTGACAAAGTACTTCATGTAGGGTGGGCAGTGGCTCAGACCGATTGATCAAGTTGGCCAAAGGCTTGCTAAGCACTGCCCACCAAAGAGCTAGATGTAGGGTGGGCAGTGGCTCAGACCGATTGATCAAGTTGGCCAAAGGCTTGCTAAGCACTGCCCACCAAAGGATTAACCCTAGGAGCCATTACTAATTCTCCTGAGATCCTCGCAAGAAGGGGATTTGCGCCAAGAGTTAGCCCAGGTCTCGGGGGTGGTAGGGAAAGGGGTGAGAATAACAGTACCATCAGGACCAATCAGCCAACCCTGAGCTTCCACAATCCGCCGCCTTGGACCCTTTCGAGCCGACTCCTCCCTAGCAGCCGGAGAATGACGTTGACTCTGATAATTTTCTGTTGCCGAGTTATCTAAGGTTACCCAATCTGCTATTACAGTTCGGCTTATGATTGGGTCAAGGGGACTCGGAGGTAAGCCACCCCGTCCAGTAATAATGAATTCATCCCCTTTGGAATCATCCGATGCCACTTTGACAGTGTCAGCACAGGTAGCGGCAATCAGTCTAGATGGGTCAACTACAGTAGTGGGTAGTTCTACTAAACCCTGAGAGGGATTAACCCCAAGGATGTTGATTTTTATGTCACCGTCTACACCACGCTCAGAACTGGCGGTGATATCACTGAAGTTGGTTGGTTGATCCGGAAAGTTGAACCCAAAGATGCCTTGAGCGGTAAGTGTAATATTACCACCCATGCCATCAAAGGCATTAGCGGTGATGTCGCTATTTTCTTCCAGGAAGGCAACAATTAAATCAGCCTCAATGGTGATATCCCCACCATCTCCCCCTTGCTTTTCGGTACCTGCGGTGGTGGTGATTTTACTACCGTCACGCAATAGTAATAAATCCTGTAGGGTCAGAGTAATATTGCCACCGTCTCCACTAACAGTTTGAGCAGAGATATTACTCTTGTTTTCTAGGGAGATGGAGTCAGCATTAATTATTATTGTTCCGGCATCGCGAGTGCTGTTACCTTCCGTATTGGTACGAATACCTCCTTGGTTTTCCAGCACTAGAGATTTAGCATTAATTGTTATTTGTCCAGCATTGCCAGTACTGTTATCTGTAGTGTTGGTACTGATACCACTGTTTCCTTTGAACTTAACTGAATCAGCAGTAATTGTTAAGCACCTAAACAAAATTAATTACATATTCTTCCCCAAAATTGTCAAGCACTTTTTTGAGATATTCAAGAAAGCTTTTCCAGTTTTCGTAAGCATCAATTTCAATCCAATCATACTTAATAAATTTCCAGAAAATTTCAATTAAGTTGTGCTTGGGTGAGTAAGTAGGTAACCAAAATATATCTAAATTATTACCTTGCCATTCTTCTAATTTTTCTAGGATTTTATTGCTTGTGT
>NZ_JAAHHW010000174.1 GCF_010692325.1 Moorena sp. SIO3I8 | reverse complement strand
AGGAATACTATCCAGGAATCCATTCTAAAAAAATTGCACCCTATTTATCTTTAACTGACAATACATCCCACAGTTTTCAAGTCTTTATTAAAGGTATTAAACAGATCTTAGAGGTATCACCATGACCAAATCCGGTTGGGTGCATCTCCTAAAAGCTGTTTGACACTCCTGCTCCCTGCTCCGAAGTCCCTGCTCCCTGCTCCCTAAAACCCAAGACCTTAATAGCAGGGTTACCATCTACAAGCGTCTGCGAATCGCTTCTACAATGTTTCGGGTTCGGTCAAGATTCATTAACAAAGCTAGGGTCAATTTTACAGGTAAAAATGCCCAGCTTAATGCTAACATCAAGGGGTTGGGCTTCATCGAAGCATAGGAGTAACCATGCTTGAGCATGTTAGTATAGGTTACTTGCTGGCAAATATGAATCTCTGTCACAGAAAGTCCCCCACGCCGCCATTTTCCAGTGGTATTCGGGTCAATTCCCCGACGTTTTGGTGTGATTTGCTTATGGGATGAGACACCGCCCTCATTTTGAGGAACGTCCAACATTTGTGATTGGAACTCCAGACCTAGAAACTGGCAAATTTGTTCCACGGTCTGCTCTGGATTTGTTACCAAATATTCAAATCTCACCGTACGACATCGCGGATGATTGGCAAATTTGTCAGCAGCGTTAATCGAGGCATTCCAAAGTTTTGAGATGGTAAAGGGATGATAATTGCACCAAGACCGGAAGGCTTCTCGATAAGGAATATTCTTGGCACCCAGGAATTTGATTCGCCACTTATATTTTTGTGACAGCAGTACGTCTCGGGGGTCACGAACCATATTAATAATCCTGCTTTCGGGATAAAGTTCCAGGATTTCAGCTATGTATAAGACATTGCGCGGAGTTTGCTCACAAGGAATACTCTTACTGTTTTTAGCAGCTTTGTATCCCAGAAATACCTTAAAGACATCCCCAGAGGTTAGCCTTTGCTCCGGAAACTGGGCAATAATTGCTTTGGCTTCTTCACTAAAGTCACTGGGATCCCCTGGACGCAGAACATCACTATGCTGAATTGATAGGAGGCGAGCCGCTAGCTGTTCTGCTTCTGCCTGAGTCAGGTAAGAGTCCCGATGCTGCTCGGACCATAACTGCTCAAAAAAATGGAGTTCCTCAAAGGTGAAAACCTCTGAATTTAATCCCAAGATTAGACCGATCAGAGTAGTGCCACTGCGGGAGTTTCCTACTACAAATATCTGTTCCACTCTTGGTTGATGATCAATCATGATGGGCTGATGGGGTGATAGGGTGATAGGGTGATGGGGGAATTGGTAACAGTATGATAAGTATATCAGCACTAAGGATTAAGCATAACAAAAAAATGCTTGTCTTTCTTTTATACTGTTCCCTATTCCCTATTCCCTATTCCCTATTCCCTATTCCCTGTTCCCTGTTCCCTGTTCCCTATTCCCTATTCCCTACTCCCTACTCCCTACTCCCTACTCCCTATTCCCTACTCCTTTGTTGAACAGACCAGGAATTAACTACTAGTCCAGCCAGTAACCAAAAATAAAAACTAAAGGGTCGAAGTTTAAATGTCCTTTCCACAAAGGTGTAAAAGAAAGAAACAATAATTATCGTACAAAGCATCACCCCAAGGGATTTGTATTCCAGGGATGAAGAGGATTTAATCAGAGAGTTAGAGGTTTGGTAAAGCCGTAGCAATATTAGCCAAAAAATCCCCAAACCAACAATTCCAAAATACCCCAGGAAGGCAAACCAGTAGGCATCTTCCAGGAGTTCCACATGCCAGGATAAATGCCGTTGTTCATCTGGGGAGAGAATCACGGAATTTTCTATTCCTCTTTGTAAGGCACCAGGCTCTGGACCAAAGCCAAACCAGCCTCCTGAATTCATCAAACCATTAACAATAGTCTTGGCTGCCCAACCCCGCTGAGCTTCTAAGTTGTGTTGCCAGTAATCTGGAGAAAAAATCGAGAAGAAATAGGAAGTTAAATCAGGAATTTCACCATTTTCAGAGACGGAAGCTGCTGATGTTTGAAGATTCAATAATGGGGAAATTAATACTACAGTTATCAAAATTGCTGTAGAAAACCAGAGGATGAGAGCAGTATCTCTTTTACGTTTGAGATGAACTAATACTAGAATAGGAATTAGTAGAGATATCATCAGTCCAGCTCGCTTTTTGGAAGCAAAGTTGGCGAAATATAGCACTAAAATACTAGCGGAGTCTTTGAAAGTGGGAATAAGATGACTAGAGTGGGTGTAGACATGGCTAATAAATACTGAAATGGCTAACATCAGGAATCCTGAAAGGATGGCACTGTCGCCAAAGGTGCCAATGCTGGCATTTTTGGCAGCCATTGTGCCGGAGTGGATGACTTGCCTGGTGAATAGTTTCTGAGTGATGCTGGCGGGTAAGAAGTATTGGATGGAGGCTATACCTGCCTGGATTAAACTGGCTAGTCTAATACTTTTTAATAATAGAGAAAGCTGTTCGATAGAAATGTCAATATTAACAACAGTATAGTAAACGGAGATATACCGAAAATTAGTGCGTAAGTTTTTAATGCTACCTGCAATTCCAGCATGGTTAACAACAATGGAAATCATGGTACCGAGGAAAAAGGCAATAATCAGGATATCAAGGGGGGTTTTTCGTATACCTTTACCAGAGGAGATCCGCAGGTAAATTACCCTTACCATTAGGATGTAAAGGATAATTTCGGGAACAAAACGTATTAATGAAATTAACGGTGATGGTAAGGGGAGCCAGTTGAGAACAAAGTCTTCAAAGGGTTGGTAGATGGTTATGGTTAAAATTATCGCAAATGGTAGCTGCCCTGTTTGCATCGCCCATCGATACCAGGAAATTATTTTGTTCATTGTTGGGATTAGGGAGTCGGGAGTCGGGAGTCGGGAGTCGGGAGTGGAAAGTGGAAAATTTTCTAAATGCCTGTTCCTTTATGATTTTATTTAGTGGTATTGTAACTAAGTTAGAAATTATTCCTACATCTAAGCTACAGCGGTTTTCATATTAGTGGAGTACACACACGGATTTTTTGCCTGTTCCCTATTCCCTACTCCCTACTCCCGATTCCCGATTCCCGATTCCCGATTCCCGATTCCCGACTCCCTGTTCCCTGTTTCCTGTGCTATAAGTTATGTCTGTTGCTTTAATTGCCCATTATCTTGGTCCTCGCTTAGGGATTGGGCAGTATCTCAATCGATTACTACCACCTCTAGTTGAGGAACTGATCAGCCGAGGCACTAAGGTGAAAATCTTGGCTTCTCCAAATGCGTTTGAGAATACTCCTACCCTACAGGAGTTGGCAGATAGTGTTAATATCCTACCACCGCTGGATTACTCCCCAGCAAAGCGGTATGGTTGGGTGGCTACTCGCTTTAATGGGTATTGTGCTCAAGCAGGAGTAGAGGCTCTAGTCTGGCTATCTAACCCGATCGTACTGCCGTGGCATCCACCTACTATTGCAGTGCTTCATGATGTCAATGAATGGAAAGCGGCTAATAAGTATGGCGATCGCATAAAAACGGCTTTGCGATCGCTAATTTACCTGGATGCCTCGATTCGTTTTGCCCAGCAGATTATCGTGGTAAGCAAAGCTACGGAGAATGACCTGCTACACTTTCGCCCTAACCCAAGGCTTCAACAGAAGCTGAAAACTATTCCGAATGGAGTAGACTCACCCCTAGCTAAGTTACCGACCGTCTCGATTTCTGCTCCCACTGGACCATTCTTGTTATCGGTAGGTCGGATCGACCCAGCTGCCAAGCGTTTACCGGAAGCTGTGGCATTAACCTCTCAACTTAGAGAGCTTAGTGGTGAACCTTGGGAATTGCATTTAGTGGGAGGGATGAATACTTCCACCCAAGCTAGCGGTGAAGCGTTCCTCAACTCAATTGAGAGCTTGCCTTGGGTTCAGTATCATGGTCACATAAGCGATCGCATTTTGGCTCAATGGTATCGAGAGGCAACAGCGGTAGTGTTTCTGTCTGACCGGGAGGGATTTGGACTACCGATTGCCGAAGCCGCATCATTTGGTCGCTTCGTGGTGGTATCTCAAGGGAATCAAGCCGGTTTAGAAGCAGGGGGGTCTGCCATTATTACTGTTGATCCTGATCAGCCTAGGGAGGCAGCCGAGAAGGTAATCGGTGGTTTGAAAGAAAAACAACTAGTTGAGATTAGTAGTAATTTGCCGAAGTGGGAAACAGCAGCAATGGCTTATGCTGATGCGATTAATGAACTCAATAGGGAGTAGGGAGTAGGAAATAGGGGTGCGATTCGTTATTCCCTGTTCCCTTATAAACCTTATTAACGTCAATAAAAAAAAACTTAAAAAAATGATGGCTGAACTCAAAATTAGATCAAAAGATCCAGATTCACTAAAACGAATTATTCAAAGTGCCTTGTCAGAAAGATTACAGAGTGTTAAAGCAGGAATTCAAAGGACAGAACAACGCCTTCAGGAATTTGAAACTAAATACAAATTATCAACAGCGGAATTTATTACTCGCTTTAATAACGATGAATTAGTCCATAGTTTTGATTTTGATGAATGGATCGGAGAATCTAAAATGTTGGAACATTTACAAAAAACAAAAGAATCTATAGAGGATATTTATTTTGTTGATTGAAGACTATTTTGATCAGATTGATCTTTTATTGTCATCATCGCTAATAGTCAAAGGGTTAACTATTGAACGGGAAAAAAGAGGAATGTATGAAGGGTTTATCAGAGGCAAGATAAATTTCCAAGATAATTCCTTGCTCCATTTCCGAGAATTTGTCTATGTAGAAATTTCAATCGATAGAAAAATGTATAGTTATCAATATATGAATTACGATAATAATCTAATTTTCCGCTATGATAATACCGAACACCATCGAAAATTAAATCTTGCTACTTTTCCTCATCATAAACATGATGGAAGTGAGGATAATATTGTTCAATCTAATGCTCCTTTTTTAGCTGAGGTACTTAAGGAGATTGAAAAAATATTAGTTTAGTTTTAGTGCTTTCGCGTAGCGTGACCTACGGTCAATCCTGTAGCGGCGAACGAGCGTTCATCACCATCTTGTAGGTTGGGTTTATACCACGAAATCCAACAAATAACAAAAGTACAGATTAAACCTCTTGCTATAATTAACAAGCAATTATTTTTAAAAGTGTTGGGTGTCATTATTTTCGCTATTTACCATTATTACAGCGTTTTTCATAGCTACGAGGTACACATAATTTTTTTTCTCTTGCCTCTTGCCTTCCCCTCCTGGGAGGGGTTAGGGGTGGGTTCCTCTTGCCTCTTGCCTGCTCCCTGCTCTCTAAAAAATGCACCTCACCTAATTAAAAACCGCTATATATGACCACAGCCACTCCACCCCTAACCTTAGAGGAGTTCCTCAAACTCCCAGAAACCAAACCCCGATCAGAATTTATCAATGGGGAAATAATTGTTAAGCCCATGCCACAAGGCCAACATAGTCTGCTTCAGATTGAATTGTGTCAAGCTATCAATCGAGTCGCTAATCCCAACAAAATTGCCAAGGCTTTCCCGGAACTGCGCTGTACCTTTGGGGGTGAATCAATTATTCCCGACATCACAGTATTTCGTTGGGCAAACATCCCCATTGAACCAACTGGCAAAATTGCCAACCGCTTTGAAATACATCCAGATTGGGCAATCGAAATTCTTTCCCCAGACCAAAGACAAACCAAAGTCCTGAGCAAACTCATCCACTGTTTGCGTAATGGAACCGAACTAGGATGGTTAATTGATCCGGAAGAAGAAAGTATTATCGTGATTGATCAGACTCAACGATTGGAAATCCTTTCAGCAACCTCTACGTTACCGATTCTCAATGGAGTAGAGTTAGAACTAACAGTTGAGCAAGTTTTTGGGTGGTTAACCCTAGGGTAAGGTTACATGGGGTGCATCTCATAGGAAGCGGTCTGGCGTTGCTGAATAATAGAATGATTTTAAGAGAATGATAAAACCAAGAATCACTCAATTAAGCGCGTCTCAGTTTTGTGCGATACATCAGATAATAAAATGAAGTAAATAAAATCAGGGCAAACAATCCAGCCGAAACTACGGATGTCGTAAGTGGAATCAACAGTAAAGAAGTCAGCAATTCAATTCCAATTAAACTAATCAAAATCCAAACCACCATTTGGCGTTTCATCAGACTACAAAGAATTGCTCCGGTTGGCGCACCTACTACCACAACCGGAACCGCCGCTAACCAATAATTACTGACGGGAGTGACAAAATCCCCCAGGATAAAGTTATGAATTAAAAAGCCTGTGATGGCATTAATTGCCATCAAAATCACTGACGTTGGAGTGCTAACTTTCTCACACAAGCCAAACAGTAACACCATTACAGAGTAGGCAAAAACATCCATTCCACTCCCAACTAACCCACTAATCATACCGCCCATTAATCCGACTACTAGAGATAAAATTTTTTCTCGTTTACCCCAGTGTTCAATCGTCAAGTTCCGTTCAGTCTTAGTTAAATTTAAGTGAATTAAAATGAGGGCAAAACTGCTCACCATCATTGTAAATGAAATTTTAATGACTTCGGGAGGAAGTAAAGGAGCCAAAAAAGCTGTTCCCATAAAAATACCTGGAATTACCCCTAAACTCATCCAACGAATTAACTTCCATTATACTGGAGTTTTCATAGCAACAATCGTAAAAGAGGCGGCACTCATGCCAATACTTTGAATAGCTAAAGAAAAGAGTTTTGCATCGGGGGGAGAGACGTGAAGCCACTTTGTTAAAGCTGGAAAAGCAACTGCGCCTCCTCCCATACTTGTGGCTCCTGCAACCATCGAACCAAAGACCATTGTGAAGGCAAATTCCCAATGTTCAATCAGGTTGTAAATAGCTCGACTGGGTTCAATAATAATCAGCCAGCTTGTCCAAACTGTGAGTACACACAATAGACTATAACGAATATAACGTTGGGATTAAATAAACTTAAACACTGAATACATAAACTTTAAAATCTTGAAGATGAGTAGATTGTTGTGGAAACTCACTTGATAAGTTTTTTTATTTATTTTTTTATCAACCCTAATTAATTAATAGTTAGGGGATTATCAAAAAATAGCAGAGATAAAAAAAAATAACTAATTAATTACTAATTTAAAAAAACGTTAAATTAGTTACTTTATTATGCTAAAAAAATAGCATAATTATGAAAGCATTGCCCCACTTGAGCTGAAACCAATTTATACACCTAGGTCTCATCAAGGCAACAGGACTTACCCAAAACTGGACTCCAGGAAAATTGGCGTACACCAATTACCAATTACCGATCACCAACTAAACTTCGTAAGTCCATAGGAGGGATGAATACTTCGACCCAAGCTAGCGGTGAAGCGTTCCTCAAGTCAATTGAGAGCTTGCCTTGGGTTCAGTATCATGGCCACATAAGCGATCGCATTCTGGCTCAATGGTATCGAGAGGCAACAGCGGTAGTGTTTCTATCTGACCGGGAGGGCTTTGGATTACCGATTGCCGAAGCCGCATCATTTGGTCGCTTCGTGGTGGTCTCTCAAGGGAATCAAGCCGGTTTGGAAGCAGGGGGGTCTGCCATCATTACCGTTGATCCTGATCAGCCTAGGGAGGCAGCCGAGAAGGTAATGGGTGCGTTCAAAGAAAAACAATTAGTTGAGATTAGTAGTAATTTGCCGAAGTGGGAAACAGCAGCAATGGCTTATGCTGATGCGATTAATGAACTATAGTGCAGGGTGCAGCGGGAGCATGTCACTACTTCAGAAAACTCTTAACAATTTTTAATATTATTTTTGAGGTGAGTTGGTTTATAATAAATTCCAGTCCATCAAGCTAACTGTTTAGCAGCACTAGCAAATCGGTGCTTTTTATGGTGCTGTCTTATTTTTATGTTGATGACAGCACGATCAAAAGTAAATTTAGAGAATCTGTTTAGGTATGTTTGACAAATTCAACTCAGGGTTGTTGGAATCAACACTCTTCAAGGTATTCCACTGCTTTGATATAACTCGATACTTTAAAAATTAGGCATTACTGAATCTTTGAATGAATAGGAGTAGAGTGGGCAGTGTCCGCCCCAGTAGAGTGGGCATCTTGCCCGCCGGATAAGAAGAGTGGGCATCTTGCCCGCCGGATAAGATCTCGAACGGGCAAGATGCCCATTCCACAACACTAGCCCATTCCACAACACTAGCCCATTCCACAACACTAGCCCATTCCACAACACTAGCCCATTCCACAACACTAGCCCATTCCACAACACTAGCCCATTCCACAACACTAGCCCATTCCACAACACTAGCCCATTCCACAACACTAATAGTAGCCAATAGATCAGGCTTTTTCAAACATCTTCTTTTCCCAACCCATTCATTCCAAAGCTATTGAAACAGCAGTAGAAGCGAAGCCGGTCAACCTGGATGCATCGCTCCAAATTACCCATGCATGGCTTACAAATGCTGAGCTTAACATTGGTATAGCACTACCCATTAAAGTTAGGACATTGATAAAATCTCAAACGCTAATGCACCTTAATAAGGGGGAATTCCTCTTGCCTTGCGCGTAGCGCTATATCAGCTATTAGCCGTAGGCCAGGCTAGGCCAACATTTGATGCCCTAAAGATAGTGCTACTAGATCGGTACTTTTGACTAAAATAAGCTCACGGCTGACGGCACCTCAAGTAGCGTGAGCTAAAAGCTCACGGCTGACGGCTGAATGCTTACGTGGTCATTACGATCAATTTAATTGATTTTAGTGCGATCGCTAAAACTGATCCCACGTATACTAGGCAAGTTTAGCTATAGCATTTTATCATAATAAATACTTATTGTCAATAAACTGGAAATATTTTTTAATAAACCCCGCCTCGTTGTGTTTATAAACCCACAGAATGTTTCAGACAGACATCCAGGGATAGGTGGTTGTAGCTGAAACCGATTTCTACCGTTGCGATGCTCCGAAAGAGCCGCTAAACGCGCATCGCACCAGTAGCAAAAACCAACATCCCAACTCAAGGGCGTACGCTAAGCAAAACTAAGCCCACGGATCAGGACATTCTTTCCTGATTTTTTACAAATATGAGATAAACCATTAGCAGCTGTGTATACCCGCACAGCTGATCGCACAGGTGCATCTTACTGATTACTAAATTACTATGTTGGACTTCTTTTTGATCGGCGACACCAAGTGGCTGTTTGAAACTGCCATGGACAACCCCGAATTGGCTCCGTCCGTGGTTGAACTGCTCTTCCTAGAAGAGATTAAGTACAACGTTCGTGACAGCTCAATCTTAAAACACGACTATCATCTGACAAATTTAAGACAAGTCTATGTTGACACTCTCCGGTCTAAAGACCCGGGGCAGGATAGTAGTTATCAATAGTGCTAAAATAATAAGTTGCACAATATATATAGCAATTCTCATAGTCATGAGCGACATTGCTTATCCTTTTAAGGCAGAAGGCACCCACCCCTAACCCCTCCCAGGAGGGGAATGGCAGAAGGCAGCAAGGCAAGAAGGTCTTAAGGCAATAGGTGCCAATCAAAAGTGTACCTCATAGCTATGAGAAACGCTAGAAATAGTAGCAGCTAAAGATTTAGCATTGCTGAATAGCTGTTAATAATCAATCTCAGTAAAAGTTAATGTAGGGTGGGCAGTGCTTGATACAGATCAGATCAGCTGACAAAGTCCGTTGCTAGGCACTGCCCACCATCGGTGTAGCCCCAATCGGAATCTGATCCGATTGGCCGTTGGCCACGCTACGCGATTGACCGTAGGTCACGCGGGGCGCGTTCGCACTTCCCAATTCCATTAAATTAAAACCAAAAAAAATAGCCGTAGAAATACTATCCACGGCTATTTCACTGCTGTAAACGCAATTGTCTTGTCTATCAGTTTCCGAATCAATCCGGATGTGATTCTACCCGAACAAACCGGAGCCTTTGACCAGGGGGGAAACCCCCCCAGAAATTTAACCTATTAACGCCAAGTCGAAGACTTGGTTGCAAAACTAATTACTTCCCCTGGAATGCCCGTCGGCTGCAAAGGGCTCCACTCGGAAACATCTGCATACCCCAGTGCATAAAGGCTGTAAATAGTATTAGTTACTGCTTCAGGAGAGCCCTTAATGTACTTAATACGTTTTTTCTTTGGGTTAGAATCCTCAGAATTATTGTCGTGATTCGGAATAAAGTCTGTAGACATGATTAAAAAAATCAATTTTGTTTACAATGATTATTGTAATGATTATTATATAGTTTGTCAAGGGTTTTGAAAAACTTTTTTTTGGGTAAGTAATTTTAGGATAAATTGTCAGCTATCAGCTTATGTAGGGTGGGCAGTGCTAAATAGATATCACCTTAAAAAGCCCCTTGCTAGACACTGCCCACCCTAGGGCGTGTTTTCAAAGTTTTCCGCAAGATTATGATCCCCCCCAGCCCCCCTTAAAAAAGGGGGGAGCCATAGTCAAAGTCCCCCTTTTTTAAGCTCGAAAGAGC
>NZ_JAAHHW010000173.1 GCF_010692325.1 Moorena sp. SIO3I8 | reverse complement strand
ACGAAACCTTAGGAGAGTGGAGCCTTTATGGTTAGTCGGTTATGGGTAAAAGGGTTAAAACTTTATGATTAAGGCTCCACTCTCCTTACGGTAACTTCAAACCTTATTTTAAGGTTTCGTCTCCGGGATGAAAGCCAGGTAGCGACTAAAGTCGCCTAGATGCAATTCCATTAAAAAGGTTGACAATACTTGTGCGCTAGAGTATTATTTAGATATGGGTACAGGCTGAAAATCCGAGGCACAACCGGGTCAGAGACCCGCAATTGTTTGACCTTAAAGAAGAAATGCCCGGAGGGTAGGGAAAGTCCTCTTTTCTTGATGCAGTCGCTCATGGGGGAAACCCCCAAGACCGCGCTGCATCGCTAAAAACCCAATCATCAACTAACAATTGGTGTGTGAACCCAGCAAAGATACGACCTGAGAAAAGAGAATGGTACGGCGGGGCACGCCGAAACCAAGTGAAACAGGAAAGTAACGGACTTTATAAGGCACTTTTGCTGAAAGTAACTAAACGCCTAAGGAGACTAGCCCGCTGGGTCTTTCGTGAACTGACTAGAATCTTGGTCTCGACGGGATTCAGGTTTAGATATTGCCATTTGGACACGGAGGTTTAAGGCCGGTCGTAGATCTAGGAATCCCCGTCTTTTTAAAGCGGGGAGTGTCAACCTATAGGAAAGGAACATGATGGGGGATTTAGAACGCCTACCAGTAGGCATAATTGGTGCTTCTGGTTATGGTGGCGTACAACTTGTAAGGCTCTTGATGGATCACCCAGGAGTCGATATAGTTTATTTGGGTGGAGAAAGCAGTGCTGGCAAGGGATTTGCCGAGCTTTACCCTCATCTAGGCCATCGTGTTAATTTAACCATTGAGCCTATTGACATAAATACTATTGTATCCCGTTGTCAGGTAGTGTTTCTGTCCTTGCCTAACGGTTTAGCCCATAAGCTAGCACCATCACTGTTATCAAAAGGATTAAAAGTTCTCGATCTCTCAGCTGACTATCGATTTAGTAAACTTGAAACTTACAAAAGCTGGTACGGTGGAGAGCGCCACGACCAAGAAACCGCTGCTACTGCTGTTTATGGTTTACCGGAACTGTATCGCGATCGCATTTCCTCTGCCCAATTAGTCGCTTGTCCTGGTTGCTACGTCACCAGCAGCCTACTCGCCCTTGCTCCCCTGCTCAAACAGGGTCTGATTATTCCAGACACTGCCATTATCGATGCTAAATCTGGCACCTCTGGGGGTGGACGCAAGGCAAAAACCAATCTCTTACTAGCAGAAGCTGACAGCTCTCTAGCCCCTTATGGCGTGACTCATCACCGCCATACCCCAGAAATTGAGCAAATTTGCAGTCATTTAGCCAGTCATGAAGTCAGGGTGCAATTTACACCCCACCTGGTTCCCATGGTACGGGGAATCTTAGCTACCGTTTATGCCACATTGCAGGATCCGGGACTAGTCAGGGAAGATTTGTTCACCATTTACACAGCCTTCTACCGCGCCTCTCCCTTTGTCCGCGTGTTACCCAGTGGCACCTATCCCCAAACCAAGTGGGCTTGTGGCACTAATCTTTGTTACATAGGGGTAGAAGTCGATAGCCGAACTGACCGAGTTATCGTTATGTCAGTCATCGACAACTTGCTCAAAGGTCAAGCTGGTCAAGCTGTACAGTGTTTGAATCTGATGATGGGTTGGGACGAAACCCTAGGCTTGCCTCAACTGAGTTTTTATCCGTGAATCGGTTGTGGGACGGATGTGCAAAATAAACCAGAAGTAGGGGGAGATAGGAAAAAACCATTCTTCCCACACTCCCCACCAAATAACCTTGGCCTATTGGCCACGGAATCGCGTTCAACCTTCAACCTTCAACCTTGGCCAAAGGCAACGCAATCGCGTTCAACCTCCAACCTCCAACCTCCAACCTTCAACCTTGGCCAAAGGCCACGGAATCGCGTTCAACCTCCAACCTTCAACCTTCAACCTTCAACCTCCTAACCTCCTAACCTCCTAACCTTCAACCCTGACACAGCGGGCCCATGCCACAAGTTCCAGCATAAATGGCGCGATCGCCTAATTCATCTTCAATCCGCAGCAACTGGTTATACTTAGCCACCCGTTCACTACGGCACAGTGAACCTGTTTTAATTTGACCGGCACGAGTAGCAACAGCAAGATCAGCAATAGTAGTATCTTCGGTTTCCCCAGAACGGTGACTAATCACGGAACGGAAACCGTTGCGAGTAGCTAAGTCAATGGTTTCAAGAGTTTCGGTCAAGGAACCAATTTGATTGAGCTTAATCAAGATCGAGTTACCCGCACCGACATCAATACCTTTTTGTAGCCTGGTGGGATTGGTAACAAATAGGTCATCACCCACTAACTGAATACGGGAACCGAGTTTTTCAGTGAGCAACTGCCAATTACTCCAATCCTCTTCGTGGAGTCCATCTTCAATAGAAACAATGGGGTATTGCCCCACCAACTCAGCTAGATAGTTAACAAACTCCTCTGGGGAGTGAGATGCCCCATCATAGACATACTGAGCCTCTTTGTAGAACTCGCTCGCGGCCACATCCATGGCTAAAGCGATTTGTTCCCCTGGCTTATACCCAGATGTTTCTATAGCGGCAATCAATAAGTCTAGCGCTTCTTTATTTGACCCCAAGTTGGGAGCAAAGCCACCTTCATCTCCCACACCGGTAAGCAATTTTTTCTCTTTCAAAACCTTAGCCAAGGCGGCAAAAACCTCAGCTCCCCAGCGCAGAGCCTCTCGAAATGACTGTGCTCCCACTGGCACAATCATGAATTCCTGAAAATCCACATTATTATCCGCATGAGCACCACCGTTGATTACATTCATCAACGGAACTGGTAGTAGATTAGCTAGTGGTCCGCCTAAGTAGCGGTAGAGGGGGAGTCCTTTACTGGCCGCCGCCGCCTTAGCTGTCGCTAGGGAAATCGCTAGGATGGCATTTGCTCCCATATTCTTTTTGTTGGCCGAACCATCCCGATGAATCATCTTGTGATCAACCAACATTTGGTTGAGAGCATCGTTTTCCAATAGCTCCGGGGCGAGTTTTTCTTTGATATTCGATACTGCCTTGAGTACCCCTTTACCACCGTAGCGACGGGGATCATTATCTCGTAGTTCATGGGCTTCAAAAGTACCAGTAGAAGCACCACTGGGAACTTGGGCAATTCCCACGGCACCGTTAACAAGGCGCACTTGGGCTTCTACTGTCGGACGTCCACGAGAATCTAATATCTCTCTGGCATCAATTGCCGCAATTGCAGTTTCTGATTTAGTCAACATGCTTTTTCCTCTAATTATCTAAAGATTGCAACTGCCTTAATCGTTAAATCGCTCTAGGATAAGAAAGGAATTTCACTTCTTTTCAATCTCCTAGTTAATCAATGATGTCAGCCATCTCAGCCCTTAGGAGCTGTGAGCTATCCGCTATTAGCTATCAGCTTAAGCGCTACGCGCACGCTACGGGAACAGCCATGGTTGAAAAGCTGACTCCTTGGTGGTTATAACTGGGTACTGATAACTTAATGCTTACGATGAGATTGTGCCACTTTAAGGTCTGGAACATCAACACTACACAGTTTTCTATACCTAGAGTATTGTTGATATAATCGCCCTAAATATTTCGACCATACTAATGGTGATATGGCTCACGAAAATTGCTGAAAATAATCACAATTATTTTAGAGTTGGCTCACAACAAACCAAAATTATTTTAAATAAGCTAGGGGAAGACTAGTTAAGATGACTAGGGTTTCGGGACTCTTACTGACCTGTTGTTAAGGGCAATAATATCATCTATGATTTCCTCCCCACTTCAGAAATTTGTGTTTAGACCAGCATTGATTTCAGCAACAGTATTTGCTGCGCTGACGTTACCCGTAGGCTGGTTCGGTGCTAAGCCAATATCCATTAAAGTACAGGAGGAGCAACTATTCTACGGTCATGTGCGAGATGCGGCAACGCCTTACCTTACCTTGGCAACGGTGATTAGCCTGGGAGGTGGTATGGCCAGTGTAGCTATAGCAGGATGGCAAAAGTCTGCTCAACAATCATCGCAACTTCAGTCACAGCTATCAAATCTAGCACAACAAATTCAAAAAAAGGAAGAATTATTAGAAAAACTTAGGTTTTCAGAATCCCAGCAGAACCTTCCTCAACACAAGCCTTTAGACAATCAGATAGACAATCAGATAGACAATCAGATAGACAATCAGATAGACAATCAGATAGACAATCAGACATCGCCACAGCAGCCAATTAACTATACCGTCTATACTAGTTCTAGCTTCGAGTCAAACCGTGAACCACTGGTTACTAAGAGTGGGTCGAGAGAATATCAACCAGTAGCTAAATCTGTGATGAAGGTGCCAGCCAAAACCTTTGAGTACAAGCGATTGGCCGTAGGCCACGCTACGCGAATGCAAACTGGTGTGGGTAATAGTCAAACCCATACTGGGCTTGAATCCCATTCTGAAGTAGTATCATTACCATCGGAAGATATTCAGCAACTTCAAAGTCAGTTGCAACAGGTCAAAGCTCAGATGACAGCGATGCAAAAGGTTTTGCACAAGCAACACTTTGTATCTACTTGAACACTAACGTTATGTCTAGCCCATCACCCATCGACCCTCAAACCCCATCGGGATTGGCCGTTGGCCACCCTAAGCGATCAGAATTTGAGCTAAATCTGCTCAAACAGGAATATTTTTTCCTGCAAACTACTGTAGAAGATTACAACAAACAAATCTGGGTGATTAAAGCCTTGGGGATTACGGCCACTGGTGTGGTTGTGCGCATGGTCTTAAAAGAAAAACAGAATAGCATTGCCCTGATTGGGTGTGCTATTCCCCTGTTCTTCTGGATTCTAGAAAGTCAGTGGAAGCACTTCCAGCGCGGTTTCTATCCCCGTTTGGTAGAAATTGAGGAAATTTTGACTCAGGAGTTTAACTTGCGCAGTCCAGCTATTTTTACTGGCTGGAGTCGTACCTTTAAGCGCAGTAATATTCCCAAACGCCAAGGCTATCTTTGGGATGGTTTATTAAACCGTAGCGTTTGCATTACTTATCTGTTAGAAATTGGCTTTCTTTTGGTATTATCGTTAATTAGGTTTTAGGAATTAGAAGTGTTGAACAGGGAACAGCGGATCTGGGAACAGGGAATCGGGAATCGGGAATCGGGAATCGGGAAGAAATGGTTCCCTAGTGTGGCGATTATAAATGAGTATAAAATAATTGCTCGGAAGCTTACTAAGTAAGGCTTTTAGTGATTTAAAAAAGCAATTTTCATAAAAATTGCTTTTTATTGTATTGATACAGTACCTTTGTGGAATCCCTTGCTATTTAAGGGGTAATCGCTCATTTAAACTAGTTATTGAGTATAATCAGTCTAGGATAGGCATTGATCATAACACCTAAAAACACTCAGATCTTTTTCCTACTGTTCCCAGATCCGCTGCTCCCTGTTCCCTAAAACCCAGGACGAAATACCTCAGCCAATTGAGAACTGCTACATATGCGAGTAATCATCCAACGAGTCAAATCCTCCCAAGTCGAAGTAGAAACAACAGTGATTGGGAAAATAGGGCGAGGGCTTAACCTACTAGTCGGTATTGCGGATACTGATACGGAAGCTGAATTAGACTGGATGGTGCGAAAGTGTCTAGACTTAAGGCTATTTCCAGACGAGACTACTGGTAATGACCGTTGGGAAAAGTCCGTGCAGGATATAGGTGGTGAGCTATTGGTGGTTAGCCAGTTTACCCTTTATGGAGATTGTCGCAAAGGACGTCGCCCTTCCTTTAGTCAGTCCGCTGCTCCAGAATACGCTAGGGCATTATATCAACTATTTGTGGATAAGTTACGGATGAGTGGGTTGCGGGTAGAAACTGGTGAGTTTGGTGCGATGATGGAAGTTTGTATAGAGAATGATGGTCCTGTGACACTGTTGTTGGAGAAAGAGGCATTAGTGCGCTAAGGGAACAGGGAACAGGGAACAGGGAACAGGGAGTGTGGGAAGTTTGGGGAGATGGGGAGATGGGGAGATGGGAAACATTTTTATAGCGTTTATCATACTGACGAGGTACAGTAAATTTTCGTCTTACACCGACTCCCGATTCCCGACTCCCGACTCCCGACTCCCTACAAGTCAATGGAATAATAATCCAAATCACTTTTTCCCGCACCCTGACCCCACCGTGAATCAGGTTTCCAAGCACCATTGGCTTCTTCCCGGCGGCGAGTGCGGACAGTGAGCTGATTACCTTCAAATGTCAGTAGATTATATTGCCAGGGATAAGCGGATCGTAGTTCAAAGGTCGGTGCGCTAAAGGTGCCAGCACAAATTCCATGGAGTTTGCGCCCACCTGGGATTTTGTCGTAACTGAAAACGCTGGCTTGGGCTTTGTGGATGTGCCCGTGGAGGAACAAACGGAATCCAGCAACAGCGAGTTGTTGCATGAAGCCTTGGTCGGTAATCCTATCGCTTCCATCACTATTCAGGGGATGGTGCCAAACTGCTATTTTCAGGCAGTTGTCGTAATCTTTATTACGGCGAATCTCGGTCAGGGCATTGCTCACAGCACCTGAGTGGATGCTAGCACGGTCTCTGAAGTGGTGATCCAGTTGCCAAGCGGAGTTTAGTCCTAGGATCAGCAAGTTTTGGTCTGGGAGATAGTCGATAATCCCTTGCTGGTCATAGTCGAGGGGATAGGGTTGAGTTTTGATAGCTTGATAGAATTGGCTGAAGTGGGCAAAGCGTTGTTGGTATTTGGTTTCGTCTTGGACTCGAATCACATCTTCACCTTTGATATAGTGACCCTCTTTGAGTTCACCATCGTAGTCTTCGAGATCCAATAACTGATAAGCCCGCTTTGCTAGTTTCCAGTTGAGGTCGTGGTTACCGGGAACTAGGACAATTTGCTTCGGGTCTAGGGGGAAGTCTAGGCAGAGGTTGTAGAGAAACTGTTGTGCAGCCTGGTATTCTTCTGGAGTGGAATAATTGGCAATATCACCCGATAGGATCAGAGCATCAAGGTGAGGGATGTCAAGGTCTTGGGTGAGGTCTTGAGCCAGTTGGTTTGACCAAAGGGTAGCTTGCTCACTGGTGGTGATGTGGAGGTCCGAGAGGTGGAGGATGTATATGGTTTGAGTGGCAATGAATTTGGGAGGATCGGGTTTGGGACGATAGGTTGGGTTGTAGAATTGGCAGCGCTTTTGAATGGCTTGAATAGCTTTGATGGTTTTCTGAACAGTATTTTTATCATTAGTTGCTGTAAATTCTTCCTTGTTCAGCCAATTAATCAGTTTAGGAATGGTGGCTTCTGTCCCGATTTTTCCCAGAGCAGATGCCGCACTATAACGCACATTATAGTGGTCATCATCCAGCAATTTAATTAAGGGGTCGATGGTGGCTTCTGTCCCGATTTTTCCCAGAGCAGATGCCGCACTACTACGCACAGATGATTGGTCATCATCCAGGCATTTAATTAAGGGGTCTATCGCCACTTCTGTCCCGATTTTTTCCAGAGCTTCTGCTGCACTACTACGCACATCATAGATATCATCATCCAGACATTTAATTAAGGGGTCTATCGCCACTTCTGTCCCGATTTTTCCCAGAGCAAATGCCGCACTCCTACGCACCCAAGAGTGGTCATCATCCAGCAATTTAATTAATGGGTCAATCGCCACTTCTGTGCCGATATTTCCCAGAGCAGATGCCGCACTACTACGTACATTATAGTGGTCATCATCCAGCAATTTAATTAAGGGGTTTATAGCGGCTTCTGTCCAGATTTTTTCCAGAGCATATGCCGCACTCCTACGCACATTATAGTGGTCATCATCCAGCAATTTAATTAAGGGGTTTATAGCGGCTTCTCTCCCGATATTTCCCAGAGCATATGCCGCATGAATACGCACAGAAGAGTCGTCATCATCCAGCAATTTAATTAAGGGGTTTATAGCGGCTTCTGTCCCGATATTTCCCAGAGCCAATGCCGCACTCCTACGCACCCAAAAGTGGTCATCATCCAGCAATTTAATTAAGGGGTTTATAGCGGCTTCTGTCAGCAATTTAATTAAGGGGTTTATAGCGGCTTCTCTCCCGATATTTCCCAGAGCATATGCCGCATGAATACGCACAGAAGAGTCGTCATCATCCAGCAATTTAATTAAGGGGTTTATAGTGGCTTCTGTCCCGATATTTCCCAGAGCCAATGCCGCACTATAACGCACATTATAGTGGTCATCATCCAGCAATTTAATTAAGGGGTTTATAGCGGCTTCTCTCCCGATATTTACCAGAGCATATCCCGCAATTATACGCATATTATAGTCGTCATCATCCAGCAATTTAATTAAGGGGTTTATAGTGGCTTCTGTCCCGATATTTTCCAGAGCCAATGCCGCACTCCTACGCACATTATAGTGGTCATCATCCAGCAATTTAATTAAGGGGTTTATAGCGGCTTCTGTCCCGATTTTACCCAGAGCAAATGCCGCACTCTTACGCACCCAAAAGTGGTCATCATCCAGGCATTTAATTAAGGGGTCTATGGTGGCTTCTATCCCGATTTTAACCAGAGCAAATGCCGCACTCCTATGGACAGAATGGTGGTCATCATCCAGCAATTTAATTAACGGCTCAATAGTGGCTTCTGTCCCAATTTTGCCCATAGCATTTGCCGCACTAATACGCACATCTTCGTGGTTATTATCCAAGCATTTAGTTAACTCAGGTATCGCTTTTTCTGATTCAGTTATTCCCAACAGCTCAACCTTAAGTAACTTCGGAACATCTAACCCAGCCACTAACCCAACAGTCTGCTCCTGAAACTCTGGTTTTACTGCTCCTGCTAACCTGGCTCCCAGTTGCCAATCCACTGCTAATCCTAACCTTACTAACCGCTGGGCTTCGGATTCATTATCTACCAATTGCAGCATCAGCACCAGAGGTTCTGTCCACTTCAAATAATTGAGATAGTTTTGTTGCAACTCCTGATCACTAAGGCTTGGTAATTGCTTCCATAAATATTCGGCTGTATAGTATTCTTGGATCAGTTGGTGTCGAAACTCAATCAACTCTCCTGATGGTTGAATCAAGTGATGGTTGAGTAAGTCATCAAGCCAAGTCTTGGCGCAAACATTAGGATTAACAACAGCTTTCTTAAGTAGATAATTAGTTAAAATTTCTTCGGCTTTGGTCTTGGGAATAGCAACGCTGATATCCTCGGGTTGATCGGGGTTATTCCCTGTTGTCATCACAAACCCTAACTGTTGCAGCAGGTCTGGCCAAAATTCTCTTGATTCCTCGGAAACGTTAACATCTTGCTTGATTTTTTCCGAATAGAACTGGGTAAATGAGCGAAACACTAACCCCAGATTGGACGGTATATCCCCCTTATCCTGAAACAGGGCACATAGCATCATCAATAGTAGAGGAGTTTGCCCAAATTCCCGTAAGCGATCGCCCAACTGTGTAAGCATTTGCTCCCCCTGTTGAGGCAAATGCTTTCGGACAAACTCCGACATTTGGGCTGCACTCAAGGGCTGCATTTCCAACTTCTTTTCAATCCCTAAGTCACCACCAACTCCTAAATCCCTAGTGGTGAAAATCATGGGAGTAGTCTTCTGGTATTTCTGCCGAAACTTAGTCAAATCCAGGCGTGCTGCTTCTGACGGTAGCTCGTTTACGCCATCGATCAGTAGCAAGAATTGTCGATCAAACAGTAGTTTTTCGATCTCCTTCGAGTCCAGCGGTTGACCAAGATGGCTTTCTAGGAAATGCTTCACTAACTCCAACACGGATGTCTGGTAATATCGCAGTTCCACCAGTACTGGAATTTTGTCTTGTATCCCTTCATCCCCCAACAATCGCACTAAGGCTGTGGATTTACCGGACCCCGGACGTCCTACCAGTAAAACATGCTCCGCAGCATACTTCCGCAATCCTGCCAGCACAGGCAACCGCTCAGTTTCTTCCCGATTCTGGTCTCTTTGTGGCTGCTCGGACTTGATGGTTTGCACCATCAGGTCAAAGTTAAACAGCCCAGGGGTTGCTTGCTGCTCCTTGCGCTTGCGGTCTTCGACATCGGTCAGGGTATAAACGTGCCACCATTGGGCGTAGTCTTGACGGATTGATGCTAGATAGGGATCCCAAGTGACCATCTTAAAGGTTGAAGGTTAATTGGTTGAAGGTTGAAGGTTGAAGGTTGAAGGGAACAGGGAGTAGGGAATCGGAACCCACCCCTAACCCCTCCCAGGAGGGGAACGGGAATCGAGAATCGGCAGTGGGAAAATGCGATCGCTAAATGAACTGTAGAATAATCAACTCTATTCTAGACACAAGAAGCTCGTAAACTCTGCCAGGTCTAGTAGAGAGACCTCCAAACCCGACCTTGATCAGAATTCGAGGGATAGCGCTGGGTTCTCAATTATATTTGAGATATCAAAGCAAAATGCTATAGCAATTCTGATACTCATCAGGTAAACAGGATTTCTTCCCGATTCCCGATTCCCGATTCCCGACTCCCGTTCCCCTCCTGGGAGGGGTTAGGGGCGGGTTCCGATTCCCGACTCCCCGATTCCCTACTCCCTACTCCC
>NZ_JAAHHW010000172.1 GCF_010692325.1 Moorena sp. SIO3I8 | reverse complement strand
TCTGGTTAAGTTTGTTCACTAAGAACCTAGGGACACAGCTACAACCGGTCTTTTCTGGTCTGAATAATTATGGGCGAATGATGGGGGATGGTCGCTTCTGGCACAGTCTCTGGAATACTGTGATTTTCACTTCAGTATCTGTTGCTCTGGAACTGGTGCTAGGAATTGCGATCGCATTAATTTTGAATCAAACCTTTAAAGGACGGGGTATTGTGCGCACCATCGCCATCCTGCCTTGGGCATTGCCAACTGCTTTGATCGGTCTAGTCTGGGCTTGGATGTTTAATGACCAGTTTGGGGTTTGGAATGATATCTTACTGCGTCTAGGTATTATTGAAGACGGAATCAACTGGCTAGGATACCCTACAACAGCGATGATGGCAGTGATTGCCGCAGACGTTTGGAAAACTACACCCTTCATCAGCATCTTACTCCTAGCTGGCTTGCAGTCTATTCCCCAAGACCTATACGAAGCCCATGCCCTAGACGGTGCTACACCCTGGCAAAGTTTCAAGCAAATTACTCTACCGCTATTGACGCCCCAAATCCTAATTTCCCTACTGTTCCGCTTTGCCCAAGCATTCGGAGTCTTCGACCTGATCAAAGTGATGACTGGAGGTGGTCCCGGAGGAGCGACAGAAGTTGTATCTCTCTACATCTATACCACTGTTATGGATTATCTAGACTTTGGTTATGGTGCTGCCCTTGTGGTAGTAACCTTTTTGATACTGGTAACCACCGTGGTAATTATAGCGCTAACCTTACGGAAGTAATGACTACTATTCCTAACTCATCATCCCCTCAACCCAAAACAAAACAAATTAACATTATCAAACCAATCATCCTCCCCCTAGGAATCATCTTATTGGTCATTTTCTGCCTAGCACCACTCCTTTGGCAATTCCTCACTTCCATCAAAGTCAACCAAGATATCTCTTCCCTTCCCAATATTTACTTCCCCACACGGTATACCCTTGACCACTATATAAACTTATTTACCCTGCGCCCCCTAGTCCACTATATTTTCAACAGCGCCTTTGTATCAATTGCTTCTACACTATTGTGTTTAGGGATAGGAACTCCCGCTGCTTATGCCTTAGCAAGGTTAACCCTAAGGGGAGAAAAAATCATCCTTGCCGGGATTATAATTATTACCTTATTTCCCTTTATTTTGATATTCCTAGGACTCCTGGAAATTATCCAGATTCTTCAACTAGGAAATAATTATTTAAGCCTCATTGTTTCCTATACAGCTATCAACCTTCCTCTCACCCTATTAGTGATGCGAAGTTTTTTTCAACAGCTACCGCGAGAGCTAGAAGATGCTGCTAAAGTTGATGGCTATAGCACCTGGCAAATGCTAATCCAAATTTTGTTACCCCTAACCGTTCCCGCTTTAGTAACAACAGGAATACTTACCTTTATTTTTGCTTGGAATGAATTTATTTTAGCCCTCACTTTCATTAGCCAAGAATCCATGAAAACCCTTCCCGTTGCTGCCGCTCAGTTAAGTGGTTCTATAGGGAAAGAGATTCCCTACGGTGCGATTGCTGCTATGACAGTTATAGGAACATTTCCCCTAGTGGTATTAGTAATGTTTTTCCAAGGTAAAATTGTCCAAGGTTTAACATCGGGAGCAGTTAAGGGTTAACTCTTTGGGGTTGAAGGTTTGGAGGGTTGAAGGTTGTTCGCGTAGCGTGGCCAATAGGCCAAGGTTTGGAGGGTTGAAGGTTGAAGGTTGAAGGTTGAAGGTTGAAGGTTGGAGGTTGGAGGGTTGGAGGTTGGAGGTTGGAGGGTTGGAGGGTTGTTTGGTTGAAGGTTGAAGGTTGAAGGTTGGAGGTTGGAGGTTGGAGGTTGGAGGTTGGAGGGTTGTTTGGTTGGAGGGTTGTTTGGTTGAAGGTTGAAGGTTGAAGGGTTGGAGGTTTGGAGGTTTGGAGGGTTGGAGGTTGTTCGCCCTTGGCATTCTTTGTAGGGAAGGTTTTAAGATTGAATTTTTTAAGATTGAATCTTTTGAGTTTGGAAGAGTATGGGAACTATAAAACGATTTGAAGAAATTGAGGGATGGCAGACAGCACGGGAGTTAACAAGGTTGGTTTACGCACTGTCAAAGGAGGGAGAGTTTTCCCGTGATTTTGATTTGTGCAAGCAGATGCGTCGTGCAGCGGTTTCGATTATGTCAAATATTGCTGAGGGCTTTGAGAGTCGGACACAACGTCTTTTTATTGAGTTTTTAGGTCGAGCTAGAGGCTCTGCGGGTGAACTACGTTCCCAAGCCTATGTTGCTCTTGATGCTGGTTACATTCATCAATCTCAGTTTACACAACTATTTGATCTATGCCAGAAGTGCAGCCGACAAATTACAGGCTTCATGGCATATCTGAAAACCTACCCTGATCAAAACCGACTCCGCGAGGACGAAGGAGATTATCGTATTGATTGACAGTTTTGAAACTTGACTCCCCTAAGATCGTTTCTATTTGCATCTGAATTGTAAACATTGATGGGTAGATGGAAGGAGAGTAGAATTTTCCCGCGAATTTTGCCTAATTGCAAAAGCCATCTAGCGCGGTCTTGGGGAGGCAGTGCCGTATTGGGGAAGTAATGCGATCGCACTTTTCCCCACACACTTCCAAAACCATCAACCATCAACCAGCTAACCTTCAACCTCCAAACCTCCCAACCTCCCAACCTCCCAACCTCCCAACCTCCCAACCTCCCAACCTTGGCCTATTGGCCACGCTACGCGAACAACCTTCAACCTTCAACCTCCAAACCTCCCAACCTCCCAACCTCCCAACCTCCCAACCTTGGCCTATTGGCCACGCTACGCGAACAACCTTCAACCTCCAAACCTTCAACCTCCCAACCTTGGCCTATTGGCCACGCTACGCGAACAACCTTCAACCAAATAACCTCCAAACCTCCAGATAGTATGCCTAAACTACAGCTACATAATATTAATAAAATCTACAAGACTAACAAGGGTAACGTCATCCCAGTTAAAGACATTAGCTTAGAGGTGGATGAAGGAGAATTTCTGACCCTACTTGGGCCATCGGGATGTGGTAAATCTACGATGCTGCGACTCATTGCTGGATTAGAGCAACCCACCCATGGCAAAGTAATTATCAATGGACGGGATGTTACTCATGTCAGACCAGGCGATCGCAATATCGCTATGGTTTTCCAAAGCTATGCTCTCTATCCTCATATGACCGTATATGACAATATGGCAGCTAGTCTGAAACTCCATAAAGTCCCTTCTGACCAAATTCAGAGCCTGGTGCAGGAAGTAGCTGGTAAATTGGGACTGGAAAATTTGATGGAGCGTAAGCCTAGTCAGCTATCTGGTGGTCAGCGGCAGCGGGTTGCTCTGGGCAGGGCATTGGTGCGCCAACCGGCTGTGTTTTTGTTGGACGAACCTCTGAGTAACTTGGATGCTTTGCTGCGAGAGCAAGTTAGGGCAGATTTGAAGCAGCTATTTGTTGCTCAAAAGGCACCGGTGGTTTATGTGACTCATGACCAAACGGAAGCGATGACCCTCTCAACTAAGATTGCGGTGTTATCTGAGGGTAAGCTGCAACAGCTAGATACACCCCAGGGCATTTACAACCAGCCAGCAAATCAGTTTGTGGCTAGTTTTGTGGGTTCTCCCCAAATGAATTTACTGACACTTCACTGTCAGGGGAATTATGCCCTCTTGGGTCAGGTCAAAATTTCTTTGCCAAATTTGCCTCAAGTTCCGCCACAGATTGTTCTAGGTATCCGTCCAGAAGATGTCGCCCTAGCTCAACCAGAGGATAAATATAGGATTGAGGGTCGAATCTACCTGGTGGAAAATCTAGGGATGCATAATTTAATTAGTGTTCGAGTTAAGGGGTCAGACTCTCTCAGCATCCGAGCCTTATTACCGAATAATTTAACTTGGGAAACAGAAGAGGTTACCCTGGCAATACCACCCGAGTCGATTCACTGGTTTGATAGTGAAACATGCGTTCGCGTAGCGGCTCTTTAGAGAATCGCGTAGCGGCTCTTTGAGAGCATTGCATTTTACCCTAACTTTACTGAGTATAGCAGAAACAATTAGCTGAAAATATTAAGAAATATGTAGAAAATGGAACCCTAGCAAGGAGAGGGCAGCGATCAGAGGAGAGTAATGTAAACAATGTTTATATTTTGACAGTTAAAACTAATTTTGATAAACTAAATAGGGTATAATTAATGATGATTGTAATCAAGTTACAGTGACATCAACTCGTAAATGCTATCTAGTCTAAAGCTAGATAGGGTTAAACGCGATCGCTAAACCGTAAGCTAAACCATAAACTTAGTTTCGACCAAACCCCATTATTAATTAATCATTCTTTAAATGGAGGGCAAAATGTCCCCAAACCCCCTGACTGTTATTGTCAAGATCAAGCCTGGAGAAGAGCCAGCTCTAAAATCAATTCTCGAAGCCATTGACTCGGATCCAGCAAATAATCCCTATGTTCGCTTTCCTGAGAGCCGTAACACCCACTTGGCGCGTTTTGCCATCCTCAATGATCCTGATAATGGACCGCGCTTGCTCTTTTCCAGCAATTATGATGGTGAATTAGATAGCTACCTAAATGAAATAATTCAGATATCACCAGGAATGGATAGCCTATGGGAAAAATGCCAAGGCTATACCGGCAAGCCACAATTCTCTGAGTTTATTAACCAACACTCCTATCAGCCCGAAGCTTTCTACATCGCCTTTCGTAATGAAACAGTCGAAAGCCTCAAGAACTACATTGCAATTCGGAAACATATTGAAAATTTATTAAATCTCAAGGATGTAGCTAACTACCTAGATTGTTCAGGAGTCAAGCCATTTTTAGATAAAGTTGCCCAGGTTTCTCAAACTAATACTTGGTGGGAAGTTGTGGGATTGAATGGATTAAAGATCTTGAGAGGATTGGTAGATATGGTTCAATATCCCTTGAACCTAATTCGCGAAATCCTGTTGGTTATAATAAATTTTCTGGCTAGCATACTGGGCAAACCGGAAAATAGAAGTGAAATTGGACAATATACTAGTGTGAAAGCTGATCTCGCTCAAAGTCAGCTTCTGGCCAACGCAGAAGATCGTTTTGTCCAGAACTCAATGAATCACCTTGTAGACATTAAGCCTGAGCGAATCAAGCGTCTGAAGATAGTATTATTTCTAGTTAATTGGGCTGGACAATATCTATTTCCACCAGCATCCCTAGTTAATATCACTACAATTCATTTTGCCCGTTGGCTGATTATTGATGAAGGTAAACGTTTACTATTTTTAAGTAATTACGATGGTTCCTGGGATAATTATCTGAATGATTTTGTTGATCGAGCCAGCGACGGATTAAACTCCATTTGGAACAATACAATGACTTATCCAGAGGGAGGCGCTCAGGATATTGGGGCGTTCAAACAATATTTCCGAGATTACCAAACCCCATCCCTATTCTACTACAGTGCCTATCCTGAGCAAACTGTCCAAACTAGTTTGAGAGACCAACAAATTAGCAAAATGATCGGGACAAATTTTAATCGAGCTGCGATTGAGGAATGGTTAAAACTGCTCTAACGGTTTGTTTATAACAGTTTGTTGAAAGAGCTACTGAATAGAATAATTAATCGTCAGCTGGATGCAGCGATAACTCAGAGATAACTCTGTAACTCTAAACCCAGAAACGAGGGAAGTGACCATGTCAGAATTAACGCCAGAAGCACGGGAAGATATTCAGGGAATGATATTGAGTGGTTATGGGCATCTACGCTATGCCTTATATTTATTTGTTCAAATCAAGAACCCTAAACAAGCTCAGGCATGGTTAAAGACTATTCTCCCGGAAATCACCACAGCTAAATTGTGGCCAAAACGACCAGATGGAACCACGGAAAAACCTGAATATACCTTGAATATTGCCTTTACCCACAAAGGATTGCAGGCTCTTAACCTACCACAGCACACTCTCGAAACATTTTCCAGGGAATTAATAGAAGGGATAGCTACTTCAAAACGTTCTCGTATATTAGGAGATACGGAAGAAAGCGCTCCAGATAAATGGGATGTCGGTGGCTCAAATAATGAAGAGATTCATATGCTGTTGATCCATAAAGGATTAGACCCCGAAAGCCTCGCCCAGCGGCGCAACCAATTGCTTCAAGATCAAGACGATAGTCTAGTGGTTGTGGCAGAAGAGCCTGGGTTTAGAGCTCCTAGTAATAAGGAGCATTTCGGTTTTAACGACAGTATTTCCCAGCCGATCATTGAGGGGAATCGAAACAACCAAAACCCTAATCAAGATGTGGTTAAGACTGGAGAGTTTATCCTGGGCTATCCAAATCAATACGATTTCTTGCCTGCTACCCCATCTGTGCCAGTAGACCAGGATAGTGATAACATCTTGCCCAGTTTTCCAGGTACAGAGCTGTCAGAGTTCAAAGATTTCGGACGTCATGGAACTTACCTGGTATACCGGAAGCTAGCCCAGGATGTAGCTGGCTTTTGGCAATATATTGCCCAACAAGGACATGATGGCGAGGGTTGTCCCCATGCTCCAACCATGAGCTTGCTTGCAGCTAAATTAGTAGGACGTTGGCCCAGTGGTACCCCCCTAGTGCTTGCCCCAGACCAGGATAACCCAGAGATTCAGGACAAGAATCAGTTCAAGTACTTACCAGAAGATAAGGAGGGTTATCGTTGCCCCATCGGTGCTCACATCCGTCGTAGCAACCCCAGAGATTCCTTTCTAGATGCCACCCCAGAGGATTCCTTTAAACTATCCAATCGGCATCGGATTATTCGACGGGGGGCTATTTACGGAGAACCTCTATTCCCCATCGATGATATCGAAAACGGTCAGTTGCCTGTGGATATCGAGGATGATGGCAAGCCCCGGGGACTGCATTTCTTCAGTATTAATGCTAATATTAGGCGTCAATTTGAGTTTCTTCAGGAAACTTGGTGTAACAATCCTCGATTTAACAGTTTATATGATAACAAAGACCCGATCATCGGAGATAATGACGGTTCTGGTCATATGACCATTCAGCGTTCACTGATTCGTAAACGAATTAATAACCTACCTCGATTTGTAACGGTCAAGGGGGGTGGATACTTTTTTATGCCAAGTATCACCGCCATGCAATTTATGGTTAATTGTGGTTAAATTGTCCAATGCCAGACCTGTTCAAAACTACTATAGTGCATCTAAATAGTGCATCTAAACTATGATTCCATTTGCTCTAACCTTTGCAGCAGTTTTTTCTCTGGGAATTGGGTTGATCTCCGTGTTAACCGTAATGCCTCAGCTCGGTAAGCTAGGCAAGACTATCTCTGAGTTTTTTATACAAGCCCCTGGGCTGGACGTGATCTTATCAGTGATAGTGTGGATTCCTTGGGTGATCAGTGGACTACTTTTAGGCTGGGTGGGGGTTTTGGCTGCCCTAGTGGGTCAAATATTAGCGCTACAGTTGTGGATTGTTGCTCATGAATTAGTCCATTCTGAGGCAGTAAAAGGACCGAGAATTGTTAGCTACCTCAATCAGCGGTTTGGCTGGTGGCGAAACCACTTGGCATTATGGGTGACAGCTGTCAGTGTGCCAGTGTTTTTTTTGATTCGCCTTGCTGAAATAGCCTTGTATCCATTCCTAATCTGGTTACTCGGCTTCCCAAGTTACAAGCACAGTGAATGGGTCAATGTCAGTCGCCAGAAGTTTGAAGGCTTAGTTGGTCATGATCTAATTTGGTGCCTTTACTGTGACTGGATGACTGGGGTGTATTCCCTTGGTGCTGAAATGTTGAGGAATGTCGAATCTTTCTGGTGTCCGATCCGCTTTTACAATGACAAAAAGTGCGAGAACTGTCGGCTCGATTTCCCAGATATCGATGGCGGTTGGGTTGCCAAAGACGGCACCATGGGAGACGTTGTACAAACAATAGAAGACAATATGCCTAGCGATCGCCAATGGACATGGTTTGGTCACCCAGATCGAGGGAATAGGGAGTAGGGAGTAGGGAGTAGGGAATAGGGAATAGGGAGTAGGGACTCCCGACTCCCGACTCCCTACTTCGGCAAGACGTCTAGGGGAAAAATCGATAAAAATTATTCTGTTGTCGGTTCTTTATGGGGGACATTATTCAGTCGGTTTCGTAGCCGAGAAATTAACTCGTAAACCTGCTTGCGAGGACGGTTAATTCCCCCTAAAGGTCTATGCTCTGGTAGAGAATGCCATGGTGTATAGGACAAATTCTCACAAAATTTTATTTGCTCAGGGGATTCAAAGGTCTGAGCAGGAATCTTGAGAGTAGCTACTTTTTGATAGGGTGATTTCCAATCGATGGTGGGGTCTTCAATTGGCATCTTATCAGCATCGGTCTGAAACTGAATTAAGAAATCAAAGCAAGCTTCTTTATTGTTGAGATGTTCTCGGATTGCGTCGCGAAGATAGTTTTCTGTTTTAGGAATCGACTTAGAACTAGTTGAGATATTATCAGGAGAAGGCTTCAGGGAGAATTTAATCGCTCCTGACCCATATTTGTATGGAGTTGTACTCCAATATTGAGATTCTAATGGACTGCGAATCTTAGACAACCGAATCCCTAGTCCGATCTGGATCTCACGCCAGCGCCATTTAAATGGATTAAGTCCATTTATGAAAAACTTTATGGGATTCCGGCTTCCGGAACGTTCAATTTCTGCAAAAAACTCAATGTAGTCTTTGGGATTGCGAACTACGAAAAGCGGGTGGTCTATTAGCAAAAAGTCTTGGGTTTCTTCATATTTTTCATCCTCCAAGACTTTTTACCCTGGTACACCCATCAGTTTAACCGCCATACCATGGGCATCACCTTTGGTATCCTTCTGCTCACTGAAATTTGAGAAGCGAATACAAGCGGGGAAACGCTTTCCTGGTTCTTTAAAAATACCTACTCTAATCTTGTCATCGTTAGGGAGGTTAGGGTCAATGATAAATTCTCCTCTAACACAACCATGAGCTTTGGGATGTTCTCCCCGTTTTACAGGAGGATGTTTGTCAATAAGTCGTTCACTGATTTGAGCAATTTCACGAGTAGCTTCTTCTTCATCCGGCGGTACGTTTTCTTGACCAATTTCTAATTTAGTCATCGCTGTCGCCTCTTTTACTCCTTTGGCTTTTTAGTATTATAGCATCAGGGTAGGGAATAGGGAGTAGGGAGTAGGGAGTAGGGAGTAGGGAGTAGGGAGTAGGGAGTAGGGAGTAGTATTTAGTTTTATCGTTTGTTTTTTAAGTATTTAGTTTTTAGGTGGGCAGTGTCTAGTAATTTCATTGGCTTGCTAATCTAATCTCTCTCAACCACTGCCCACCCTAGGTTAGCTTACTACGTTAATGGTTAAGCAATGCTTAACCAAGTAGTAGCAAAGAAGTTATCTGTATTATTCCAAAGTTCAACTAGATCAGACTGAGCATCACCATTTACATCGGTAACTAAGTAATCAGTATCGACTCGAAAGTCCCCTACTTGTGTATTACTGCCGAGGCTAAATCCACCCAGACCATCACTAATCCAAGTCGCAGCAAAGAAACTATCTGTATCATTCCAAAGCTCGACTAGATCAGACTGACCATCGCCATTTACATCGGTGACTAAGTAATTAGTATCGACTCGAAAGTCCCCTACTCTGGTATTACCGCCGAAGTCAAAATCACCCTGACCATCACTAATCCAAGTCGCAGCAAAGAAACTATCTGTATCATTCCAAAGCTCGACTAGATCAGACTCACCATCGCCATTTACATCGGTGACTAAGTAATTAGTATCGACTCGAAAGTCCCCTACTCTGGTATTACCGCCGAAGTTAAATCCACCCTGACCATTACTAATCCAAGTAGCAGCAAAGAAACTATCTGTATCATTCCAAAGCTCGACTAGATCAGACTGACCATCGCCATTTACATCGGTAACTAAGTAATCAGTATCGACTCGAAAGTCCCCGACTTGAGTTGTTGAACCTAGAGAAAACATTTAACTTGCACTCCTGTCATATGATTGACACGCTAAATACAGTACGGCAATCGTACTTTGATACTCCCCGCTCTCAAAAAACGGGGATTCTTGGCTCACGGATTCGACTTGCTATGACAGGTTTACACCAACCACAGTAGAGGTCAAATCTCCGCCAGTGTTTAGATATCTAATCCTGTTCCGGTGTGGCACACCGTGTTTGATAGATGACCAACACATTTATATAATCTCGAATTGAATCTAGATTTCATAGTACCCTTAAGGGTACCTTTTTCTTTAATAAAAATTAAGTTAAGTTAATTTACGGCGGTTTGCATACTTAAGAAGTACAGTAACAATCAGGAGCAAAGCAGTTACGAAAATCTTAAGGTGCGCTTGACCCATTAAGAATTAAATTCGCCACGGGTCGCACCTGTGGATAGATAACAGAATGGCTATTCGTAAAAACTTATAGAAATTATCATAGCTATGAGGTACACAATTTCTGGATTTTAGGGAACAGGGAACAGGGAACAGGGAACAGGGAATAGGGAGATAGGGAGATAGGGAGATAGGGAGATAGGGAGATAGGGAGATAGGGAGATAGGGAGATAGGGAGATAGGGAGATAGGGAGATAGGGAGATAGGGAGATAGGGAGATAGGGAGATAGGGA
>NZ_JAAHHW010000171.1 GCF_010692325.1 Moorena sp. SIO3I8 | reverse complement strand
TGTACTTACTCCAATTCAATATCTTATATTTGGTCTTGGCGGTTGCTTCTGTCATGGCTAAGGGGAAGCTCTATTTTTCTCTCTATAGATTATCTCACTCAACTCATACTCTTTATGCAACAAAGCCAACGCAAACAAAAATCTCTACCCAATTACTGAAGATGATTTGCTAACTTTACAGAACAAAATTCTCGTTCGCGAAGCGTGACCAAAGGTCAATCTCCCAATACACAGATTTTATAGTTTTTTAAAATCGGGATAACTTTTGATAAAATACTTTGTTGTTCTTTTAAATTACTACTACTCACATCTTGCACCAAGAAATGTTGATATCAATTCCCTGTGCTTGAAGCAGAGGTTGCAATCGGAGGATATCAGTTAATAATATGCAGACAACAAGCTGAGGGAGGAAAGAGTGGAGAGCTTTTTCAGCTACTTGCCCCCAATCGGGTAAGGTGGTTGAATCAGTAGAAAGATAAGCCCAGTGTGCCAACAGGTAGGCTATCATTGATAAAATCAGCCAACGGTACATCCCTAGTTTGGTTTGCGCAAGCTAGCGGTGCAGTCGCTTAACGGTGCTTAGCAGCTCTTTTACCAGCCCTCAATAGGCGACCTGCGCTTGCCCCACCAGTTGATAGTGCTGGCTTTCATAGGTCTAGTAGACAGCGACATTGCGCTTGTTAGATTTGCCGTCACGTTTGAGATAGAACCAAGAAATGGAAACAACTATGGGTTTGCCATTAAGCCGAACTTGTTGCCCTCGCTTGTACAGACTAGGGCGTGTCATCAATTAAGCCAGATAACAGTAGCAGCAAGATAAATTGCCCCGAGAAAGTTTATTGCTCGCTTATCATAACGTGTCGCGATTCCTCGATATTGTTTGAGTTGGGCAAAGAAATTCGTGGCGCAGATGTCGTGCTTTGTACAAGTATTTATCATATTCACGCTGGAAATTACGGTTGCGTTTGGGTGGAATCACCGCTGTAGTTCCCTTTTCTTCAAGTCGTTTAATCACGCGCTCGTCAGCATCATATCCCTTGTCTGCAATCAGTGTATCGGCTCTAAGGTCTTCGAGTAGGACATCGGCTCCATCGAGGTCACATGCTTGTCCAGGGGTCAAATGAAAGCCAGTAGGTAACCTGCGGCATCTACCACGGCGTGAATTTTCGTACTCAGTCCACCTTTACTGCGACCGATGGCTTCGCCCGCACCATCCCCCCCTTTGCCCCAAGAGACGAAACCTTAGATAGTTGAGCCTTATTACAAAAGACTTGAACCTTTTACCCATAACCTACTAACTATAAAGGCTCAACTATCTTACGGTAACTTCAAAGCACTATGCTGGTGGGCGCGTACAATTGTTGAGTCAATCATTGCATATTCATTGTCTGCATCCTTGGCTAGCTCCTCAAATATCTTTTGCCACACGCCACTTCTTGCCCACCGACAGCAAACGGGTATGAACTATCTCGTTTATCCCCAAATCTTTCCGGTAAGTCCCGCCAGGGAATACCCGCAAGGGTACCGATACAGCACTGCTTCGACAAATAATCGGTTATATGCATGCCGTCACTCCAACTGTCTCTTTTCGTCCTGGTAGTGAGTCTTTGATTCTTTCCCACTGGTCATCCCGCAAGGCATAGCGACGTGTCATGATAGCACGGATCCTAATTGACTCAACTCTCTACATTTATCGATTCTAAACTAGATTGATTCCTATTTGATGACACGCCCTAGATAGTGGGCGTCCATCAACCAGTTTACGGTCACGGCGGACTCCAACTACAGCGTGATATCTGAGCTTGCGAATGCCTCGCTTTAATTCCACACTACATTTGGCGGTATCTGCTAATATCATCACCTGAAAGCGACGAGTCAAGGCTTTAGGCAATCGTTGTACTAAGCGCAAGCCTAGTTGTGCTTGTGTTGTTGTGCCATAACCGCCGAAACACTCGAAAATTCCAAGGCACACGCCACTGTCCCACCACCAGGTACAGCACGACTAAGTGCAATCGAAGTTTGCCATTGAAAACACTGATAAGGGAGTCAAAAGCTTTGAAAAACCCTCGTAACTCTTAGCTAGTCAAGTCAATAATTACCTGCAAACATGGTCTTCGCCCTTTTGGTTTGTAGGATAGCAATTTGGCTATAACCCCTTGTCGCACCTGTCGAATCATTTCACGGGTTGACCAATGGTACTCATTGAGAAATCGACAATTGGCGCTAGTGGGACTTAAACAAAAATCAACCCCAAATAAAGCCCTTACTCGCTTTATAAAAGGCAAATACGTCTCGGTTTTGGGTCAACCAATTAAAGAAACGGAAAGACATGGCAGTACGAAAAGCTTCTAGAGCCTCAGGAAAAGTATTCATTCGCGTAGCGTGGCCTTTGGCCAAGGTTGATTAGCCCAGCGTCTTTGTAGTCCTCCAGTTAACTTGTGCCAAAGAATAAAAGTGTAGGCACAGAAGACTAGGATAAAATGGCGAATCAGACTTCTTTTATCTCTGACTTGGTATTCTCTCAAGCCGAGCCATCCCTTAGCTTCCCGATAGAATACTTCTACCCAATTTCTTTGAGAGTAAGTCGTTATAACCCACTGTGCTGTTACTTTATATGAATCAACATTAGTGATAAAATCATCAATGTCTGTCGCCTCTTCAATTGAACTTGCATCTCCTACGATAGCAAATGTTCTTTCTCCTTCTAGACGAGACAGCTTGGCATTTAATGTTGCCACCCAAACACTTTTCGGTTGCTCGTTCGTTGAGATGAACTTCCTCAAAATCATCTTAGGAGAGGCTTTTCGCTAATTCATCCGTAATTTTTACTTCAATGTCTGATTCAGTTTTAATAATAACTTTCCGTTCGCGTAGCGTGCGCCTTTGGCGCATTTTTAGCGACCCCTCCTAAATACTTTAGCTTCCTTTCTTCCAATTTTTTGATAAAGGTTGTATTGTTGCCATAACCGGCATCAATTAAGACGATTCCTGGACGATACCCCCGAGCCTTACTCCGGTCAATTAACTCTATTCCCAAGTCAGGCTTCTTCTGAAATTCCTCATCTTTCTTTCCCAAAGCTAGTGAAGTGGCGTGCTGATATAATTCTAGGTCTAATGGTAAGCTTTTTTTGCCATCATAAATATGGGTTGTGGGAGATGACTATTCCATTGTCTGTCTTACCGATTTCTCCTAGATACTGCCTTCCCACTCCGAAGCGTCAAGTTACCACTTTTTCTATGTCCAGAGTCATCCAAAATCAAGGCAAACCCTCCCTTGATTCGGGTCCCTTGAACATTTGTTCATCACTTGTAAACGGCGTTCATTGATCTTAACGGCATCCCAAGGGGCATCAGTCAAGAAATGGTGTAATCGGCTGTAAACTACACCTACTGCATTATTTGCCATCTGTGTCAGGTTTTTCCTCTCGCTTTCCCCTAATAATCCCCCTAAATAATGTCTAAATCCGGTTTTTTGGGCTTTGGCGCATGAAGCAATCGTCGAAACGTTTACACCATTTCTCAAAGCACGGGGGCATGGCGGAGGGAGTGGTTTCTCTCAGGTCGGTTATTTCGACGTAAAATTACTGTATGATAAGTATTATAGCCTTATTTTACTCTTTTTATTGTTTAAATCCCACTAATCTGAGTTTGTTGATACCAGCCCTGAAGAAATTGCTGAATTTGGTTGAAATTAAATGGTTGTACTTCTAACACCGTTTCGACCTGTGACCCTGGTGTAGTACGATAGCCCTGGGGACGATATGTCAAGATAAAAGCAGTTTGGGGATAGGTTTGCATCTGCTGGTTAACCCATTGACTCACCTGCTGACGCTGATCCGGATCAGCTACTTCATCCAACCCATCCAACATCACTAAGCATTTGCCATTTTCTAACTGATCCCGAAACCAATTAGCAGGAGGTTGTTCCAAGCCTGCGGATTGACCCAATCCTGGTAATGACCCTTCCTCAACTTGTTTCGTAACTAGCTGTGCCAAGTTAGGTTTTTGCTCACTAGTAATGCGATCGCAACTATTCCGCAAATATACCAGTATAGGAATTAGTTTTGGCGCTTTATACTGGCGGTGAGCATTGTTGGCATAGGTCAGGGTCAAATGCTGCAAGGTAGTGGTTTTTCCTGATCCTGGGGGGGCAATGATTGCCAAATGTCGATAGGCTCGTCTTTTAGGTATTTTGGCGATAAAATCCCAAATTTCCGGACTGATCTGAGATTGATGGGAGTTTGTCTTAGGTAATGGTCTATTACCTGGAATTTTTGTAGCGAATCTTAGGGGGACAAATACCTGCTCGAAATCCAACCTTGATAGCCTTGTGTTCAACACTACTGTCTTCAAGTCACGAAAACCGTAGACTAAGCTTTGGTAATACTTGTCTTGAAACTGTGAGGTTGATTTTCCGTCGTGAAACTGTGAGGTGAATTTTCCCCACAACCCCATGACCAAGTTTTATTCTGGTTCCAAAGCTTTCTCATTTGACTTGTTTTGGAACGATGGCTTGTCCGACATGTTTTCTGGCATAGTGATGCTACTGCTACAAAGCCCCTTGCTTTCGAGTGTAAGCGAGTCTAATACTAAGTTGCCGCTTAAAGATGTAATTTACTGGTAAGACTATCCTTGAATTTGACTTTTAACCGTCAACTGTCAACGCTCAATCCTCTTGGGCAAAAAACCGTTGCAATAGTGACCTAGTAACAACCAAACTTGGTGTAAACACGCTTACTCGATGACACTGCTGATCAATTCTAAATTTTTATAAACAATGCTATATTTAAAATATATATTTTTAACTATTAGTAACCGAATTGAGTTTTTAGCATTTTATCACTCTCATTCTTTGTCTGTCATTTGTGATATCTTCTAAGTGTCGTATTACTTTGTAAAAATGTTAGAATAGATAGTCAATGAATGTAGCGATTAAGCGAGTCCTATCACCCCTAAAACCTTACCTACGCTGGGCAATCTTAGGTGGGACATTATTCTTCTTAGCAAAAGCCTTGAAAGACAACTGGCAAGAAGTGCTAGCGATTCGGATCAGCACTTCTGGATGGACTTGTTTAGGGATCGCTGTTGGCGTGACATTGCTAGCCCACACCTGGACTGGCTGGGTTTGGCATTGGATGCTCCGGGAATTCGACCAACAACCAGGGCTTGGATGGTGTATCCGGATCTATCTGAAGGTTAACATTGCCAAATATCTACCAGGTAACGTTTGGCACTTCTATGGTCGGATCTGGGCAGCTAAAACAGCAGGAGTTCCATTGGGAGTAGCTACTCTGAGTGTGTTAATGGAACCTCCCATGATGGCAGTAGGTGCTTTATTGCTGGCTTTGATCAGCTCTCCTTTGGCCAGCCGGATCATTCAACTCCCAATTCTGTTTGCTGTACTGATACTGATTCATCCTTGGTGTTTAAACCCATGCCTACAGTATTTAGCTCAATTAACAGGCAAGAAGAAAAGCATTGAATCAGATGAAGATCAGATTATCCGGGTCAAGCGCTACCCAATCCTACCATTGTTGGGGGAATTGGGCTTTTTGGGATTGCGAGGTTTAGGCTTTTTGCTTACCCTGTTAGCCTTAAGTCCAATCAGCCCCAGCCAACTCCCCCTGTTGCTTAGTGGGTTTAGTGTAGCTTGGCTGTTGGGCTTAATTGTCCCAGGGGCACCAGGGGGAGTTGGGGTATTTGAAGCCACTGCAGTGGGTTTACTAGAGCATGACTTTGCTCCGGCACTGGTGCTGAGTTCCGTTGCCTTGTATCGTTTGATCAGTATTCTATCAGAAGTTGGCGGTGCGGCACTGGCATGGTTAAATGAACCTCCAAGCGATCGCTCTTCTAACCAAGATCAAGGATGAAAACTTCATAAGTCATACTTTCATACTTCATACTTCATCGTGATAGGTAGAAGCTACGTACAACTCTTTTAACTGTTTATCATCCACAACACCTGGAGCATCGGTTAGCAAAGAACGTGCTTGTTGGGTTTTCGGGAAAGCAATCACATCGCGAATAGATTCTTCCCCAGCTAATAGCATTACTAGCCGATCCAAACCATAAGCAATCCCACCGTGAGGAGGGGCACCATAGTCAAAGGCTTCCAGCAGAAACCCAAACTTACTGTGAGCTTCCTCTTCGGACAAGCCAATAGCTTCAAAAACCTGTTGCTGAATCTCTGGCTGGTATATCCGGAGACTACCACCACCGATTTCTACCCCGTTCCATACTAAGTCATAGGCTTGAGCCCGAGCCGTTTTCAAATCATCTAAGTCATCAGGATGAGGAGCTGTAAATGGGTGGTGCAGTGCTTCTAAACGCTTTTCATCCGCATTCCACTCAAACATCGGGAAATCTGTTACCCAGAGTAAGTTAATTTTTGTTGAATCAATTAATCCCAATTCTTGACCAATTACAAGTCGTAACCGGTCGAGGGTTTTATTGACAATGTCAGCTGAACCAGCACCAAACAGCAGCAAATGACCAGCAGTAGCACCAGTTGCCTCTAATAACTGCTGTTTTTGGCTATCACTTAGGTTATCCTTAATCGCCCCGATGGTATCAATTTCACCTCCTTCTCGCACCCGGATGTAAGCTATCCCCTTAGCACCAGCTTCGCTTGCTTCTTTGAATAAGTCACCCCCTGGTTTAATCCGGACATTCGATATAGCTTCATTACCACCAGGAATAGGTAGAACTTTGACTACACCCCCAGTCTTTACTGCACCCGAAAAGACTTTGAAGCCAGAATCTTTCATCAAATCAGAGACATTGACTAGTTCTAAGCCAAAGCGAGTATCGGGTTTATCACTTCCGTAGCGTTCCATGGCTTCAGCGTAAGTGAGGCGGGGGAATGGTCTGGGGATATCAATACCTTTGACTGTTTTAAAAATGTGAAATACTAATGTCTCATTAAGCTGGAGAATTTCCTCTTGGGACATAAACGACATTTCCATGTCCAACTGGGTAAACTCTGGCTGTCGGTCAGCTCTGAGGTCTTCATCCCTGAAACATCGGGCAATCTGGTAGTATCGATCCATACCCGATACCATCAACAGCTGCTTAAACAATTGGGGGGATTGGGGCAGAGCGTACCACTGACCCGGATTAACACGGGAGGGGACAAGATAGTCTCTAGCACCTTCGGGAGTGGAACGAGTTAGTACTGGGGTTTCCACTTCCATGAAACCTTGTTCATCTTCCAGGTAACGGCGAATTCCTCTAATCACTTGATGGCGCAGTTGCAGGTTTTTGCTCATGCGATCGCGTCTTAAGTCCAAATACCGATATTTCAGCCGTAAGTCTTCTCGCACTGACTCAGTATCAGCACTGGACACCTGAAATGGCAACTGCTTACGCACTTTATTGAGCAGTTCAATGTAGAGAGCGTAAATTTCTACCTCGCCAGTAGGCAATTTGGGATTAAGGGACTCGTCAGGACGCTTAGTAACTCGTCCGGTAACCTTCACTACATATTCATTGCGCAGGTGATCGGCATCTTGATAGGAATCGGGGGTACGCTCAGGGTCACTAACAATTTGGACAACACCACGAATATCCCGTAGGTCCAAGAAGATCACACCTCCATGGTCGCGACGTCTGGACACCCAGCCGCAGAGGGTAACAGTTTCACCAATGTGCTGGCTTCGGAGTTGACCACAATAATGAGTTCGCATAGTCTTTGTCTATAATACTGGTTGAATTAATTTACTTATCAGGCTAAACCCTGGCGCGTTATGGTCTTAGATTCTCACCCTCACGGATGATATTTCCTGTTTTACAGGCACTTTACTAGGATTAAAATCCCCCGCCAGTAAGCCGACCCAGGCAATTTCAGCCACCACAAAGTCTGAATTATAGCTCATTTGACCCGAGTCTAGGCCATAGTCTGACACTAGGCTTCCTGATATGGGGGAAAAGGTTTCATAGGTTCTGTGTACCTTTGGGCTATAGTTCCTGATATCCTAACCCAAGCCAGATCTCCGACGAATTTACTGCAACGACCGAGTATGGCAACTAGACCTTGATAATTGGCTAGACTTTCCCTATCACTCTATTTTCCACAAACTCGATTGAGCAGTAACGTTTTGATGAGGAATGGATAACCATGACCATTAATACCGCCAAGCTGGAGACCATTATCCAAAATTTTGTCACCAGCACCAGTGAGGTTCAAGGAGCTGCTTTAGTTTCTCCTGATGGACTGCCTATAGCATCCAGTTTACCGAGCGAGATGGATGAAGAACGAGTATCAGCCATGTCAGCTGCTATGTTATCCCTAGGTGAACGGATTGGCTCGGAATTGTCCAGAGGCATTCTAGACCGCATCTTCGTAGAAGGTAATAAAGGTTATGGCATACTAACCAACTGTGGCGAGTATGCTGTTCTATTAGTCTTAGCCACCAAGGCAGCTAAACAGGGGGTGCTGATGCTGGAAATCAAGCGGGTGATTCCAGAGTTGAAGGCAGCCTTAGAGCCTCACCATTCCATACCAGGAATTTATGAAACAAAACTCTAGTTAAAGTGCCACAGCAAAGATATGAAAGGTTGCCACTGCTTATATCATGTCGGGATAATTACCCTTAATAAAAACCTCCCCCATCTCCCCATCTGGCCATCTCCCCATCTCCCTACACTCCCCATCCTCCCGGCGCCCCCGCCCCTTAATTATGGGTATTCAACCAGACTTGATATTCGAGTAGGGTGGGTGAATTTCATCTTGACAGATAGTTCAATATAATGTATTATTTGCTATGATTTTTCGTAAAAATGCTCACTGTTATTTGAATAATTTAAGAAATCCTTTTGATTTTAGGTAACTCAAGATACCTATGGTCTTAACTGGAAGTTGCTATACTTGCAAAGCTATCTAAGCGCCAGGTTTGAGTTAAGCCTATTGCCAATGTCAGATTGCCAATGTCAGAAACCCTGCTGAACCTCTCCTCTCTGATGCTTATATCTTCATTTGACGCATCAGTCATAAGATATAAATTTTTTACTTTACACTTAGGGAATTACTAACCCAATGGTTATAAATGTATTGTAAAATAATTAAAATTTAATAACTTTACTATAAAATCCCAAAAAATGGATAAAAAAAAGAGATTATTAATTAGGTGATGTGACTATCAATAAATTTAAGCCTAGTAATAGGTTAATTGATTTATTATTGACAAGTAATGGCTATCACGAGTTCTTTAGCGGAATTTTCCCTCCCAGAATTGTTTCAGTTCCTCGATCAGGGAAACAAAACTGGATTACTAACCCTCCGATTCAAGCTAAGTAGGCATAGTCAAGAAATAAAAGCTCGACATATTCTACTGCGCCAAGGTCGGATCTTGGCAGTTAGCCATCGTCTGGATCACCAATGCCTGCTGAAAATGATGTGTCAGCGGGGTTGGCTGAGCCCTGAGGTAATTAATGAACAGGTAAATCGATGTCCGGCGAATAAACCTATTGGTCTGTACTTGAAGACTAAGGGATTTATGCATCCAGAGCAGTTGAGACTACTATTTCATGCCCAGGTTATACGCTCAGTTTGTGGCTTATTCAGGCTCAAAGATGCTAAATTTAGGTTTGACTCTAAGGCAACCTTGCCCACGATAGAAATGACGGGTTTAAGCATCTCAGCTACCAAAGCAACTCTAATTGGTCTGCGAGCTCTACCAGATTGGACTGGATTAGCAGACAAGCTACCTGAGACAACCTCCGCACTATCTAGGGCGATGGTGGGTCATCGCCAGTTAGGGCTAGACCCAATGGAAGCTGGAGTTTGGAAATTAGCCAATGGGTCGATTCCCCTCACTGATATTGCAACTCGGTTGGGGAAGTCTCTGGAAACGGTTCAACAGATATCCTTCCGGCTGATTAGCGTGGGTTTAGTCGCAGAAGTGCCTATGCTTACTTCATATCAACAGAACTATTGGCAATCACAGGGATTAGAGCCAGTCGCCGTTGGGGCAAATCGAACTGAGGAGGACAATCCTCAAGAGCTGAGCAATCGCTTTGTGCAACACTTACTTGGTTTCTTAAGGAGGTAATAACAGCTAGGTAGTTTTTGGAGTTAATGGTAGTTTTTATGCAATCAGAGCATGGTAATCCTAATCCAGTGGTTGACAATAATGTTGTCGTGTTTCCGATTCTGCTTCAGAACGGCTAACAGCAAATAAGCGTGGAAATTATGCGTCTAGTTGTGACCGGTGCCGTGGGTGCTGGAAAATCCTCTTTCATTCGCTCGGTTAGCGAAATCGATGTAGTGGATACAGATTGCCTAGCAACGGACGTGACAACTAAAATTAAGCAAAAAACTACAGTAGCGATGGACTTTGGGCGTTTGCAATTTGCTCGAGATATGGCGCTACATTTATATGGTACTCCAGGACAGTCTCGCTTTGATTTCATGTGGGACATCCTGATTCGGAAAGCCCATGCTTACATACTCCTTGTTGATGCCCATCGTCCCAGTCAGTTTAGCTCTTCCCGTCGCCTGCTCAGTTTTATGCAACAGCGTGTAAAAATTCCCCTAGTGATTGGTCTAACCCATGTCGATTGTGATGGAGCTTGGTCAGAAGAGGATATAGCGATCGCATTGGGCTTTGTGGATGAAAGCAATCGACCCCCGATGGTCAGCCTCAATGCCAATCAACGAGATTCTGTGATTCAAGCATTAATAGTGCTAGTACAATATATCATTAAATGTGACATCTCCCACACTCACCCTAATGGTTAGAGTGTGGGCTGATCGCCGTAAAATCTAAATTTAGGATCTAGGGCGTGTCATCAATTAAGCCAGATTACGGCAGCAGCCAGATAAATTGCTCCTAGAAAGTTCTTGGCTCGCTTATCGTAGCGCGTCGCGTTCGCGAAGCGTGACCAAAGGTCAATCCCTCGAT
>NZ_JAAHHW010000170.1 GCF_010692325.1 Moorena sp. SIO3I8 | reverse complement strand
CAAAGAAGGAGTACTGAGGTCCACCAGTAGCAACTATGGCATTAATCAGAGTTTCGTAGGTTTCCCTAGCATCCACATTACCATTGTCTATAGTTCCGTTATTGTCTTGAACCTCTTGCAGAGCAATGATATCCGGGGATTGGAGATTATTGATAACTTGAAATGCGATCGCATTAAATTTACCATCACCGATATCATCATCCCCATCTTGACTATTGGGGTCGAGGTTTTCGACATTGAAGCTAGCAATCGTAACTTGATTTGCACTACTGACTAAATTCGTTATCTCTGGGGTTAGGTTACCGGATGTAGCACGAATTGGTTCAGTAGACTGGAGTTCAAAGTTACCGAAACTGTAGCTAAGTACCCCTGTTACAGTACCGAGCTCGTCACCGACATTAACTATAGGAGAGGTGCCATTCAATAGAGTGTCATCAATCTGAATTCGTTCTGGATTGAAGTCACCGTCACTAATGGTAATGCCACCACGATTATTAACACCAGTAGCATTGACATCACCTGGAACCGTCCAAATTTCACCAAACCTATTAGTGGGAGCAACCGCTACAGCATTATTGATTTGCACCCGCATCCCTTCTAGGCTTTCGTAAAAGTCGATGCTATCAGTAGCTTCATTGAAGTCAGTTAAACCATCATCATCAATAATTTCTGTAGGTACTGTACGGTCTTCACCGATAACCACTGCAGTAGGTAAAGGGTTGTTCGATGATAAGACCCTAATATTAGTCAGGTTAGTAATTTCAGTCAGGGTTAAGTCATCGGAACGGTTACTACGCCGAAATTCTTGGACATCACCACTCACTTGCACCTCGTCACGGATTCTGACCGTAGGAGTAGAATTAGTAAAGACAAAAATTCCATCTGAGGTGGCATCATTATTATCTCCATAAGGGTCTTGTAGGTAGAAGCCGTTGCTCGCTACCCCAGTCACAATACCTGTAGTGGTGACAGACTGACCAACAAATGGTGAGATATGACCTTCACCTTGGATGTCGTATATGGGACGTATGATTCGATTTGTCATATACCTACGTTTCTCTTTAGCACTCACTAGTAATTTCAGGTTTTTGTCTTGGTTTTAAAACCAACGAATCTTTAGCTATTAACTATCAGCTGTCAGCGGTCACCTATCAGCTATCAGCGAATGTATGCAATCCCTGATCAATAAATAGAGTCGAAACTTTATATAGTCTGTAGAGATGTTATGTATAAGGTCTCTACAGAGGCTTTTTTTCGTGAGCAATGCTTGATTTAATTACCTATATTGCTTCTATTCTGTTTTATTTATTAAAATAAAATGCAATAATAAATATTAACTATCAAAAAATAAAGTAAGCAGCTACTTATGATGTTACTTGATATTAGTTAATATTTGGTGATTATTTTGTTTGTTTACTAGATTTTTATTTATCTAGCAAGACTTTGAAAAAAATTAATTGAATCAGGAAGAGATAGCAGTTGACAAGTTACTTTGAAATGGTTATACAGATACACTCTAGCTGTAATAATTCAGGGATCAGCTTCTAAACAGTCAGCTTTTAAATCAAGCGATGCAGCGCGGTCTTGGGGGTTTCCCCCACTCGCTATTGCATCAAGACAGACAAACATAGGCATTTAGCCCTGGGACGAGTACATGAGTGATTATGGAAAACCCTCAAGAAGCTGAACGCTGACCCCTTAATGCTTACAGTTGGTATCAATCAGATAGACTCTTTCCAAACCTCTCCAACAGTTCCTCACGGGACAAGTTGGACAGGTTAAGCAACACTTGAGTACGCTCTGTGATCGGCAACTGCATCAAAGGCTCAATTGTCCGGGATAATTCGAGATCAACACGGCCAAACCGCCCTGCCAGTAGATTCTCTACCATCAGGCGCTGTCCCTCTAAATTGCCTTGTTCCCGGCCTTGTTCCCGGCCTTGTTCCCGGCCTTGTTCCCGGCCTTGTTCCCGGCCTTGTTCCCGGCCTTGTTCCCGGCCTTGTTCCCGGCCTTGTTCTAAGGTTTCTTCTCGCCAACGCAAATAAGCTGGTGATAAATTCATAATTAACTCCCTGTCGTCTTCAGTTAAATCTTCACTTTCTTCTATTTTGATGCGCCAGTTGGCCAGAATCTCTAAGATGTTGCCCCGTAAAGGGTGTCCAACTGGCAGTGCCACCAATTCCTTAATGGCTTGCTCCTGAGTGCGATTGCGTCCCAAAAGTCTCAACCAGAGGGTTTCTTCCGTAACCGGTAGCTGGTTAATGGCCACCAGGGCTGTCTTGAACAACTCAGGCAAAAAATAGACTCCTTCCACCCAATTCCCTGAATCATCAAGTTTGGCGGCAAAACATTAGAGTCGATGCCCGGTATTACCCGGGGCACCTCTCCTTCAAATCCGTACGTGCGACTTTCGCCGCATACGGCTCCTAGATATCCTGGTCTTTCGACCTGCTCCCGTGAATATATTGGTGACAACTTTGGTGAACAGCCATGAGGTTGTTTTTCTTCCAGTTGTGATGATTCCCATCAATGTGGTGCAGGTGGATCCTTTCCTCATCGGTGAATTTCAATCCGCAATATCCACAGGAATGGTTTTGCTTCTTCAAGGCTTTGGCGGTAGCATCGGAGTAGAGCTGTGAGTTTCTCTGACTCCAATAGACTAAGTCTCCATCATAAGGGGACTTAGTCCCTTTCACCATTACGTGTTTATTCTGTTCATACCCAACTGCGGGGAATCCTTTCTTGCATAATTCACTGGCCTGATACCTATCCACCTTCTTTTCGCTACGGAACTTCCGGTGGGCAGTGTTATTCATAAACCATAAACTATCTCGGGAACTGCTCATATCGCAGTATTTGTGGTAATTCCTCCATCCACGTACGATGGGGGCTAACTTCTTTGCCTTGATTTTTGCACCATAATTCGAACTGTTGACTATGGCCTTGATTTTCCTACGGATAGCTCTATGATTCTCCATTGAAGGAGTACATTGGAACTTTCCATTTTGTTTGACACGCATGTGCCACCCAAGGAAGTCGAATCCATCCGTCGTTTTGGTTATCTTGGTCTTTTCTTCACTAATTTCCATTTCTCGTTCGGCTAAAAAGGCTTTGATTTTGTTTAGAACCTTTTCAGCGTCGTCTTTTGGCTTGAGGAATATGACCATATCATCCGCGTATCGGACACTAGGGTGAATATCCTCTATTCCGTCAAGTGCGATGTTGGCTAAAAGTGGGCTGACTACTCCTCCCTGTGGGGTTCCTTGCTCAGGAAATTTCAGGTCAACTCCGGCCTTAAGACACCGGAATATCCCAGTCTTCAAACTTGCTGGCGCAATTAACCTGTCCATTATGGACTTGTGGGAGATGCGGTCAAAACACTTCTTAATGTCCAACTCTATGACTCTCTTGGTGATGCCTTTAGCTCGTGTACTCAGGTTCTGAAACACGTATTTCTGGGCATCGTGGGCACTTCTACCGGTTCTGAACCCGTAGCTGCGGGCGTGGAACGTGGCTTCATGTGCTGGTTCGAGGGCAAACTTGGCTAAACATTGCCATGCTCTATCTGCGATTGTTGGTATCTTGAGTATCCTAATTTTCCCGTTTTTCTTGGGAATCGGGATTTCTCGTAAACCGGAATGGTACCAGTTCAACGCGTTTCCTTTCATAATCTCAAGTATTTCTAACCTTTCCTCGTAGTTCAGTGCAGTCTTTCCGTCGATACCGGCGGTTTTCTTGCCCTGATTGAGCTGTGTCACTTGACGGATGGCCAAAAGCTGTGCTGATCGAGATTTCAGAATCAGTTTCTGTAGAGACCGAGCTTTCCTCAAGTCACCAGCTTGAACCGCTTTATACACGCGCCTCTGTAGGCGGAAGAGGGTTTTACGGAATTGCTTCCAGTTTTGTCCCTTCCAGAGGTCACTAGATTTTGGTCTGTGTCTACCCATACTCTCCTAAGGTTTGTGTATTCTGAATACCCGTGCCCAGTTTTGAGCACATCTTACCCGATGGTGGGGATTAGGCTTGGCATAGCTTACCGAAGTTACGACCGTTCTTCAGACCCTTGTGTTTTGCCATCGTTTTTACTCGTTCCATCTTCCAGATTATTTTGATGATTTAGGGCAGTCCACTTTGCCTATCCTCTCCTCGGAGTTTGCGGTTACTTGAATGCGATGCCGTGAGAAATGCGAGGATGAAGTCCACATTTGTTGTTCAGATTGTGGCTTACCTATTAGACACTTTTCTAGAACTTGTTTACCCATGTCATCTCCCCATTAGCGGCAGTGTGGTTAATCTGATTCACCTCTGATTCCGCCCTGTTGCCAGCTTCACTCTGATGAAATGCCGTTCATCTCAGTGTGGCCAGATAGGGAGTCACTTGTCTCCTCAAGGGGTGGGTTTTCACCACCATCCGGAAGATAGTTAGGATTTTCGGGATTTTCCCGCGAATCCCCTAGCTCATACCCCTCTAGTCTCTAGAGGCTCCTAGCTAGAACGAGCCGCACCATTCAATAGGTTGCTTGAACAAGAAGGAGACAGAATCCATAAACAGGGCAAGTCAGTTTCACTGACAGAATTTTTCTCTCGTCGTGCCTGGCGCTGCAGCTCACCGTAGAGGGCAAACAACTTCAGCAGACAATTACGCACCGCCATGATCCCGATGGCATTCCGGAACGGTTCTAACAAACAGGCAGTTGATACCATCTGACCGAGCAATCCTAAAACCTGGGGTGGTGTGGAGACCGAAGGTGTTGGTAGAAACCAAATATCCACTTGGCGTACTTCACTGGTTACTTCGCGGCTGATTTGCACCTCACCGTGAGGTGTTAACAACTCCGTTAAATACTGTTTCGCAAATTGGTCGTGTGGCTGTCGGGTCATTCATCCTAATTGTTTGGGGATAGTATTAGTAGCCTTTCATCGATCAACTGGCTAAAAACAGATCCCATGGATCTTGACTTTTTGACCAAGACCTGAAACAGCATTTTGTGTCAAGTCTTGCCAACAGCTGTCATACTGAAATGGCACTAAACCTTAGAAGCACTCTGGGCGCTCCCCTTAGAATAGAAAAAACTCCGCACAGTGCTCGAAGCCAGGTAATTAGTCATGACAGTAGCCACCACACCTGTTGATACCAGTCCAATTGTGCTGAGGATGCCCCCAGCACTGGCTATGGATGATGACCAGTTTTTTGAATTTTGTCAGATTAACCGGGAATTAAGCATTGAACGCACATCGGCAGGGGAAATCATTATTATGTCTCCAACGGGGGGAGTAACAGGAAACCGAAATTTCAAACTAATTCAACAGCTTGCCAACTGGACGGATGACGACGGTACAGGCATTGGCTTTGATTCCTCTACTGGTTTCAAGCTTCCCAATGGTGCAGAACGTTCCCCTGATGCTGCGTGGATTAAGCTAGAGCGTTGGGATACCATTCCAACTCAGAAACAAGAAAGGTTTGCTCCCATCTGTCCTGATTTTGTGGTGGAGTTACGCTCTCCTAGTGACAAGCTAGAAACCTTGCAAAATAAAATGACCGAGTATATCGATAATGGGGCAAAGCTGGGCTGGCTGATAGACCGCAAGCATCAACGGGTTTATGTTTATCGTCCTGGAGTGGAAACCGAACGGTTAGACAATCCTGCTACTGTTAGCGGTGAGGCAGTTTTGCCTGGTTTTGTGCTAAAGCTCTCGAAAATCTGGTAAGGGTCTTAATAGAATGCGCGAATTTAGAATGCGCGAATTTAGAATTACATTCTTCATTATTTGATCACAAAACCTTTTCCCTATGCATCCCCCCTGCTTCACGCTACTCGGGGGAATTCCGCGAGTTTTGTTAAAAACACCCTGTTGATTGTAAGCAAGAATCGAGCAATGAACATTCCACGGCTACACCCAAACACTATTGAAGCAGTTAAGGAACGGTCTGACATTGTGGATGTCATCTCGGAGCATGTGGTATTGCGCAAGCGTGGCAAAGACCATGTCGGTCTGTGCCCTTTCCATGAGGAAAAAACTCCCAGTTTCACTGTCAGTCCCTCTAAACAACTGTATTACTGCTTCGGCTGCCAAGCTGGAGGGAATGCGATTAAATTCCTGATGGAGATTGGCAAGCACTCCTTCTCAGATGTGGTGCTGGATTTGGCACAGCGCTACCAGGTGCCAGTCCAAACCCTCCAACCGGAACAGCGGGAGCAATTACAACGGCAACTTTCTCTACAAGAGCAACTCTACGAGATTCTGGCCTTAGCCACAGCTTTCTATCAACATGCCCTCAGACAACCCCAAGGACAGCAGGCCCTAGAGTACTTGCGCGGTAAAAGGGGTCTGAGTGAGGAAACTATCATTACTTTCGAGCTAGGGTATGCTCCAGCTAGTTGGCAAACCATTTACCGCTATCTGGTGGAACACAAACGGAAGCCAGTGAAGCTAGTTGAGCAAGCGGGATTGATTAAGCCTAGGGACAATGGTGGGTATTATGATGGCTTTCGCGATCGCATTATGATTCCCATCCACGACACCCAAGGTCGAGTGATTGGCTTTGGTGGTAGAAGTCTTGGGGATGAGCAACCGAAATACCTCAACTCTCCAGAAACTCCCCTGTTTGATAAAAGTAAAACCCTTTTTGCCCTAGATAAAGCTCGTAATTCCATTACCAAGCAAGACCAAGCTGTAGTGGTGGAGGGATATTTTGATGCGATCGCACTCCATGCCGCAGGAATTACTAATATAGTCGCCTCCCTTGGTACCGCTTTTAGTTTAGATCAAGTCCGGCAACTATCGCGCTATACTGAATCCAAGCAAATTGTGCTCAACTTTGATGCGGATGCTGCTGGTACTAATGCTGCCCAAAGAGCCATTGGAGAAATTGCTAACCTAGCTTACCAAGGACTTGTGCAGCTACGGGTACTGAACTTACCGGATGGAAAAGATGCTGATGAATTCCTCAAATCTGCTCCTGACGCTACGGAAAAATACCGACAACTGTTGCTCAATGCTCCCTTGTGGCTGGATTGGCAGATTGATCAACTCCTGATTGGCAAAGACCTCCAACAAGCCGATCAATTTCAGCAAGTCGCCCAAGCTATGGTTAAGTTACTCAAGCAACTGGAGGACATCAACCAGCTCACTTATTATATTAACTACTGTGCTCAAATTCTCAGTCAAGGACAAGGGAAACTAGTATCTTTATACATAGAAAATTTACAAACTCAACTCCAAAAACCCCTTAGAGCTGCCTTTAAGAAATCACCACCTCGGTTAAAGAAACCGAAACAACAGGGTAATCAAGAATCAAACCTACCGGTTGGTAAAGAGCGCATCCTGTTAGAGCGAGCCGAAGCCTTACTGTTACGGATTTATTTACACTGTCCTGACTATCGACAAACAATTATTGATACTCTAGACCAGCGAGATTTACTCTTTAGTCTCTCTCACCATCGATTCTTGTGGCAACAAATTATTGAACTCCAAGGGATAGGCACACAATTTTACACTACCACCCCTGAACAGCTAATCTCCCGTTTACAAGACCGGAGTTTACAATTTCCTAGGGAAATGACTCAAGTGGCTCATCTGTTTCATCTTGACGAAACCTGTACAGAAGATATTTTGCGAGCCCCGATGGTAATACAGGCAGCAGCAGCTTCTCTAGAAATAGTAGCTTTGGAAAAACATCGGCGCTATTGTTTAGAGCAATGGCAAACAATTGATATTAGTAATGATTGGCAACGTAAGCAATACTATTGGCAGGAATGTCAAGATGCTAATCGTCGGCTTCTGGAATTAGAGAAGATACGTCAGGTGGGTATTTCAGAGCTATTAACTATGTAGCAGTTCTCAAACGCTATAAATTGCTATTACTTAACATCATGAAAGTGGCTATAATCAATAATTCTACTGCCGTCTGATTTCCTATCAAACATATCTACAAAACGCCTATCCCACAAAATTTCTGATGCGGTGTAGGAGTGACGACTGTGAATAGTCTGGGAAACCGTTTCATCAATACCAACTAGGGTGATAATAAGTGTGGCTTCCATTTCAGCGAGAGACTCTGGTGTTTCCCCATATAAAGGACTACTTTCATCAATTGGATGCATAACTGTCCAAGTTAGAGCAAAGCTAGGGGTTTGGCTACGCAACAGTTTCAGGTCGTAGAATCGACGCATGGATTCCCCTTCTAAGGTGACTTCATAGCGCAGGAAACTTACCCTGAGCTGAGCTTCCAGAATCCGATTATCCCGTTCATTGGCAGTGCGGAACATGAGGGTAGGTACCCCATTATGGGGCGTAATCACTGCCCTACGACTGAAGATGACTCTGGCAGTAGGCCGAGAGAAGCGGGCAAACATGAGTCCGGTTGCCATGGCTAGGGCCATCAAACCCACTAGAGCTTCTATGGTAACAATGATATTAGCATAGGAAGTCACGGGATACATCGCACCATAACCAATGGATGCCATGGTCTGAACGCTGAAGAAAAAGACATCGAAGAAAGCACCTGGACGGGCATTTTCAATACAATTTCCTCCCGCTAGGTACAATAGGGCAAAGACAATGTTTATGGCTAAATAACAAACCGCAATTAGCCCGAAAAACATTGGCCAATTAACGGTCAGCATTATATGATAAGGGTCACGCCAATAGTTATGGGATGACCCTTTTATAATTACATCTAATTGTCGTCTAGGTCTAGTCCGTTGAGCGATGCGCATCTTAGTTAGTTTAAACTGGTTAATAGCAATTTTTATTGGAAATTTTACCGTAAGCTATTAGCTTATGCGCTACGGATTTATTCAGTTACTTGACCACGGACTAATGCCCATCCTGTCGTAACCTGACCGTAAGCCCAGGTAGCGTAGGGAGCTATACATAACTTAATTAACCAGGGTATCACCATGATTGCGCTAAATATCATCAGCCCCAATACCTTGATCCCGATTTTATGAATTCCGTTCACCAACTCCTGGACTCCTGCTAGAATTTTTTGGGAATCTTCTCTAAGGGCATCGAGGTTAGGAATACCGCTGACAATAGTATTCAAAACCTTAAGTATTTCCAAATTATCCTTTAACACTGCCTTGACCTGTTGCAAACCAACCACTTGTACTTCAAACCCAGGAATAGTAGGCATATCCACTGAAACCTCTTTCATCTCGATATTGACCTTAGGAGGAAATCCACTCCCCAAGTTGACATCTGGTTTCACCGGAAGATTAACATCTGGGATGCCAAGATCAGGCAAACTCACTCCTGTAGGAATCTGTTCAACTATCTCTAAGGCTTCTTGGACCTCTGCCTTTACTGTTTTGATTGGTTCTATGATATTAGCAATGTCTTCTTTGGCTTTTTGAGTACTTTCATTCACCTCCACTAGGGTGTTATTGATTTCCACTAAAGGGCCACTTACTAGACTTTTGATGTCATGTAAAATTGTTAAAAAAGTAATCAAAAATACCACGACTAGGATAATCGGTATTAAGGCATAGATAATCATAACTATACCATTAAGTCTTTGCCTTAAACCACTGCTTTGATCAACTCTCATCTTCTTACCTCTAGTCAATTAATCACGTTGTCTGACTAAGAAAGTATCTTAAATGTTCCTCGATTAGATATTAAGTTTTAAAGAGCGAGTGGTGCGTTACACCGACGGGCTGTGCCAACACTGGCTACCGATAAAATCAGGGCGAGCCCGTCTTATCACGCACCCTACCAACTTTTGCCTCTTGCCTTTTGCCTCTTGCCCCAAGACGTGTGTTTACAACTCAAATATAGATCCTAGATCATGATTTGACCTGTGCCAGAATACTCTCCATTTCTGATAAGTTGAGAGGAACTTGAAGTACTTCTGTGTTCAACATAAAGAAAGGAGTACCATTAAGACCCAAGCTCTGAGCTAATTTCAGATCGTCCCTAATAGCAGCTTCGGCTCCAACACTGATGCGATCGCGATTAAATTGCTCTAGATCGAGATTAAGATCTTGGGCGATCGCTAGATACAATTCTTCATCCAAGTTATTTTGCTGCTCAAACAGGGCATCTTCATACTCCCAGAATTTCCCTTGCTGAAAAGCGGCCCAAGCTGCTTGAGCAGCAGGGAGTGCTTGAGCATGAATCTGAGTCAGAGGCAAATGCTTATATACTAAGGTTACCTGATCGGAATGTTTGTCCATAAAATCCTTTACGCTTTGGTTAGCTTCGGCACAAAATGGACATTCAAAGTCAGAAAACTCCAACAGCACAATGTTATTTTCCGCCACACCAGTAGTAGGGGAATTCCCAATTATCGATGCTGGCTCTGTACTCATTTGCTGCAAAAATGCTTGTCTGGATTGGGCTAGCTCTTGCTGTTTTTCCTGCTGGTAAGCTTGCAGCGACTGTAAAATAGCCTCTGGATTATTCCGGATAATGGTTAATACTTGCGCTTCTAGTTGATCAGGGTTAGCAAAGTTGTTGCTGCAACTGCTCAAAGTGAGCAAACACAGGAATAAGCTAACAATAGCTATGGAAATCCGATACAACTGTTTCATTTTCAACTGTTTACTGTTTACTAGTAATGACCAAATGTTTACTATAGCATTTTTGGCTCTTCCGTACTTGTTATGCTAAATAAACACTTTGGCAAAGGGAGCAGGTGCATCTCACATTTGTAAATGTTCGTAGGGTGCGTGATAAGACGGGCGAGCCCTTATTTTATCGGTAGCAAGTGTTAGGACAATCCGTCCCGTAACGCACCACCCAAACGGCAAAAATGAGATGCACCCGTTTCATCTTTCTCGATAAAAGAGATAAGAACACTATAGGGTTTGTATCTCGGTTGTAAAGTTATCGATTGCCGAAAAAGGCAAGAGGCAAGAGGCAAGAGGCAAGAGGTAAAAAATCATGTGTACCTCATTAGGCTAACAACCGCTATATCCCTCTTCTGTCACTCTCCGAATTCAATGATTAACAAATAAGTCAGATTATCCAGAATTAAAAAAGAATTGATATTGATTAATATCACTAATTAGCTGATTCAATCCCAGCAATAAGTTACTAT
>NZ_JAAHHW010000017.1 GCF_010692325.1 Moorena sp. SIO3I8 | reverse complement strand
TTGAGTTCACTAGTTTACTTTTTTTTGAGCGTTTATCCTTCACACTCAAGGGTCAAGCGTCAACTGTAACCCTATTAAATTGATTTCAAGCTATCGGTTATAAAATATACCTAGGTTTGACCCCCCAGAGTATCCCGAAAATCACTGCTAGCTCACGGCCTCTCCTTCCTCATCACTGAAAATTTTGCCAAAATGGCAACCAATTACTAATATGTATAAGTCAATATTGTATAGATGCAGGTTTATTTACTCTTAAGTTCACTGCCCTATAAATCCATGTCGAAATGATTAGATTCGGAAGAGGATTAAACTAAAATCCAGGGTAAATAATATCCCCAGAGTATTATTGATTTTTATAATTTTCATAAAATTTAAATTAAGATTGCTTAGGATTGCTTTAATTAACTAAATTTCAATCAGGGTGCTTTACTAAACTATAAGTAAGTCAGTAATATCTCTGTCGAGATAACTACTTATAATTAGTGATATTACTACTGTGCAGTTTAATCAATATAGTTGACGAAAATACCTATGGTATTAAACGCAAATAAACTATCTGAAATAACTATTAAACTAACGGCTACCCTGACAGCAGAACCCTTAAATAAATCTGTTAACTTATGGATGGAAGATATAAATATTCCATCTAAAATAAACTTATCAAAATCTAATCAACATGTTGAACAAATACTTGATAAGTCTAGTCTAATATCTACTCAAAAAAATGGGTGCCCTGTCATCTCCTCAAGTTTTGAAGACTGGATCAGGTCTCCTGCCAATCAGCCATTATCACCAAATCACTCTAACCTAGGGTTAGCTACCAATTTTGATATTCTTAAAGCCGAGGCATTGCTAGCCAATCATAACGATTACCAATTACCTAATCATTTAGTAATCGTTCATGAAAATGAGCAAAAAACTGATGAATTATATCAAGATATATTTGAAAAACAGACCTACATTAAACATGGCATCACTATCCATGATGGGGATTGTATTTTTGATATAGGGGCAAACATCGGTATGTTCACCCTGTTTGCTCAGCAAATCTGTAAAAATGCCAGACTATTCTCCTTTGAAGCCTTACCAGATGTTTTTGAACTGTTGCAGATCAATGCATCACTCTATGGCTCGAATGCCAAAGTGTTCAGTTTTGGACTTTCCAAGCACTCAAAGACTATATCTAGTATTATTCATCAACAGAACATTGAAAAAATTGATTTACTCAAAATTAATGCTGATCAACCTCAGTTAGATATCCTGGCTGGCATCAAGGAGAAGGATTGGGAAAAAATTCAGCAAATTGTGATCGAGGTTGATCAGATTACAGCAGGGATAAAACTAAAGCAGATCACAAACTTACTCCAACGGAAAGGCTACCAGTTAGTGATTGATCAAGAAGTATTGCTGGCAGATACAGGGGTTTACCGTATCTACGCCAGCCGTAACTATCAGCTAAATCAATTCTCTTAGTATCCAACAGCAATTAAAATCCCTGTTGTTCTACCAACACACTGATTACTCAGCTTACTCAGCACCCTTCACACTGAGGCACTCAGCCTTCCTGATAAGTAAGTGGATCGTCCAATCCCAACTCAGCAAAGGCAGCCAATCGCAACCGACAAGCATCACAAACACCACAAGCTAGATCGTTACCTGTGTAGCATGACCAGGTTTTTTCCCAAGGAACACCCAGCTGATTGCCTAATTGGATAATTTCGGTTTTTTTCAGGTCAATCAGAGGACTGACAATTTTAATTCCATTGCCCTCCCTACCTTGTTTTGTGCCCAAATCAAAAGCTGTCTGCATTGCTTGGATATAATCCGGACGGCAATCTGGATAGCCAGAATAATCTAAGGCATTGACACCCACATATACTCCCTCAGCACCAATTGCTTCTGCATAGGATAAGCCAAAGCTCAGAAAAATCGTGTTACGGGCTGGAACGTAGGTAATGGGGATGTCTTGAGACATCTGCTCTAGACTACGCTCCTTGGGTAGGTCAAGGTTATCATCGGTTAACGCTGAACCTCCCCACTGCCGTAAGTCAAACCTGACTACCTGATGTTCCTTAACACCTGCTGCACTAGCAATTGCGTACGCTGATTTGAGTTCTCGTCGATGTCGCTGCTGATAATCAAAGGAAAGGGCATAACACTCATAACCGTCTCCTACTGATTGATACAAAACTGTAGCAGAGTCTAAACCTCCAGATAACAACACAATTACTTTCTTAGACATGATCCAACCAGATATCACAAGTCTCATCAGGATAATGCCTAATCAAACGTTTTGCACTGTTACTACAACTACCAATTAATAATTTCATTGCTCTGTCAACAGACAACCCACAAACTGACACATAGGGTTAGTGTTCCATATTTCGTCAAACCACAATAAGTATAGAACACATGTTTTAAAGGTTCTTTTAGCCTGAGTGGGATGGACAAAGCTTTGAAATTCTTCACATTTATAGTTGCTGTGGTACTATCTGGATGGTTTAAGGCGACTTAGATTAAGTAAATCGACTTATTACCAGTGGTGGAGGAGCAAAAAAGAGTGCAGAATCGTACTTATCAAAGACATCGAGATCATCAAGTCCAGCGCAACTTACCGCAGCCAATCAAAATCGGTGTGATTGGCGTTGGCAATATGGGACAACATCATGCCCGAGTTTTGAGTCTTCTCAAAGACGTTGAAATTGTGGGTGTGGCAGACATTAACGTCGAGCGTGGTTTAAATATTGCCAGTAAGTACCGTGTTCGCTTTTTTGAAGATTATCACGATCTTCTTCCCTATGTAGAGGCGGTTTGCATTGCAGTGCCGACCCGTCTACATCATGAAGTCGGGATGACTTGTCTACAAGCTGGAGTCCATATTTTAATTGAAAAACCGATTGCCGCTAGTATTGCTGAGGCAGAATCCTTAGTGAATGCTGCAGCAGAGTCCCAATGTATTCTTCAAGTTGGACATATTGAACGTTTTAACCCAGCTTTCCAGGAACTGAGCAAAGTTCTGAAGACAGAACAATTGCTGGCTGTGGAAGCTCATCGCATGAGTCCCTACTCTGACCGAGCCAATGATGTCTCGGTGGTTTTGGATCTCATGATTCATGATATAGATCTATTACTAGAATTGGTAGCCTCACCTGTGACAAGGTTAACCGCTAGTGGCAGCCGTGCTTCTGATTCCGGGTATTTAGATTACGTCACTGCTACCTTGGGGTTTGCCAATGGTATTGTTGGTACTGTCACGGCCAGTAAAGTGACACACCGAAAAATCCGTCGCATCGCTGCCCATTGCAAAAATTCTCTGACGGAAGCTGATTTCCTCAATAATGAGATTCTAATTCATCGGCAAACCACTGCCAATTATATGACCGACTATGGTCAAGTGCTTTACCGACAGGATGGTTTGATTGAGAAGGTTTATACCAGTAATATTGAACCACTCCATGCTGAGTTAGAACACTTTGTCAATTGTGTACGGGGTGGTAATCAACCTTCTGTCGGGGGTGAACAAGCCCTAAAAGCACTGCGCTTGGCAAGTTTGATTGAGCAGATGGCTCTTGATGGTCAAGTTTGGCACAACGTAGACAATGGGAATCATAAACTCCATACTTCGGTTATGACAGTTCCCTGTTAACGGCTTTTTGTTGATAATTTAGGGGTCAGTTGCACTTGTAACTGACCGAAATTAGGGGGAGCCCAAGGGGGTAAGGAACAAATCAGTCAAATCCGCTTTGATAAATCCCTTATAGCCCTGACAACTAAAAGTCGCAGCTATAGGTAGGTTAAGCCTTCTCGAAGAGTACAAAGTCTGCCTGGACAGACTGACTTCAACAGGGGGTCTTGAATCCGGATTTGCGATCAACCTTTTCCCCTGTGCGTTTGAACATTTACCGAAAAAATTAGGTAATCGCGCCCCGTCCTTATAGGACGGCTTTATTTTTCAGCTAAAACTTGACAGTTTTCACAGAGCGTGTTATCATCATATGATAAATAAAAAACTAAAAAGCTAGATAAATACTATCTAAAAATAAGTAGGCAACGTAAAAAATATGTATCAGATGCATATTGCGTAATTTGGTCTAACGACTTAAACGTCTATGAAAAAAATTAGATTAAAAAAGTATCTATCTATCTATATAAAACAAAAGGTACGGTGGGGCACACCGAAACCTGGGTCATAGACCAAATACGCTTGGGGAGAGGAGACCTCTATTTTTCCTGGCTCCGGCCTGGTTGAACAAGTCATCTCGTTGAATCAAGAATCCCCGTCCTTCCAGGGCTGGGAGTGTCAACTGACAAGTGTGATAACTGATGAAGCTACCTGAGTTGATATCACTTCACTGACTTTATGATTTCCTTGGGGGCTAAGGTGAATGTGGTCACGGTAAAGTATTTCTGGTGTTTCGGTGTTATTGAACACTGGTAAAAAATCTAGATAAGTAATGTTGTGCTCTTGAGTAAAGTCACTCAAGCGTTTGCGGGCTTTTAACTCATAGTCACGAGGTCCTTTGGTGCCAATTTCCCGGAGTAGGGGGGTCATCCCTAGCACTAACTTGGCTCCAGCAGCATCAGTTAGGGTCTTAATTTCCCCAATGGCCTTGAGATTAAAGCCAACCCGGTCTCCTGGTTCCGCTCTGACTGCTTCCATTTCAGGAATAGCTGGTGCTCTCAGGAGATAGCGACTCCAGATCTCGGCTATGGCTAGGAGGGGTTTTTGGCTGGGATAATTGCGATCGCGTCCCACTTGTACAGAAGTCGGTGCTGTAGCAAACAAGTCATCGGTATTAATAAGTAATACCACTACATGGGCGTTGAAGGTGCCAAAGCGTCGTAGATAGGCTAACTCATTTCGTGGTCCCCAAGAATTAGCAGAAGCATTAAGGACTTCGACTGTTTCAAATGGTTTCTCGTTGGTTAGACTTGGTAAAACGTCTTTGGTCAGCCATAGTTCTAATTGAGATTGGAGCAGTGCTGATATGGTTTGGTCTTGGTCTGTCCACCAAGCCCCATTCGCAACAGAATCCCCCAGTAGGAACACCCGCAGCATGGATAGAGGTGGCTGAGGAGTGGTGGTGGCACTGCGCATGGAATATTCATTAATGACAATGCGGTTGCCAAACCGTCTGGTGCTTTGGTTAGGGGCTAGCAAATAGCCAATTTCCTCATCTGCCAGATAAATCAGGGGATTACCGAAGCCGAGCAGCCATCGTAAACCGACCTCTAGCGCTACCAAGGAACTGACTAGCACTGCCAAGGTTAATAGCAATACTTTCACAAGAAAATCCTATATAATTTATAAATTTTTCCTATAGTTTTGTCTAGGTGTTCAGTAGTGAGATCACTTTAAAAGCCGAGTATAACCGCTCAAAGCTGAGTATACCAAGGTTAATCGGTAAATTTCCCCCTGATCTAGCCCTGGCTATAATCGACTTGTTGGTTAGATCCCTGATAACTCAAACAGGAGCGACAAACTATGTCAGACCTCAATCGTGGCATCATGAAGTTTAAAGGAGCTGATAGCCCCACAGCCGTTGTTATTTCAGCAATTCTGGTTTTGGGCAGTATCAGCGTTCTGATCTGGTGGGCATTGCACAACGCTTACAGCATTGGCTAATCTCCGTCGATTTCCTTAAAAAATTGACAATTCCTAAAAGCTGTGCTAACATTTATAAATGTGAGCTAAAAGGGTCGGTGCCCGAGTGGTTAATGGGGGCGGACTGTAAATCCGTTGGCTATGCCTACGCTGGTTCAAATCCAGCCCGGCCCACCACAATGGTTTGGGATATAACCTAAATATACTTTTGATAAGTCAGCATAAAATTGGCTGATGTTAACCGTTAACTAATTACCATGACTGGTTTAGCGTCGGGAAATCAAAAGCTGATTAATTGATACCTTGGCAGAGTAAATTTGGCCAAAGTACAATAGTCTAAATCAAACCAATAATGTAAATCTAATAATTTAAATCTAGCCCGTGTGGCTCAGTGGTAGAGCACACCCTTGGTAAGGGTGAGGTCACGAGTTCAATCCTCGTCACGGGCTTTTAAGCATAAATTACCGAGTAGTTAGCAAATTGTACAGTGACTAATTATTGGTCACAAAGGCAAATACAGCACAATTCCCTTCCATTCTGCTTGCTCACTACAATCGATCAGTAGTAGTAATTCATCAATTGCCTGTCGAATTGGCATTCGATCATTGACGACAAAGATGCCCGCCATTGACTCTCCTGAAACTAGGCGGTTGTAGGCAAAATCTGGCATCGTTGCACGATCATGAGTTAGAAGGATACGTCCATTAATTGCTGCCCAAGCTAGAATCGCTGGATCATCTACTTCTCGCAACCCAACATCTTGAACTCGTAGTAGGTCAAGATTGGGTTGACGCGAAAACAGCCCTCGAACAATGTCACCGTTGAAATTCTCATCGCTCAGCAAACTCAGCATAACCGTTTCTACTGATTCTGCTGAGATAGCAAACGGGTACGAATTAAGCTGAGATCAGGTTGGATACTAGACAAACGTTGCTGCACTGATTCAGCTAACTGCTCTCTCTGATTTAAGTATGTTTCTACCGCATCTTGGTGTCGAAGGTAGTAGCCAATTGTATTGTAAACATCGGACAAAGATAGAGTCGAGTATCGATGCACAATAGACTCAGGAGATGCACCATCTTGAAACGCTCGAATAACAGTATCTAGCAACACCCTTGAATTTCCAACTCGAATCGCTCCGGTTTCATCTTCTCGCAGAGGCGGTGTCTCACGTTCCAAAACGAGGCTCATAGATCAACTTTCCTAAATCCAGTATAAAACCATCGTAACTTACGTGACTAGCGCAATTGCTCAGTAAACTTAAAAACACTGTCTCAAAATTGGGCGTTGCTGAATATCGAAATGGTTTAACTATAAAGGGGAATTTTATGATAATTTAAATAATAAATAAGAAGCCTAATTGATAAATCGAAGATTTTATTGATGCAAAGCGCGAGTGGGGAGAGACTCCCAAGACCTTGCTGCATCGCTTGTTCAAATATAGAGTAGCACAGAGTGCGTGGATGTAGTCTTGCTAAATAGTGTCTCAATCTTGTATCTTCATTTTCTATGAAAGTCATATAAATTTGATTAACCCAAGTTGCTAGTTATCCAGATGCGATTTGACCGTAGGTCACGCTACGGGAACGCACAAGGGTGTTGAGGTTAACTAATGGTAACTAGAATTGAGGACTGATAACTGGTTAAACCTATTACGACAGCAGCGAGTAATTGCTGTGATTCGAGCATCCTCGAAATCCCTAGGAGATCAGATGGCTAAGACGGTAGCCACTGGGGGTATACGGTTAATTGAAATTACCTGGAATAGCGCTGATGCTCCTGAGCTGATTAGTCAGCTCCATCGAGAATTACCCAACTGTATCATTGGTACTGGCACAATCTTAAACCAATCTCAGTTACATCAGGCAATTGATGTTGGAGCGCAGTTTATCTTTAGTCCCCATGTGGATACAGCAGTTATTAAAGCAGCGGTAGCTGCTAATGTGCCAGTGGTTCCCGGAGCACTTTCCCCCACAGAAATTGTGACAGCTTGGGATGCTGGTGCTAGCTGTGTTAAGGTGTTTCCGATTCAGGCGGTCGGTGGTGCTAGTTACATCAAAGCCTTACTTGGGCCACTCGGTCACATCCCGTTAATCCCTACTGGTGGTGTTACGATAGACAATGCTCAGGAATTGATTAATATCGGAGCGATCGCTGTGGGTCTTTCTGGGAATTTGTTTCCTAAATCCCTGATTGATAGGGGGAATTGGAATGCGATCGCAAAACGAGCAAAACAGCTCAAGCAACGATTAGCCCCTGATTCTCTGAGTTGAGGCTATGATGTTGGTGATTTGTTTGATTGACTGCTAAGGTTATATGTTTTTCCACTGGCTAAATCCGTTAAGAAGCTTGTTTGCCAGTTTCCCACTGATGCTAATCGCCTTGGCTGTCTGGACAACACCAGCGTTGACCAATCCTGTGAGTGAGCAAATCGCTACCAGAGTGATGGAACTACAAGATTCAGAGGAACGCTGGATTGAGATAGACCTAACTAATCAAAGGCTGATTGCTTGGGAAGGTAGACAACCGGTTTATGCAATAATTGTCTCCACTGGTAAAGATTCAACACCTACCCATCCTGGTACATTCACGATTCAATCCAAGCGTCGCAAGGACAGAATGCGTGGTGCAGATTACGATCTGGCCAATGTACCTTATGCGATGTATTACCACCGGGGCTATGCTATCCATGGGGCATACTGGCATCGTAAGTTTGGTACGCCAGTAAGTCATGGCTGTGTGAATGTAGCTGTGGATCATGCTGAGTGGTTATTTGATTGGGCCTCTGTGGGAACACCAATTGTAATTCATCAGGGCGTTGAGGAATTGGCCAATGATCAATGATATCAAGTCTGTTGAATCATGAGTCACTCTACCTGTAGGGTTTGTTTCCTATTTCTGGGTAAGTCCTGTTAATTTCTTTAGGAATAGTTCACCAGCTTCTTCCAAATTCCCATCCAGAGAAAACGTCAAGCTCCGGACTCGAATATCACGAATTTTAACATCAAGGGGTTGAGTTAAAGGAGCTGGATATACTAAAACTGCCTCTTGGCAATCTTGTGTGATGGCATAGATTACTACTTGGTTAAAGTCATCACGAGATGGACTAATAGGGATTTTATACTTAGTATCGAGAATGCAGCATGTTTTCTCAGTCGCTATCTCGTACAGTACTAAATCAATGTAAAAATATAATGTCTTGTCGATGTCTACTCTTTCGAGTATCTTAATGCCAAAGCCAGTAGGTAAGTGCGATTTTAGCCATTCAGCAACAAAGCGTTCATAGAGTTTTGCCATGTTAACTAGAAAGGGCAACATGGTATTACTACCTGTTTGATGACTTGGTCCGCTGTGTTCGAGAAAAAAGCGGCAAAGAGCATGTAACCTTTGGTAATTCTGATTGAGCCGATTATAGTTTCGTCCGATACAATCCCTAGCGCTATAAGGTTGTAGGGTGACAAGGTTTTGTAGGGCATGATAGGCTTGGCGCAACATGGGACTTACTTTAGCGCTATATAAACCCGTGCGAGAGATACAGTGGAGTGTCCAGGCGATAATCTGATTATCTTCGATGTCACTAGTATGTTCGTCGTAATGGCAGTTAAGTTTGATATCCCATGGCTTCTGGATAGTTTGCTGTACATCCAAACGCCCCCGAAGGTATGCTAGTTGACCAGTTGTAGGGATGTAGGTGCGGTAGAGTCCTTGGCGAATGCGATCGCGTATGCCATTAATGAGGATACTGACCAAGTAATCGTAAAATTCTTCTAGAGATTGACAATCAATCAACCCCTCTAGAATGTGAAAGCTTCTAAGGTTATAGGCGTAGTCGAGCATTCCGAAAAGATTGTTTAGGGGGACTTTCGGCTGGAGTTGGATGCTCAGTTCATTGGTTAGGGGAATATAACCTACCCATCCTTGAGAGGTTAGTTGCCAGTAATCCCCCGTTCTGGAGTATTCAAGATTTACTGTTACCTGATTGCTGTATTTTTGCTGCAATTCATCGATTACGGATTCTGGAATCTGGTAGCGTGGGATCTTATCTGGCTGATACTCCGTTAGTTTAATTATTGTCATTTTTTATAGGGCTACGCCCAGGGAACAGGGAATAGGGAATAGGGAGTAGGAAGTAGGGAGTAGGGAGTAGGGAGTAGGGAGTAGGGGTAAGAACATTGAATTTACTTCATAAGTATTTGAAACGCTAGATTCTTAATTCTTAATTCTTAATTCTTAATTCTTAATTCTTAATTCTTAATTCTTAATTCTTAATTCTTAATTCTTAATTCTTAATTCTTAATTCTTAATTCTTAATTCTTAATTCGACCTCATAGGTTGCCAAATTTCTGGCCATACCCATATTGGAATCAAGCGATCGCAATAGGCTAGCCCTTGCCTGAGTTTTTACCCGTTCCAATTCTTGGGGTGAAACTAGTTCAGTTTTGAGCTTTTCAATGTCTTCTGCCAATGCACTTGCCACCTCTTCTACCGTGTGTCCTGGTGCAGTGAGGGCATAGAACAACATTAAATTAGGATATTTATCACCAGGAAAGCCACTAAACCCTGCCGCCGATAGGGCTACTTGTTTCCCTTCTACCAAAGACTTATATAGGCGAGAGGTTCGACCATCACTCAGCAAATTGCCCATAATTTCATAAACCACATGGTCAGGATGGGTAATCCCTGGTCGATGGTATCCTTCCAAATACCAGGGTTGGGAGGGTAATTTCAAGGTAACTTCCTTGGTTTCGGACTGTGGTGGTTCTACCGTAGTGACTTTAGGAATTTCCTTTTGATGGTTGTAGCGTCCAAAGTAGACTTTAGCTAGGCGTTTCACCTGCTTTGGATCCACATCTCCCGCAATAGCTACAGTTAAGTTATTCGGACTATAGTAAGTGTCAAAAAACTCCTGAACATCTTGGCGAGTAAGATTGCGAATGTCTTTGTTGTAGCCAATCACCGGACGCCGATAAGGGTGCTTGGTATAGGCAGTATCCAAGAACGCCTCAATCATTTGACCGATCGGAGAGTTATCAGTGCGCAAACGACGCTCTTCGAGGATTACCTCTTGTTCCTTATAAAATTCTCGAAATACCGGCTCAAGGAAGCGTTCTGACTCTAGGGACATCCACAGCTCTAATTTGTTCGATGGCAAGCTGTAGAAGTAAACCGTATAATCGGTAGACGTTGCCGCATTCAAGCCCACGCCTCCTGATTGTTCAATAATCTGACCTAATTCGTTCTGCTGGACATACTTAGCCGCCTCAGCTTCGACTTCGGCAAACTCTTCTTTTAACTTAGCTACCTCTGCCTCATTCCCAGTGGCTTGATACTCTTTAATTTGTTTTTTCAACTCGTCCAACTTGTCCAGCAGAATTTTTTCTGCCTCATAGTTGGTAGTACCAATCCGGGTGGTACCTTTAAATGCTAAATGTTCTAAGAAGTGAGCCACACCGGTTTTGCCATCCGGTTCATCCACACCGCCTACATCCGCATAGGTAAGAAGAGAAACTACTGGTGCTTCGTGGTTTTCTAGGACAATGAACTTCATGCCATTATCCAGGGTAAACTCAGTTACCCGTTCGATCACCCGGTCTAGATAGGGTTGGATTGAGGTTGAGGGTGATGCTGGGGTTTCAGTACGGGCTAATGCAATAGTCGAGAATGTTCCCCAGATTAGGATTGCTGCCCCCAGATAAGATAAAATCGATAGGGACTTGATAGATCCTGTCTTGAATAAGCACCGAAGTGGTCTTAAGTGATCAGCAACACGCTGGAGAAACACGACCAATCCATTCTGTTTAATCATACAAGGGTGGCAGTAACGAACTTACAGAACTCTCCCACAACGCCCACCGCTTTCTAGGGTGGGATTTAGTGGTACCGCCTTTAGGCGGCGTGAGGTTAACAACTAATAAGCTAGCGTCTCTTCATCAAGTGTTTGACACTCCCCGCCGAAGTAAGAACGGGGATTCTTAGTTCTACGACACGCCTTAAAATTAGCTATCCTGAAAGGCAATATTCAAGCCAAATACCCGTTCAATCAGCAACCAAGCATCAAGCCTAACTTAACTAATCCCAGTGGGCTTATCTCCCTAAGCGCTAGGTACTAGGAGTGTCTAATATAACTGTTTCTCCCTTCCCTCGTTCCCGTGTGCCCCACGGTACGTTATATATTTTGAATTTGCTACTTTACTGGTTTTCGGTATCCGTTAAGACCCATGCGTTTTAGCGGTGCGACCCGTGGCGAATTTAATTAGCCGTTCGCGAAGCGTCTCCTACGGAGAACGGAAAGCGCACCGGCGAGGTTTTTCGCGCCTCGTGTACTAGCATCGCTTTACGTCGTTATTGAATCAGGTAGTACCGACGAATCCTACCTGTGCGCTTTCTACACAATTATTGTATTATAAACCTTTGCCTTGACAAATTCCGGAAAAATCGCCCGTTTATGGGCACCTCAAGTAGCGTGGCCAAAGGCCAGCTTGAAACCCAAATTTTTGGTCACAATCAAGGCATGATTACCATCACCTACTACTAGAAGCTCAAGCCAACTCTGTCTCAAATTTGACAATTATGGGGTGAAGTGTTGGACAATTTGGATAATAGCGCTACAAGTTTCATTTTGACACCCATGGGAATAATTAATCAGCCAACTCAGTCAGAGACAGAGACCAGGCAACGTATCCTGACAGCAGCACGACGTTTGTTTGCCAGTCGAGGTTATAACGGGACAACCACCAGGGAGTTAGCCAGTACTGCTGGAGTCGCTGAAGGTACCCTATTTCGTCATTTTGAAAACAAAAAAGCCATCCTGATTGAAGTCGCCACCCAGGGTTGGATAGACATTCTCACCGATTTGCTCACGGAACTCAGTGAAATGGGCAGCTATAAAGCAGTAGCACAGATGATGCGGCGGCGAATGATGCGTATGGGTGAGAATGCGGATCTGATGCGAGTATGCTTTATGGAAGCCCAATTCCACCCAGAATTGCGCGATCGCATTCAGTCAGAAGTAATTATTAAAATGACGGATGTGGCTGAAGCCTTTTTTGAAACCGCCATTGAGCGAGGCATTTATCGCCCTATGAACCCTAATATTTTGGCTCAGGTGTTCTTGGGCATGTTTGCCGTTGCTGGTTTCAGTCACAATACCATCCTCGATTCAGATGCCTCCCCCAAAGAGATTCAAGAAATGGCAGAAGGCATTGCTGATATTTTCCTCAATGGAGTGTTGGTGAAGGAATAGAGTAGGAATCCCTGAAAATCACAAATTGAAAATGCCAATTGACCATTAAAAATTAAAAATTACCAATGACGAACTAAATCTCGTGCTTGTTTAGTCCATCGTGCCACCTGATCAACACCAGGGCAAAGGTCTCGGCGCTGCATGGTTGCTACCTGTAGGCGTAAAATATTTTGGTGCAAGCGGTGAGGGGGAGTCTGAGCTAGTTGGGTTAAAGAGCATATTCCTGCATGTAACACTAGTCCACAATATTGGCAGCCAATGCTAGGGATACGGGCTAAATCTGCTAGGGCGACCCATTTATTGACGTACTGAGTCTTAACCTTTAACTGGTTAGCTAGCGCTTGTTTAGCTTGGCCAGTGCTTGCCTTTTCGAGCAACTCCCTAGTGGTGGTAATCCCCAATGCTTTGAGTTTTGATTGATCTTGAATACTTAATCCGGGCAACTGCTCAATTGACCAGTCACTGACTTGGGTAGATCTCGGATGAATTTTCGATTTAGTAGACATCTAGACTACCGGGAAATGATGCTTCTAGATTAATCCAGCCGACACCGAACCGCAACAGGGGACTCATACCTTATAGCAGTTCTCTATTGGGTGAGATACCTCGCCCTTGGAGTTGGGAGTATGGAAAGGGCAGAGAGAGTGTGGGAAGTGTGGGGAGATGGGGAAATGGGGAGATGGGGACTCAGATCAGCAACTGGGGTGGAAACCACGCTCAACCTTCAACAAACCACCATACATCAGTATCCGGATCTCGGTTCGGTGGAAATGAATACTGGCTTAGTGTCAAAACCTGCCAGATCACATTTGTGCTTCCAAGAAACTGATGCAAAATATATGGACTTCTGTGGATAAGCTTGGTAAAGCTTTACTAGGGCATATGTGGAGAAGTGTATACCTGAGCTTTCAGGATGCGATCGCTCTGCTTGTAATCCTCTACATTCCTAGTTTAATCGGGCAGTTAATTCTCTCCAACACCTTCTTAGATTTTAGTGTTTGTCTAGATAGTACCATTGGTGTCCAATTTTATGCCAGCTTAATCATCGGTGCCGCTAATTTTTTGCTCTGGATCCTGATTGCTGGTCGCATAATTGGTCGTTTGTGGGCACATTTCAATAATTTTTAATCTCATTAAACTTTTAATTATAACATTTTTAAATCGGTTGAGGTATTTTCCTTCTTGGTTTTAGAATGAAGTTAAGCCGTAACAAAATTACTTTGGAGCAGGAAGCCAAAGCTGGATTGAATTCCCTACTCCAGCAAACAGCTCAAGTTGGGAGTTTTTTTTTCGTCTTGCTGTTAATCAGTCTTGGTAATCCTTCAGGATTAGTCGTCAGTTTGAGTTTTTTGTGGGGAATTGCCTTTGTGGCTTGGCAAGAAAATCAGCGACTGACTGGGAACCGCAAAAGGCAAAAGGCAAAAGGCAAAAGGTAATTTTTTTGCCTAATCTCAACCTAACTCGAAGCTCCTGAGTCCTGGATAAGGAACGAAGGCTCATGTCGAACTCACAAAACTTGGTTTAAAAACGCTCGATAGACTCAAATTCCTTGATTTTTCTGGCATTTGCTGCCTCTCCACAAGTCCGGGGTGTCGGAAATACCTTGCCTGGATTGGCTAAACCCTTGGGATTGAATACCTGATTAACCCATTTCATCGTTTCCAAGTCCACCTTAGTGAACATATCTGGCATAAAACAGTTCTTATCCGCACCAATCCCATGTTCCCCAGATATACTACCCCCTGCTTTCACACAGAGTTTGAGGATTTCGCCACCAACATTTTCTACCTCTTCTAATGCCCCAGGCACCTTTTCATCGTACAAGATTAGGGGGTGTAGATTTCCATCACCCGCATGGAATACGTTAGCTATTGTGTACCCAGATTTCTCGCTTAATGCCTCAATCTCCCTCAAAACCCCGGCTAACTCAGTGCGAGGAATCACCCCATCTTGGACGAAATAATTGGGACTGATCTTCCCTGCCGCAGCAAAAGCAGCCTTGCGACCTTTCCATAATTTCAGGCGGGTTTCTTCGTCACTAGCCGTAGTGATATTTCTTGCCCCATTCTGTTTACACAGTTGGGCAACCCGCTGTTTATTAGTGTCCACTTCTACCTTTAAGCCATCCAGTTCTACGAGCAATATTGCTCCAGCATCCCTCGGATAACAACCTGTTGCCACTATGTCCTCTACCGCATTGATGCTGAGATTATCCATCATTTCCATACCCGCAGGAATGATTCCAGCACCAATAATGTCAGTAACCGCAGTACCAGCAGCTTCAATGCTAGTAAAGTCCGCTAGGAGGACACAAATTGATTCTGGTCTCTTGAGGATGCGCAGCGTAATTTCTGTAGCGATCCCCAAGGTGCCTTCGGAACCAACAAATAAGCCAGTTAGGTCGTAACCAGGCATTTCTTGAACTGATCCCCCTACATCCACGATTGAACCGTCAGGAAGAACCAATTTTAATCCCATGACGTGATTAGTGGTCACGCCATATTTGAGGCAATGGACACCACCAGAGTTCTCAGCCACATTGCCACCAATGGAACAAATAATTTGACTGGAGGGATCAGGGGCATAATAGAAACCCGCACCACTGACTGCTTGGGTCACCCAGTTGTTGATTAAGCCCGGTTGTACTACGATTCGCTGATTTTCCAGGTCAATGTCCAGGATACCCTTCATGAGGGCAGTGACAATCAACACACCATCTTCTATAGGTAGAGCACCACCGGATAATCCTGTGCCAGCCCCCCGTGCCACCCAAGGGATAGAATAGCGATCGCATATCTTAAGCACCTCTGAGACTTGTTCGGTAGTTCGTGGTAGCACTACTACCGCTGGTCGTTGGCGATAGCTGGCCAGACCATCACATTCATAGGTCAACAATTCTTCACGACGTTGAACCACACCATTTTTGCCTACTATCGCCACAAATTTCTTAATGATTGGGGTCCAGTCAGTCTTATGATTCGTCATGTTTCAATAGCGATAGAATAATGTGAACTACCTGACGTTGAAGAATTTCTAGTTGAAGGTGGTCGGGAATGACTTAAGCTAATCCCGTCAGCCGATTTTGCTCAAACTGGTCAAAAAGGTATTAATTATTAAGTATAACGTTTAATGTCTCCTATTTACCTTACTATTTACCTGACCTGAAATGGGGTAAATAGTTTCGAGCTCAATTGCTCATACCTGATTCAAAGTGCTTAGCCATATACCTTCTGCTCCCTTCAATCTACGGGAAGCTAAGGGGTAAATTAGAACCCCTTCGGCGTATAGTCTACATACTTTAGTTAGAGTTTACCATTCCCAAATAATTTTGTAGTTGTGGATTCCTGCTTTTCTTTCTTAACCCTTCATAAATCTGTCCCTACTGGTCAAGATACCTTGGCTGGTGGTATATCTCAAGTCACTATACGTGATGCTCAATTTGAGGATATCAGCACTCTAGCAGATATTCTTGCAGATAGCTTTCACCCTCAAAAAGGGCTGATCAGCTGGGTTCACCCTCTATTAAGACTGGGTATTTACGAAGATTTGCGCCACAGACTGCGATCTAGTTTACCCCATTACCTGTGTTTAGTCGCCGTCACTACCGTTTCCGGTTCTGCTGGTACCAGTGAGATGCTAGCTGGTACTGTAGAGCTAACACTCCGTTCTCGCTATTGCTGGCCAAAGCCCAACTGCCAACATCTTTACCTCTCCAATCTGGCTGTCAGAAAGTCTTGTCGGCGGCAAGGAGTCGGAGAAAATTTGCTCTTGGCTTGTGAGCAAACTGCCCTAGAATGGGGCTTTCAAGACCTCTACTTGCATGTTTTGGAAAACAATTATCAGGCCAGGCAACTTTATCTCAAGAGGGGATATGAACTGCATCGGGTAGAACCAAGCTATACCGGAGGATTGCTTAGGCTTCCCAAACGCCTGCTCTTACACAAGCAGATTAATCCTGCTGGTCTTAGTTCACCGGGTCAGAGTCTGTCTTAGTAGGCTGAATTTCGTCATAATGGAGTTATCAAGCTGACCAATAACACATACATTTGGTGATTTATCACATTGACAAAACAAACAAAATATGTAATACAACATTTTGGCTGCTGACTATCTGTAGCAGAGTATCTTTTTTGTAACAGAACAAAAATGGGGTTATTGATAAAGTTTTCAAGAAAATTGGTTTTTGAAGACCTTGCCCGGATCGAAATTTAGTTTATTTGTGCTACGGTCTACTTGTAAATCCCATGAAATCTACCCTAGTAAACCACAAAAGTTGCTTTATACCAATAAATTGTAGCTATTGATACCAATAATCTATAATTTAGGATCTAGCCATACAAAGTTTTGGTGTCTTGAAGCCATTTTGAGGTGTTTTTTGATAACTAGTAACTTAGGTTAAACCCAAGTTACTAGTTGGAAATGGTAGTTGAACAAGACTTGACTCTCCGTTTTGTGTATTTTCAAAAATTTACAGCTATTTTAAGGAAAGCGGATCGGGGCTTTTAGCTTGGGTGCTTACCTGCTCTAAGATATTACGCCATATAGTTTCAGATGGAGAGTGAATACCAACACTATTACCAGATAGCTCTTTACCCAAAGGAGGTGGTTGCTCACAACCAGGGTCTCGCCAATCCTCAACCCCTAAGTGGCATGAACCAGGAAAGCCTGAACCTCTGCAAGAATCAGATGAGAGACTCACAGCCATCAGAAATTCTCTCGCAATTTCGGGATAAACAATTGTTAATTGTTAATAGTAGGCGTCGCAATGGCCTAATCATATATAAGCACTACCATGCAGAATTCGCAGGACCAGGTTCGGCTGTAGGAGGAATATTTGATCTTGATTGTCAGGGAGTAGTCCCAGTGGGCAATCTATCATTGGTTTCTCCAGAATCAGCTGAAGAGCGACGGCGTGCTTATTTGATTCGGCGGCAATGGATTCGACTGACTAAACAAATTACAGAATATCCAAGTCCTATACAACGAACCCAACAGATTCTTGAACAGTTTGAGGGATTTGGTTTTGATGCCAACACTATTGCCCAACTGCCAGATGAAGCCTTTGCTCTGCTGGTAGGGGTTTTGCCCTATACAATCAGGAAGGTACGTAACGCCCCTCACCATGAGCATTAAGTCTGGAATCCTTTGGCTGATGCTGATCGTCTCAATTGATTATAAAATTTCTAAATTTAGATTTAGATCTGCGGAATCCCCCCAGCTACCGGTCTCCCGAAGCATTATTTAACTTCAATGATTAGATCAACTAGCGCTATAGTAGGTAATGGGTAATGGGTAATGGGTAATGGGTAATGGGTAATGGGTAATGGGTAATGGGTAATGGGTAATGGGTAATGGGTAATGGGTAAGAGAGAATTGTGCCAAACCCCTACCTATCACCATTTACTATCACCATTTACTGTTCACCATGGATTATCCTGGCTGCCATCCGATCAGGCTCTGTAGTTGGCGAATAGAGCAATTTCAGCTATAACAGCCCATAGGGTATTTGGCGGGCTTGTCGAAATAATGGAGATAGTTGATTATTATCTAAACTATCTAAGGAATTGTCGGTGTTTAGCCAGTTGGTTACTATGAATGATTTTGACATACTTAAAAAAACTATCGATCGCCTAAGAAGCGAACGAGATGATCTCAAGAAAGAACTAGATACCTACCGAAGTTATCTGGATAAGCGCTCTACAGATATCAGAGCTTTAATTTATACAGAATTACAACTATTTTCCCCAAAAATAGCTGAGGAACTCAGGAAGGAATTCAGAACACAATTTCACCTCGTGATTGCCTTGTTGGTTTTCACTACCCTATTGACCACCGTCAGTGGTTTTGTAGTTATGTCTAGTCTTGTTGATAGTTCGGTAAAAGGACATATCAAAGATCAAGAAGAACAACTTAAGAAACTCAACAAACGTATAAACAATTCTCTATTTGATAACCGAGTTGATCTGCAAGTTCTTCAGCAACAAACTCAAACTATCAAAGCCCAAACTCAAGACTATCAAAAACAAGCTCACTATCTAAATAGTAAGGTACAAAGCTTAGATATCAACGCTTCTACTATAGAGAAAAAACTTAATGCTCTTCTAGAATCAGACCCAGTAGCCTTGGGAGATATAGTTGAACGGATAAATAACTTAACTCAAGATAGTAATCAGCTGATTACTATCTCTCGCAGTATCGAAGAAGTGGCTAATTCACAGATTAAACTGGAGAGTGGAGAGATTTCTGTTAGGGAAGGGAATTTATCAAAGGGTGATGGCAGACGAAGAATATCAGGTGAGCAAAAGTTTAATACCAACTTTTCTTCCGAGCCTGTGGTTTATATTGCTTTAAACGACATCGATAGTGATAATGATGAAAATCTCCGATTAAAAGTTGATGTCACTGATGTCAACCGAGAGGGGTTTCAGTATGTATTGGAAACCTGGGGAGACACGCGGGTTTACAGTGCTAATGCAAGTTGGTTTGCCTATGGCAAATAAATCAGATCTAGTCCGGTTTAATACTTATCATTGAATGGTGTTCGTCAAGGAAAATGGATTCAGCGCTGCATCGCTATTCCCTATTTCCTATTGCCTGGGCGCAGCGCTATAGTTTTTCCACCCACGAATTCGGTCAGGGGAAATAGTTTTGGTTATCCCCTTTCCCTTTGTCTAGCCCTAACGTGAAATCAATAGACTACTGGTTTTCTTCTGTCTTCCCCTTGCTGTTACCGGGAGAAGAATTGTATATAGCGTCTAACTGTTGGCGAGCGTCTTCAACGGTCATTGACCGCATCACTAACAGCGGTTCATTGATAGGGTTGCCACTATCATCAAGCAGTTCCGGGTGCGGTACTGACTTAGCAGGAGATGGATTGGCATTCACTTGATTCCGACCCCATTGGGCGGGTGATTTTCCCCATGCTGAGAAAGAACGCTGGGAATCAAAACTCAAACTTAATAGGTTACGAATTAAATTCCCAATCGCTAAAAATGCTATAACAGTAAAGGCAATTAGATAAATTAGGTGTAACATCGTATTGTCCTCCCGACCAAATAGTTGGTCTTTAACTCCTTGTCTTGCTCAGGGATAAAAAACGGCTTTTTATAGGTGGTTAGTTAACCTTAACAAAAGGTAGTCCACTATTTCCTCATTCATTTCCTGAATCTAGGTGCGTCAAGATTAGTCATTCCCTGAGGCCGCTGACTCGGATGCACCGGATGCCAATGATCGCAACCGGATTGCCACTCCCCAACATTCTCTCACTAATTGGTGCCATGGCATCATGGTAGAAAGTTCAACTCCTACTTGACCATTAGTGGCGTCAAAAAGCATTTTAGCTGTATTTACCTCCTTCTGGGCTTGCTTTACCCGCTTGAGTAGCTCAGATTGTTCCTCCGTGGTCAAAAAGGTGATATCTTCAGTTTCTAACAACGAAAGCGATCGCTCAAACCAGTAGTCAAAATCTACTAGTAGCGGTTCCAATATGGTTTTCAGTAACTCCGGTGTTGATGGCTGGGGTTGATCCATGATATTAAAAGGGTTTATTTTTTCATAGTCTACCTTAATTATATTTACATTTTTTTACAATTTGTGACATAACCCTTAACACTTTTAGAACACTACTACTCCCTCAAAATTCAATTGAGGGGTAAGCATATGCGCTACTTGAGATGCTACTTGAGGTGCGGTCAGCCGTCAGCGGTCAGCCGTTAGCAGACGTAACTCAGCATTATTGGAATGGTTACCTGTTTTCTTGATGCAAAGCGCTCATGGGGGAAACCACGGCAGTCGCTCATGGGGGGAACCACGGCAGCGCGGTCATGGTTTGAAGTTACCGTAAGATAGTGGAGCCTTATTAACAAATATTTAACCCTTTTCTGCATAACCTGCTAACTATAAAGGCTCCACTATCTAAGGTTTCGTCTCCGGGGAGACCCCCAAGACCGGGCTGCCTCCCCAAGACCGGGCTGCCTCCCCAAGACCGTAATGGTGCGTTTGACCCGTAATTAAATTCGCCACGGGTCGCACCTGAGGCATCGCTTATTCAAAAGCACCATCTGTAGCGTGGCACAGGCTTCGACGCATCGGACCCATTAGCTGATAGCTGATAGCTGATCCCTGAAAGCTGATAGCTGAATGCTTACATTGAGGGGTAAGCTCAAGTCCGGTTGAATACCCATCATAAAGACGATTGATGGCCAGATGGTTAAATGGGGCAGATTTTGATTAAGGGTAATTATCCTGACATGATCTAAAATAGACCTTGGCCAATTAGGCACGCTTGTACTATGCATTTGTGCTATCAATTAAGTACCAAAACCATTAAGCCAACCCGTAACCCCTAACCCCTTGCCCTCACCCTCAAAACTAAATTGAGAGAGTACTACACCAGAAACATGTACTTTGCGAAAAACTAAGCTTTGTATCATAGAGGGATAGCACAAAATTGGTGTTACGGTCATAGCGCGTTACTCAATTCCATAGAACATTCACCGATGGTTAACTCAGAACCCTCCGAACAGCCTGAAAAAATTCATTTGCCCCGTACTAGCGAATCCGATACCCTAAAAAGGCTCCGTCATACGACCTCCCATGTGATGGCGATGGCCGTCCAGAAGCTATTTCCGAAGGCTCAGGTGACTATCGGTCCTTGGATTGAAAATGGTTTTTATTATGATTTTGATCAGCCAGAACCGTTTACTGAGCAAGACCTGAAGAAAATCCAAAAGGAAATGGTCAAAATCATTAAGCGGAAGCTTCCGGTAATTCGGGAAGAGGTGCCACGGGAAGAAGCTCAACGGCGGATCAAGGAACTGGGTGAATCCTATAAACTGGAAATTTTGGCAGATTTAGAAGACCCGATCTCGATTTACCACCTGGGGGATGAGTGGTGGGATTTGTGTGCTGGTCCCCATTTGGAAAATACCAGTGAAATCAACCCAAAGGCTATTGAATTGGAAAGTGTGGCTGGGGCTTACTGGCGAGGGGATGCGAGTAATACTCAACTCCAGCGCATTTATGGTACAGCTTGGGAAAACCCAGAGCAACTACAGGAATATAAGCGCCGTAAGCAAGAAGCCCTGAAACGGGATCACCGTAAGCTGGGTAAGGAACTGGGACTGTTTATTTTTTCTGACCCGGTGGGACCAGGATTACCCCTGTGGACCCCGAAAGGAACGGTTTTGCGTACCCTTTTGAAAGATTTCCTCACGCAAGAACAGCTTAAACGAGGTTATCTACCAGTGGAGACACCCCATATTGGTCGAGTGGACTTGTTTAAGGTATCCGGTCACTGGCAGAACTATAAAGAGGATATGTTCCCGATGATGGCTGAGGATGAGGAAGCAGCAGCCGCAGAACAAGGATTTGTCCTAAAGCCGATGAATTGCCCCTTCCATATCCAAATTTATAAGAGTGAATTGCGCTCCTACCGGGAATTGCCCATGCGCTTGGCAGAATTTGGTACAGTGTATCGCTATGAGCAATCTGGGGAACTGGGGGGGTTGACCAGGGTGCGTGGTTTCACGGTGGATGATTCTCACCTATTTGTGATGCCAGATCAGTTGGATCAGGAATTCATCAATGTGGTGGATTTAATCCTATCAGTGTTCAAAACTCTGCAAATGAAGAACTTTAAAGCACGGTTGAGTTTCCGTGACCCGGCCTCGGATAAGTATATTGGTTCCGATCAGGCTTGGGAAAAAGCCCAAGGAGCAATTCGCCGTGCTGTGGATACCTTGGGCATGGAATCCTCTGAAGCACTAGGGGAAGCGGCATTTTATGGCCCGAAACTGGACTTTATCTTCCAGGATCTCCTGGACAGGGAATGGCAGTTAGGAACGGTACAGGTGGATTACAACTTGCCAGAACGATTTGATTTGGAGTATGTGGCAGAAGATGGCACTCGCCAACGCCCGATTATGATTCACCGTGCCCCCTTTGGGTCTATCGAGCGCCTAACTGGGATATTGATTGAACAGTATGGGGGAGACTTCCCCTTCTGGTTAGCACCAGTACAAGCACGATTGTTACCAGTCGGGGACGCACAGTTGCCTTTTGCTCAGGAAGTGGCAGCAAAAATGCGATCGCATGGCATTCGAGCAGAAGTCGATACCAGTGGGGAAAGGCTTGGTAAAGCAATTCGTAATGCCGAAAAGGCTAAAATCCCGGTGATGAGTGTGATTGGTGCCAAGGAAGTCGAAGCAAACAGTTTAAATATTCGTACCCGTGCCGCTGGGGAATTGGGAATGATGCCCATAGACCTGGTTGTAGAAAAGATGGAGCAGGCAAATCGGAATCGGGAGAATTTTTAGACTCTAAAGGGAGTAGGGAAAGAGAGGGGAGTGTCGGAGGTGTGGGAGGTGTGGGGAGATAGGGAGATGGGGAGATGGGGAGTTAGATCAGCAACTGGCTTGGTTTCCACGGGGCTGACAAGGTGCGGACCCAGGTGACCAAATTCCCAATTCCCAATTCCCAATTCCCGATTCCCGATTCCCGATTCCCGATTCCCGATTCCCGATTCCCGATTCCCTACTCCCTACTCCCTACTCCCCATTCAACAGTTCTGGTAAAATCCCATCACACAATTTGCGATCGCTTTCACTCAAGGTCGGATTATGCTTCAAATAGTCCCTGATCCAATAGCACCCCTTCACCAATAAATTCTTTAAATCAGAGGTTAAATCACAGCTAGTGGTATGACTCCCCCTGGTAACTATCCCCTGTCCAGGTTTTACACCTAGGAGTGTACTGCCATTAATCGGTCCGCCAACGGTTTTGATTTCTGTACCATCGATATTCCAGATTTTAGCAGTACCATCTTCACTGACCGATACCAACGTTTGACCGTCAGCCAGGAAACAGGCATTGCACACAGGAGCAAGATGTCCTTTTAAGGTTTTGAATTCCTTACCATCACGAGTCCAAAGCTTTACCGTCCTATCAGAACTAACGGAAGCAATCATTTGACTGTCAGGACTAAAAACAACACCTCTAACTCCTGCTTGATGTCCTTGTAAGGTAGTGATCAGTTTACCATCCAAACTCCACAGTTTCACCGTTTTATCAGCACTAGCGGAAGCCATAATTTCACCATCCCCACTGAATCTCAAACAGACAATTTTTAGACTATGGGCTGGAATCGTATCGATTAAGCTACCATCGAGATGCCAACGTTTAATGGTTTTATCTTCTCCTGCGGAAGCCAGCATCTGACCATCCTGACTGAATCTAATGGTAAGGATTTTAGCAAGATGACCGTTGAGAGTATTTATGAGTACTCCGTTATCCTGTCCATACTTATCATCAATCCCCCACAACTTGATGATTCTGTCATTACCCGCAGAAGCCAGGATTTTACCATCAGGACTAAAACTTAGACTCCTGATACTCAGACCATGGGCTGGAAAGGTTTGCAGTAAGGCTCCATTAAGATGCCAAATTTTAATAATACCATCCACACTAGCAGTGGCTAATAGTTTTGCTTTAGGACTAAAACTGACACTCCTGACACTAGCTTCATGTCCTGAAAATGTTCTAAGTAATGTGCCGTCTAGACTCCATAGTTTTACTGTTTTATCTTCACTAGCTGAAGCATACTGCTGACCGGTAGAATTAAAACAAAAGCCGATAAGTTTACCAGTATGCCTTTGCTGAGTATTCAGTCCAATACCCTTGAGACTCCAAAGTCTGATAGTTTTATCGACACTAGCAGAAGCCAGTAACCGTCCATCGGGACTGAAACTTACCCCACACACAGACCCTTTGTGTCCTCGGAAAGTCTTGAGCTTATTCCCATCAAGGTTATAAAGTCGAATTCGATTATCTTTACTGGCTAGTGCTAATAGTTGACCATCGGGACTGAATCTAACCCGATAGACTGGCAAGCCATAATTATCGATGGAGTTGAGTTCTTTGCCATCTATATTCCAGAGTTTAGCGGTACCGTCCCAACTCCCGGAAGCCAGCATCCGACCATCTGGACTAAAGCAGACACTCAAGACACCCCTAGCATGACGATTGAAAATTTTGGGCCAACTACTGTCTAAATTCCAGAGTTTGATAGTGCCATCTTCACTAGCGATCGCAAGGGATTTACCATCAGGACTAAAACTAATCCCAAAGTTAGCAGGACCAAACCTGGTCAGGGTTTTAATCCGAGTACCATTAGGATGCCACAGCTGGATCGTGCCATCTTTACTAGCAGCAGCAATGGTGTTACCATCGGGACTAAAACTAATGTTGAAAACTTGGTTTTTATGACCTCTGAGAGTTTTCAGTAACTTGCCATCCCGTTGCCAGAGTTTGATCGTGCTATCAGCACTAGCAGAGGCAAACATTTCACCATTGGGACTAAAGCTAATGCTAAACACTTGCTCCTTGTGACCCTGACAGCTTACCAAGGGTTTCCCATCAATGCCCCAAATCCTGATGGTGCCATCTTCACTAGCAGAGGTAATTAGTTTACCATCAGGACTTAAACAAACACCAAATACTCCCGCATCATGTCCTTCCAAACGATTGCACTCTTGCAAGTTATTGATAATTTCCTGAAGCTGATTCACTTGTTGCTGTTTGATATCAGGAGCAACCTCTGTGGTGAGTAATCGTTTACCAGCTTTTACACTAGCGATCAATGCTCCTAACTGGTCGTGGGAAGATAGTAGAGCTTGAGATAGAGAACTCAGGGCTTTAATTTCTGCAATTTCTGCTCGTCTTCGTTCCTTTTGTTCTTGATGAAGTGCTTGCTTTAGTTCTTCTTTGGTCAGTTTTAACTCCGCTAGGATTTGAGGCTCTTGTCCTTGGCGAATAAATGATACTAAATAATCATGAACTAACTGATAACGATCAGCAGGATATTCTGGCAATTCAAATACTAAACCAGAACCCACTAACACCTCCATTACTAAATCCAGTTGCTCCTCTTCTAAGTCCAAATCTTCAGCTAATTCAGCCTGAGTTTTTAGCGGTCGCATCCCGTTTTCATCGGTCAGTAAATATAAAACAAGTTTAGTGATTCGTTCGTTCTCTTCACCACAGTCTTTAATAGCTGTTTCTAGGTATCGTTCAACCAGTTTTTCCTTCGGACCTTTGGCTAGATAATCTGCTAAGGTGGTAATTTTTTCGGCTTGGAGCTGAGCTCCTACCACTTGCAACTCAATGGGGAGCACCTCATTGGTATCTCCTGCTAAATCCTTGACTAGAGCATCGGTTAGGGTTGGCTCTAGAGAAAATGCCGTGTGTTCCGTTAAGCTTTTAATAACTGATTTAGTTTGCTTTGGGGAAAAGTTACCGAGATAGTAAAGAATCGTTTTATCTAAAATATTGTTGTTAATGACATCTAATTGAATTAGACGGTTACACTCTAACAAGTAATGAAGGTCATCTTCTCTAAGGGATAAAATAATTTTAACATAGGGAATATTCAAACAGATCTTCATAAATTCATATAAAACCATTCGTTGCTTTCTGTCTTTAGCCGCAAAGAAAAATTCTTCAAATTGGTCAAAGACTAAAACCACTAGGATATTGTATTCTGTTATTTCCCAGAATGTCTTGAGAATTGCGGCTGTTGTTTCTAGAGTATTACCATGATACTTAATCAGTTTTTTTTCTGCCAGAGACTTGGCTAAGGCTTTTCCAAATTCGGGAATCCAATCGGTATAAACTTGCTGGAAAACCGTTAATACCTCACGGGAGCCAATGGTTTTTTGTTTCAAGGTGGGAATTAACCCAGCTTGGACAAGGGAACTTTTACCTACTCCTGATTGACCATAAATTACCGTTAGTTTATGGTCACTACGGCCCATACGTTGCATTAAGCGATTGACATCCCCTTGTCTACCAGAGGCCGCAATGGCTGGGGTCACAGAATTGTGGTAGTCTAGATTCGGTAATGCTGGGTTAGTTACCTGTTGTTTAGGCTGCAATCGACCAGCACCAATAAAGGCTCGAAAATTGTACTGCTGCTCAATGGAGCGTCGTTCTTGTTTAACCCGAAAAGCAGTCAAATAGTTACCTTGTTGGCAGTAGCACTGGCGCAATTCTTCTAAAATCCGAATGTAAAGCTCTGGATCATACTGGGCTTTGGTTCTGGCTTTGGCCGTTTCCAGAGTTGTCAGACTGTCTTGGATTTTAGCTTGCTGCTGTTGCTGTTGCGATCGCGCAGCCCCACGATGCGATCGCGCTAGAGACAATAAATACCAACCTTGGTGAAATGAGCGCTCCCAATCACAATCGGTATCGAGTGAGCATGAGGTTGGTGTACACAATTCAGACAATGCCTGTTCTAAGATTAACAGAGCCTGTTGGGCTAACTGTTGCGCTTTAGTCCAATCAGATTTCCATAAGGCGACTTCTGCTAAAAAGCCATAGGCTCGCGCTAGTCTAAACGGATTACCATAGGTTTGATGGAGAGTCAAGGCTTTGTTAGCAACCGCCTCCAACTCATCCCACTGCCCTAGTCGTTGTAGTACCTCTGCCCAAGGATTAATAAACTTGGCAACTAAGTCTGGTCGCTCAGCCTGTTCAAAGACCTTAATACATTGCTGATAATACTCTGCGGCATGACCACAAGCGACTTGATGCTCAGCCCGATGTCTCTCAGCATAGGTACGCCACCATAATCCTAAATAGTACAGTAAGCATCCAACCCGCTCTGATGAGGAAGTGAATGTTTGGGGTTTTTCCTGGGTTGCCCTGGCCTCTGGCTCAATCTGCTGCCATTGGGCTAAACTACGCTGATAATGTTCTAGAGACTCTTGTGATGACCCATCAGCGGCACGACCCAAAACAAATTCTAAGCTGGCTTCTAACCGTGGGTCTAATCTGACCTTACGATGGTTTAGCTCATTCTGGGCTGACTTTAACTCCGTGCGGCGAGTCGAACCAATGCCCAAATTCAGGTCATCATTGTCTAGAAATCTGCCAGCACCAGAGTTTAATACTTTGCCATAGACCTGATTGACCGTTTGCTCGATAAAATCAATTAACTCATCCGTTGCCATCTCAAAGCCTATGGGAGTAGCAGCCCAACTGGTGAAATCTGGTGCTACTCGCCTCAGCTTGTGTTGGACCTGATCGGTTACCCATAACACCAGGGGGAAGGGGAAGGTTTTGCGAAATTCATCCCGTGCATTATTGGTAGAAACCAATAACCTATCAATATCCCTAACTAATTCCAAATTGTGAACAATAAGGGCATCGGGTAGTATTGATGTCAGTTCCGCTTGAACATTGCTATAGAGGTTAAGAGCCGATGAGGCCAAAGCCCTGGAGTGAAACTTAATCTGGTAGCGTTCTGTCAGTTGTTGTGTTAAGCGCTGCCGCAATGATTGATAATTACAACGGGCTAAAATCAGAGAAAATTGTCCCTGAGAAAATGCGATCGCCCGTGCTAGCATTCTTAATGATTCATTGTTATTGCCATTGAAATCTTTGGGTTGGAGCGTCATATTTATTCCAACGGTTGTGCTTCTGCCAGAATCTGATTTACGCCCTGACCATCCCCTCTGCTGATCTTGGTAGCCATGGAGCGCGTTCATGGGGGGGTTTCTACCATTATTGACTACTGCAAACCCTTAGGGTTTCCACCGTTGGGCAACGGTTTTGGTTTCCAAGGGTAGTGCGTTCGCGTAGCGTGGCCGTTCGCGTAGCGTGGCCGAAAGGCCAAAAGGCCAAAAGGCCAAAAGGCCAAAAGGCCAAAAGGCCAGACAAGGGTTTGATAGGGATCTTCACCCTTTACTCGCCTTTGCTGCAACACCTGAAACAGTAATTCCCATTATTTACCAGTAACCGCTGGCACCTGAATCTTCCGTTGCTTTCTGATTACCTTTTCCAAGCAACGACCTCTAGGAAGTTGATCTATTATACCACATTTTTTTGGTGGTTTGGTTGAAGGTTGGTTGGTTGAAGGTTGGTTGGTTGAAGGTTGGTTGGTTGAAGGTTGGTTGGTTGAAGGTTGGTTGGTTGAAGGTTGGTTGTTCCCATAGCGTGGCCGAAAGGTCAAGGTTGTTGGGATCTGATATGGTAGGCAAGGTTAGAAGAATATCAGTTTTGAGCGCAATAGTTTAGGAGTGAAACCATGGCACTAGTTAATTCGACAATGTTGCCCTTAGGTACCAAAGCACCAGAGTTTCAGTTACCGGATGCAGTGTCTGGCGAGACGATTTCCTTAGAGACCTTTGCCGGTAAGCAGGGGTTACTGGTAATGTTTATCTGCCGTCATTGTCCTTTTGTTAAACATGTACAGGGAGAATTGGCCAAGCTAGGGAAAGACTATGCCGATGCTAATCTCGGTATGGTGGCAATTAGCGCTAATGATGCGGATAATTACCCGGATGATGCTCCCGATAAACTTAAGGAAATGGCTCAGGGGCTGGGATTTACCTTTCCCTTCTGTCATGATCAAACTCAGGAAACGGCTCAGGCTTATACAGCTGCTTGTACCCCAGATTTTTTTCTATTCGATGCTAACCAAGAGCTAGTTTACAGAGGTCAATTGGATGATAGTCGTCCTAGTAATGGGATACCAGTTACAGGTAAGGATTTACGAGCAGCTATTGATGCGGTGCTAGGGTCGCAACCGGTGAATTCTGAGCAAAAGCCTAGTATTGGTTGCAATATTAAGTGGAAGCCGGGGAATGAACCGGCTTATTTTGGTGTTTGATATGTTGTTGAAGGTTGTTCGCGTAGCGTGGCCTTTTGGCCAAGGTTGTTCGCGTAGCGTGGCCTTTTGGCCAAGGTTGTTTGGTTGTTCGCGTAGCGTGGCCTTTTGGCCAAGGTTGTTCGCGTAGCGTGGCCTTTTGGCCAAGGTTGTTTGGTTGTTCGCGTAGCGTGGCCTTTTGGCCAAGGTTGTTTTGTTGTTCGCGTATCGTGGCCTTT
>NZ_JAAHHW010000169.1 GCF_010692325.1 Moorena sp. SIO3I8 | reverse complement strand
GGGTCGGCGTATCAAGATTTCGGGGGCTCAGTGGGATGAGAGTAACGTCCCACAAGTCTTGAAGCATCGGTGTGCCTACCTCAACGGGCAATTTTCAACTTGAGTCTTACAAAACTGAGATGCACTCTCCACCCTTATTGCTCCGCACCCGAAGCTAGGGGGGCCGTAAACCTTCAAACCTCAACCGTCAACCCTCAAAATTATCTCTTGGTGAGCGTTCCCTTGGCGTTCGCCGAGCGGCGACCTAGGAGTTGGAAAACTCGCGCTTTGTCCCACCGCAACCTGTAACTTTTCCTGTGCCAATTAGATGGTTAACAACTTACTAAGCGCGTTTATAAACGAGTTGTAAAAATCCAGACAAAAAAAATTTGTAGTGCGGGCATCTTGTCCGCCTGAGCGTTCACAACATATTTATTATTACCATATAATTATTTAATAAGTAATTTTTATCCCAATAACTCATAGAGTTAATCATTATAATTTTCATCACACCTAAACCACTGTATGAATTATTAATTAATCTATTGTCCCCTAAGTGGGGGATTAGCGCATCAAGGGTATGACTAAATAAGTATGGGCATAATCACTTAATTTAGCTTAGATACGTTATAGTTAGTTTACTTACGCCCTTCGATATAGCTAACATCACCGACCTTGACCCTGAAGTCATACCTATCTGCTGCTGTAACCCCTTTTGATTAGCTAGTTATAGCAATGACTCCAGTACTATAACCTGCTACTAGAAAAAAAAAAGCAACTACAGGAAATATTTAGTACTTATGGCTGATAGTTTACGACCTATTAAGTATTTTTACCTATGCACTTCAAAGTGACTACTCTAGGGCGTGTTTTCAAACTATAACCACAATAAAATTAATGCGATCGTCAACATGGCTGTATAATTTTCAGCAAGCAAATCGTATCGGGTAGCGAAGGGAGCGAAATTGCTTGATTCGATTGATAGCACGCTCTACAAGGTGGCGTTGACGATAGATTTCAAAGGTTTTATCGACCGCGACGTGGTTCGGCGGGAAAGTCGTGGTATGGTAAGACGGATACCACGACGACGGAGGTAATTACGGATTCTACGACCTGTGTAACCTTTATCTCCAACCAGTCTTAAAGGACGAATACTTCGACGGCTGAGCATTGACCTAGTCACTAGAAACCATACCGGAGCAAGGCATTATCAAGTAGGTGATCGACCAAACCCCAAGCGAGACTCTCCTAACCGTAGGCGAGACACTGGGAATAATTCTGTAAATACACCTCAGTGGTTAGCGGTAGAGTTTTTCCAACGGGATGGTCAGGTCAGTGTGGGAGTATGTCACCTGACCCTGGTTCTGAGGTAGATATCTATGTTGTAGACCAGGTTTCCCCAAAAACCCATGGGATAGGTCCCTTGAGTAAGAAGATTGCTACAGCCGAAGCAGATCAAGACGGGAAGTTTGGGATTAGTCTTAGTAATGTCGAGCCTGGAGATTACCTGAGTGCGATCGCAACTCACCCAGACTACGGTACCTCGGAACCAGCTGTGACTGTGGTGGTGCGTTCTCTTGATGATCAAGGGAATAGTATCGAGACATGGTCAGCAACAACTCTACCGAACACAGCAAAGCCCCAGTGTACCAGCAGTCCAGTCGGCAGGGTTCCCCTATGACCAGACTCCCCGCAAATACCTGAACCCCTTTCGGAATAGTTTTTGGAAATAGCCTCAAACACCCTACCCTAAAGCACCTCAAGTTTGTCTCGCCCTTTGTTAGAGGAAACAAATCCCTATAAATACACCAGGGGTATCTTGAGTAAAATGGTGTACACCCTCTCAATTAATTAACTAACATACAATATATACAACCAAAGGACTATGTGATTACAAACAACACCTAACGATTATATACCTTATTGGAAAAACCTTGTGTGAATATTGCTACTTCATCAGTAGACCTTGACCCGAACAACCTATTTCCCTTTGAACTCGACGAGTTCCAAAAACAGGCAATTGAGGCTCTCAATGATAGTAAATCAGTAGTTGTCTGTGCTCCGACTGGTTCTGGGAAAACCCTGATTGGTGAGTATACCATTTATCGTGCTTTGTCTCAAGGAGGACGTGTTTTCTACACCACCCCCCTCAAAGCGCTCTCCAACCAGAAACTAAGGGATTTTCGGGCAAAATTTGGCGCAGACAAAGTCGGTCTAGTTACCGGTGATTCCTCGGTCAACCGGGAAGCTTCCGTGTTAGTGATGACTACGGAAATCTTCCGTAATATGCTCTATGGTACCCCAATTGGTCAAGTGGGAGCCTCTATGCTAGGGGTTGAGGCGGTGATCCTAGACGAATGTCACTATATGAATGACCGACAACGAGGCACGGTTTGGGAAGAATCAATTATTTATTGTCCGCCAGATATTCAAATTGTTGCCCTGTCTGCCACTGTTGCCAATTCTGACCAGCTGACCGACTGGCTGAATCAAGTTCATGGCTCCACTCAGCTGATTTACTCTGACTTCCGACCTGTTCCCCTAGAGTTTTACTTTGCCCATCCCAAGGGAATTGTCTCCCTGCTGAATGACGACCAAACCAAGATTAACAACTTCCTGAAAACCAGACGTCCCAAAAGCAAGGACAAAAGTGGACGTCCGGAAAGTCCCAGCATTAGCTCTGTGGTGAGCAAACTAAAAAAACGGGAGATGTTACCAGCTATTTACTTTATCTTTAGCCGCCGAGGCTGTGATAAGGCAGTAGATGAGATGGGTCCACTATCCCTGGTCAATGAACAAGAAGCAGCTCAACTCAAGAAACGGATTGATGAATTTATCAGTAAAAATCCAGAAGCAGCTCGTACGAAACAAATTGACCCCCTCTACCGAGGTATAGCTGCCCATCATGCTGGAATTTTACCTGCTTGGAAAGGTCTAGTGGAAGAACTATTCCAACAAGGACTAGTGAAGGTGGTATTTGCTACAGAAACTCTAGCAGCAGGAATTAATATGCCTGCTCGTACCACTGTTATTTCCAGTCTATCTAAGCGTACTGACCGAGGACACCGGCTACTGACTGCCTCGGAATTTTTGCAGATGGCTGGACGAGCAGGAAGGCGAGGGATGGATACCAATGGCTATGTGGTGACGGTGCAAACCCCCTTTGAAGGGGCTAAGGAGGCGGCTTATCTAGCAACGGCTGGTGCTGATCCCCTAGTTAGTCAGTTTACCCCTACCTATGGTATGGTACTGAATTTGTTGCAAACTCACTCTCTGCCTCAAGCTAAGGAGTTAGTTGAACGCAGCTTTGCTCAGTATCTAGCTACTTTGTACCTCAAACCTCAACAACAGGCAATTACTGAACTGACTGCGGAACTGACGAGAATTGATTTTCAACTGGCACCGGTAGATGTGGCAGTAATGGAAGGCTATCAAAAACTGAAGGAACACCTGAAAGTAGAGCGCCGCATCCTTAAAGACCTGCAACACCAAGCAGAGGTATCTGTTTCTAAAGCCGTATCCCAATTACTACAACAGGTGCAACCGGGAGTCATTCTTTATTTGAAGGGCAAGAATGTGCCAGTGTCTTCTCCTGTTCCAGCTGTTTTGGTGTCTAAACAAAAGGGTTCCGGTCAATTCCCCTATCTGGTGTGCTTAAGTGCTGCTAACCGATGGTATGTGGCAACAACTGCTGATGTGATGGGGTTAGATGGCTTTCCTGAAGTGGCCGATGACCAAGTATCCAATGGCTCTACGGAAGATTACTCAACCGGCTCAACTCAAGGTGAATCCTCTGACATTATTAATCTTCGATGCCTTGATATTGGAACTCTCCAGCCTTTAGAGGGGCTTGAGATTAAACCAGGTCAAGTCAAAAGCGGAAATGAAGATACTGAAGCCTTGGCTAACCAAGTTCCCACCATTGCTCAACTCTGGGTTGCTCCAGAAGTCAGGGAGCAAGAAGGTGTTGTTGCTGATCTAGAGGGTCAAATGGAAACCCATGCTCTTCGTCAGTGGGGTAATCCTTCTCAACTGATCAAACGCCACAAAAAACGGTTGTTTTTGCAGGAGCAAATTAACCAACGTCAAGCTAAATTCCGAGAATACCAGGCTCAGCATTGGCACGAATTTCTGAACCTGATTGAAATTTTAAAAGCATCTGGTTCTTTGGAGGACTTAACTCCCACTGTTCTGGGGCAAGCGGCTGCTTCGCTTCGGGGAGAAAATGAGTTGTGGCTAGCCTTAGCCATGCTGTCGGGAGAATTAGATGACTTAGACCCCCACCAACTGGCAGCAGCTTGCTCTGCTTTAGTTACCGAAACCCCTAGACCGGATAGTTGGACAAACTATCAACCAAGTGAGGAAGTGCTAGAGGCATTGGCAAACCTCAGGAGGATTCGGCGTCAAGTATTTCAGCTACAGCGTCGATATCATGTCGCCTTACCGGTTTGGTCAGAGGATAGGTTAATTGGTCTAGTGGAGCAGTGGTCATTAGGCAAATCCTGGCGGGAGATATGCGGTAATAGCAGCTTAGATGAAGGGGACGTAGTGCGAATATTACGTCGAACCTTAGATATATTATCCCAAATTCCCCATGTGTTGCCTCTATCAGAGTCTTTAAAAGCTAATGCGATTCGTGCTGCTCAGTTACTTGACCGCTTTCCGGTTAATGAAAGAGTTAAGTAGGGTTTGCTGAAAAAGTCGTTTGGTAAGGGTAGGAGTCAGGAGTCAGGAGTCAGGAGTCAGGAGAAACACTACAATCAGTTATTAACAAACATAGCAACATTTTCCTAGGTAATCTCTCTCTTGACCCCTGTTCCCTGTTCCCTGTTCCCTATTCCCTATTCCCTACTGGATTATTCCCAACATCAAAAACAATTATAAATTCCGCATCAGGCATTAATCGTTTCAGAGCCCACAAATGTCCCTCGGCATCCGATCGATTGCGGAAGCGAGCAACAACTACTCGCTGCATTTCCGGTAATAGCCGAATGACCACCCATGGATGAAGGCGTTCCGAATAACTCATAATCAAACTGTCTCCTTTTTTAGGGGAGCCAGAGCTAGCCCGTAGATATTGCACTGTCCCCGGGCTAGCTCTTGACTCTGGGCGTCTCAGCGCCCACTGTTATACTATAGCACAAAAATATTTTATTATAACATATTTTGAAAAATTTTGTTACAAAAAATATATTGAAACTGGCAAGATGCCAGTTCTACTGCCAGTTTCAATATCAGTAGAGTGGGCATCCTGCCCGCCCGACAATAAGCATGAAACTGGCAAGATGCCAGTTCTACAGCCTATTGCTAGCATGCCTATTGCCTATTGCCTTCCCTACCCTTACTCCCCACGTAAATCCTTCAACACCTCTTCCGTAAAAGGATTCTTACCAGCCCGGAGCTCATCTATCCATTGTTGCCGTTGTGCTTTCCACTTATCATTGTCGGTCCAGTCTACAAATGCCTGAAAATCTAATATCGCTCCTGCGGTATCCCCAGTCAGAGCCCTAGCCAAACCACGACTATCGAGAATACCTCCATCTTCAGGTGCTTTTGCTACTGCTTTTTCACAGGTATCCATCACGTCAGCAGCATATCCATGGAGGCTACCAAACCAACAGATTTGATTCCAAGAATAAGCATAAATTTCTAGATTTGGATCTAGTTGTTGTGCTTCTTTATAGAGAGATAGGGCTTTGGTTAATTTACCTTCTTGAGCTAACTCCTCACCTTGTCTAACTTTAGCGGGTGCTGCTAGCTGTTTGGCTTTTATCTCTGGCTGTAATTCTAGCTCCGGATTCCATTCTTGGGCTTTTTGGAACTTAGCAATAGCACCATCCACATCCCCCTGGTTTGCCAATTCCTCTCCTTGTTCAACCAAAGTGGGTGCTGCAAGGTGTTTGGCTTTTTTCTCTGGGTCGAATTCTAGCTCTGGATTCCATTCTTGGGCTTTTTGGAACTTAGCAATAGCACCATCCACATCCCCCTGTTTTGCTAACTCTTCACCTTGTTTGACAAAACCAGAAGCTGCAGCTATTTTGCCATCTGAATTTTGGCATTTCTTTAAGCTATCTAGGGATTCAGGATATTCCACAAAGTAATTTTCAAGCAACTTACAGCCCCTAGCTAGCATCTCATCTAAATCTTCAACGGCCCAGAGTCTGGCAGTATTGTCCGATGATGCCGTAGCCAGCATCTTACCATCTCGGCTAAAACTGATACTATTGACTGAGTCTTGATGTCCTTGAAACAGTGCTAATTGATTTCCTTCTAAATCCCAAACTCTGACCGTTTTGTCTCTTGATGCAGAAGCAAGCATCTTACCATCTCGGCTAAAACTTATACTATTGACCGAGTCTTGATGTCCTTGAAACAGTGCTAATTGATTTCCCTGTAAATCCCAAACTCTGACCGTATGGTCCGATGATGCCGTAGCCAGCATCTTACCATCTCGGCTAAACCTTACACTCCATACCGAGTCTTGATGTCCTTTCAACAGTGTTAATTGATTGCCCTGTAAATCCCAGAGTCTGACCGTATGGTCCGATGATGCCGTAGCCAGCATCTTACCATCTCGGCTAAAACTTATACTCCATACCGAGTCTTGATGTCCTTTCAACAGAGCTAATTGATTGCCCTGTAAATCCCAGAGTCTGACAACAGTATTGTACCTTGATGCTGTAGCCAGCATCTTACCATCTCGGCTAAACCTTACACTTTCTACCGGGGATTGATGTCCTTTCAACAGAGCTAATTGATTGCCCTGTAAATCCCAGAGTCTGACCGTTTTGTCCCATGATGCGGTAGCCAGGGTTTTACCATCTCGGCTAAAACTTACACTATTTACCGAGCCTTGATGTCCTCTCAACAGTGCTAATGGATTTCCTTCTAAATCCCAAACTCTGACCGTTTTGTCGTCTGATGCCGTAGCGAGGGTTTTACCATCTCGGCTAAAACTTACACTCGATACCAAGCTTTGATGTCCTCTCAACACAGCTAATTGCTTTCCCTGTAAATCCCACAGTCTCGCAGTATTGTCGGATGATGCGGTAGCGAGGGTTTTACCATCTCGGCTAAAACTTACACTCGATACCCAGCTTTGATGTCCTTTAAACAGAGCTAATTGATTTCCTTCTAAATCCCAAACTCTGACCGTATGGTCCGATGATGCCGTAGCGAGGGTTTTACCATCTCGCCTAAAATTTACACTATTTACCGAGGATTGATGTCCTCTCAACAGAGCTAATTGCTGTCCCTGTAAATCCCAAACTCTGACCGTATGGTCCGATGATGCCGTAGCGAGGGTTTTACCATCTCGGCTAAAATTTACACTATTTACCGAGCCTTGATGTCCTGTCAACAGAGCTAATTGCTGTCCCTGTAAATCCCAAACTCTGACCGTATGGTCCGATGATGCCGTAGCGAGGGTTTTACCATCTCGGCTAAAATTTACACTATTTACCGAGCCTTGATGTCCTGTCAACAGAGCTAATTGCTGTCCCTGTAAATCCCAAACTCTGACCGTATGGTCCGATGATGCCGTAGCCAGGGTTTTACCATCTCGGCTAAACCTTACACTATTTACCGAGCCTTGATGTCCTGTCAACATAGCTAATTGATTTCCTTCTAAATCCCAGATTCTGACCGTATGGTCCGATGATGCGGTAGCCAGGGTTTTACCATCTCGGCTAAATCTTACACTCCTTATCGAGCCTTGATGTCCTGTCAACAGAGCTAATTGATTTCCTTCTAAATCCCAAACTCTGACAGTTTTGTCCGATGATGCCGTAGCCAGGGTTTTACCATCGGGACTAAAACTTACACTGTTTACCGAGTTTTGATGTCCTTGAAATCTTCTCTTTTCTTTGAATTTGCTCAGACTCTGCTGTAGAGCATAGACAGGACTGATGGCAGGATATTTATCCAGGGGGCGACCATCTTTAACGATATTAAATAGCTCTTGCCCAGTCTCCATGGCTGAGTATAAAAGCTCTCGATTGCCATAGTAAACATTATCCTCTGGTAAGCGCCGTAAAATAGTAATCCCTTGTTGTTCTAGTCGGGTACCTGTTTGAGCGTCTTTTATGTTTTTAGCAGTTATCATAGCAATAATTATTGCTACCACTGAAAACAAACCTAGACTAATACCCCCTATCAGTATAGTTCTCTTGGCTTTCTGTTGGGCTTCAGTTAAGGTATCATTGGCCTTAGCTAATATCCGACTTTCTTCTGCCAATACCCTACGGTCTAATTCCTGACCAGCCGCCAAAAACTGATAATCTAAATCGCTCAAACTTTTACCCTTAGCCCAAGCTTGAGCATTCTCTAACGCCACCCCTCGCAACAAACGCGATTCTTCCTGACAGCCAGACTCAACCCAAGCGGTAAAGGCTTCAGAATAGGGACGCAGTCTAGCCAATTCTTGCTTAACCCAATCGCCATCAAAAACACTGCCATAAATCCGGTTGTTAACGGTCAAAGAGCCATCCCGCTCCACTACCAACCCCGATAGCCTTAATTCTGTCTGTTCATCACTGCCATCAGCGGCAATACTACCCTGATCTAATACCTGCTGATACAATCCCAACAGCCTACTCGCCCGTTGCTCATGTCTGAGAATGCGATCGCGTATGGTCTTCAAGTGCTCTGGTTTATCCTGAGATACCCAATTCTCAATAATTTGGCTACGGGCGACCTGTGCAACTCCAGTTCCCCCCTTGCTAAGGTTCGATTCCCCTCCAGAAGTTTCTCCAACTCCAGTTCCCCCCTTGTTAAGGGGGGTTAGGGGGGATCCCAATCCCGAAGTGTTATCGATAGATCCCCCTCCCGTCCCCCTTAATAAGGGGGAAGCTTGAGCATGGTTCGATTCGCCTCCAGAAGTGCCCTCAACTCCAGTCCCCTCAACTCCAGTTCCCCCCTTGCTAAGGGGGGTTAGGGGGGATCCCAATCCCGAAGTGCTATCGATAGATCCCCCTCCCGTCCCCCTTAATAAGGGGGAAGCTTGAGAATGGTTTGATTTCCCTTCAGAAGTGCCCTCAACTCCAGTTCCCCCCTTGTTAAGGGGGGTTAGGGGGGATCTCCCTCCAGAAGTGCTATGGATAGATCCCCCTCCAGAAGTTCCCCCCTTGTTAAGGGGGGTTAGGGGGGATCCCAATCTTGAACTGCTGTGGATGGATCCCCCTCCCGTCCCCCTTAATAAGGGGGAAGCTTGAGAATGCTCCACCATTAACTTACACAACTTCTGGGTCAGAAACGGTTGTCCCCCCGTCCAGTGCAATATCTCAGCTAACACCTGTTCAGGATTATCCACTTTCCCTACCAAACCAGGGAGCAGTGGTGTTTTCGCTTCTTCAAAGGTAAAGCCAGTCAGTTCAATATCCCGACCAATATTAAAGGGAGTGCGCTGTTTATCCTGAATCAAATCCGCTGGAGTTGCTACTCCCAGCAAGCAAAAATTCAGCCGATTATAGACAGGATTTTCTGCTCTTTGGTTATAACAACTGCGAATAAAGGCAAAGAAATCATCTTTAAACTCTACCTTAATAATACTATCAATCTCATCCAGAAAGATAACAAGATTTTCTGGAATCTCTGACAACAGCACCTCTTCAATAAACTCACCCAACCACATTACTGGGGAGAGTTGCTTACGCTCTCGTAACCAAGGTAAAACCTTGAATTTATCTGATAGCTTAAAACTATTTACCAGACTCTTAATTAAGCTAGCATACCATTGCTCTGACGTTACGTAATTACCAATTTGGGTAACATCCACAGAAGCACAAGCTACTCCCGCCTCTATTAGTCTTTGCATGGTTTTTACCCGCAAACTAGATTTACCCATCTGTCGCGAGTTGAGCACATAACAAAATTCCCCAGCCATCAAAGCCTCAAAAATCTCGGTATCAGCTTTTCTGACTGCATAAGTAGCAGCATCGTTAGGTAAACTTCCCCCAACTTGATAGATTGTTGGTTGGTTGCTCATGGTAGGAAAGGGAGTAGGGAGTAGGGAGTAGGGAGTAGGGAGTAGGGAATAGGGAGTAGGGAGTGTGGGGAGTTTGGGGAGTGTGGGGAGTTGCGTAGGGTGCGTTAGGGGCGGGCTTGCCATCATGTTCAACACCGAGGGCCAGTGTTGGGATAGCCCGCCCCGTAACGCACCACCTTTGGGCAAGCCCTGATTTTATCGATAGCCACTGTTGGCATAGCCCGTCCCTTGGTGCGTTACGGGACGGACGATCGCAACCCGGGATTTGAGCCTGAAAATCAGGGTAAGCCCGTCCCTAACGCACCCTACGCAACTCTAAAAGTCTGTTACTAAAATACTCACGATACAAATTATATCTCGGAATACAATCATTACCGATTGCTCTGACTAATCCCAGACTTTCTAACAGATAGGTTTCATTATAATCCAGGCGCACTGCTTGAGTAGTTGTCAGTAATTTTTTGAAAGCGTTTAGTAAATTGGGATGGAGCATGAGATTATTTAAAAGCTCTCGCAAATGATGGCGATAAATCCCTGATTCTGTCGGGGCTGTTTCTAAAAGATGCTCGATGGTGATGTTGGGATTTTTGCTAAGAGTAGAGAAAGCTAACTGTAATAAATAAGGATGTCCTCCTACCATACTCATTAATTCATGTAGTAAATTAACTGATAAATTGAAGCCATAAAATTTCGCCAAATCCTGAACCTGATTCAAAGTAAAATCAGTTAAATCTATAGGATATCCTACATTAAAAGGCGATTTATTGATAGCCAAGTCAATATAAACTTCCGTAGCATAAACCACTATCAACCGTAGTCTTTTCCAAATATCATAAAACTGGCCATTTTCATGCCAACTCCGCAGCAACGTAAGAAACCCTTCAGCAACGTGTTGATGAGGAAAAACTCGCTCTAGGTTATCGAGACATAAAACCAAAGGACTCTCTGAAGAAACCAACAAATACTCTTCAAAGTAGGTGCTACACTTTACTTCACTGGTAAAAAAAATATCTTCCCAATAATTTTGCAACTGATTGGGCAATTTCAATTTTTGAGCAACCCGCACACAAAAAGACTGTAAAAATATATCCAAGTCATGG
>NZ_JAAHHW010000168.1 GCF_010692325.1 Moorena sp. SIO3I8 | reverse complement strand
AAAAGGGGGACGAGCGAGTATGGCTCCCCCTCGGAGATACCCCATTATCCCCCTTAAAAAAGGGGGACGAGCGAGTATGGCTCCCCCTCGGAGATACCCCATTATCCCCCTTAAAAAAGGGGGATGAGCGAGTATGGCTCCCCCCTTATTAAGGGGGGCTGGGGGGGATCTAATATCTTGCGGAAAACTTTGAAAACACGCCCTAGTCCCCAGTTTTAGACCCATCTAGAATAACCAGCATGTTGTGCCATCAGGGTTTTGTGTTGGTTGTTCAGTTTCAGTTTGGTCTTGAGAGCTTTGTACATGTTTAATGATCTTGTCACAGGTTTTCCCTTAACTATTACCAACTCCCCTAGTCTTTCCCGAGCAGCTAAAGTGAGCACCCAATCCTTTCATTCTAACCCACTGCGCCAGTGGTTAACTCGCTTTTCCCTATCCCTAGGCTTGAGTCTAGTATCTACATTCAGTGCAATTCCTGCCCTAGGAGCAGAGCGAATTACTTTCTTCGTTTCTCCCTTTGGACAATTTAATATTGGGATTGAAGACTTGGAAATTTTTGCTAAAGATGGCACAATGACAAGGCAATTTGCCTATTATGCCAACTTTGCTACACCAACACAATTAGCAGCACTGCGGATTCTACTAAATAGTCGATTTAATATTTCTCCCAGATATGTTTATTTGTTCACTCGCTTACCGGTGGGGAAAACCTTACTGCGCCGATTGGGGAATGTAATAAAAGCAGATTTTAATCGCAATGGTTTCTATCCCTTGCGGGGTGCTTTAGTTTCGGCAGCTTCGGATCCAGAAGGCTTGAGCGTTATTAATGTATTGCGTAAGTTTTCCCTAGAAACTATTTACCTGGATGTGGAACTAATTTCTGATGTTACTGATGAGCTATCAAGGCTATTTGTGGTAAATGATGTTGTCTTTAGTGCCATTAAAAATCGGGCACAACTACAGGGAGAAGGCTCAACATCGTTTAATTTCTCAGCACAAGCAGATCTCAGGAATTCTGGAGGAATAGGTTGGCGTAAAGAAACCTTTGAGGTTTATAACTCTGAGCGTCAAGCTTCGTTTCCCGTTGATATTTATCTACCTAGGTCTTCAGACCAAGGAGCAATAAGAGGCTCGATTCCAACTCTGGTTATCTCCCATGGTTTGGCTTCAGACCGCAATACCTTTGCCTATCTAGCGAAACATTTAGCATCTTACGGTTTTGCAGTTGCGGTCCCGGAGCATATTGGTACTAGTTCCGAACGCATTAATCAAATCTTTGCTGGCTTCGCCACTCCCCTCAATCCTACTGCGATCATCCATCGTCCTCTGGATGTGAAGTATTTGTTAGATGAACTTTCCGCTAAAGCTAATTCTGACCCGAGTAAGTTTGGCAGGCTGAATCTAGAAGAGGTGGGAGTAATTGGTCAATCCTTCGGAGGCTATACTGTTCTTGCTCTAGGAGGAGCTAAGCTCAATTTTGAACAGCTTACTAGTGAGTGTGATGCTGCTCGACAGAACAATTTATCCTTAGATGTATCCCTGCTACTCCAGTGTCGAGGTACTCAACTACCCCCAGAAGACTATAATTTGGGAGACGAACGGGTAAAAGCAGTGATTGCTGTTAATCCGCTCAGCAACCCGATCTTTGGTGAAGCCGGGATGTCACAAATTCAGGTTCCGGTCATGATGGTCTCTAGTATCAGAGACATCTTTGCGCCACCTGTAGAACAACAAATTACCCCCTTCAGCTGGCTAACTACCCCAGAAAACTATCTAGTGGTGACAGAAGCAGGTACTCACTTTTCCTACCTGGGTGGGGCAGGAGAGGGTGTCTTACCGGTTCCACCTGAATTGATTGGGCCAGATCCTGCGATCGCTCGTCCTTACCTGATGGCACTTAGTACCGCTTTTTTCAAAACCTATATTGCTAAACAACCCCAATATGCTTCCTATCTCAGTGAGTCTTATGTGAAAGAGATTAGTCAAGACCCATTGAATCTGTTTCTGATCCAGTCTTTGCAGGAAAATCAACTCAAGTAGGAACTGTGTGTTACAAATTGGTGATTTTACTACAGAGAATGATAATTCACCAATGACCGTCCATCCTTACTCTCTCACCAAACAGAATTCATAATAGAATGACAAGTTTTTGGTCAGGATGAGCCATACTATGAAGGAAGCTACCAACCTCACACAACAAATCAAGGTTAAGGTAGAAGATGACCGTACAGGTATGTCGGTGGAAACCCTTAAGCGAGCCTTTGCTGATAATCTTTATTATATCCAGGGTAAAAATCAGTTTTTGGCTACACCCTACGATTACTATATGGCTCTGGCTTATACGGTAAGAGACCGGCTACTTCAGCGGTGGATTAAAACCTTAGAAACCTATACTAGAAAAAATGCTAAGACGGTATATTACCTGTCAGCAGAATTTTTGATGGGTCGCCAGCTCACTAATAACTTGCTCAACTTGGGAATATATGATCGGCTCAGCCAAGCTCTCCACGAATCTGGGCTGGAGCTAGATGACCTGAAAATCCTGGAAGCTGAGCCTGGTCTAGGGAATGGCGGTTTAGGACGCTTGGCTGCTTGTTTCCTGGACTCCCTGGCAACGTTAGAAATTCCTGCTGTTGGGTACGGCATCCGTTATGAATTCGGTATCTTTGACCAGCGGATCATTGACGGTGCTCAAGTTGAACGTCCTGACAAATGGCTACGCTTCGGCAACCCTTGGGAAATCCGACGCCCAGAATTAACGGTTGAGGTTAATTTCGGGGGTAAGACAGAATCCTACAAGGATGATGAAGGGCGCTATCGGGTGCGTTGGGTTCCGGAGTGGCAGGTTTTGGGTACTCCCTACGATATACCAGTGCCTGGTTACAAGAAAAATACGGTCAATACCCTGCGTTTGTGGCGTGCTGGTGCCAGTGAGGAATTTGATTTTGAGGTGTTCGACAGCGGTGACTATGCTGGCTCTGTGACTGAAAAGATCTATTCCGAGAATATCTCGAAAGTTCTCTATCCCAATGATAACACTTCCCAAGGGAAGCAACTACGGCTAGAGCAGCAGTATTTCTTTGTTAGCTGTTCTCTTCAGGATATTATTAATAATTATCGACGAACTAATAGTAATTTCGACCTGTTCCATGAGAAAATTGCGATTCAGCTGAATGATACTCACCCATCAATTGGGGTGGCGGAGCTGATGCGGTTGTTCTTGGATAAGTACAAATTGAGCTGGAATCGAGCTTGGTATATCACTAGGAACACCTTTGGCTATACTAATCATACTTTGCTAGCAGAGGCTTTGGAACGCTGGCCAGTTAGCCTATTTGAGAAACTATTACCGAGGCATATAGAAATTATCTATGAAATCAACCGTCGCTTCTTGGATCATGTGCGTGCCAAGTATCCAGGTGATAATGACCGGCTCAGACGAATGTCCTTGATTGAAGAAGGACCTGATAAGTCTGTGCGGATGGCTCATTTAGCCTGTGTAGGTAGCCATGCTATTAATGGGGTGGCCGCACTGCATACGGAATTGCTGAAGAAGGATGTGCTCCAAGATTTCTATGAATTGTGGCCAAATAAATTTATTAATATGACCAATGGGGTCACACCCCGTCGGTGGCTATTGCTGAGTAATCCTCAACTGTCGGAACTGATTACTGAGAAAATTGGAGAGGGTTGGGTTACTAATCTAGACCAGTTCAAACAGTTAGAGCAGTTTGTTAATGATGCTGAGTTTTGCGATCGCTGGCGCAAGATTAAGCAGCTGCACAAGCACAACCTTGCGGATTATATTCTGCTACACAACAATATTAAAGTTGATCCTAATTCCCTGTTTGATGTTCAAGTAAAGCGGATTCACGAGTACAAGCGTCAGTTGTTGAATGTACTCCATATCATTACTCTCTACAACCAGATCAAGGAGAATCCCTCTATCGATATCTTGCCCCGAACCTTTATTTTCGCTGGCAAAGCAGCACCGGGTTACTACATGGCTAAACTGGTGATTAAGTTGATCAACTCAGTAGCAGAGGTTATCAATGATGACCCTGATGTAAGCGATCGCATCAAGGTAGTTTTCTTAGAAGGCTTTTCGGTTTCCCTCGGAGAGCAGGTTTACCCAGCAGCCGACCTTTCAGAGCAAATCTCCACTGCTGGCAAGGAAGCCTCTGGAACTGGCAATATGAAATTTGCCATGAATGGAGCGTTAACGATTGGTACCTTGGATGGTGCTAATATTGAAATCCGAGAAGAAGCAGGAGCAGACAACTTCTTCCTGTTTGGTTTAACTACTGAGGAAGTATACGCTCTCAAGGCTGAGGGATATAACCCGCAAGAATACTATAACAACAATGAAGAGCTCAAGCAGGTAATCGATCAGATTGGCTCTAGGTACTTCTATCCCCGTAATCCTAACCTGTTTAAGCCAATTGTGGATTCCCTACTGTACGGCGATGAGTACCTGCTTTTGGCAGACTACCAGTCCTATGTGAATACCCAGAAGCAAGTATGCCAAGCCTATCGGGATCAGCATCACTGGACTCGGATGTCGATTATTAATGCGGCGAATATGGGCAAATTCTCTTCAGACCGCACGATTCGGGAGTATGGTCAGAACATCTGGAATGTTGAGCCGATTTCCGTTGACCTAGACGAGTACGACCAGGACTCTGCTGGGTTGAAGCGAATAAGTGAACTACCTTAATTAGGGAGTCGGGAGGTGTGGGGAGATGGGGAGATGGGGAGATGGGGTGATGGGGTGATGGGGTGATGGGGTGATGGGGTGATGGGGTGATGGGGTGATGGGGTGATGGGGTGATGGGGAGATGGGGTGATGGGGTGATGGGGAGATGGGAAACATTTTTATAGGGTACGAGGTACATTAAATTTTATTACCCCTACTCCCTATTCCCTATTCCCTATTCCCTATTCCCTATTCCCTATTCCTTTAATTATAGGTGTGCAGAAGGCAGGAACAACTTCTATTTATAACTACTTAACGCAAAACCCTCAAGTTTATAAAAGTCTAAACGCTGAAAACCCCGTCACAAAGCGAGCGGGTCAGAAGTTACCGCAAAAATAAGGCAGCCTTTATGGTTGGTCGGCTATGGGTAAAAGGGTTAAAACTTTATGATTAAGGCTGCCTTATTTTAAGGTTTCGTCTCCGGGATGAAAGCGAATAGCGGCTTTAGCCGCCTGTGAAAAATATTCCAGGAAAATCCAGAATCTTAGCCTGGTTGTTGTAGAATAAAAGTAGAAACAGTTAAGGTCGAAACTGATGATTATCTTGGAGTTCAAAGCAAAAGGGAAGAAACATCAATATTCCGCTATTGATGAGGCTATTCGGACTGTTCAATTCATTCGCAATAGCTGTCTCAGGTACTGGATGGACAATAAAAGGGTTAATAAATTTGACCTTAACAAATACAGTGCAGTCCTAGCCAATAATTTCCCTTTTGCCAATGAATTGAACTCTACGGCTCGTCAATCTAGTGCCGAAAGAGCATGGTCATCAATCATTCGGTTCTTTGATAACTGTAAGAAAAAGGTACCCGGCAAAAAAGGTTTTCCTAAATTCCATAAAAACTGCCGTTCAGTAGAGTATAAGCAGTCTGGCTGGAAGTTGTCCCCTGACAAGAAATCAATTACATTTAGTGATAAAAAGGGGATTGGAAAGCTCAAACTTAAAGGTACATGGGACTTATGGCGTTTTGACAAAAAACAGATTAAGCGGGTTCGGATAGTTCGTCGAGCTGATGGCTACTATGTCCAGTTTTGTGTTTCAGTTAACATCAAAGAAGAATTAGAACCAACTGGAACGGCTGTTGGTCTAGATGTTGGACTAAAAGAGTTCTATACTGATTCCACTGGGAATACTGAACCTAACCCCCGTTTTTACAGGACGGGAGAGAAACGCCTTAAGTTCTATCAGCGCAGAGTTTCTAGAAAAAAGAAAGGCTCATCCAATCGCAGAAAAGCAGTTAATAGACTAGGTAGACATCACCTTAGAATAAGTAGGCAACGCGAAGAGCACGCCAAGAGACTGGCGCGCTGCGTAGTCCGATCTAACGATCTGGTCGCCTATGAAGATTTAAGGGTTAAGAATCTGGCTAAAAACCACTGTCTTGCTAAGTCTATTAATGATGCAGGTTGGTATCAATTTAGGAAATGGATGGAGCATTTTGGTACAAAATTTAAGAAGGTGACGGTTGCAGTAAATCCCGCCTATACCAGCCAAAATTGCTCAGAATGCGGTGAGGTTGTTAAAAAGTCTCTATCAACCAGGACTCACACCTGTAAGTGTGGTTGTCAACTAGATAGAGATCATAATGCCGCCATAAATATCCTAAAAAGAGCCTTGAGTACGGTGGGGCACACCGGAACTTGGATCATTGATCCCAACGCTTCAGGAGATCCGACCTCTACTCTTCCTGGTTCCGGCCTGGTCGAGCAAGTTAGATCGTTGAGTGAAGAATCCCCGCGTCTTTAGACCGGGGAGTGTCAAATGAGTCCGGTTAAGGAAACCAATTTTTTTGAAAAAGATTGGGGAAAGTTGCCTCCAGAACTAATAACTCCTAACAAAAATAGAATTGATACCTTTGAAAAATATTGTAAACTTTTCGAAGACGTTAAGGATGAAATAGCGATTGGTGAAGCATCCCCTAACTATTTGTTTCATTATAAATCATCTTCTGAACTAATATTGCGCTATTTGCCGGATGTTCAACTGATTGCTATTCTAAGAAATCCCATAGACCGAGCTTATTCGGATTATTTAATGCACGTTCGGGAAGCGACGGATGTAGCGGGTAAGGTTCAACCATTATCGGAACAGCTTAAGTTTCGCTATAAGGGGTCGTTTACCCTAAAAAAAGGACTATATAATGATCAACTGAAACATTTTTTTGAAAAGTTTAATCGACATAAAATAAAAGTTTATCTGTACGATGATTTATGTAAAAATTACGTGGCTTTGCTCCAGGATATTTATCGATTCATTGGAGTAGATGAAACGTTTATCCCGGATGTATCCAAAAAAGCTCAAGTGGCTCAAATTCCTAAAGTAAAATTGGTTAATAATCTGTTGCGTAAACAAAATCCCCTCAGAACTATGGTGGCTTCTGGACTAAGGTACATCCTGCCGCTGGAGGTGAGGCAAACTGTTCGTTTGGCGCTAATTAACATGAACTCAACTGATAAGAAAAAAGCTGCTCTTTCTAAAGAGGAACGGCAACAGTTGCTGGAATTTTATCGTGATGATATCCTCAAACTCCAAGATTTGATTCAACGAGACCTTTCGGTTTGGTTAACTGTTTGAGTGTAAGTAGTCAGCTTAAGCGCTACGCGTACGCTACGCGAACAGCTATTGAAGAAAACAGGTCAGAATTCATTTAATCTGAGTTATGTCGCAGCGTTGAAGCCTGCGCCACAAACTAGCTAGAAGTCAGATAGGACTTACGCAAATCCCTCAATTTAACGCTACCTGTAGGGTGGGCAAGGTTTTGCCCACCCTACCCATGCATTCTGTGCGGGTGGAACAGGCTTCTAGCCTGTGATAAGTGCGCATATGCTTACCCATGGGCGATACTGGGTTCGAACCAGTGACCTCTTCCGTGTGAAGGAAGCGCGCTACCACTGTGCTAATCGCCCATACTTTTTTAGTCACTAGCTTTACAGTATACCACAAATTACGGTCACGTGACAACTAATGTTTGCGTGAAAAGCTGACTTTTCTGATATCCCTTGATGGTGAATCAGTCAGCTGTGGATCAAGCTAGATATCAATCTAGATATAAAATCTTAAAACTACACTATAGCATTTTTATACCACCAATTTAGGAGTTGACAAACACAAGTAAGTAATGTTACATTAGCATCGCAAGAGTTTTAATGGTTAGACCCCTATAAACAGTGGGTTGCCTAACTATCAGGTAGACAGGATTTTTTTCACTCTTTCCTCTTCCCTTTTCCCTGCTCCCTGCTCCCTAAAAACCCAGAACTTTGTACTTAATTGAATTGCAAACCGCTGTATCGATGAGTCAGTTAGTAGTCTTAAAACTGGGAAATGGAAATTGTCAGGAAGGTTTTCCTACTGTTATCGCTCAACTTTGGGAAACAGATCATCGTAATCCGATTCAGTTTACTGGATGTTTGCCTGCTGCACCGGAACTGCCTAAACTCTACAAACGCTGGCAATTAATGTATGCAGCACTCTACGGAGGCTTCAGGTGCGATCTCCGTCTGGAAATTCATGACGTTAGTATCACTAATGTTTCAGAAGCTGAGTTTAGGAATCTGTCTCAACAGTTAGAAGAGCAAATTAATACCTGGCTCAATGCTGAAGAATTTCACAAGATTGAACGGCGAGTGCGAACTAAACTAATGCCGTCTGAGGAAATTAGAGTGATTATCGAGGCGGAAGATGACCAAGTGCGACGATTGCCTTGGCATTTGTGGCGTTTATTTGAAGATTACCCGCTGACAGAAGTGGCGTTGAGTAGCCAAGAGTATGAGCGAGTCAGAACGCCAGCTCGAGAGTCAACGGGTCAGGTTAGGGTATTAGGAATTTTAGGAAATAGTGAAGGGATTGAGGTTGAAAAAGACCGCGCTTTACTTGAGCAGTTACCAGAGGCGGAAACTGTTTTTGTGGTGCAGCCACAACGCCAAGAGCTTAACCACCAGCTTTGGGATAAACAGGGATGGGATATCCTGTTTTTTGCGGGACATAGCGGGAGTGGGGCGGATGCTAAAACCGGTTACATAAGTATTAATCAAACTGATAGCTTAACGATTTCCCAGTTAAAGCATGCTCTGAGAACAGCTATTACCTGTGGTTTGAGACTGGCAATTTTCAACTCTTGCGATGGCTTGGGATTGGCACGGGAATTGGCTGATTTACATATTCCTCAGTTGATTGTGATGCGGGAGCCGGTGCCCGATCGAGTGGCACAGGAGTTTTTGAAGTCCTTTTTAACGGCATTTGCTGGTGGAAAATCCTTATATTTGGCAGTGCGGGAAGCTAGGGAACGGTTGCAAGGGTGGGAAGATAACTATCCTGGTGCTAGCTGGTTACCAGTGATTTGCCAAAATCCGGCTGTTGTTCCGCCGACTTGGCAACAGTTGCGCGATCGCAATCAATTCCCTTCTGTTTCAGGTAGCTCCAGTCAGGCTCATGGGTCACAAACCTCTTCAGAGGGTCAACACATGATGCGATCGGCTGTAGCAGGGGGTCAAACTTCATTGCCCAGTACCTCCCCTACTCCTTCAGACCAAACTAGCTCCGACAAACCATCCCATTCGTTTCCGATTCGTTTACTATGGTGCGATCGCGTTTTGTTACTCAAGGCTAGTGTATTCGCCATGGCTTTGGTAATGGGATTGCGGTGGTTGGGACTATTGGAAGGGCTTGAACTAAAAGCTTTTGACAAACTGATGCGACAACGACCCTATGAAATGCGGGACGAGCGTCTGTTGATTGTTAAGGCTACCCCAGAGGATATTAAAAATCAGGAACAGCAACCCAAGCATGGGGCATCGTTATCAGACCATACTCTTACTCGGCTATTTGAGAAACTCCAGGAGTATGAACCAGTCACGATTGGCTTAGATATCTATCGTGATTTTCCGGTGGATCCAGCTTACCCTAAACTAGCAACTTACCTGGGACAAAAGAATTTATTTGGTATCTGTAAAGTTAAAGATGCTAAGGCTGGGGACACCGAAGGGATTTCTCCACCCCTGGAAATTCGGCCAGATCGGATTAGTTTTAGTGATGCTTTACCTGACAAAGGGGGAATCCTCCGTCGCCATCTGTTATCTCTGAACTCACCAGACCTGACTGATAAGTGTACTGCTAAGAATAACCTTAGCCTGCTACTAGCCCTATACTATCTAAATGCTAAGGGTATCCAATGGGGCTACACATCAAATCAGCAATTGTGGATTGATGCGCCACATTTGGGTAACGGTAAAACTGTTGTGCTGAAGGAATTAAATTCTGATACCGGTGGCTACCACAGAGTGGATGCAGCAGGTAGACAAATCTTGCTAAATTACCGTTCCCGTCGCTCTCCTGAAGATATTGCACTAACAGTCAATGTTGGCGATATTCTCAATGATAAGATTCCGCCCCAGCGCAGGTCCCAACTGAAGGGTCGGATTATTCTTGTTGGTATAGCCGGTCCAATTAATACCAGTAGTGATTACTGGCTCACCCCTTACAGTGCCAGTCAGTCCCTGAGCGAGAAGCGAACACCAGGAGTGGTGATTCAAGGACATATGGTAAGTCAAATCCTGAGTGCGGTTCTGGATAATCGACCTTTGTTGTGGGTTTGGTCAGAATCAACAGAAGTGCTGTGGATTTGGGGTTGGTCTGTGGTAGGAAGTGTAATTGGTTTGGTAATGGGATTCCGCTCAGGCCAGGCTAGGGGTATGCATTTCCTAAGTGGCTTGGTAATCTCGACGGGAGTGGCACTTGGTGCTTTGTATGGCATTTGTTATCTGTTTATTTTGCAAGGGGGTTGGATACCGCTGGTGCCATCAGCAATGGTATTGGTGCTTACTTCGGTGGGTATGGTTTTGGTAGTACGTTATACACCATGTTCCAATCAGATGTGAAACTTAGATTGATGCAAAAAGGGAACTTCTGAGACCCAGCCAGCATCTTCCTTGGCAAAAGCATCGGAGTTGAGAATGGTTAAAATTAAACTGCTTTATGGGATTGCGTTTGCTCTGACGACTCTCACTAGCTACCCAGCACAAGCGCAATTGATGGAATCCACTGGCAATAGGGCTGAATCTATAGCAGTAGAGTTTAAACAGCCAGATTATTCAGGTGATGCGCCGAGCGGACGTAGGCGAGGTACAGGTAATCGTGGATATTGTCCTATGGCTGTTTCTGAAATGGGAGGAAACCTTAGGATGACTCCTGTGATCGCTAAAGATAGTAGGGGATTGACAGTTAATGAGTCTCCGACTATCTGGGTTCATGTTTCCTATCAATCTGAACCTGTTGAGAGGGGGCTTTCTGGGGAATTTTCCTTGCAGGATTCAAAAACTAACACCAAGCTTGCTCCAAAATATCTCCCTGTTACTTTGCCAAGTCGGTCTGGTGTGTTTAGCATACCT
>NZ_JAAHHW010000167.1:3907-11405 GCF_010692325.1 Moorena sp. SIO3I8 | reverse complement strand
CATTTAAAGCAACCGGTGAGTGAACAATTGTGGTGGATAATGGATCGGCTGCTCCCAGAAAGCTATCAGCACCGTTATCAATCTGTAGACCAAGTCTTGGAGGTGTTGGAGCTTCAGTCTGCGCCCTCTGCTAATCCCTCTCAATCAACCTCTAAGTATAACGAGTCTTTTCTGAATTTTTTAACGTCATTAAGACAAAATGACCAGTTAAAAAAACAAGTGATGATGGGAGGAGTTTCTTTATTATCTATAGGATTAATTACTCAAGGATATGGATATTTTCGCTATAAAACATTTCCGTCTAATCTAAGTTTTTTGATTGCTGGTTTACCAAGCAGTACCTACCTCAAAACTACTCTCAATGGACACTCTAACTCAGTGCGTTCTATTGCGGTTAGTCCTGATAGTAACTATTTGGTAAGTGGTAGTAATGATCATACTGTAAAAATTTGGAATTTGCCGAAAGGTGAGTTAGTTAGAACTCTTAATGGCCATGATGGTAATGTTTATTCTGTCGCTATTACTCCTGATGGAGAAAATATTGCTAGTGGTGGTGATGACAATACTATCAAGATTTGGAATTTGAAAAGGGGTCAGCTCAAAAAGAATCTTACTGGTCATCAGGGATTTATTAGTTCTGTTGCAATTAGTTCCGATGGAAAAACGTTAGTAAGTGGAAGTTATGACCACACTATCAAAGTTTGGGATTTACCGACTGGCAAGCTGAAACAAACCTTAAGGGGGGAAACGAATTGGGTTAGTTCGGTGGTGATTAGTCCTGATGGCAAAACCTTAGTTAGTGGTAATGGGGGCAATACGATCAGAATTTGGGATTTGGATACAGGTGATCTAAAAAAGACCCTGACTGGTCATAGAGATTCCGTTGTTTCTCTCATCATTAGTCCTGATGGCAAAACCTTATTTAGTAGTAGTTTAGACCGTAATATTAAAATTTGGGATTTGACAATTGGTGAATTAAAAAATACCTTGACTGGACATATATACTATGTTCATTCTCTGGCGATTAGCCCGGATGGAAAAACCTTGGTTAGTGGGAGTGCCAATAATACCATTAAGGTTTGGGATTTAGAAACATGGGAGTTGAAAACTACCCTCACTGGTCATAAAAACTGGGTGAGTTCTCTGGCGATTAGTCCCGATGGAAAAACCTTAGTCAGTGGCAGTAGAGATGATAGTATTAAAGTTTGGAAGTTGCCTTGATTTATGACAGTAAGCTGGTTTAATTTAAAGTTTTAGGTTATGACAGGAAGGGAGCAGGGAGCAGGGAGCAGGGAGCAGGGGTAAAGGGTTTGTTTTTTTTGATATAGCAATTATATTTCCCATGAGGTACAAAGGGATCCCCCTAAATCCCCCTTAAAAAGGGGGACTTTGAGGTTTATAAGTGTAACTCATAAATGCAATAAAAGCTATAATTAAATAATATATAATTGAAATCCACAACAGCTGAAAGGATAAAGTGTAAAGTCTAAGCTGTAAACTGTAAAGTGTAAACCGTCAACACAATTTAAATGCATACCTGGCACTGGGACACTTGGAATAATTTGCCCTATTTAACGAGTAGCCTATTGAAGCAATGGAATCACGGCTTCTTTTCCTCAGCATTTTCTCCCCGTTCTCCTGAAGAAATGGTGGATGTACTCCAGCCTGATGCCCAGGTGTATCGAGTTAAACAGGTTCACGGCAATACAGTACTAACTCCTGGGGAAATTGAAAGTACCCAAAACGGTGAGCCAGACTCCAATAAACCACCGGCTGATGGTATTATAAGTGAAGAAGCTAACCAAGCTGTGTGGGTTTGTACAGCAGATTGTACGCCGTTACTGATTGGGGATATGGAAACGGGACAGGTAGCAGCAATTCATGCGGGTTGGCGGGGTACTGCTCAACGGATTGTTCCTAATGCGATCGCAAGATTGCTAAACAATGGTAGCCGTAAAGAAAATCTACGCATTGCTCTCGGTCCAGCAATTACAGGGGAATGCTATCAGGTATCAGAAACCGTGGCGGCTGAAGTGGGAGCTAGTATTGTATCTACTGATCAAGGGGATACCACTGAATCAATTCTGGGGGTGTTGCAGCAGCTAGACGACTCCCCGATATTAGATGACCCGAAACCCGGACGAGTACGCTTGGATGTGCGGCGAGTCAATGTCTTACAGTTGGAACAATTGGGCATTGATTCAGAACAAATTGCGATCGCACCCCACTGCACTTACTCTGAACCAGAGCGTTTCTTTTCCTATCGGCGTAATCAACTTAAGAAAGTTCAGTGGTCTGGTATTATTAGCTATTGAAGCTAGGCCAAAGCCTGGCAACGGAACCGGTACGACAATAGCAAAGAAACGTCCTTGAATCCATGCCACGCACCCCTAGATTAACCTTTGACCGGGGAACTCTGATTTTGCATCCACCACCGAGGGGCAAAGCTTGGGTGGAGTATGCGACTTGGGATGATCGGGTAGAGAAGTTTCGGATTAGAGGAATTCACTATCGTCCTCTGGTAGAAACCTTACTCAGAGAAAAGGTTGATTTTATTGATGATGCTAGGGAATTTGTGCCTCTGCCACTAGTATCTAGTTTTGAGATGGAACCTTATCCCCATCAACGGGAAGCTCTATTGGCATGGAAGCAAGCCGGTCGTAAAGGGGTAGTGGTGCTACCAACGGGAGCAGGTAAGACTTATCTGGCTCAGTTGGCAATGCAAGACACTCCTCGTAGTACCATAGTTGTGGTACCAACCCTAGATTTAATGCACCAGTGGTATGCTCAACTCGAAGCAGCCTTTCCAGATGTGGAGGTGGGAGTGTTGGGGGGTGGTTCTCGCGATCGCACGCCTATCCTGATCGCCACCTATGATAGTGCCACTATTCATGCGGAAACCTTAGGGAATCGGTACGCTTTGGTGATTTTTGATGAGTGTCATCACTTACCTACGGATTTTTATAAGGTGATTGCGGAATATGCGATCGCACCCTATCGGTTAGGACTGACAGCAACCCCAGACCGCTCCGATGGCCGTCATTGGGACCTTAATGGTTTGATAGGACCAGAGGTTTATCGCAAAAGCCCTGATCAATTGGCGGGTTTGGCCCTAGCTGACCATAAGGTAATTCAGATTAAGGTCAAGCTCTCCCAAAAAGAACGCGATCGCTATAATTCTTGCATGACGTTGCGCAATGATTTTTTGAGGGCGTCCAACATTCATCTCGGCAGTATTAAAGGTTGGCAGCAGTTTGTGATGGCAAGTGCGCGATCGCAAAGCGGACGCCGTGCCATGTTAGCTCACCGGGAGGCGAAGGAAATTGCCTTGGGTACCGATGGAAAATTAAGGATTTTGCTAGATTTGCTGGCTCAGCATTACCCAGAGAAGATGTTAATTTTTACCAATGGTAATGCTACACTTTATCGCATTTCTCAAGAGTTATTGATTCCCGCCATTACTCATCAAACCCCAGTCAAAGAGCGTCATGATATTTTGAAGCGATTTCGGGAAGGAGAGTATCGCTGTTTAGCGGCATCCCATGTGTTGAATGAAGGAGTCGATGTCCCCGATGCGCGAGTAGCGATTATCTTGTCAGGGACCGGTTCATCTCGGGAGTATATCCAGCGCTTGGGTCGGGTATTGCGTAAAGGTAAAGATGGGGAGAAGGTAGCGTTATTGTATGAAGTAGTAGCCGAGGATACCTCTGAAGAACGAACCTCTTGGCGTCGCCATGGTGGTGGTAGCAAGAATGAACCGCGAAGGCGCAAACAGCCGCAAGGGAGCCAGACCGGTAAGCAGTTGGAGTTATTGCCAGAGCCGGGTTATCAGGTCAAGCCTAGGAGTAGCCCCAGGGCGGCTGAGTCTAAGGGCAAGTGGTCAAAGGAGGATGATCAGTTTTAAGTGGGATGATCAGGTGATCATGGAGTATTGTCGGGATTGATAGTGATTCCTGTGTAAAAATATTGCTTGAACAATATTACTTGAAGTTGGTATAAGCTGTCTAATTGAAATTAGGGCTTACGAAGCCGACTAAACGTCGTAAGTCCTAAGATAATATATTCCGATCAGGTGATCTGGTGATGGGGTGCTAGGTATGAATGCAACTTGGTATAAACACCCCTCTCACCAGGTATTAAACTCACCACCCTGCTCTCGGTTTTACCCTTTTGTCAAAGGCAAACTTCAGTTTTGAAAACCCTCAAAGTTATGCAAAACGGGTAGTGAAATGGTCAAGAGTCAGAGTGTAGTTGGTATTACCACTGAACTGATAGACTTGGACGAAGTAGTCACCGGAAAGGTTAATATCTGAGATTGATTCTGAGAGACTGCCACCACGAGTTGAAGTGCGAATGACCTCGCCACTGTCAACCAGACCATTGTTATTAGAATCTCGGATTACTCGGAGATCAGCGTCACTACTAAGTCCAGTAAGGTTAATGTTGACCCCCTCGAAGAATCCAATCGAAAACTCGTAGGTATCAGTGGTATCTGTGTTACCTACAAAACCAGTTCGGCTCCGGTCTGCTGACAAGTTACCAAAATCCTGTTCTGTGTGAAGTATGTTACTAGGATCGGAGGTGGATAAGGCGATATCGTAGGAGACAGAGCCAGAGCTACCTCGAGCAAAGCGCTCCACTTGAGCAAAGTAGAGACCAGTCACTTGATCAGCAAGGTTAATTGAGTCATCATTATTGCCTCCTCTGATGGAACTGGCAATTTGCTGATCCGCTGAATCAAAAACGCCATTGTTATTGCTATCCCGAAATAGTCTGAGATCAGCATCGTCTCCAGCACTGATATCAGTGACGGCAATATTGATGTTTCTGGTTCCATTAAGACGGAACTCGAAGACATCTTTGGGATCATTTGGCGTGACAGAGAAACTGTTGCGGGTGACGGGAGTGTTTGTTAAAGTACCCAGGTTAACGGTGGCAGATAAGCTCAGATTGTAGGAGACATTGCCAGAGCTACCTGGAGCATAGCGCTGCACTTGGGCAAAGTAGAGACCACTCCCTTGATTAGAAAGGTTAATTATGTCATCACGATTGCCTCCTCTGATGGAACTGGCAATTTGCCGGTCTGCTGAATCAAAAACACCATTGTTATTGCTATCCCGAAATAGTCTGAGATCAGCATCGTCCCCAGCGCTAATATTAGTAAGTGCTATACCAATATCTTTGGTACCATTTAGCCTAAAGCGAAAGACATCAGTGGGATCAAATACAGTCAGAGACTTGGAAGAAGGGAAAGAGTTGGTTTCTAGACCACTGAGAGTTCCAAGGTTAAAATTACCCATTGTTTCTTTTCCTGATAGTAAGGTTTTGAATTTAGCTAGAGTAAGTAATTCTGCTTAATGACTTACACAACCCTATGATTGTATATTTTGTCGTTCTTCGGACCACCAATCAGGGTATCGTTGCCACCATTACCGGACATTTTCCAAGACTTCCATTTCTTGAATATGAATGGACGTTCTTTGTGTGCTTTGAAGTAGTTGTTTAAGTCGTTACCGGTGTAACTTCCCATGTCATTTGCTCCTGATAGATTGCAATTGTTTGAAAATTTTGGGATTGTTCGATTCGGAAAGATTAACCCTATTTGTCGGAGTTATATCCTGAAAAGTTTTTCAAGAAATACTCATTATTAATAGTGGAACTTAAGATACCCAGTTTATGGGTAAGTCAAGGGTAATCTTGATCAACAATCCTGATGTTGACCGTTACATATTTCCAAAAAATCACAAAAATTACTCTGTTAGTAGCGTTAAAAACCTGATTACTCAACGCTACTAAATCGTGATTTTATTGATAATATGTTGATTGATTAACAGGTCAGTTCATCTAACAATCAAGTAGATCAAGTCAATTCGTTGGCATTGGTTAACAATGGAATGATTTTAAGAGTAGGTGCGCGCCTCCTAGGGCGAGTAAATCCCCCTTGGGTCGCACCTGTGGAATAGGCATCTTGCCGTGGAATAGGCATCTTGCGTGGAACTGGCATCTTGCCAGTTTCAATATATTTTCGGGCGGGCAGGATGCCCACTCTACTCCTATTCATTGCTCGATTCAGCAACGCCAATTCCTTAGACCCTATCGACCCCTTGATTTATGGAGCACCATGAACTGATATATCGAATACAGATAGTTTTAACCTGGATCTAAGTATTTAGGAGTTCAATTAACTCTTGCTATTGATGTCTGACTTATCTCTAATCGGATTATATATCTAACTCAGATAAAAATTATAACTTTTACAAAAAACTCACTAAACCTTTAACTATGTCAAGCTTTGATAAAGATGAGATGAAATTAGATATAGTAGTATTCAATACGGTGTGGAGATGGGTAAGCAGTTGGAGCTTTTGCCAGAGCAGGGTGATCAGGTCAACAATAGAAGTAGCCCCAAGGCTGCTGAGTCCAAGGGGAAGTGGTCAGATGAGGAGGATGAGTTTTAAGTGGGATGATTAGGTGATCATAGAGTATTGTCGGGATGGGTTAGTGATTCCTGTGTAAAAATATTGCTTGAACAATATTACTTGAAGTTGGTATAAGCTGTATAATTAAGCTTAAGACTTACGAAGCCCACTAAACGTCGTAAGTCCTAAGATAATATATTCCTCAAAAGGTGATCGGGTGATCTGGTGATGGGGTGCTAGGTATGAATGCAACTTGGTACCAACACCCCTCTCACCAGGTATCCCATCAGCAGCTTTCCCCTAAACTCATAGAGCGAGTAAAGCAAACAATCCTAGTTGTCACTCGGTTAGATAGAGTGCTTTGGCGACTAGACTGAGATAAAGTCAGCAGAAGTCAGTAAACCAATAGAATCGACATAAGCAATGTCTTCTGCACCTAAGCTAATGCGAGTACCGTTGGTAATAGAAACACCAGATATTGTACCTGTGAATGAGCTTAAGCTGTAATTGGACAATGACCCGGAAATCTGGATCTTGTCAGAGTCAGTTTCGCCGAAGAAATCAAGTCTGTCGAAATTGTCAATGACAGCGTAATCTAGACCAGCACCGTTGTAATAGATCGAGCCACTGGTGCCTAGGATAATCAGATCCCTGGCACCAAAATCACCAGGATCAAGGATATCAATTTCACCAGCACCGTCCAGAATACTGTTAGTACCGTTCAGGGTATCTGAGCCCAAACCTCCAACTAGGGTATCGTTACCACCTGCGCCAGTGAGGGTGTCATTGCCAGAACCACCATTGAGGCTATCATTCCCGGTACCTCCAAAAAGAATATCGTTTCCAAAACCACCATTGATGGTGTCATTACCACCATTACCATCGAGACGGTTTGCGCCGCTGGTACCGATGATGGTCTCACCCCCCTGAGAGCCCTCGACGTTCTCAAAACTGCGAATCGTTTCGGTATTACCTCCAGAAACTGAGGTGGTCTCAGTTGCCAGGTTGATGGTGACCCCGGAACCAAATGTGACATTGGAATAATCGATAGTATCGATTCCTAGACCGCCATTGTGGAT
>NZ_JAAHHW010000167.1:0-3897 GCF_010692325.1 Moorena sp. SIO3I8 | reverse complement strand
TGCGAATCGTTTCGGTATTACCTCCAGAAACTGAGGTGGTCTCAGTTGCCAGGTTGATGGTGACCCCGGAACCAAATGTGACATTGGAATAATCGATAGTATCGATTCCTAGACCGCCATTGTGGATGTCGAAATTCACAAAATCGTCGTCGATTATGGTATCATTACCAGAACCACCATTGGTGGTGTCCACTCCCGAACCACCATTGAGTATGTCATTGCCAGCACCTCCATTCAAAGTATCGTTTCCAGCTCCACCATTGAGGCTATCATTGCCAAAATCTACAGTGGAATCATCACCCGTGAGGCTATCATTGCCACTGCCACCAAGTAGAGTGTCGTTTCCGGCTTCTCCCTGAAGTGTATCGTTGCCCGCACCGCCATCTAAAAGATCACCTATTAGATCAACAGTTCCTAGAGTATCGGAGTCCAGGGAATCATTACCACTACCGCCAATCAAGGTATCTGCTCCCCCTTGACCTTGAATAGTGTCATTGCCAGGTCCACCAATCAATATATCATTGCCAGGACCGCCGGATTTTACTACCATTGTTTTCTTCTTAGAGTTTAGAGTTAAATTTTTAATTTAGCTAGGAGTGGTTCTGCTTTATGACTTACAGAACCCTATAATCAGTTTTGCGATTAAGAGCATCAAGGCTTTTTGACTGCCCTCACTATATTAATCACTCCAAAAATCCAATTTTTCTACAGTTTTATATAAAGTTTTGTAACGAATTGTAAATATAAAGTTTTGTAACGAATTGCAGAAAACTTGGAAATTACCCTGATAGCTAATTACACAAGCATTCTTAATCGGTGGTCATGAACAAGCAAATTCAACAGCTGGTGCTGAAACTACAACACTATCCTCGGGACAATCAACAGCGGAACCAGACTTTGGCAGAAGTGGTTGAGCAAATTTTGCGTACCCGTAAAGTGTGTCGCCCACGGCCAGGTCACCCTCTATATGGCATCTATCTAGAGATCTATCAGACCGTACAGCAGCAGCTCAACCATGAAATCGAGGAGGATATTGATAGCCCATATCTACACCCATATCTACAAATGACTTCTGATCAGGAGTGGGGGTCTTGGCGGGATAGTCTTTTTAAGAAGGTACTCGACGAGGGTCGCCTTCAGCAGCTAGCCCTAGAAGCACAACGGCACCAACCTCATACCCCAGAGCGATTTTATGCCTTAACGGAATTGCTAAATGCCATTAAGCTTTCTGGCAAGCTTTGCCATCGAGGCCAATTTTCCTCTGAGGTCTATGATGATGCTGTGAATCGGACATTGTATTATGTCTATCAAAACCTCAATCACTACAATCGAGAAAAAGGAAAATTTATAGCCTGGGTCAATTATCGCTTTGATAAGATGTTACAAAAAGCCCAACAAGACCTCAATGACCCATTTATCCAAGCTCAATCTGGCAAAATTGTCAGAATCAAATATCAGTTGAGTGCTCTGATTAAAGGCACCAAACTAGAGCATGTAATTTTTTGGATAACACTCAGCATCAAAGGATTAATTATAGACAAAACCCAGGTCAGTAAGGTTACTAAAATTCTGATAGTATTATTGTTGTTGTCCCAGTTAATCGCCAAAGACCGGACAAAGGGAGATTCATTAGTGTTTGAGATGGCTAAAGCCTCTCTGCCTTTTTCCGCAAACTTGTCTGAGCTCAGTGGGGAATCGATACCCCTAGAGACTGTGCCACAACCGGAAACAGAACTGACGTTGTATGACCTGGTCAGACACTATTTTACAGAAGACCCGGAAAACCTCTTACAGAAACATATCAAAAACCATCCTTCCGCCACCTTGCAAGTCATAGGCTTAGCGTACCTAGACGGAAAAAAATGGCAAGAGATATCGGACTCTTTAGAAATTAAAATTTCATCCCTGAATAACTTCTTTCAACGTAATCTCAGGAAATTAGCCCCGGAAATCAAAAGATATATAGAAGAAGAAATGGGCTGAAAATGGTATAAACAAATACAGGCTTGCCCAAATCCGTGCTTAATCTGCTCAATACATAAACTTAGATCACCTGTAGGGGTTAAAGGGAATTATTCCTCTACCTATAGGATGATACCTATTATAGTGGATAATTTATTGGTAAGGCTAAACTAGAGGCATTGCTCAGTCACACCAGCCTGTCAAATTATCATCACACTACTTATGGTCACACTAGCAGAAGCAGCCCATCACCTAGCAGAAAAGCTTTGCCAACAGCAATCTAATCTGGAAAAAGCCGAACAGGTTTATCTCAATACCTTGGCGGTGTATGCAGTGAATCAGTACTTACAGGGTCTAGGATTTGAAACTGACTTAGAGTCTAGTGATAACCACAATTCCATCATGCAGACATTCCTAGATGTGGCTGATTTAGTGATTAAAAATTACGGCAAGCTCGAATGTAAACCAGTCTCACCAGATGCCGAGTTTGTTTACGTCCCAGAAGAGGTTTGGCAAGATAGAATTGGTTATATAGCAGTGCAACTGAATGACTCCTTGACAGAAGCAAAACTGCTGGGATTTGTGGAAAATGTCGCAACTAATAAATTACCGTTAAAGCAGTTGCAGCCGATGGCATATTTTCCAGGATACCTTCAGAATTTACCCATAAAATCAACCGATAGTCGAGAGATTGCATGTTGAAGGTTGTCTGTCAGAATTGAGAATGTAGAATTGAGAATGTAGAATGTAGAATGTAGAATGTAGAATGTAGAATGTAGAATGTAGAATGTAGAATGTAGAATGTAGAATGTAGAATGTAGAATGTAGAATGTAGAATGTAGAATGTAGAATGTAGAATTGAGAATTGAGAATTGAGAATTGAGAATTGAGAATTGAGAATTGAGAATTGAGAATTGAGAATTGAGAATTGAGAATTGAGAATTGAGAATTGAGAATTGAGAATTGAGAATTGAGAATTGAGAATTCTACATTCTTAATTCTACATTCTTAATTCAAAAATGTTGTTCGCCAAAGGCGTTCCCGAAGGGTAGGTTGTTTGGTTGTTCGCGTAGCGTGGCCTTTTGACCAAGGTTGTTTAGTTGTTCGCCCTTGGGGTTGGAGTAGGGTAGGTTAAAGGTTCAGAAGATAACCTATAACGATAGTGGACAGTCGAAAAGATGTCAACCCCTGGTGCAACAAGGTCGTGCATGTTGCTGTCATCACCACCGCCATGGGAGAAGTGAGCAATTGTGCGATCGCTTTCTATGGCTCCTACTGAGAAACCCTATTCCATGGCATAACTAGCAGAATTAGCAGGGGAAAACTCTCCACTATTGCCAGCCGCACTAACCTTAATCAGCAAGTCAGCTAATCGCGTTAGTAGGCACTGCCCACCCTAGGATTCTGGCAAAAAATAAAGTTTTGTAAATTAACCCATAAAAATGTGAGCTCAGCTAGATATAGCAGTCGCCAGGGCAGGCGCGGACATGACAAAAGTCTCAAACCTAAGTAAGCGCAAGAGTTTGACTTCTGACTTCTGACTTCTGACTTCTGACTTCTGCTATAAGTAACCAGGTCAGTGTTTCTAATTGATAGCCATGGAAGAGCAAATTAGGCAGCTGGTATGCCAAGTGCAAAGGTACCCACGGGATACTCAAGAGCGGCAGCAAGCTTTAGGAAAACTGGTTAAGCAAATTTTGCGATGCTCCTAGGTCGCCGCTTCGCGATCGCGTAAAATTTGCCGCCCATCCTTTGGTCAACCTCTATCTGGTATTTATCGAGATATTTTGGAGACAGTGCAGAAACAGCTAATATCATGTCAGGATAAGGGCGACCGATGAAAGACGCTCAAGGAAGTGGAGATTCCGAAATCTCCCAATGTAGCTAGGGTTCAAGCTACGTCCCCACCCGAAGGAGCACTTCGAGATGGATATG
>NZ_JAAHHW010000166.1 GCF_010692325.1 Moorena sp. SIO3I8 | reverse complement strand
AAATCCGAAAGCAGGCTTTTGTAGCTCAGGATTAGCCAACATATAAGCTAGAGCTTGTGGTATCCCTACCTTTAAAGAGTATTCTGCTCGTTTCGCTTCAATCACCACTATCCAAAACTGAGGTTGGCAAATCAAAATATCAATTCGTCCCCTGACAATCGTTTCCTGATCTTCCGATGAAATTTGTACATCCTTTTCAGCAATAATATAGAAGGGTGGGCGATAAAAATCAGCAATTCTCAACAATGGGGATAGCACCACCATTTTGACAATCGGTTCTACCATGGGATACTCAGATAAGTGAAGATAGTCATCCTTGACTCGATCTAGCCATTGTTTTTCTAGCTCATTTAGTTCCGGTAAATCCTCTTGCCATTCTGGAAATAATTGCTCTTCTGTATTGGGCTCTAGTCCAAATTTTTCCTTCAATTGAGGCAGAGAAATATCTTGGGCTACGATTGTTTCTACCATTATCCTTTGGGAATTGTTAATTAGGTTAATTAGGTTAATTAGGAATTTAAATTTTATTTTTAATTGCTAATGCTTTTACCTTATTATAAACCTTCGCGTAGATTGGCCTATGGTCAATCGTAAAAATAATATCGCTCTCAATTTTAAGTAATTACTGCATTACGTGGCTATTTTATCCTTTACAATACTGTTTAATTTAACCCCTAATTCTGATTCTAATTCTACAGGTTTATTTTTGATCACCACCTGATGGAATCCAGCCGCTAACTGGAGATAGTTCTGGCAATTCAACATGTAACCAACCTACACTCCCTTCTCCTCCCACACCTCCCACACCTCCCACACTCCCTGTTTGACCCTGATGTCAGAAACTTACCCCTGTCAATCATCCCTGTACTGTACAAGATTGACCGTAGGTCACGCTACGCGATGAAGCGAAGCTTCCGCTAAAAGCGATCGAACATTTTGCGATCGCAACCAAGATTAGAATAAAGTAAACAAGTGTAAAGAAATGCTTAGTTTTACTTGATTATTTATCTAAAAGATAAGCATACTGTCCATTGCCGGTTGAAAATAACTATGCAGTATCTGTTTCCAAAACGAATTTTAGTATCCTTAGCAGCACTGTTCCTAGCTTGTTCTATGTGGGCGATTGCTCCTGAGGCAAAGGCTTACGACAATCCTGAGTTACTGCCCGAGGTTCAAACACCAGTCATTGATTTAGCGAACTTTATTCCAGAGCTTCAAGAGCAGAAACTAGTCGAAGATTTAGAAAGCTTTGAGGAGGAAACTGGCTGGAAACTCCGAGTTTTGACCCAATATGACCGCACCCCTGGTCGGGCAGTCAAAGAGTTTTGGGGACTTAACGACAAAAGTGTGTTACTGATTGCTGACGCCCGAGGGGGTAATATTCTAGGGTTTAACGTGGGTGATGCCCTCTATGAATTCCTTCCTCGGACATTTTGGGTAGAGTTGCAAACCCGATTTGGTAATCTCTACTTTGTACGGGATAATGGCGAAAACCAATCCATTATCGAATCCCTAGATACGGTCAAGCAATGCCTGCGCCAAGGTGGATGTCGGGTGGTACCTGGACTACCACGGGAACAGTGGATTCTGACCCTAATTACTTCTACTCTCGGAGGAGTGATTTTTGGATTTGCGGCTATCCCCCGCAAACGGGAACAGGTTTTCGCTTGGCAATGGGCTTTGATTTTGTCGCCACTTTGGGGTATCCTGTTTATTGCCTTCGGTATTGGACCTGTGGTGACACGGACATCTGATTACTTGCCACTATTGCGCAATATTATTGGTTTTCTTCTCGGTGCGATTGTGGCTTACTTGTCACCAGTGATTAGTGAATCATCAGCTTCAGAAACTTAACACCTGGTCAAATCCCCGTAATTTCCGGAATTTTCCGGAAATTAATAGCTAGGTTGCAGGAGTTCCTACTCATTACTCAGCACTATGTTTCTGCTAGCGCTGTGCTTCTAATAACTCCTTAATACCTTTTTCTGCTAGGTCCATCAACTGATTGAGTTGATGGCGAGTATAAGCCCCTGACTCCGCTGTTCCCTGAACCTCAATAATACCCATTTGGTCGTTCATCACTACATTAAAATCCACATCAGCCGCCACATCTTCGAGATAGTTGAGGTCTAAAAAGGGCTCACCTTCCAATAAACCGACGGAGACAGCAGCAACTTGGTGAATTAAAGGCGATCGCTCTAGTACTCCCGTTTTAACCAGTTTATCCACAGCATCCGCAAGAGCAACATATCCCCCAGTAATGGAGGTAGTGCGGGTACCTGCATCCGCCTGTAAAACATCCGCATCTACCGTAATGGTCCTCTCGCCCAAGGCTTTGAGATCAACAGCAGCCCGTAAACTACGTCCGATTAACCGCTGAATTTCCTGAGTTCGACCGGAAAGCTTGAGAAGTTCCCGTCTTTGGCGTTCCGGTGTTGCTCCTGGTAACATCCTATACTCAGCGGTTAGCCAGCCGCTGCCAGTATCCTTGAGAAATCGGGGGACTTCCTCCTGAACCGTCACGGTACAAAGTACTTTGGTCTCACCACAGTGAGCTAAAACGGAACCAAGAGCATAGCGGGTAAACTCTCGCTCAAACAAAATGGGACGTAGTTGATCCGCTTGTCGGTGATCAGGACGCTGCCAAGACATAAGTTATGTAGCAAAGGGAGTAGGGAGTAGGGAGTAGGGAGTAGGGAGTAGGGAGTAGGGAACAAAAATTATCACAATATTATTGAGCTATATTATCGAGCTAGTCACCGTTAATAATTGTGTAATTGTTTTCAATAATTTTGTCCGACAATTTAGTAACAGATGTTGGATTGAGGAGAAATGAAGCTGCTCGTTTAGCTGTTTCTTCACTTAACTGGATTTGGGTTAGGCTAACTAAGCCGTCGTTCAGAAAATGATCTCTAACTAGAGCTTTCTCTCCACTATTGAAGATAGTCTCATAAAAAACTTTCTTTATGCCAGCTGAAATGATTAACTTCAAGCACGATACACAAGGTTCTAGGGTGACATAAATAGTCGCTCCAGCAGTGGCAATACCATGTTTAGCTGCAAACGCGATCGCATTCGCTTCAGCATGAACAGCTCGGGATGGCATGGTACGAGACGCATCGCAGCTACTTAGTCCAGCATAGCAGTATCCCTGAGCTGTGCAATGACTTGAGCCAGATGGGGGACCATTGTAACCTGTTGCTAAAATCTGATTGTTTTTAACAATCACTGCTCCTACAGGAAAGGCTAAACAGGTTGAGCGAGTAGCTGCTAGCTTAGCCATCATTAAAAAGTATTCATCCCAGTTTGGTCTTTCATTAGTCATTGGTAATTTTAAAGTTGTTAATGATCAATTTTATATCAATGTCAGTTTAGTTGATGACATAAACTATCATCGTCTTTTTTAAGTGAACAGGGAGCAGGTAAAAGAGAACAGTAAATAGAAACATGTCTTAACCTTTACTGTGGTTGCTATAACTTGTCATTTTACCAAGAACTATTCACCAAACTATCTTTGGTTATTTTTTACACCAAACTCGTTTTTTAGGTTATCTATAGTTGATGCTGATCAATAACTGCTTATCAATAACTTATCCTAGTCATGAAGTACAGTCAATTTTCCCATGGGTCACTCCTTACTCCCTAATTCTTAATACCCAGGATTTTGTATATCATAAGTATTAAAAATGCTATAATTGGTGATAATTTTTATCTTCTTTTATAGCTATCATAGCTTTTTCTAATTCTATTCCTAAATAGACCGCATGACTAGGTTGTATTGAAGGATTATCACTACAAATTTTTCTAGATAAACTCATGGCATTTTTACCAGAATACGTAGCAATTACTTCCCCGCTACCAGGGGTTGTATGCTTCACTATAATATCAGTATTTTCCGTTTCAATCAAGAAATTACCAATGGGATCAGCATACTGTTTCTGTTCTGAATTGATAATTTGTTGATAGTGATTTTGAATAATCCGATTAGCATAGTCATAACAATCATCATAAATATGAGCACTTTGACTAACGGTAATCAGCGGTCCCATTTTTAATTGAATACCCCCGCGCTTAGCAATTTGGTCTTTAATATACTGCTGTAGGGCTCTGAGTCCAAAGGCATTAGCTGGCCAAGCGCTAAACATATCATTACTTCTCAATGTGGCGGTTAGGGACAATTCATTATCCACAACTCTCAGCCAGATGTGATTCAGACAAGGACTGCCCCCTTTCTCATGGTCTTTGACATCCCATAGGGACATCACTGCACTGGCTGCATCGATTTCACCAATGAGTTTGGTGATGACTTGCTCGATTTGGTCACGTTTGAACCAAGAACGTAGACGTTGACCATAAGTATATTTCACTCCTTCTACTACGGGTGCGTCGTCCAGGATTTGATGAATGTATTCTTGGATAAAGTCGCGATCGCATGGTAAATAATTGGGCTGAGGAAAGTAAAATTCAGGAGGTTCTGCCGTTACTACTGCCATTAAATCAATTAGCTCTTGCCAATATCCGTCATAACCCGTGGGCCGAATTGTGCCGGTAGTTTTAATGCGATGAATTATTTTAACCCAAGTTTCAGCTATCGTTCGTCCTTCAATGCGATGTCCGTAGCGCGGTCCTGGTTTTAGGGGGGCACAGCCAGATGCCCCGACATCATTGGCCATAGGAAATTCCAACGATTTTCCCCAGGGCTCTTGAGTTTTGGAGCCATAAGACTTAACCAGACTAACGGCTTGGGTAATCGAATCAGCCTCTGCCACAGAAAGTTCCCTTCTGAGTTGTTCTAGGATGACTAAGGGAATCTCCATGTCAATATACCCTTTTATAGAAGAGCGAATCACCCAGCAGTGACGACCAGTATCACTAGTCCCTTCTTCAACCCCATGGCGGAAGAAGTCCAGCAAGCAAGTCCCACTGCCAGCATTTCGGTCTTCCTTCGTAGCGTTGAGAATGACCAAGTAGCGGACATGGGGATTAGCGAGGAGATTACGAATGAGCAGGCTAATTCCCCGGGTGGGACTGTATAACTGTCCGACCACAGCAAACTCAGAAGGGTTTAACTTTTTTGCGATCGCTTCTTTGATCGTCCAACCAGTAATTACCGCCGTTTGACCTGTACCGTAAATTAGTTGGTTAGGCTTGTGCAGGGGTTTGTACTGGAATTGACTTGGTTTGGTGATTGCTGTCATTTTAATGCAGAAGTTGAAGCTTGAATGTTGACTGTTAAATTTTAAATGTTAACTGTTAAATGTTTAAGGTTTAAGCGTGAAGTAATGGTAATCAACATTCATTTTGACCAACTACGGCGTAGGTTAAAGAAACCTTCCAGAAAGTTTTTTAAGGTCTGATTACGACTAATTCGTTGGTGCTGCCACTGTATTGCTGTTTTCTTAAAAATCTCTGACAAGGTGGGATAGGGATAATAGAGATTTGCCAACATACCCAATTTAATTTTCTGCTGAATCGCTAGGGTAATTTCCCCGATTAATTCTGTTGCGTGTGATCCAACTATGGTTGCTCCTAAAATTGTCCCATTGCGCTGCACTACCAGTTTCATATACCCAGTGGTTTGCCCCAGGAGCTGAGCCTGATCTAACTCTTTGAAATATTCTCGAATCACCCAAACATTCTTGCCATAGCGCTTTCTGGCTTCTACTTCTGTCAGACCTACCCGTGCTAATTGGGGTTCAGTTAAGATTGTCCAGGGAATCCCGTGATAATCCACCTTAAAGCAGGGGAAAAACAATGCATTCTTCAAGGCAATGCTGGCTTGATACTGGGCAATATGGGCACAGGGATAACCACCAGCCATCTTGCCACAGCTATAGATGCGGGGATTAGTCGTTTGTAGTTTCTTATTGACCTGAAGACCCTGCTGAGTGTACTTTATCCCAACCCCTTCTAGATTTAAGGATTCCACATTGGGTTGCTCACCCGTAGCCAGTAAAATGGCATCAGCTTCAATGGCCTTATTACCAGCCTGAACCCAGGTTTTCCCGTCAATCTCTCTGACCTGATCAACTGGACTATCCGTCAGAACTCGAATTCCCTCAGCTTCCAACTGAGCTTGTATGAGCCTAGATGCTTCTAGGTCTTCCTGGAACAAAATACGAGTAGTACTGACCACCAACGTTACCTCACAACCGAGTCTAGCTAAAGTCTGAGCTAGTTCTGGAGCAATAGGCTCATCCCCAATCACTACCCAGGTTTTGGGTAGTGAAGGTTGGGAGGTTGAAGGTTGGGAGGTTGAAGGTTGGGAGGTTGAAGGTTGGGAGGTTGTTCGCGTAGCGTGGCCTTTTGGCCAAGGTTGTTCGCGTAGCGTGGCCTTTTGGCCAAGGTGATCGGGTTGCTGGTTTTCAGGTTGCTGGTTTTCAGGTTGCTGATTATCGGGTTGCTGGTTTTTAGGTTGCTGGTTTTCATTTCCAACCTTCAACTCCCCTTCAACCTTGAACCTTCCAACCTTCAACTCCCCTTCAACCTTCAACTCCCCTTCAACCTTCAACCTTCCAACCTTCAACACTTTGTGCCAGATATCCTTTGGTGTGAAATAGTCTATGGTCTGTAACCCTTTGATATCGGGAATAGCTGGGCGAGAGCCAGTAGCGATCAGATAGGCACGAGACCGCAAACGTCGGTTGTTGACTACAAAACCGAGGTGAGGCAGTCGGCAAAATTCCCCCTCACCAGTGATTAGATCAATCCCTAAAGTAGCTAAAATAGCTGAAGAATTCTGTTCTGAGCAGTTGGCAACCACTAGATTAGCCCATTCCATCACCTCAGTTAGTGGTAGGGATGGAAACCCGGTCTGTGACATGACGGGTTCGGTTAAATCATCTATTTGAGGGTGAATACCCAATTGAGCAGCGTCACGCATCTGCTCAAGCTTACGCCCCATCTCACTTAATACTCTGGTGTAAATAGTCCCCTGTGCTAGCCAACTATTTTGTCCTTGCTGAGGGTCTACCAGAGCCACACGAGCATTTAAACCAGCAGCCGTAACAGCAGCATAGACACCAGCAGGAGTGCCACCAATGATAATTAGGTCATAGTCAACGGTCATTCTTCCAATAGTTGAAGGTTAGCAGGTTACAACTTACAGGTTAGCCGGTTAGCCTGTTGAACGTTAAAGGTTACAGGTTGAAAGTTACAGGTTACAGGTTAGCCGGTTAGCCGGTTGAAAGTTACAGGTTACAGCCGCTTCACCTTGGCCAATAGGCCACGCTACGCGAACAACCATCTAACCTACGCGACAACAGACGCCTACGGCCAGCAACCTTGGCCAATAGGCCACGCTACGCGAACAACCTTGGCCAATAGGCCACGCTACGCGAACAACCTTGGCCAATAGGCCACGCTACGCGAACAACCTTGGCCAATAGGCCACGCTACGCGAACAACCTTGGCCAATAGGCCACGCTACGCGAACAACCTTCAACCTTCTAACCTTCAACCTTCAACCTTCTAACCTTCAACCTTCAACCTTCTAACCTTCAACCTTCAACCTTGGCCAAAAGGCCACGCTACGCGTTCAACCTTCAACCTTCTAACCTTCTAACCTTCTAACCTTCAACTTATCAAGATAGCGTCTAAAGCTGTTAGTAAGCGTTGGTTATCTGCCTGTGTACGTACAGCGACCCGGAAAAAGCGATCGCTTAATTCCGGGAAGCTTAGGCAATCTCTGATCAAAATCCGATGGTGTTGGAGTAGTTGTGCTTGGATCTGTGACGTGGATTTTTCTGAGTGGACTAGCAAGAAGTTAGCTGCACTGGGGTAAGGTTGAAGACCAGGTAACTTAGCCAGTCCCTGAAACAGTTGCTTACGCGCTGGTGCTAACCAATCCCAGGTTTGCTGTTGAAATGCTCTATCCTGAACCACTGCCGCTGCCGCTGCCGCTGCTAAGGTATTGATTGGCCAAGGGTCCCGCCACTGCTGCCAACGTTGAAGTCGCTCAGGGTGGGCGATGCAATAACCGAGTCTGAGTCCAGGAAGACTGTAAAACTTGGTAAGCGATCGCAAAATTACCAAGTTCGGATAATCCCCAATTAAAGGAATCAGGCTTTGCTCCTGCTCAGGAGGCAGGAAATCCATGAAAGCCTCATCCACAACCACCAAAGCAAATTGCTTCAGATAAGGCTCAATTGCTTCTGAGGTAAACAATTGACCTGTGGGATTGTGGGGGGTATTCAGCAGCAAACCCTTTCGAGTCCCCTCTTGTGGGAGTAAGGAAGTAAGGGAGTCAGGGAGTAAGGGCATCAAAGAATCAATTTCCCTGCCCATCTCCCCATCTCCCAATCTGACACTAGGTGTCGAGAGTTCCCTCATTAGGGGGCACTCCCTAATTCTTGCTCCAAATGCCTTCAGTCCCCGTTGGTAGTCCCTAAATGCTGGAGTAATTATCAAGGTTTCATCTAGTTCTGATAGCTCGCGACAAGCCCAAGTTAATAATTCGGCTGAGCCATTACCTGGAAGAATCCAGTCTGGGGGCAGGGTTGGATGCAGTTGCGTCAAACACTGCCGCAGCTCGGCGTAATTGGGGTCAGGATAAGCTACCAGGTTATCTAGCCCAGACTCAATCCCTGCGATCGCACTTTTAGGGGGACCAAGAGGATTGATGCTGGCAGAAAAATCAAGAATTAAGGAAGGAGGACAGTTAGCCAGTGCTGCTGCCCAGGCTAAATTTCCCCCGTGACTTGGTCGTTTCAAGGACAAGTTTCTGAGTGAATCAGCGATTACTCCTTCGGTGGTGCAACTCTCTCTTTAAAAACCTTACCAGCAGAAAAGGCTGGAACCTTAGTTGCCGGAATTTCCATCTTTTCACCAGTTTTGGGATTGCGACCCTCACGAGCCTTACGCTCCCGGGATTCAAAGGAACCAAAGCCCACTAAGGTGACTTTATCACCCTCAGACACTGCTTCCATAATCGTTTCTATCGTAGCCGTTAGTACTGCATCCGCTTGTTTTTTGGTTACAGTAGCTCTTTCCGCCACTTTATCAACTAATTCACCCTTATTCATTCAAATCTCCTTGTTTTTCAGATCATCCAACCAGGGTTTTCAACAAAAAAATCGCTGCAACACTCGCAGCTTCAAGGTTTCACTGCATTATTCTAATGTTTGCAATGCCGATATGGATCGTTGAATGCTTTAATTTATATAGATTTCAGAATTTTGTCCCAAAATGCTCCCCTAAATTTATTCCTTAGGGAGTAGACAATCATAATTTTTTATGATCTTTGATTGTTAATTATATATAACTAATTATTTTACGGTAAGCCCCCCGCTCTAGGCGTGCTTGGTAGGTCTGCTATGGATAAGCATGGATAAGCATTGTTGAGAGCCCTTTTTAGGTATTGACAATGACCATTATATTAAGTTATAATATCAAATCCGGTTAAATAGTTATCGTTAAGCCTTGGCTGCCTGCCACCAATGAAAATGGGTCAGACCACGAATGAAGTCGCACTGCTTGAGTAAAACACAACAGCGAGCGCAAATTATCTGCTCCAACTCTTCAATTTTCTCAAAGCTGCGGTTGACAATTGGTTCATCTAGCCATGGCCATAGTCTTTCGGCTGGCTGCAACTCAGGGGAGTAAGAAGGCAGAAATTCCACATGTAATCCTTCTGGCCATTTCACTTGCTCACTGGTGTGCCACCCCGCTTGGTCTATAGTCAACAAAACCTGTTTGTGTTGCCCTAAACCAAAATGTTGAGCAAAGTCTGCTAACACTTGATTGAACAGGTAGATGTTAACTTTTGGCATTAGCCACCAGTAGGTTTGACCAGTAGCCGGATGGACAAACCCATAGACCCAAACCCATTGAAACCGCCATTGCACGGTCGCTGTTGGCATGTCCCACCATGGAACCCATAGCCGTCTTACCATAGGCTTGAGACCCAGACGATGCTCATCCATTGCCCAAAGTTGAATCTCGGCATCAGGGTGCTGCTGGCGCAATTGTTCTACTCGTTCTGCTATTTTTTTTTTCCAGTTCTCTTGCTCCCAGGGGTCCGAGTCCACATGAGCAGGACGAGGTATCCGTAGTCGGTACTCCATCTGCTTGAGATATTCCCATCCTCGTTGCGGAGCCACTGGACGCTCTAGCACCCGACTCATCCAATCAGCTACCTTGGGTCCATTCCACAATCCACTTTCATTTACTGGGGTCTCTAGGGCTTGTAAAAGTTGAGCTTGTTGGACTTGATCAAGCATTGGTTCAGCACCTGAGTTGTGATGGCGTTGGTCTCCGACTCCAGCAACTCCTTTATTGTTGTAGCGGTTAGCAATGACCCGAATCCACCGCAAGGAGTAGCCAGTCACCTCCGCTACTTCAAGGGTCGTTTTACCTTTGGCCATTAACCACAGTATTTGGTAATGGCTTCGCCCCACCGGGTCTTTTTCTTCACGATATCGCTGTTCCAAGGCGTCACAACTCAGGTGGGGCTTCAGGGTCAACCTTTTGGGCATAAAACTTACCATGCTCTGTCTTAACAGTAAGTATACACCCGGATTTGATATAATTTATGTTTATCAAAAATCAACCAAACCAACTCAATAAAATTAATTCAACACGTAAAAGTCTCAAAACGTAACTACTCCCACCACTAAAGTAGGCGGGAGCTGTCAAACCGGAAGTGTTAAGGCACTTTTAGCTGAACTTTACCTTGATTTCCCCTTAGTTACCTGGAGACTGAAACCCTCCCCGGTTTAACATTTGACGGGCATCCCGTCCAGGAGTGTAGCTGTAACCATACCCACCATTGCGGTCTGTGTCATCCATAATTTGAGGGGTCACCAGGATAATCACTTCAGTACGCTGATTCTGCTTATCGGTGCTTCTGAACAGAGCACCAAGTAAGGGAATATCACCCAAAATTGGCACCTTCGATACCGTTGTGCGGTCAGTGTCCTGAATAATGCCAGATAGAATTAACGTCTGACCATCCCGCAGACGAACTAGTCCAGAGCTGAGTTCTCGGCGACTGAGGAATGTGATGGTGTTTTGTGCATTATCACTGTTAAAATCTTGAGTTCCGGAGGGGGCTGTGATCGACGGAGCTGTAGATAAGGTGATAAAACCATTGTCGTCAATTCTCTCAACATTGACCGTTAGCACTAAACCAGCCTCTTCAATAACCGGGGTGATGGTTCTAGTGGTAGCACCACCGTCTGTGTCTATATCTGTCCTCACACTGGTCAGTACTTCCTGAACCAACCGGACACTAGCTTCCTGCCCTTCTTGGATGACTAGAGTTGGGTCGGTCAGAATCTTGGCGTTGTTGCTGGTAATCTGAGCCTCCAACGTTAATAAAAACTTATCAGGGAACTCAAATAGAGAAGGAAGGGCAAACTCAAACCCGTTTTCATCCACTTCCTGCACACCTGGCTGGAATGGATTACTATTTCGACCAAAGCCGGGACGGGCAAAGGGTGATGGAATATTACCTTCAACGAAACCATCAACGATATTATC
>NZ_JAAHHW010000165.1 GCF_010692325.1 Moorena sp. SIO3I8 | reverse complement strand
TACTGGGTGTGGGGTGTGGGGTGACGGGTGTAGGGGAAGATCAGGAGCTGGCTACGTTGCTAGGGACGGTTGAATCAGGTTTCGGACCGATTGTTATTGCTTGGCTGACAAAGACGTACAAATTTCATCGGAAGATGAGCAAACGATTGTCAGGGGACGAATTGATATTTTGATTTGTCAACCTCAGTTTTGGATAGTGGTGATTGAAGCGAAACGAGCAGAATACTCTTTAAAGGTAGGGATACCACAAGCTCTAGCTTATATGTTGGCTAATCCTGAGCTACAAAAGCCTGCTTTCGGATTTGTCACGAATGGCGGTGAATTTATTTTTATAAAACTGATTCGACAAGATAAACTGCAATATGCTTTTTCTAATCAGTTCTCTCTGCTGAATCGTGGCAATGATCTATATACTGTCGCGAGAATATTAAAACACTTAGGTCAGTTAGTACGTCAATGACTGACAGCTGATAACTGTCAGCTCTGAGATAAACAAGGAAGTATAGCGCTTTAACATCAGATGTGAAAACGCTATAGTAACCATTGAAGAATTTTTAATTTTTAATTGCGCCCAGCGGTACTAGGTGGTGGAGATTTTTAATTTCTCTTGCCCAGCTTCCACATTTGTACAAGATGCGCGGATTTTTGCTACCAGGGTTCCGGATTAGAAGCCGTCCGCTAGACCTACTTCGCTTTTTATGTGTGCCCTTTACCGCTAACATCAATAATAGCTTAAAGCCGTCCTAAAAGGACGGGGCTTTAAACCCAAATTTTTTTGGTCATAGTATGCTGGCTAAGCATGGTTTTAATGCCAGACTTAAAAGGATTATAGTAAGGCATCAAAATGAGATACAACAAGAGATACTGAAATGCGATTCGGGCAAAGCCCGACGCTGCGCGAACGCATAAGTCTGTAAAGCTATTACCGATAGCACTTCAGTATTTATTCATGTCTCCTTTTCTCCATGTATATATACGCCATTTTGATCAAGCCACTTGTCAATTAATTCATTGACAACATCGCTCATGTCCCTGTCTTGCATAACACAAGCTGCTTTAAAGTTCTTTTTTTTATCTTTGGATAGATAAACCCGTATTGATTCTTCAGCCACTGTCCTACTACCAGTAAACAACTTTACTCCATTCTGGCATCAATGATTTTTTTTACAAAATTTATAAATTTATTTTCCCAGGGATGAGGTAGGATGGGGAAAGCCCGCGCGCCGACGCTTCAGAGTTCATCGGCTGGCTACTACTCGATTGTTCAACGGAGATAGCTACATTATGGCTTATCCACAAAACCTCCAGCCTTGGGCAGCGACTCCTCTAGTTCCCCCAACCCAATGGGTAATCATCGGTCGCTACCGCACTTGCTCTTATACAGAAGGATCCCGTCAGCGAATCCCTGACACCCAATTTGAACTCGTGTTTCGTTCCCATCTTCTCTAGATCAACTCAGCGCCCCCAACGCTTCCAGTGCTGACTTCTGTGCTAGGGTCAAACCCGTAACCCCTGTGATATTCATACCTTGGTAAGGTCGATCAGGAATCAGGGTTTTAATACACTGACCTGTGTGAGTAGCCCAAACTTTAATAGTCCCATCATTACTGCCACTGGTAAGCCAATAACTGCTCACCTGTTCTTGATCAGACCTACCCTGGTGATCTTGATGTTTTACAGGACTAAACCCAATCGATGACCGTACTGAATTCCTATGACCATGTAAGGTTCTCAGATAGTTACCCGTACTTGCTTGCCAAAGCCTAATGGTTTGATCTAAGCTACCACTGGCAATCAACTCACCATCAGGACTAAAGGCGACAGACCAGACGCCTTTACTATGGCCTCGTAAAATCTTGACACATTCCCCAGTCCTAACATCCCAAACCCGAACAGTTTGGTCTCCACTGCTACTAACTAGGGTTTTGCCATCAGGACTAAACGCTACCGACTGTACTCGACTAGTGTGACCCTGTAAAACCTTGAGACATTCACTACTGCTGACATTCCATAAGCGTATGGTTTCGTCTTCACTACCACTGGCTAGGGTTTGACCGTCTCGACTGAAGGTAACAGACCAAATCCAACTGGTGTGACCCCGTAATATCTTAAAACATTCACCAGTATTGACATCCCATAACCGGATGGTTTTGTCATCACCACTACTGGCAAGAATCTCACCAAGAGGACTAAAGCTAACGGATTGCACCCAATAGGAGTGACCGCGCAATACTTTCAGGCATTGACCTGTTCTCACTGACCACAAGTGTATGGTTTGGTCAGCGCTGCTGCTAGCGAGAATTTCACCATTGGGATGAAATGCCACAGAAGTCACCCAACCGGTGTGTCCCTCCAGTCTCTTTAAACAGCTATCACTACTGACATCCCACAACCTGACCATTTTGTCAGTACTGGCACTGGCTAATTGTTGACCATTGGGACTGAATACTGCTGAAAATACTGAATTGGTATATCCTTGTAGAATTTTAAGACATCGACCTGTCTTGCTATTCCATAGACGTACGGTTTGGTCACTGCTGCCACTAGCTACCGTTCGACCATCCCGATTGAATGCCACTGAAAATATAGAATTGGTGTGTCCTTGTAGGTAGTTCAGGCATTCACCACTGCTGACATTCCACAGTCTCACCGTCTGGTCATCACTGCCACTGACTAGGGTTTGCCCATCTGCACTAAACATCACCGACCTTACTCTATCGCTATGGTTAGTTAAGGTGTTGAGACATTCACCTGTGCATCGGTCCCACAATTTAATGGTAAAGTCAGCACTTGCACTGGCTAAGATAGCACCATCGGGACTAAAATTAACAGACCAAATCCGATTAGTATGACCATGACAGATCTGGCGACATTCACCAGTACTAAAATCCCACAGTCTCACTGTCTGGTCATCACTAGCACTGGCTAAGGTTTTACCATCTGCACTAAAGGCCACCGCAAGGACTTGACCGGTGTGTCCCTGACATACCTGACGGCATTCACCAGTTTTTACATCCCACAGCCTTACTGTTGATTCATCACTACCACTGGCTAGGGTTTTACCATCCCTACTGAATGCTACTGACCAAATAGAACTGGTATGGCCTTCTAAAGTTTTAATACACTGACCTGTGCTGACATTCCATAGTTTAATCGTTTTGTCACTACTGCAACTGGCTAGGGTATTACCATCAGGACTAAAGGCCACAGACCAAACCCAACCGGTATGACCTTTGCAAATTAAAATTGGCTTACCATTCTCGACTTGCCATAAACGCAACTGACCTTCCACATCTCCAGTAGCTAAAAGCTTACCATCAGGACTAAACGCTACCCCAAATACTACTCCTAAGGTTTTAGTAAACACTGACTTAGATAAATCGGAGTGAGCGAAATTGACATCTTGTAAATCCACCCCTTGTAGATAAGCTTGCCAAATGGTAACTCTTGAAAAATCATAGCCTTTTAAACAGATTTGCTGTTGACAAAGGAGATTAATAATATTTCCACCAGCGTAGCCAATGGCTAAGGCAGGTTTGCCTCTAAGAGTGTCGAGAATCTGATTTAGATGGGTTTCTAGGTTAGCTTTACCAGTTAAAGCAATCTGTAGACGCTCTACAATGGGTTTGATAATTAGACGAATTTGAGTATTTCTAAGATAATCTTTGGTCTGAGCTTTGAGGAGAGCATGAGTCCTAAATAGGGAATTTTCCCAGTTGTTATTAGTGTTATTAATGGCGGTTACACCAGCAATAACGTCTTCACAGATTTGCTCAACCAAGCGTTCAGTTACGTATTCCATCACCACCGGTTGTAAGGAAAACAAAGACGCTTTTCTTTCGACAAGCGATCGCTGTTCCAAGGATTCCAAGGTGTCGATCAGTTGTTGGGGTGGGACAGGAGGGAATATATCATCTCGTAAGTCAGCAAATGAGGCTTCTTCTCGATTGATGGCGAGCCAAAAAATTACTGTTCGTTCTGGATCGCTTAATCGGGCAAAATGCTGATCTAAAAGATTTTTAAAATTACCGAATATTATCGCATCTTGATTTAAAAATTCTGCAATATTACCCGCGAATAATTTATGAATTGTTGTGGCCACAATTTTTAGAGCTAAGGGATTACCAGAATACCCTGTAATTAACTGATTCCATTCCCTTTCTTCACCTTGAAAAGACCCGATTATATTAAAAATTTCTTGTCCTTCAGCGGTTGTTAAGCCACTTAGTTGTAGGGAGCGAACAGGTAGAACTTCTGCTTCTAGCAGTCCAATTTCTTGAGGCTTCTCCCGAGAGGTTAGTACTAAGCAGCTTTGATGGGAGGTTTCTCCCCACCGTCTCAATAGTTGACCGTATTCTTCATATCCAGCTTGATAATGTCCAGCAGCATTGCTTTGAGCTCCCCCTTGTAAAATTGTCTCCATATTGTCGAGAACTAGCAAACAGCGGTGGGAGCGTAAATAATTCAGCAGTCGGTAAATTTTATCGTCTGTGGTATCTGGTAAATCAATATCTTGCTGATTGGATAGAAATCTCAGCAACTGAGTCAAAATCTCTGATAGGTCAGGAGCATTACGTAGGGAGCGCCAAATAACAAACTCAAACTGGTTTTGGAGTTGTTGGGCAAGCTTGATGGAGAGGGAGGTTTTGCCCATGCCGCCCATACCTAACAAGGCCACTAGCCGACAGTGTTCTGTCAGAATCCATTGCTGCAACTGGGCTAGTTCTGATTGTCTTCCATAAAAGAAACGAACATCAACGGCTTCTGACCAATCTTGACGTGGTTTTGCGTTCCTGTAGCGTGGCCTTAGGCCAATCCCATCTGTTTCTTCTCTAGTTACCTGTTGGTTCGAGGAGCTAGTTTCCTGTTGAGTGCGCCACCTTCGTTCGATTGCTGAGCGAAAGTTCTTTTTACTGACTCTTTCCCCCAAAGCCTCTGAGAGAAGTTTCCACAGCTTGGGACCGACATCATGTTTGAGGTAAGTCGGGGCATAGCCATAGGTATCTGCAATATTATCATAACTCTGACGCTTCCAAGACCAAGATGCCTCAATTAAGGCTTGCTGTAAATCAGTGAGATGATTCCCCGATTTTGCAAACACTAAGGCATTGGCGAATTCCAGAGCGTCTTCAAGGTTCATATACGGTTTTGATTATAGTTTATTCTGCTATAATAGAATATTGTGATTTACTAACAGTTAAGGTCGTAGGTGTTAGGTTTTATGGATCAGGGGGTGACACAATAGCCGAAAAAGCTTATTTGGTAGAGAGTGCAGCAATTTAGGGTAAAAAAAAATCGGTCTAGTTACCTCAATCAGACCAATCCACATTACAATGTTACCTGAATTTTAGCTGACTCCGCGAGAAGCCCCACATCTCAATGCTACGCCATGAGTGTTTAAAGTTACCGTAAGGATAGGGTCGCCTTTATGGTTAGTCGGTTATGGGTAAAACAGGTGTGACCCGTGGCGAATTAAATTCGCCGTAGGCGAACGGAAAACTTTGCCGATTTTGGCGACCCTATCTATCGGTTTCGTCTCCAGGGATGAATCGCGGACAGGGTCTTTGGGATTCGGCTTTCGCCGACGCGGGGCGCGTTCGGGGAAACGAGCTATCAAGCTTCTGAGCAACTCGGAGGAAGTCATCCCTCTACGATTGACCGTAGGTCACGCGGGGCGCGTTCGGCCTCCTGTTTAAGTTGTCGCTTTTCAAAGTCAGTCAACCTAATCATCACTGTTTTATCTTTCATTTTGCCTTGACACCTGTTATTACACCTGTTACTATGATAGGTCAAGAAACAGGAGGTTCATTTTCCCTATTCCTTGTTCCATTTACTATCAATCCAAGCTATACAGAAGCTGTCGAATTTTGAGCTGTTGCTGCTCTTCCATTGATTGTGGGAAACTTAACTCGATCGCAATCGAATTAACAGATCCGCTATCAACTGGCTCTATAGTTTGCACCTTAGCCAAAAAACTAATATCTTTTAAGTTATTAGATTCTTGAGTTACCAGTAAACTGACGATGGGTTTAGTGTCCTGCATGATATCGAGATTGCTAATCTGCCTGCCATCTAATTCCAACCGTAAATCATGAGTTCCAATTTCCGTGATTGTCGCGCTAACGGAATAGTTTTTCCAGTAATCCCAATATAATTGCACCGCCGTTTGAATCTTTTGACGTACCTTCGTCTCTTTAGCTGGTCGGAATTCACGGAAGACTCGTCTGATACTCGTAGCAATAAACTTAAGGGATTCCAGAGGATGGTCTGTCTCAGATCGTCTCTGGGAATACCACTCATTGACATCAGAATAAATAACTAACACCAGATCATCTTGCTGAGTACGGGTGAGATTAATAAAATCAACATATAGCCTCACCTGCTCCCCCATGGCAACTTCTCGCATCACCCGCCCTCGGACCAAGCACTTGTGTCCGTAGTCTCCTTCGAGTTCCACTCTGATTTCATCAGGGATGTTGGGTCTGGTATTCAGCAGAATTTGGACGCCACTTTCACTAATATTAACGGTTTCACCTCTCCAACTGTGGTGTGGAGTATGAATCACAGCCTTTAACTTCCTTGGCATCCGGTGGGAACGACGGAGTTGGGGTTGCTCGAAAGCAACTAGACAAGCAGCCATCAGCAGGATTAAGTTAAAGATAGACCAAAACACATTAACAATCACCGCTTGGCTATCCTCCGGTCTTAACCATAGCCACAGGGGTACAGTTAACAAGGCAGCAGTAGCCACTACTGTCACTAACACCAGGTACTTGACCGAATCAAAATCAAAGCTGCGCTTGGTAACATTCATCCCTTTATCGGTAACATTGAAAGACCCTAACTTAGGATTAATCAGAGCTAAGAGGGTAACAATTCCCGCCTGGAATGACAGGGCAAATTCAAAAATCTCGTTCCAGAAGGAGAAACGGACGTGCTTGTAGGGAATGTGGTTGGTCTGCATCGATAAAATAACGTGAGGCAGAGCATAGCACAAGGTTTCAAAACCCAGACCCTTAACCGAATTGATGCCAAATAATAAGAATAGAGTGGGTGCGATCGCATACATCAATCGCGGGAAGCCGAAGAAAAAGTGGGCTGTGGCACTCGTGTAGCACAACCGTTGGGGTAGGCTCAACCTCACCTTCCGGTTGAACAAGGGATTTTCCAGGCGCAGAATCTGAGCCATTCCCCTAGCCCAACGTACCTGTTGACCGATATAGGCCGAAAATTTCTCTGGCGCTAAACCTGCCACCATAATCTTGTCGTAATAGACCGACTCGTAACCCAATGAGTGGAGACGGAACGCAGTATGGCAGTCTTCGGTAACTGTTTCGGTAGCAATACCTCCGATTTCCAGCACGTGCTTTTTCCGAATCACAGCCGCAGACCCACAAAAGAAAGCTGCATTCCAGAAATCATTGCCCTTTTGCAGCACTTTATAAAACAGTTCATTACCCACAGGTATTCTGCCTTCTGTGAGCAGATTACGCTCAAAGGGGTCTGGGTTATAAAACCAGTGGGGTGTTTGGACAAAGGAAACCTTAGGGTTAAAAAAGAAGCCAACAGTTTCCTTCAATAACCTTTTAGCGGGAATGTGGTCACAATCGAGAATAAGGACTAAATCTCCTTTGGTATTGTGAAAAGCCGTATTGATATTGCCAGCTTTAGCATGATCATTGTTATTCCTAGTCAGTAGTTCGCAGCCTAGCTCCTCGCACATTTGGCGCAACTTTTCCCTACGCTCTGGATACTTTCTGCCATCATCAAGGACATAAACCGATTTTTTATCAGCCGGATAGTCAATGGCTACAGCCCCTAAGGTTGTTTTGCGGACAATTTCGATATCTTCGTTATAGGTAGGAATGTAAATATCAACCCTAAACCACTCCTCTTGGGGAATATTTTCTAAACTAACCGCTTGACGTTCTTTGATTTTTAAGGTTTGAAAGTACGCCAAAAATAAGGTGGCGATCGCATAGAATTCTGCTCCATACAACAGCAAGCAAAAAACGATATTCAGCCACCCTTCCAAATTAAGGGTATATCGAGTGCGGTAATAAAAATAGCGTAGGCTAGTAAAAACGCTAAGTAAAACCAACAATAAGTGGAGATATTCACTGGTTTTACGATTGGGTTTATCTTCCTCCATCTGAATAATCACCCGTCCCAGCAGTAACACAATTAAAGCAAGCAACCCTTGTTGCCAAATTGGTGGGCGAGCAGTAATTAGAGGAATGAATAGCAATAGTAAAGATCCAATTAGCAACAGCAATTGACGACGACTTAGCCACTGTAAAATCTGGTCAAATATATAGGGGAAGTCTTCCACTACCCAGACTGTTAGTTTCTCTCGCTGTTGGGGTGTGGTCACCAAGCCTTTTTGACCCGGTTTTGACCTAATCTTTAAAAATGGAATAGTCATTAATTTCTATCCCTAGCCATTTTTTGTAGATAAAACTGAATAACACCGTAACTAATCATGGTAGCAGCTATAATAGCTGGAGCTAACATCAACCAACTTCTTATTATGAAGTTAAAAATTTGCTGAGTCAACTCAGGTTTTTCCAGTTGACGCTTTCGCTTTTCCTGGAAAAACTCCATATTATAAGAATTTTGTTCATAAATATTGGGATTTTCAGAGTTAGCACTAATCAGTACTGTGTCTCCCTTGATTTGATAGAATAGTGGGTCTTGGTTTAATAAATATTGGACTTTATCTAAGCCTTTTTCGGTTTGAGCAATTAGAGCAAGCAGCACCCGTTCTTTATTCCATGGTGAGATAATTTCTTTGATCACCCCATCATGATCAGACCAGGTTTTAATCTGACTATCACTGCGCTGCCGTGTCAAGAAATCTTTTAATTTCAAGCCACTAGAGGATAAAATTTCGGGAAAAGGAAATTTCTCTTGAGTACCAATTCCTACCAGATGATGGTCACTGCGTTCCTCAGTGGGTAAAGAATCTTTGGTGTAAACTGATAACTGGATTGATTCCGCTTTGCTTAACCGTCCCAATCTGTTAGTGAACTTTAGTAATGTCATCAGTACACTAGTTGAGGGGTCTTTTGGTAGCACAATAACGGTATTGGATAAATCCTGAGGAGCAGCAAAGGGATAACCCGTTTTCAGCAACCCCAAATCTGGCACTTTGGCAACACTGGTGCGCTGGAGTTGAAAATTTGTATCACTGTGCAAGGTACCCCAAAGCTGTTGGTCAGTTACTTTGCTACAGGAGCGGCGTTCCCGAGCATCAAGACGAAAATCGACCTGGATTTTAGAATAGGGGGTAATTTTGTCATTAGGCAGGGCAATCCTCAGGGATTCTCTAGTTCCACCATCGATGGAAGTTAGCTTTTTGCCGATCAGGGCAATGCCATCTAGCTTGACTTCCACTACTGAGGTTTTGGGATTAATTTGGGGGCTGTAGCTATAAATTAGGTTCATATAGTTATCCCCCTCAAACTTATCATCCGGCAATGCCCGGAAGTTAATCGTAATGGGTGGGGAATCAGAACCCCTGACTGTGATATCCTCAATCGGCTGATTGTAGGGAGTTTTGAGGTCGCTGACCTTGAATGTGGGTTCTAGAGGTAAATAGTCTGGCCAATCACGGGGTGCAGGGGTTGGCACTTCGTCGAGCTTTTCAACTAAGATCACTTGACTGGTACCAATTTGACGGTCTTGGGATTGCACTAAAAACTGCACTGCTTTCGCCACTCCTTCTGGCCCATTACCTGTTGCTACCAATACTGCGGCTTGATTGCCAGGAGTGCTGGTTAACATTAAGACCCCGACATCGGGTGGTAAGGCTTTTTCCTTAGCATCGATAATCTGATTGTTTGCTACAGGAAGGGGTAGTTTCAGGGATTTGAGTTCTGGCTGTTGTTCTGGTGTGCCGATGATTACCAACCGATTACCAGAAAAGCGATTAATCCCCGTTCCACTGGCCTCTTTGACAGATTTCACTAAGGAAGTCTTCAGGGGACGATAATCCGCTAGCCTACCTAAGGAAGCTTGGAAACGAGCAGTGCTAGTTAACCAATTATCATTAATCTCCTTGGGCAACAGATAAGTAATTTGATTTGGTTCTAGGCTCAGGTCATCAAAGATCGGGTAAGGATAGCGATTGAAGTCTAGAGAAACCGGTTGGGGTTCAAAATCAAAGACTATTTTTGAATCCGGCAGAATTTCTGTCCATAGGGAAGGATCATAGGGGTCTTGAGTACAGGTAGGAGAGTTATTCTGTAGCGCCGCAATTGTGATTTGGTTGTAGTTACGGAGTTGGTCGATAGGAATCTTAAAGAGCACATTCCCAATTTCCCCCTCCTGGCGGTTGAGAGGAATACTGCCAACGCTAACACCATTAATTAGAACGGTAAGATTAGAGCGAGTGGCATAGAGGGCTGGAGAATGGCGAAAGCGAATCAAGGCTTTGACAGATTTGAGTTGCCAATCTCGGGGACGAGTAAACCCTAGCCGCGCCTCGTCATAGATGCCTCTTAAACTAAGACGAGACCCTACTACTGGGCTGCGATTGAATTCTAGGATGTACTGACCAGCAGGAGGAGCATCGATCTCAGGAGCTTTAGTTGGTGGGGAAGGTAAAGCAAAGGTCGGTTGAGATTTTTCCTTGAGTTCCTCGATGGTACTCTCCCGTAGGGTTTTGTTGGAATCGGTGGTACTGCCATCACTTTGGGCATACACTAAACCTGTGCTTAACCCAATGGAAATACTACAGCTGAGGAATAATAGCAGGACTAAAGAATATCTTTGGAACGAATGCCGACGATGATCTGCTTTAGTATCACACCTCACAGAAGTAGAGGCTTGATTAGCGCTAGAGTGACCATCTGATGGCTGTGACCTAGGAGTTTTTTTGGGTAGATGGGCAAAAGTCTTGCGAAAAAAGCGTTTCATCAGCAGAAGGAAGTTTTAACTCTGATTACAAATTAAATTGCCTCATGGGATGTTTAGGTATTCATACAAGGCTAGCGCTACCTAATCCGGAGCTAGCTAGTTAGATTCCCAGCGGTTGAATAAAAATCAGATACACCCTTGACTGATGAGAATTGGGGAACGGAATCCTTCTTATCCCAACCTTTGCGATCGGGAAGCTTCCGCAGTCTTTGAGTTAAATTTACCACAGGCTTCTAGGAGATTGTGGCTACCATAAAAGTTCAGTAAAGTGGGTTGACAAATTTAATTTTATATGCATTAAGGAAAATCCCTGGATTGGTATCGGGTTTCTAAATGAATTGTAAACAGCGATTACAGTTTTTTCCATTGCCAAAAATCTCTATATAGCTCTTGCCTCTTGCCTGTGGCTTCTTGGCTCTTGCCTCTTGCCTGAGGGATTATGTTTACAACTCAAATACAAATGCGAGAATTTTTGATGCCATATTCCCGACTCCCGACTCCCGACTCCCGACTTCCGACTCCCGACTCCCGACTCCCGACTCCCGACTCCCGACTCCCGACTCCCGACTCCCGACTCCCCACTCCCGACTCCCGACTCCCCACTCCCCACTCCCCACCCCCCACTCCCGACTCCCCACTCCCAC
>NZ_JAAHHW010000164.1 GCF_010692325.1 Moorena sp. SIO3I8 | reverse complement strand
ATTCAGTTCTGATAGAAATACTAACCCATAGGTAAATTGAACTTCATAAGCGTTATCATAGCTGAGGTTTTGGGTTTGGTTTAATTCACCAGGATCTAAGGTTCCTCCCCCAACTAAATGGCTGAAATCGTAATAGGGGAGTCCATCGGGTGTGAATCCATCTGCATTAATTACTCGAATGGTGGGGTCACTAAGTTGATTAATCGCAACAACTAATGGTGCATTTAACCCATAACTACCAATATTTTCAATGGCTAATTCAACCGTGAGAATATTGCTTTGTTCGTTAAAGGAGGTTTGCAGATATTGTCCTTGAGTACTAGCTGATACATCGTCAAGTTGAAGAATATTCAGGGGAACACCGCTAGGAGAACTGGTAACTGTTGGGGTTACTCCCACATTTGTTGGCGTTTGATTGGGAACTATTTCCAGGTTGGTAATACGGACTGTGGTTTCGGTATCGCTATCATTATTTACCAAGCGGAAGACGACTGTTGCTGGGGTTCCTCCTAAAATATTACTCAGGTCAACACTAACAGTTTGTTTCTCTAAAGTAACCCCTGGTGCTACATCTGTGGATTGTTCTTCAGTGAAGTTAAAGAAGACATCTTGATTGTTACCGATACTGTGAACTAAAGTCCTACCATCTGCACCTAATAATGCTACTTCAAAGGCATCATTTATAAAATCACTGTCCGTGGTATCAAAATTGAGGGCATTATAAGTGAAGCGTAATAGAGATGGGGTTTCTGGAATTGCGATCGCTTCTTCATGGACTACTTTGAAGTTGTCCCCTTCCCGCAATACTATTACCGGTGAGATATTGAAAGTAATGGTTTGGGTATCTGTTCCCCCTTGTCCATCATCCACAGTGTAACTAAACTGCCCACCATTCCCAGTCACATCAGCTACGGGGACAAATTCCAGTGCTTGTAATTCTGTCAGTGTTAATACTTGTCCTGTGGTAACTAATGTATCCCCTAATTTCACCTCACCTTTATCAGCCGCAGGAATTTCGTCCACAGTAATAGTTAAACTATCACCATCTGGGTCAGTGGGAGCGGCAATTGCCAAGGAAATTGCATCGCTATTCTGTTCCACTGTCAGCAGCTTATCTTCATCAGCAACAGGGGGAAAGTTTATTGCTGCTACGGTAATGGGGATAGTTGCTGTAACTTCATTCGCACCACCAACTCCCATATTTCCTAAATCATTGGCGATGAGAGTGAGAGTATCATTACCACTAAAATTGCGATCGCTCTGATAATTTAGAGTAGCTAAAGCAACATTGATATTAGTTGTATTCCCTGCTAAGGTCAGGTTGCGTCCTGCTTCGGTAACTATTACTCCTGTAGTTGGAGTGACAGCAAGTGTGCCATTTTCAGTGGAAAGGATAACAGTGAATTCACCGTCACCAGCATCCACATCTTCAATACTAATACCGCTAATGGTTGAGGAGGTGAACTCATCTACAGATTGGGTTCCGGGAACAGTTATTATAGGTGCTTCGTTGACGTTGGTAACACTGATGTTGAAAATTTGTTCGTAACTTAAACCACCAGCATCAGTGGTTTGAACACGGATACTATAACTTGACTTAGTTTCAAAATCAGGTGACTGATTAATCCGTAGTTCATTGTCAACAATGGTGAAAGCGTTGTTATCTGCATCACCATCTCCTGTTACTAAGCTGTAGGTGTGGGTGTCTCCCGCATCTGGATCTGTGGTGGTAAATGTACCAATTACGGTATTGTCAGCTTCATTTTCTGCAATGGTATCCCCACTCAGGTTGAGAACTGTAGGTGCTTCATTAACGTTGGTAACACTGATGTTGAAAATTTGTTCGTAACTTAAACCACCAGCATCAGTGGTTTGAACGCGAATACTGTAACTCGACTTAGTTTCAAAGTCTGGAGATTGATTAATCCGCAGTTCATTGTTAACAATGGTGAAAGCGTTGTTATCTGTATCACCATCTCCTGTTACTAAGCTGTAGGTATGAGTATCCCCTACATCTGGATCTGTGGTGGTAAATGTACCAATTACGGTATTGTCAGCTTCATTTTCTGCAATGGTATCCCCACTCAGGTTGAGAACTGTAGGTGCTTCATTAACGTTGGTAACACTGATGTTGAAAATTTGTTCGTAACTTAAACCACCAGCATCAGTGGTTTGAACCCGGATGCTATAACTTGACTTAGTTTCAAAGTCTGGCGAGGAGTTTATACGTAGTTCATTATCAACAATGGTGAAAGCGTTGTTATCTGTATCACCATCTCCCAAAACCAAGCTGTAGGTATGGGTATCTTCTGCATCTGGATCTGTTGTACTGAAAGTACCAATTACTGTATCAGCAGGACTCTTTTCTCCAATAGTGTCCCCACTTAGGCTGAGAACTGTAGGTGCTTTGTTGATGTTGGTATCGATTGGAGTGCCAAATTCATAGTCAAAAACCAGATCGTTAAAATCCCCATCACCCCCGTGAGTTAAGTCTTCCCATGCCAATTCAAAACCAGAGCGTGCTTGAATATGCTCGAAACCTTCAGGATTAACCCTTGGTAGGGAGAAAAAGGCGAGGGGTCCCTTACCTATCTGATTATTGGGATTGTACTGGAGAAACTCTTGAGTTGTGGCATTTTGAATTAAGTACCAACCAAAAAATGCCTGAGCTGGAAGTTCTAACCTAGCATTTGCTCCAGCAGTTTGACCGCTAGCAAAAATAACTCGCTGTCGCTCACTAGATAAAGCGGCTAGGGCATAACCAGGGTCTGATGGACGTAAATCACCAATTCCTCCGGAAGCATCATCCACTAAGAATAGACCCATTTCATTATCGTAGCCAGCATCCCGACTAATCCAGCGGAAATCCGTAGCCACACTCTGCCCTGCCTCTCCAGGAATCTGGACAACTCGACCGGGCAAATATGTCCCTTCTGTTTGAGCTACTTGAATCACAACGTCATTAAAGTCGCGATCGCCTCCACCCGCTAAATCTTCCCATGCTAACTCCCAGATTCCCCTATCGAGGGCTTTCCCTTTTGCATGGTCGAACCCATCGGGATTTACCCCATCAATGGAAAAAAAAGCCAGGGTTTCAGCCCCTAAAGTATTCTGGGGATTCCGTTCTAACCAATGGTCAGTGGTGTTGTCCTGGATGATATAAAAGGCAAGGCGATCGCCTCCCTTAAAGGTTACTTCACGCCTCGCGCCAGCTCCAGTACCGCTTGAAAACAGGACTTGTCGGGTAGGATGGCTTAACGCTGCCCAAGCATATCCTGGTTCATCGGGAGTAATTCCATTTACTCTTCCCTGTTCATCGATGACAAATACGCCAATTTCGTTATCAAATCCTGCTTTGCGAGTTGTCCACTCAAAAGAAAGAGATACTTCATCATTTAGTGCCCCCGGTACTAAGAAAAAGTCACCCAGGTGGTCTGTTTTTTTATGGGTAGAGCTGTAAAAAATGTCGTTATTATTAAATTCACCAACCAAGGAATCCTCAACTTTTTTCCCCGTGACCAGTTCAAAACTGGTGTCTGAATTTTGTGTAGGTAACTGCTGCCCAAATTGGTCATATTCCTGACTGTCAACCAGGTTTAACTCATCTGGCAATGGGTAGAATGCTTGGGGGGAGCGAGGACTTGAAATCTCAAAATTTTGGGTAAAAGGATTGTGTGGTAGTGACTGCAAGCTTGAGGATTCACTACCTATCAATGAGAGATTATTTGGCTCAAATAAATTTTTATTATTGAGTTCAAGGTTTTCCATTGTAGGATTCTGAAAAGTTGAGTTTCCCTGGGTTAATTTTCTTTCGTAAACTGACTGTGGCGAAGAATTTACGACATCAGTATTGATTATTTATATACACTTTTGATAAATTATTTTTCTGAGACAATTTAATTTATCAAAAGTGTATATAGCAGTCCTAAATTATTCGTGAAATATATTGGCCAAAGCGAACGCTATAACCCTTGCCCAGCAACGATTCGAGATTTTGCTGATTTTACAAATGATTTAGGATTGCTATATAAATAAAAATTACTTATTGCTATGATTAGCTTGTAGTTTAGTTTTAATCAAAACTAATGTTCTTGTCCCCAAAAAGTTTTTTATTTTTTGCTCCTAAATTATTAGGAAAAACTCTAATCTTTATTGCTATATATGTCGAGTTGGTCAGATAGCTCATCTCTATCACCTTTATAGAGAATGAATTAGAAATTTTCGGACGGGTCTTGTGTATTTGAGAAAGCCTGGGTTGAAAACTGTAGGATTGATATTTTTGGTAGCGATCGCAATCGCCAGTTCTTGGAGATCTAATTTTTTGTTCACTTGCATCTATCCTTATTTACACTGTTTTCTTTCTTATACGCAAATTCAATTCTTAATCCGGATAAATACGTAAAAATTCTTGTCCTAAAAATTATCCATTGAATAAATTAAAATTATTGTGATTTGTAATTCAATATAAGTTACCTTCTTAGAAGAACTTGGATATAGAGATACTTGTTATTGTTCAATGAATCCACCAACTGTAAAAAGCTTCGCTATTCCTGAGTCAATATCAGGACGTTTGAAAAATTCCCTTTAATCATAGTAAATAGACCACCAAGTTTAGCGATCGCCTTTGGTGGCTGCTTTGTAGCATCGCACCCACATTGTATTGACTCTGGTACACCCAAGCTGTTCAACAGACTCGCCAGCCTTTTGAGCTGCACCCTCAGCTACCTTAGCCAAGTAGGGAATTGGTATAGATACTGCAGATGTTGCGATCTGAACCAAGTTCATTCGTAAGTCTTCCTTCTTACTTATGTACGAGCAAAAGTCCCTGGCACACTGCTTTATGGAAGCTCAAACCCTTGTAGCATAGTCCAAGGTCGCGCCCAAAACAGAATGTATCTTTTAGGTGCGACCCGTGGCGAATTTAATTCGCCAACGGAAAGCGCACCTGAAGTAACTTATGAGATGAAATTATTACCCATTCAGCTTGCTCCGCATCGCCTCCAAGACCTCAGCGTAGCTGCCTTCTTTGCCTCTAGGGCTGGTAGTTGGGCTAAAAACAGCGATTTGCAATTTAGTGATGTAATACCAAATCCGTTTGTCAAAACCCCTTTATAAAAATTGACCAAATCTTTGTATGCCAGGAATCTATGGCTATGCAGATAAGGGGGGTGTGGGAACAAGATTTGGTATAATAAGATACTTTACCCTGAGATGATAAGTTATAGTGTTTAGCTGACTAATCTTATAACTTTCACTAATCATTATTCTTTATTTAGTTAGATAAAGTCGTGATATAAATCACATAAACTGGTGAAGTTAATTACTGCATTCAGTGACTGGATGTTCTGAGGTGAATTAGCCCAGCTTCTATGTGTTCTTTATTCCCATGGTGCTTAACCTCATAAGGACAGGGTTCACTACTGTTATGTGCGATGCCCTAATCCAACCCTATTCCGGGCATTCTTCTCGACAGTCATTGGAAGTGTAGTCAAGACTGAGTATAGGGTTCGCTCAAGCGTCTTTATAATCTTGTGATAGTGAAGTGCCTTGTTGGGGGATTATCGGTACTTCAGTACCAGAATCCGGCCAACCTTCATGCTTGAAAGGAGTACGACTCGGTTTGCGTACAGAATCAGTAACCCAGATGCATCAAGGGCTAAAAACAGTACGACATTATCTATTGCCAGCTGGCAGCCATTTTCACCAGTAATGAGGCCAATTCCCTACTCCCAATTCCCTACTCCCACCGCATGGATATAAAATGTTCAGTGGACGTCTGGTGGACATCCGGTGGACATTTACTGAACATCCAGCAAATGGTTATGAATCAGGAAATAGACAAGTTTCCCATCAAAGATTTACCGAGCCGATATAACATAGGTCGCAGTGCCCTTTATGAGCGATTCAAACATGCCAATATCAAGGCCAACAAAGAGGGAACTCGCTCTTTTGTGTCAGGTGAACAGCTTGAAGAGCTGGATCGGTTGCACAACCATTTGAAAAGGGGTGGGACTTTTGAAGACTTTGAGGCATTATTGACCCAAGAGTTTACCGAAAACAGTCAGGAAGCTATCTCTCTGAACAGTTCACCGGACAGTCCAGTGGACGTTCACCGGACGAGTTCTTGGGAGGCAGAACGGGAAGCATTGGAGGTGTTGATTGATGCCATTGCTTCTGGAATCGAGAGAGTGGCCATCAATAGAATTCAGTCCGTGAACCCCATAGGATACATGGGGCAGTTAAAGATGGCTGCCGAGGAAGGATGGCTATTGACCACATCCGAAGTCAAGGAACTAATAAAAGTAAAACCTCACACAAGAAAGGGTGAGGATACCTACAGGAGGGGTTCTTGGTTGTTTACTAAGGCAGGGAAGATCGGACGAGAAACGGCATGGCGTGTGGCAAAAGAGGAAACAGGGAACGATAACTGATAGCTTACCCCTAAGCCTCCGCCCATCCCTCAATGGTAGCCATCAAAATATTAACCAAGGGATGGTCTAGGGTTTCCTTGAAAGCTTCCACTCCTCCAGCTTTCAGAGCATTGACTACCTTGGCTTTTAGGGTTGGGTTATTTTCAATTTGGTCAACAACCTCACTGACAACTATCATCTTTTCTTTGCTTGTTGTAGTGGGATTATTCTGGGATAGTTGCTCCATAAGTTGCTGGATTTCTGCTGCTGCTTCGGCTAGATTTTTATCAGCTTCCTCGTAGTTAGTTTGATTAGCATAGCTTTGCTGACTACTAACAGACTCAGCTCTTTCGACATAGTTACCACCAACGTTAAACTTGGTACCACGCTGGTCACGTCTGTCAATTTTATCAATTCTAATAGTTTCTTTATCTGCCATTGTTTCAACAACTCCTATTAATCTAGTATTGTCTTTGCGTATATATTCTATTTGTTCAGAATAAAACTCGGTTTGTTCAGATAAAAACTTTATTTCTCTATCTTTAGCCTCTAACATTGGCTTGTATTTTGCCCATAATTTTTGCTCGTATTCTGCTTCATCAACCTCCTCAGGGACTTTGACACGAATAACAAAAGCACCGTCGCCTTTATTTTCTATAGTCTGTATAACTGGTAGCTCTCCTGTGTCGCTTTCCACTCGAACTCGAAGCTCTTGAAACGTTTTCAAAAAAGTCTGCCAGTCGATACCATCTTTAAAAATTAAATCGACAGTATTGGGAATTTTTTGAACTAACTTAGTAAATTCCCCTGGTTCAAAATTTCTCTCTTGGTCAGCAGGACGACGTTGAGGGTCTGGAGCATTTTTAGTAGGTAGTTTCAGGAAAATATAATCGCAATCAATTTCAATTAGTTTAGTAGTATTGCTGATTACCCAATCTTCGATATATGCTCCTGTTAAGGTAGCTCTGGTTAAATCTGCTCCTTCTAGTAACGTTTGAACTAACTTAGCTCTGGAGAAATTAGCATTTTGTAAGTTAGCTCGGTTTAAGTCTGTTCCAATGAAGCTAGCATCTTGTAGATTAGCATCCTTTAAATTAATACCTCTTAGATCGAGCCGATCGAAATTTTTATCTTGTCCCTGTCCAGTTATCAGTAATTGTCTAATATTTTCATATTGAAGATATTTTGTTCCTGGTCTAATTCGGTTAAGTTTAATGGTTTTCCGCCAACAAGTATGAGTGATAGTAGCCTTCCTTAAATCTGTACTTTTGAGAGTAGCTTCCGTAAAATCAGCATCGGTTAAATTGGCCTTGTAAAAACTGGTTCCTCCTGTGGCAGCAAAAGCAATAGTAATAGTGCGAATCCAGGCATCTCGGGGGTCTCCTTTTAGAGCACGCCAGCCTAGGTAAGTGCCAAGTAAGGCTAGAAGTACGAGTACGGCTACAGGGAAGGCGAGGAAGAAGTTTTCGGCTCCGGTGAAGACTACGGCTATAGCTACGGCTCCAGTGAAGACTACGGCTATAGCTACGGCTCCGGCTACGGCTCCGGCTCCGGCTACGGCTACGGTTAGGGTTATGGCTGCCACTACAGGTGCAGCTATGGGGAAGGTTAAGGGGAACAATCCGGTTCCAGTGAAGGCTAAGACTGAGGCTAAGACTAAGACTAAGGCTCCGGGTCCTCCAATACCTCGACAAAGGATAATAGCGAATAAGACAATTATTACAATCAAAACTATCGAGGTATAGACTAGCGACGTTACGTTACTAGGGCTAAAAATTGACTCTAGTAACGCTCCACTATATAAGCTGGTACATACGAATACTCCTGATGTTATCGATGAAACCAACAAAAGAACAATCACCCACCGTTTTTGTAATCCTGCCTTCGCACTACAGAACTGAGTGCCCTTTAGAGTAGCATTCTTAAAATTTGCCCCTCGAATATCCGCTTCACTAAAATCTGCCCCGGAAAGGTCTTCCCCCTGAAACGATTGACCCCTAAGATTTTTCCTGCGGAAATCCCTTTTTCCGTCTGCATATTTTTCCAGAACTTTATTAGCTTTCATCAGCCAGAATCATATATAGGAAAGGGAATAGGGAAGTTTAGTTGTATTACTCTATTATAATAAGTAGTCCTTGTCAATTAACTGGAAATAGTTCTTAATAAACACAATCAGTCAGTGTTTATTAACTAAGAGACTGTTTTGAAACGATTGGCCGTAGTCCAAGCTTCGCGTGACTCGCGTAGCTTCCGCGCTTGTGCGATCGCACCTATCTTATCGGGTAGGTCAGAGGGATTACTCCCCCGTCGCCCCCTAAGCACCGTGCGAACAAGTTACCAAGTACACGGCGCAACCAATTCCTTTATACACGTTATCTTTTTAGCCAGCTTTTTCTATTCAGATAACCCTTTTTGTACCTTTTGGCTTTTGCGAGGGTTCTGTTTTGTAGGGGTTTTAATCGCTCGGAACAATGTTTCTTGTATCTCACGACTGCTAGCTCCCAAGGCGTGGATGGTCTTGTGGCAGTCTTCATGGACATACACTAGGTTGTTATATTTGTCCTCACCACCTTCGGAAACCGGGATGATGTGGTGTAGATGTACCTGATTGTAGTCCCCTAGTGGCTGACCGCAATATGGACAGATGTATTTTTGCCGTAGGGCTATCTTATTCTTGCCCTTGGGAAGTCTTCCTTCTGCGGTCTTTTTGGCTTGTACTTTCTCTCGTTTTCCCCAGTATTCCTTGAGGTCAGGGTCATCCGGTGAGTGAGTATGTGTCACCATGTTATGTCTGGTGATTTTTGTCCAATGTGCCTTTTCTAGGTAATAGTTCTTAGAGCCGAATATATTTTGGTCTTCTCTTCCTGGACAGAAATTCCCAAAATGTTTCTCTTGTATTTTTTCCCAGGATAATTTGGGATATCTTCTCTTACACCATCTTACTAACTTCCAATGTACATAATTTTCCAGTTTAGAGAATGTATCTTTGCTGGCTGCACTATTATGGTAATTCGTCCATCCTCTGATGATTGGTGTTAGTTTGTTAATTAAGACTTCCGGTGAGGCTCCTTTTAGTTGAGCCATGGTTACCTTAATCTTCTTTTTTATGTCTTTCAGGCTATCTTTGGATGGTTTTATTAAGGTAATGTACCCTGACTTCTTTGTAGATGTCTTGTATTTCCTGAAATTCCATCCTAGGAAGTCAAAACCTTTTGTTAGGTGAGTTATCCTGGTTTTTTCCTCTGATAGTTCAAGTCCTTTCTTGACCAACCACTTTTGCGTGATTCTCTTGGCGTTTACCGCATCTTCTTCAGTTTCAGTTAAGATTACAAAGTCATCGGCAAAGCGGATTATTGTTCTATGAGATTGGTTAAACCAGTATGTTGACCTTTTGTCGGTCTTCTTTTTGTATACAATCCCTAGTTCTGTTTCCAGACCATGGAGTGCTATGTTGGCCAGGAGTGGGCTTATTATTCCCCCCTGTGGGGTACCCGTTTCGGTAGGGTGGAATGTGTTTTTATCCACATATCCTGCCTTTAACCAATCTTTTATTAGACCTCTGGCTGGAAAGTTTCCTATGGATTGTAGGAGCGGTTGATGGGTAATATTGTCGAAGCATCCTTTGATATCGGCTTCCACCACCCACCATTTCCTATTTTTTTCGCCTGAAATATTTTTGAAGATACGTTGTTGGGCATCATGGGTACTACGTTTTGGCCTGAAGCCGTAAGATGTCCCTTCAAATTGTGCTTCCCATGTTGGTTCCAAAGCGTTTTTAACAATGGCTTGTAAACATCTATCTGTAATACTGGGTATTCCAAGAGGACGTTGTTTGCCATTGCTTTTGGGTATGTAGATGCGTTTGGTTGGCTTTGGAGACCATGACTTGAGGGTGGTTAGGTTTTGTACCATTAGTCCTCGTTGTTGAGGGTTCAGGCATTTTTCCTTATCCACTCCTGCTGTCTTCTTGCCCTTGTTATCCTGAGTGGCTCGGCGGACTGATACCTGGATGTTGCTATAACTCCTAAGCATTAGGCGTTGGAGCTTGTTGACCTTTTTCCAGTTGCCTTCACGTGTCGCCCGGAATATACGTTGTCTTAATTTTCTTACCTGCCTATGGGCTTCTTTCCAATTAATGGAATGCCAATCGGTGGTCTGTATAGTTACGATACCGTCCTGCGGTTCTATCTTTTCCATGTACAATTTAAAGTTATTAAGTACGTAGTTCCAAAGCTCGGAATCAGCTCTGAAATTCAGCGCTCTTTCGAGCGAGGGATTTCCCTCTATCCGACCGGTTATGTATTCCCGTTCCCTTTCAGGATGTCGGCTTTTGCTTGGTTCAGACTTTTACCGGACTGAGAGTTATACCTCCCCTTACGGTTTGGCTACCCTGTGTATCGACCTGACACCAGGGACTCAACCTCGGCTTACCCGGTTACGCACATTGAAGATACGAATCTGAGGTTGCCGTCTATACACCGAGTTCGCTACAGGATTCGATTATCCGTAATAGGCCAGATAATCTTGGAACTCTTACCCCCATCATCGAATTTTAGGGGTATACCTAGTCACGGTGCCTTTTAACAACGGTTCGTGTCCCTCAACCTTTTGATTCTTTCCCTGTTCGGTTATCCCCTATCCGATGGTTCGGTTCAAACTTACTTTCTCTTTAGCTTTGAGACCTAGTTCTACAGGATTAACTCAGTTTTGTGTCACCATGTTAACCTTCGATTCTACGCCCCTTCGAGTGGGAACCAGCCTGAATCCTAGGCTGTGAAAGGCTCTTACCCCTTTCACTTCAAATGAGCGCCTTCTTCGGTCGCCCGTATTTGACTAGGGTACACCCAAGCTGTTCAATAAATAGGCAGGGGTGTATTGAGGCGTGGGGTATGAAAATCGACCGCCATGGCCAGGCAAAGATATTAACAGCAGAGGAAATCCAGCTCCTGTTCAACGAAGGGGCAACCCTTAACCCGCCACGAGACCGGGCACTGTTTGCCGTGATGCTGTACACTGCCTGTCGGGTTAATGAAGCGGTGACTTTAAGAATAAGGGATGTTTATGATCGCAAAGGGTCTGTGCGTCCCGTTGTCCTATTCAGGAAAGGGAACACCAAAGGCAAGCTTGCCACCCGGACCATCCCGGTACTAGAAGATCTGCGGTTTCACTTAACGGACTACCACCCTCCAAAATGGGGAAACTATCTATTCCCCGGAAGGCATGGGAAAGGGCACATCACCTCAGATGCCGCCAGCTGGATCC
>NZ_JAAHHW010000163.1 GCF_010692325.1 Moorena sp. SIO3I8 | reverse complement strand
GCATCTGTGGAATGGGCATCTGTGGAATGGGCATCTGTGGAATGGGCATCTTGCCCGTGACCGGAATGGGCATCTGTGGAATGGGCATCTGTGGAATGGGCATCTTGCCCGTGACCGGAATGGGCATCTTGCCCGTTATCAATATTTTCGCGCGGGCAGGATGCCCACTCTACTCCTATTCATTCCAAGACTGACCCAACGCCCCCGATTCCCGATTCCCGATTCCCGACTCCCGACTCCCGATTCCCGACTCCCGACTCCCTGTTCCCTATAGATTCAACCATGACCTTCAATCAACAGCACGCTATTATCACAGGGGGTTCCAGTGGGATTGGCAAAGCTACTGCCAAATTATTAGCCCAGAAGGGAGCTAATCTGACCTTGATTGCTAGGGATACAGCTAAGCTAGAGCAGGCTAAAGTCGAGCTTGAAGGGATGCGAAGGCATCCGCAAGCAAAAATTATCACTATTTCTGCTGATGTTTCCCAGCAGATACAGGTAGAAGCAGCTATTGAGCAAGCAATTGACCAAATCGGTCCGGCTGACCTATTAATCACTAGCGCTGGTATTGCTCATCCCGGTTACTTCCAAGAGCTGCCCATAGAGGTATTTGAACAAACCATGGCAGTTAACTATTTTGGTTCCCTCTATGCTATTAAAGCAGTACTACCCAGCATGGTAGAGCAACAAAAGGGTCATATTGTACTGCTATCTTCCGGTGCTGGACTGATTGGTATTTATGGCTATACCCCTTACTGTCCCAGTAAATTTGCCTTGCGGGGTTTAGCGGAATCCTTGCGCGGTGAGTTAAAGCCCCAAGGTATTCATGTTTCTATTGTCTATCCTCCCGATACCGATACCCCACAACTGGAAGCAGAAAATAAAACCAAGCCCCTGGAAACTAAGATGATTACTGGCAGTGCCCAGATGTGGAGTGCAACTGCTGTAGCGAATCAGATTGTACGAGGTATTGAGAAAAAGCAGTTTGGGATCATGCCAGGATTCGAGATGAGATTACTAGGCCGGTTCCATAGCTTGCTCGCTCCGGGATTGAATTGGTATTTTGATCGGATTGTTGCAGGGAATAGGGAATAGGGAATAGGGAATAGGGAATAGGGAATAGGGGGAAGACTAGTTTGAAGGATTAGACAGTCGGGAGTCGGAACCCACCCCTAACCCCTCCCAGGAGGGGAACGGGAGTCGGGAGTCGGATAATTACCCTTAATAAAAATCTCCCCATCTCCCCATCTCCCCATCTCCCCATCTCCCCATCTCCCCATCTCCCCATCTCCCCAGCCTCTCTATCAACTACAAGGCATCAGCTGAGTTAAGCGCAGAACGATCTGATCAATTCCCTTTTCTAAGACTTTGCCTGACTGGGATGGTTGATTAACCATGATGCTAAACACAATAGTTCCGTAATCGGGATGTTCTAGATATCCAGACAGAGCTTTCACTCCTCTGAGGGTGCCGGTTTTGGCTTGAACTTTGGTTTGTGTAGAGGGATGACGCAACCGATTTTTCAGAGTACCGCTCACTCCCGCAACTGGTAAAGAAGCGAAGAAAACTTCATTATTATTAGCATCACTCATCCCTTTGAGAGTGGTTACAAATACCTCCGGAGTCGCTAAATTTTTCCGGGATAAGCCAGACCCATCTACCAATCGATAACTATTAGGGTTAACTCCTAATTCCGCCAAAGCATCCTGCACTACTTCTGACCCGCCAATATAGCGCAATAAGGTATCAGCATAACTATTGTTGCTTTTTAGATTCGTTATCTTCACCCATTCTTCCATTGACTTAGAGCGAATCGGAGTATTGGGATGAAGCTTGTTTAATGCTGCCGCTGTAGTTAATAGTTTGATGTTAGAAGCAGGGATAAAGTATTGATTAGCATTGTGGCTGTAGAAAACCTTCTCTTCCGATAATGATTCAACCACAATCCCCCATTTCCCTCTGGCAAAGGAAGGATGATCGATAATCGAGTTAATTACTGGTGGCAGAAACTCCGGACAAATGCCATTCTTGTTCGTTTCCGGAGGAGGAACAGGGATTTTAATGGAATCGGGAGGAGCTATTTCTGGAGGAACCACAGAAATTTCCAGAGATTTTCCCTCTTGCCTTAAGTCCGCAACTGTTCTAGCGCTAGCTTTTCTAGACGTAATAGGAGATACCGTAGTCAGCACAGCTACAGTTAGCATTCCTAAGGATTTCAACCAATAATTCAATTGGGTCATAGTGAGGTAGTCGTGTTGCTACAGTTCAACAAGCACTAACAGATCAAAAAAAGCCTTGGTAGTTTAGGGTTTTATCCCAAACTACATCCTACAATACCTTTGACAAAACTGAAGAATTTTTCGTTGCTTAATTAAAAATAATCATACCGAAAATACCGACATTATAATACTACCGAGAGAGACTATAACTAGTCTTTCAATATTCCTGAATTTTATTCAAAAATAGATTAAATTTCTATGAATATTAGATGAATTTATCCATTTTTTTTTAAGGTTGTTCGCCCAAGGGGTTGCGGTAGGGAAGGTTGAAGGTTGAAGGTTGTTCGCGTAGCGTGGCCATTCGCGTAGCGTGGCCCAAAGGCCAAGGCCAAGGTTGTTCGCGTAGCGTGGCCATTCGCGTAGCGTGGCCCAAAGGCCAAGGCCAAGGTTACAGGTTGTTCGCGTAGCGTGGCCATTCGCGTAGCGTGGCCCAAAGGCCAAGGCCAAGGTTACAGGTTGTTCGCGTAGCGTGGCCGAAAGGCCAATCGCATTCAGGATTAGACCTCGCACAGTCAAACAGCAAAAATCATCTGCACCGGTTAGGGACGGGCTCGCACTCATTTTCTCGGTAGCCAGTTTTGGGACAGCCCGCCCGAAAATTGTCACAGGCAAGATGCCCGTTCCACAACAAGATGCCCATGGCACCCACCGGGTCCGCTGCCAAAAAGGAACGGGCAAGATGCCCATTCCACAGATGCCCATCAAGGCTACGGGCAAGATGCCCATTCCACAGATGTCCATTCCACCAGATGCCCATTCCGGTCACGGGCAAGATGCCCATTCCACAGATGCCCATTCCACAGAGATAATTGTGATTTTTTGGTGCCATTATGGAAGTAGCTCCTATTTAGGTGGGAGAAAAGCCGCGCTGGGGATGATTAACGGGCATATCCAGCGCGGTTATTAGTTTCAGTCTGTACTTTCTATACTATACATAACTACTCGAAAAAATGCAAGGGTTGATTAAACTTTGTTACATTTATTTACAATTAACTTTACTGGCAACTTTTGAACTCAATTATGTGTAATTAATTGTTAGTTTTTTTGTTAGCTTAGCAGTTAACTATTACCTGATAATTTGCTCTTTATTTAATTTCATAGTTAGGTAGGGTGGGCAGTGCTTGAAACCGATAATAACAGATAGCGTTCGCGTAGCGTGGCCGAAAGGCCAATCGCATTACCAGGCACTGCCCACCCTACGATTATCAATTTTGTACTGCTGTCATAACAATAGAATTTAAATTAAAACCAGCTTAGGCTGACTGCTGATCGCTGATCGCTGAATGCTTAGGTGACATCTTCATACAAAGCCTCAATACTAGTAATAAAATCAACACTTTCTAAATTAATTTCACTACCTGGATCATAAAATTGCAATGTCCAAATTCCCTGGGCATTACGGCGGAAGCAGTCTAGGCGCTGATGGTCTTGGCTAATTAAGACATATTCCACCAATGTGTCTAATTTTTGATAGTTATAAAATTTGTTACCCCGGTCAAAGGCTTCGGTTTTGGGAGATAAAACTTCGACAATTAAACAAGGATATTTTTTATAATTGGTCAATTCTCTATCTCTGGCATCGCAAGTCACCATAACATCAGGATAGTAATAACTATTGGCGGCTTCAATATACGCTTTCATATCTGCCATATAAACCCGACAACCAGTGCCTCTTACATGATTTCTTAACAGTGCAAATAAGTTTCCGGCAATAGTAACATGGGCATCACTGGCTCCAGCCATAGCATAGATTTCTCCATCACTATACTCGTGTTTGATGGCACTATCTTCTTCTTGGGAGAGATAGTCTTCTTTTGAAATGTAATTTGGTATTTTATCAGCAATCATGGTAGTTTAAAGATAGTGACTCTATTAGTTTAGAATAAAGGGAATAGGGAATAGGGAATAGGGAATAGGGAATAGAGAGTAGGGAGTAGGGAGTAGGGAGTAGGTAACAAAAAGCATCACAATCCCTACACGGATTTATAGAAATAATTGGAAACTGTTTTAAGTGTATTGATGTCTAAAGAAAAGCGATCGCAAAGCACTTATAAAGGAACATTGCGCTTTGTACTTATTCCCTAATATCATGTCCGGATAATTACCCTTAATCAAAATCTCCCCCATCTCCCCATCTCCCCATCTCCCCACCCTACTGTTAATTATGGGTATTCAACCGGACTTGATATTATTTCTTCTTACCCTTACCCTGGGATTTATGCTTGCCCTTACCCTGGGATTTATTCTTGCCCTTAGCATCGGACTGTTCGGGATAAATATAGAAGGGCTCTTTGCCGTAATTCTCGATATAAAGCTTGGTGCCACCATCAGTAGTTTCACCTTCTAGGATCAGCTTGGATGAGCGGGTGTCAGGATCTGGTTCGCCCCCGGCCTGATAAACGGCTTGGTTGTCCCGGTCATAGAAGATTAATTGACCGTCTTCTTGCATATGCAATTGACCAGGCAACTTGGCAGAGCTGGGATCCTCAAGGAACACGAAAGGCTCTTCTAAGCTAGTGCCAGTTAAGACTGGACCCTGTCCGGGCTCGTTGGTCAAAATGGCAGTGCCATCAAGAGCCATAATTGTCTCTCCCGGCGCTAAGAAGCCTTCTCCTCTGGCATCGAGAACGTTGACATCCATAATCTCGCCCACGAGATTAGTCATCATCAGTTCTTTAATCTTGTATTGATCCCAGTTATAGTATTTAGCTAACAGCTTTAAGTAGGTAAGCTTGGTGGCAGCGGCAATTGGGGTCATATCATAGGCACCAACTGCTCCTACCTGACTCAGCCATGAACCTGCTGCGTAGGTCTGGGAATTGACAATCCCGCTGAGAACTTGTGTACACTCAACAATCACGGTACCATTGTTATCAGCTTCGTCGAGAACTTTGTAAATCGCCCCATTCTCAGGAGTGTCTGGATTGCCAGACGGGAAATTACCTGCCCCATAAGACTCCAGAATTAAACCATCGACTCCCTGATTAATACAGGCCGCCAGCATATCCCCAAGTACGCTGGTATTGGGGTCAGCAGAGACATCATAATAGGCGGGGAAAGCCGAAAAGGGAAGAATGGTAATGCTGTTAATATTATCGTTAATGTAGGTCAGTTGAGCTGATAAAGCGTCATAAGCAGGCTCGCCCTTGACAGAGAGTGCAAGAGAGGGGTCTGTGGGCAAGGGGCGCACGACTTTGTTGTCCACGTCAAAGTCTAAGCCATATTCCCCAATATTGGGATAGTTGGGAGTGGAGAAGGCTTTGAACTCACTGGCGTTGGTCTTGACCGTGCGATTGCCCCTCATTAAGGTGGAATCAAAGTACAGACAAACTTCCGGTACACCTTCACAACAGGAGGTTACGGCACCACAGACGTTTTGGAGTGCATCGGTGTTGAAGCGTACAGTATAGGAGGAGTCGGCTTTCTCTACAAATAGTGGCAGTTGGGAGCCAGTCACAACCAACGGCTTGCTCAACAAAGCGTTATAGTTGCCATCGCTATCTAACCCCGTCATCAAAAACGACAGTATGGAAGCGGTCCAAGCCATGGTGTCCGTGCCATGGAGCACAATAAAAGACTCATAGCTATCGTAGGCTTCCAGGATTGCGATCGCAATAGTACACCAGTCTTGGGGCTGCAAGTTGGTACTGTCGAGAGTGCTGTTATTGGGACCAAACCCGATATCAATATAGCCAATGGTACAATCGGGATATTGACTTTGAATTATCGGCAAAATATTCTCATCAAACGCCTTTTGGAAACCAACAGTATCTAGTGGATACAGCCCATCGGGTCCCTGCACAGAACCAATGGTGCCCCCTGTGTATAAAATCCCTATGTTCATAAAACAATCATAAAATTTGTTTGCTACTAAATTATACAGAATTGATGGGAAAAGGGAATAGGTAACAGGGAATAGGGAACAGGTAACCTTAGGAAGGAGTGCCAAATATTTTTTGATTTTATAGCGTTTATCGCAGTTATGATTTACAGTCTTATTTAACGTTGATTCCCTGTCTTGATGCAGCGATCGCTATTCCCGATTCCCGATTCCCGATTCCCGATTCCCGATTCCCGATTCCCGATTCCCTGTTCTCTAAATAAATAACATTAGTATCTAAAATCATGAAACCATACACATCCTATGAAACTGACTACTATCAATGGATACAGGAAACCGTAGAAAATCTCCGAAATCGTAATTTTAGTGAGGTGGACTGGGAGAATTTAATTGAAGAAATTGAAAGCATGGGTAAAAGTTAAAAGCGAGCATTATTGAGTCTTTTAACCCGTCTTTTATAACACCTGCTGAAACTGGCTTATTGGAAATCTGAACAAGAACGAAATAGGAATCATTGGGCGGCTGAAGTTGTTAACTTTCGCACCCAAATTAAAACTATTATTGAGGATAGCCCTAGCCTTCGTACTCAACTGGAAACTTTCTATGACAAAGCCTATACCAGTGCTGTAAAATCCGTTTCTAAACTGTTTACACTTCCCCCAGAAGCAGAAATTTATCTCACACAAGCTTTGGATGACGATTGGTTTCCATAACGGTTGGCGAGTTGTTTAAGTACATAGTTATGGTTGTTTAGGGAACAGGGAACAGGGAACAGGGAACAAGGAATAGGGAACAGGGAACAGTCAATAGAGCAATTGGCCTCCAAAATAAGTTATTTTTATAATTTTAAATTAGGTTTTTTGCGCAATTTTAATAATTAAAATATCTGCAAATTGCTATATTATTTCCGGTATAATGAGGTACACATTATTTTTATCCGATTCCCGATTCCCGATTCCCGATTCCCGATTCTCTATTTACTGTTCCCTGTTCCCTAAAACCGAGAACTCTGTACCTCACAAAATTAAGAACCGCTATATCCTAGGTTGACATCTCAAGAAAGGGTAGAATAAATTCAGAATAATTGATTCTGGGTGAAAATCATGAAAACTAAGAAACTCACTCCCCTTCAAGCTGCTCCTGTTCAGCGTGAAACTGTGGGGAATGCTTCAACAGCAGATGCTAATGCGATCGCACCGGCTGGTGCAGGCGGCGGCAGGGGGTTACCGAGGGGTGTTCCTTTTGCGGGCGGCGATGCTGAGTAGTTGCGTGACGGGCTAGCCCTGATTTTCTGACAATTGGAACGGGCAAGATGCCTGTTCCACGTTCGATGCTGAGAATTGTAACCGGCAAGATGCCTGTTCCACGTTCGATGCTGAGAATTGTAACCGGCAAGATGCCGGTTCCACATTGGATGCTGAGAATTGTAACCGGCAAGATGCCGGTTCCACATTCGATTCCCATTCCACATTGGATGCCCGTTCCATGGCATTTGGAAACAGGCAAGATGCCGGTTCCACATTCGATTCCCATTCTACCCACTGGGTCAAACAGCTTTAATCAGATGCATCCTGAAGATGGAAGCGATCGCATCTGAAGCATGCTTTACGATAATAGAGTAAAAACAATACTTCCGCCTCTGGTGGGCAGTGGCTGATCAGCTCTTCACCAACCTTGCCAATTTCGCGATTCTTGCCACTGCCCACCCTACCATTCTTGAGTAGAAGCGATCGCATTTGCCAATCCTTGACAGATAGACTAAAAAAAATACTTCCGCCTCTGGTGGGCAGTGGCTGATCAGCTCTTCACCAACCTTGCCGATTTCGCGATTCTTGCCACTGCCCACCCTACGATTAATCTCCCGATTCCCGATTCCCGATTCCCGACTCCCTACGTTACTGGTTAAAATAAACGTTATGAATACTGAGTTAGCCTTATGGAAAGTCGTTATTAGTCTGCCTGAACATCTCAAGAGGGAACTATTGCATTATGCAGACTATTTACGAGAAAACTATCCAAATAATACACAATCTGATCACGAAAAGATAGGAACCACTCACGGTTATGGTAGTTGGGCAGGTCAAATCATTATGTCAGATGATTTTGATGAACCATTAGAAGATTTGGTAGAATATATGTAATATCATGTCCGGTTGAATACTTATACTAGGCGCAAAAGCAAGGCAGAAGGCAGAAGTAAAAGAATAAGGTTTCAAGGTATAAAGTTTTTTCTAACTAATTCTCCGGACCTGATATTACTCGATAGTCCCAGGGATTGGTAATGGCAATATTACAGTTTTTAAAATCATCAACATTACGAGTCGCAAGGGTAGCATTATGGATTAAACAAATAGCTGCAATTTGAGCATCGGCTTGAGAAATTGGTTGTCCTATTTTTATTCTTTTGGATGCAATTAAGGCAAAACTTACAGCCGCTTTTTGGTCAAAAGAAAGAATACGCCCTGAGAAGTCTTCTGTAAACATTAAGTTAGCCGCTTTTTGCAGTTCATCTTGTCTTTTACCTTGGGGTAAAATAGCAATACCATACAGAATTTCGGCTTGAGTAATGGTAGTAGTATATAAGTTGGTTATAAGTTGTTGAGATGTCCAGTTAGAGATACTTACTGAACAGTTATTACCTTTCATTAACTCGGAAATGACATTAGTATCTAAAATGATCATTGATAAAATTGAGGAGGAGTACGCATTTTATCTCTGGTAATTTCTGGAATTTCTACATCTGCTAAATGAGCAAAACGTTGTTTGATTCTCTCGGCAAGATTTAAAGATTTTGTGGGAGTTTCAGCTTGTCGATAATCTTGGGTCAAATTAGTTTGTTGAGCAACTAACTTAAAAGTCTCAACAATTTCTGTAATGATAGCAATCTGTTTTGGACTTAGACCACTGACATCGATTACTTTGTTTTCCATCACAAGTTTACTCGTTCGTTTACGTAATGGTATGCCTGATTATAGGTAAGCTATCAGCTAATGCGCTACGCGCACGCTACTTGAGGTGCTATCAGATTATGCCCATAGCCCACACTACACATTCTAATCAAACTCCCCATCACCCCATCACCCCATCTCTAAAAAAAGTAGTTCCGGCTGGTGGGCAGTGGCTGATCATATATTCACCGCTGTTTACCAATTCCGTTGCTAGCCACTGCCCACCCTACGATTCTCCCCATTACCCCATCTCCCCATCTCTAAAAAAAGTAGTTCCTGGTTGGTGGGCAGTGGCTGATGATATATTCACGGCTCTGGCTAATTCCGTTGCTAGCCACTGCCCACCCTACGATTATCCCTATCTCCCCATCTCCCTATCTCCCTATCTCCCTATCTCCCTATCTCCCCATCTCCCCATCTCCCCACTCCCCACTCCCCACGTAACAAAACGTAAGAAAAAACCTATTGACACAGGCACAGCCAACTCAATAAGCTAAACCACAGAAAGTTTAATTCTATGGAGATGAAACCATGCCCAAGAAAAAACTCCTACCCAAACAGACTGCTCCTGTTTCTCGAAACGGGGTAGCAAGGCAAAATGAGGAGTCAGTCTCCGAGTCCCTCTCCCAGTACTGTGGAGCGTCAGAAGTAAATCCAATGAAAGGACGTCCTTTTGCGGGCGACGACGCCGAGTAGTGCCCTTAATTTACCACTATCCGATCAAAATGTCAAAACCCCTTTTTGGTCTCGGATGGCGCACGATTCGCCTGGATAAATTGGCGAGCTACCTGTGCAACTAACTCGTTTTCGGTTACCTGGCACGGGCGTGCTTGGCGGGCATTAGTCGCAGAAGGTAGAGTCGCACTCGAAACTGAGGGCTGACTTGAGAGAAGCTTGCTACCCCAGTGGCATTGTGGAGCAGGCTTCTTCTTGGGTTTATAGCGTTGGCAGAAGCCTTGATATGAGAGGCGGCATGAATAGGAGTGGGGTGGGCATCCTGCCTGCCTGGGAATATTGATAACCGGCAAGATGCCGGTTCCAAGGCAGGAAACAGGCAAGATGCCTGTTCCACAACAAGATGTCCATTCCACCCACTGGGTAAAAGAGTAATAATTTAGATGCCTCCTGAAGATGAAAGCGATCGCATTTGCTGGCTGCATGACACAGAGAGTAAAAAAAGTTCCTGTCTGGTGGGCAGTGGCTGATCATAGCTTCACGGCTGCTGGCCAATTTCAGGCAACAGCCACTGCCCACCCTACGATTCCTCCCCATCTCCCCATCTGAAAATGGAAGCGATCGCATTTGCTGGCTGCATGACAGATAGAGTTAAAAAAAGTTCCTGTCTGGTGGGCAGTGGCTGATCATAGCTTCACGGCTGCTGGCCAATTTCAGGCAACAGCCACTGCCCACCCTACGATTCCTCCCCATCTCCCCATCTGAAAATGGAAGCGATCGCATTTGCTGGCTGCATGACAGATAGAGTTAAAAAAAGTTCCTGTCTGGTGGGCAGTGGCTGATCATAGCTTCACGGCTGCTAGCCAATTTCAGGCAACAGCCACTGCCCACCCTACGATTAATTTCCCGATTCCCGATTCCCGTTCCCCTCCTGGGAGGGGTTAGGGGTGGGTTCCGATTCCCGATTCCCGATTCCCGATTCCCGATTCCCGATTCCCGACTCCCGATTCCCGATTCCCGATTCCCGATTCCCGATTCCCGATTCCCAATTCCCCAAAGCCAGTGACTACCACCTACTCCCCCCAAATTACCTATCAGTGGCTCGAAAACTTTGATGCTGCTGCCTCCTTAGAATACGATGACTACACCTGCCCCAGCATTGCTAGCCACTGGCAAGGTGCCAGCCCTCTCGGGGAACTGCTGGGTTTAGCAGCAGTAGAAAATGATGAAATGGTGGGCTTGCTGGTGGCGGAACTGCGCAAAGACCCCAAAACCGACACCACTAGTGGGGTCATTCTTTCCCTGTTCGTCCACCCAGAAAACCGCAGACAGGGGGTTGCCAGCGGGTTAATCACCCATCTGGAAGGCCACGTCCGGGAACTGGGTTGTAGCCAAATGGAGCTATCCTACCAAGCCACAGAACTCACCACCGTTGCCTTAGAACCCTTGCTGGAAAGATTGGGATGGGAAACTCCTAAAATTTCCCTAATTTTGGCAAAATCTGATAGCGAACATATTGCCCAAGCCCCCTGGATCCACCACTATCGTTTCCCGAAAGATTTCACCCTGTTTCCTTGGGCAGAGCTAACCCCAGCCCAGGAGGAACGGATTCACCAACGGCAAAAGCAAAAGGTTTGGTATCCTGAATCCTTGTCTCCGTTTCTGGAACCCTCAAAACTAGAACCCCTCAACAGTTTGGGTTTGCTCTATCAAGGAGAGGTTGTGGGTTGGATGGTGAACCACCGGGTTGGCCCAGATACTATCCGCTATACCTCGATGTTTGTGGTGCGACGGTTCCAACGGCGTGGCCGTGGTGCCATGCTGGTTGCAGAGTCTATCATGGCTCAACTCGATAGCGATATTCCTTACTATACCTGTGCGGTGGGGGAGAGTAACCAACCGATGCTTCAATTCGTGGATCGTCGCCTTAAACCTTATTTGACGTCATTGACTGAAGCGTATCGGAGTCTTAAGAAATTAGGGAGTAGGGAGTAGGGAGTAGGGAGTGTGGGGAGATGGGGAGATGGGGTGATGGGGAGATGGGGAGATGGGGTGATGGGGTGATGGGGTGATGGGGTGATGGGGAGAGAACAGGAGCAGGGAACAAGAATTCTTACAATTGATTTAGGATTGCTATTATCCAAGAAAGTAAGTAGGGTGTGTTAGCCGATAGGCGTAACGCACCGGGCTTTTGTGTTAGCCGATAGGCGTAACGCACCGGGCTTTTGTGTTAGCCGATAGGCGTAACGCACCGGGCTTTTGTGTTAGCCGATAGGCGTAACGCACCGGGCTTTTGTGTTAGCCGATAGGCGTAACGCA
>NZ_JAAHHW010000162.1 GCF_010692325.1 Moorena sp. SIO3I8 | reverse complement strand
GGGGTTTCCCCCCTGGCCAAGGTTTTGGTCGAATCAGATAGGATCTGATCAGGTTAGGTTTGCTAATTTTGTGACATCAAGATTTGAAATAGTCGTGGATAGTATTTCTGCGGCTATTTTTTTTTTCTTTACTCCCTACTCCCTACTCCCTACTCCCTGCTCCCTGTTCCCTGTTCCCTGTTCCCTGTTCCCTTTGCTATATAATTTACAAAAATAACCTTTAATTCAAAAGCGATGGAAACTCAAGACTTAAAAACACTTATCAAAGAAAGCATCCGAGAAGTTTTGAGAGAAGAAAGACTCTTACTCTGTCATATGTTAATGCTTTACGTTAGTGATCAAGAGCAACAAGACCTTGACACTACCTTTGGTTTACCTCAAGACTATGAGACTGAAGACGTGACTGATCTGACAGATTGGATTAAAAATGACCATTAAATTCCGCAAGAGTGCGATTAAATTCTTAGAGTCTGCTGATAATTAAACTATTCCCATTACAGAAATTATTCAAACTCAATAAGCTTGGAAGTAAGAATTCAGCCGTCAGCCGTCAGCCGTCAGCTAAAAGCTCACGCTACTTGAGGTGCCGTCAGCTTATTTTATTTAAAAGCACCGATTACGCTACGCAGACGCTGCGCAAACAGTAGCCTCGCTTATGGCCAATAGCTGATAGCTGAATGCTGATAGCTGAATGCTTACGGAATAATTATCGCTCCAGTAACGCTCAAGGAATTTAATCTAACGATTTAAAGGGTTAGCTATTAGGATAAAACGTTGATTTACTATAGTTTTTTATGACAATTCGTGAGCGTTGAAATGTTTATAATAATCCCTGTATAAATTGTTATAATTCTTGTTCCCGACTCCCGACTCCCGACTCCCGACTCCCGACTCCCTGCTCCCTTTACACTAAAAAACTATGTCCTAAACTATACTTCCGTTGCTATAAATCCTGAACCCTAAAACGTCAGTAGAACAATCAATAGTGGGTGGCACACTACTGTATTACCCCCACTTCTTTTGATCAGGTTTATTGACTATCCCCAATGGAGGTTCAAACAATGAATCAAAACCTCTGTGTCAAGCCAGCAGCGATTTTAGCCACCGTCGTCGGTGTGATGGGAATGGGAGTGGCTTTCCCTAGGTCTAGCTGGGGGCAAAGTATCATTGCTCAACAACTGAGTTCACCAGGGAGTGAAAGGGCTGAAGAGTTATCCCTAGCAAAAGCCTCTCAACTCAATCAGCAAGCATTGGAGCTTTATCAGCAAGGAAAGTACTCAGAAGCGATGCCCCTAGCTGAGAGAGCATTAGAGATTCGGCGGGAAGTCTTGGGAGAGGAACACCCTGATGTAGCAACTAGCCTCAATAATCTGGCTGGACTCTACTTTAGCCAGGGCAGATATGGTGAAGCCGAACCCCTGTTTCGACAAGCCTTAGCACTGAGGAAAAAACTCCTCGGTGAAGACCATCCCGATGTAGCAACCAGCCTCAATAATCTGGCTGGACTCTACTTTAGCCAGGGCAGATATGGTGAAGCCGAACCCCTCTATCGACAAGCCTTAGCACTGAAGAAAAAACTCCTTGGTGAGAACCATCCCCATGTGGCAGACAGCCTCAATAATCTGGCTGGACTCTACGAAAGTCAGGGCAGATATGGTGAAGCCGAACCCCTCTATCGACAAGCCTTAGCACTTTGGAAAAAACTCCTTGGTCAAGACGATCCCCATGTGGCACACAGCCTCAATAATCTGGCTGGACTCTACTTTAGCCAGGGCAGATATGGTGAAGCGGAACCCCTATTACAACAAGCCTTAGCACTGTTGACAAAGCTCCTGGGTCAAGACCATCCCGATGTGGCAGAAAGCCTCAATTATCTGGCTGGACTCTACTTTAGCCAGGCCAGATATGGTGAAGCCGAACCCCTCTTTCGACAAGCCTTAGCACTGAGGAAAAAACTCCTTGGTCAAGACCATCCCGATGTGGCAGAAAGCCTCAATTATCTGGCATTACTCTACTTAAGCCAGGCCAGATATGGTGAAGCCGAACCCCTCTTTCGACAAGCCTTAGCACTGAGGAAAAAACTCCTTGGTCAGGACCATCCCCATGTGGCAACCAGCCTCAATAATCTGGCTGGACTCTACTTAAGCCAGGGCAGATATGGTGAAGCCGAACCCCTCTATCGACAAGCCTTAGCACTGAGGAAAAAACTCCTTGGTCAAGACCATCCCCATGTGGCAGACAGCCTCAATTATCTGGCATTACTCTACTTAAGCCAGGCCAGATATGGTGAAGCGGAACCCCTCTATCGACAAGCCTTAGCACTGAGGAAAAAACTCCTTGGTCAAGACCATCCCCATGTGGCAGACAGCCTCAATAATCTGGCTGTACTCTACGAAAGCCAGGGCAGATATGAAAAAGCCGAACCCCTCTATCAACAAGCCTTAGCACTGAGGAAAAAACTCCTGGGTGATGACCATCCCGATGTGGCAGACAACCTCAATAATCTGGCTGGACTCTACTTAAGCCAGGGCAGATATGGTGAAGCCGAACCCTTCTTACAACAAGCCTTAGCACTGAGGAAAAAACTCCTCGGTGAAGACCATCCCCATGTCGCTACCAGCCTCCATAATTTGGCATTACTCTACTCTAACCAGGGCAGATATGATAAAGCTGAAACCCTCTATCAACAAGCCTTAGCACTGAGGAAAAAACTCCTTGGTCAAGACCATCCCCATGTGGCAGACAGCCTCAATAATCTGGCTGGACTCTACTTTAGACAGGGCAGATATGGTGAAGCCGAACCCCTCTATCGACAAGCCTTAGCACTGAGGAAAAAACTCCTTGGTCAAGACCATCCCCATGTGGCACCCAGCCTCAATAATCTGGCTGGACTCTACTGGGCACAGGGAGACCCTACTTCTGCTCTCAACCTCCTAATTCAAGGGTTAGAGCTGGAAGAAAAAAACCTCGACTACAATGTTGTATTCGGCTCTGAGTCTCAAAAACAAGACTATCTCAACACGCTCTTTGGTGCAACAGATGTAACTATTTCCCTCCATCTCCAACACATTCCCAACAATCAAAAGGCAGCCCATTTGGCACTAACCACAATTGTGCGTCGTAAAGGTCGGATTCTGGATACTACCACCAATAGCTGGCAAGGCTTACGCCAAAACCTTACCTCTGAAAACCAGCAACGCTTCGACCAACTCAACCACACTCGCGCTCAACTGGCAAAACTCTACCATCAAGGTCCGGGCAATCAGTCTGTTGATGACTATCAAACCCAACTCCAAGAACTGACGGAAAAAAAGGAAACCCAAGAGAAGGTTCTTCTGGACAAGAGTGCTGAATTCCAACGTGCCACTCAAGCCGCTACCCTCGAAGCTGTGCAAGCTCAACTGCCCCCTGATGCAGTTCTGATTGAATTCCTCCAATACCGACCCTTCAACCCCAAAGCTCCTCCAAATCAGCAATTCGGCAAGCCCCGCTATGCTGTCTATACTTTACACTCCGATGGTCGTTTTAAAGGCATTGACCTGGGACTAGCAGAGGAAATAGACACACGGATTAAACATTTTACCGCTGCTATCCGCAATCCTGGAATACGTATTTCCGGAGTTAAAGACGCTGCTCGTAAATTAGAGATAGACATACTGGCTCCGATCCGAGAACAAATTGGTAATAGCAATCACTTAATCATTTCACCAGATGGGGCTCTCAACGTGATTCCCTTTGAAGCCCTGGTGGATCACAATAACCAATTCCTGATTGAAAACGTTACCGTTACCTACCTTACCTCCGGGCGAGACGTGCTGCGTTTCCCTGTTCAAGCCCCACCTCAGCAGCCGCCAGTGCTGATTGCTGACCCCATTTTCGGAAAACCTGGTGAAACGGTTGAATTAGCTCAAAACCCTACCCGTTCGGGGAATTGGCCCCAGCGTAAGCTTCCCCCTCTACCAGCAAGCAAAGATGAGGCTAAAGCCATTGCTAAAATCTTACCCCAAGCTCAACTCTGGCTTGGGCGACAGGCAACTGAAGCGGTGATCAAGCAAGTTAATCGTCCCAGTATTCTGCACATTGCCACTCATGGCTTCTTTGAGGGCAATCAACGGGTTGACTCTCTGGTGGAAAAAAATCCCTTATTGCGGTCTAGGCTGACTCTGTTGAACTCTGGACTAGTGCTGGCTGGGGTTCAGAATTATCAAAGTGGCAACCTTGCCGATGTAGTCCAGGATGGGGTGCTGACAGCATTGGAGGCATCGGGGCTGAATCTCTACGGTAGTGAGTTGGTGGTACTCTCTGCCTGTGAAACGGGACGAGGTGAACTGTCCCAAGGAGAAGGAGTCTATGGTTTGCGGCGAGCCTTGGTGCTGGCTGGTTCCCAAAGCCAGGTGATCAGCCTCTGGCAAGTGGACGATCAGTCTACTAAAGAGCTGATGGTCTCCTACTATCAGAAGTTAAATCAGGGTCTAGGACGTAGCGAGGCCATGAGAGAGGCTCAACTAGAGATGCAGCAAAAAAATCAAAAATACCAGCACCCCTATTTCTGGGCAGCTTTCATCAATTCTGGTAACTGGAAACCATTCAGAAGTCAGAAGGCAGAAGGCAGAAGTCAGAAGGCAGAAGTCAGAAGTTAGAAGGCAGAAGTCAGAAGTTAGAAGTCAGATTAAGTCAAATGTAGTCAGTCAAACCCAATAGCATGCCCTATCATACATTGGTGCTAAGTCAATATCGAGCTGCCCTCCAGTCCCTAGCCACAGATTCTACCTTGAGTCATCAACAAGCTCTAGAGATTCTGTGTGCGAGAGATGCACTCCACAATGCCCTCAAACAGGAACCCTTCATACCTGCAGAGCTTCTAGAGTGCATCCATGAGCTAGATGCCCAACTCCAACAACACAAACAACGGATTGACCAAGCTCTGGCACTTTCTACCTATCGCCACAGTCTACCAGCAAAGCCTAACGGCTGGTGGTGGTATCTGGATCAACAGCGTCCTCCTCATCGGCTAGATCGTTACGACTGGGTGTTTAAGGGTCTGACCTTTGGAGGTTGGAGTGTCAGTCTGGCTCTGCTAGTCAACATTGCCAGTCGTTTCTTAAGTGGTGGTCCCGGTGTGGCTGGCACTTCCGCCATCATTGTACCAACTCTGATCACTCTGCTAAAAGCCAAAAGTGACCTTACTGAAGAAGAGCAAAAAGATAACGATTTCTCAGAAGCATTGAAAAAAGGTTTTGAGGAATTGTTAACTGGTTTGAAGGTGCCTAAGTTTCTTCATGCTGAAACTAAGTTTCTCTCCACCATGGCTCTACTGTTGGGATTGCTAGGGTTTTGGTTTAGCCTACCTAGAATTTCAGATAGTTACGGTGAACGTGGCTTAGAGCACTATCGAGCCGGTGAGCTTAGTAGTGCTGAAGCCGACTACCAAAGAGCAATTGCCCTTGATCCTGATAATGCTAAGGCCCATTACAACCTGGCCGTAGTCTATGAAGACTGGTTACAGCTCAAGAAATCAAAGCAAGAGTACCAGCTGGCGGTAAGTGCCAAAATTCCTAGGGCATACAACAACTTGGCCAGACTCTACATTCTAGAAGGGGACTATCCTAAAGCGGCAAACCTTTTAGTTGAAGGTCTAAAATTAACCACAGAGCAATCAGTTTATCCAGAGGATCAGTACAATTTATATAAAAATTTAGGGTGGGTAAGATTCAAACAAAACCGGGATGATGAAGCTAAGATTGCTCTGGAAAAAGCTCTCAAAATTGCCAAGAATCCAAAGGTAGCAAACTATCTGCCCAATCGTGCCTCTGCCTCTTGTATTTTAGCTCAGGTACTTGAACGCCAGAAAAAACCTGAAGCTGCCAAAGAATCTCTCAAGCAATGGGAACATTGTCGCAATTTAATCATCACAAATCTCAGTATTTCAAAAGCAAACAAATGGCTAGATCTAGCTAATGATTTAGGAATAGGAAATCGTTTAATTCCAGAAGAAGACACCTGGTTACATCTAGCTAATGAACGTATTCAGAAAGCTCAACAACAGAAACAAAGGCCATGATTTGGAAACGTCTATTCTCCATCTCCCTACTTTCCACCGTTTTAATCGCGATCGCGGCTCCAGCAACTATTCCGGCTGAAGGTCTGTACTACATCGCAGCTGTCACAGGAGATGTTCAAGTGAAACGTCGCCTGTGGTTTGGTTATGATCGAGCTCACCAAGGAGATCGTCTCAAGCTAACAGACCAGATCTGGGTCAAAAACCCTCAGTCCTCTGCTACAGTTTCCTGCAGTGATCTCAGTAATTGGCAAGTTCCTTTAGGAAAAGCTTTGAAGGTGTCTGAAGTTTGCCCAAATTCAGGAATATTGTTCCGACCGGGAGATAACCTAGCACCTGGACGTGGCATCGAGAATGAAGACTTTCCCTACCTGATCAGTCCGAGGAATACAGCACTACGTCCTAATCAACCCCTGACCCTGCGCTGGCATGGGGTGAAAGAAGCCAGCCACTATGATGTTACTATCAAGGATTTGGCAACACCAGTGTGGGAAAAACGGGTATCTGAAGCCATAGTTGATTATCCTGATAGCTCCGAACTCCGACGGGATCGGGATTATTTTATAGTGGTGACTGCTAGTACCGATGTGTCTTCACTTGAAAATCCCAATCAAGATCCAGCTCCCACCATTGCCCTGCTGACCGATGACCAGGAGCAGGAGCTGAATAAGAACCTAGCTCAGATTGAGACACAAAATCTGGATGCAGATGCCAAAGCTCAGAAAAAAGCTCATCTGTATCACAGCACTTGCCAAGATCTAAATTACCCCAACACTTGTCTCAATCAGAATGCCATTGAGGTTTTAGAAACAAGAATCAAAGCTGGTACAGAAAATCCTGCCATTTATCAGCTCCAAGCTGATATGTATAAGCGCATTGGACTAAAGCGACAGGCTCAGCAGCGTTACCGCACAGCCCTGGCACTAGCCAAAAAAGCTAACAATTTGCCATTGCAGGCGGAAATTCAAGAACAGCTTGGTGAGATTGCCCACAACCTAGAAGAGTTTGCTGAAGCAGTTGAATGGCTAGAGGCTGCTGAGGGAATTTACCAAAAGCTTTTTAATTTGGAAGATCCAGAGGCACAAGGGAAGCTAGAGGAGCTAAGGAATGATATTGAGGATTCTCGACAGAGGATTTGAGGGAAAATTGGGGGTTGCTGAATTGAAGTATCAATGCAGGATCTTTTGGTTTTGGGCAAGCCCCCTAAATCCCCCAACTTTGGGGGACTTTAAGAGTTTTGTTCCCCCCAAAATTGGGGGGCTAGGGCGTGTTTTATTGCCTCGGAGATCCCCCATTATCCCCCTTAAAAAAGGGGGACTTTGAGTATGGCTCCCCCCTTTTTTAAGGGGGGCTGGGGGGGATCATAATCTTGCGGAAAACTTTGAAAACACGCCCTAGGGGGGCTCAATCATACCCAGAATCAGCAACACCGAAAATTGAATGGGTAACTAAGTAGTCAGTGGTCAGCTATCAGCTATCAGCCAAAGGCCAATGGCTGACCGCTGACCGCTGACCGCTGACTGCTTTACCTTTGTTATAAAAATCGAAACGCTGAAAACCCCGTGTCTTTAGACCGGGGATGAAAGCGAATAGCGGCTTTAGCCGCCTGTGAAAAATATTCTTTAAAAATCCGGAATCTTAGTCTAGGTGTTGTAGAATAAAAATGGATACAGTTGAGGTCGAAGCTGATGATCATACTAGAGTTTAAAGCGAAAGGAAATAAACATCAATATTTCGCTATTGATGAGGCTATTCGGACTGTTAAATTCATTCGCAATAGTTGTCTCAGATATTGGATGGACAATAAAGGGGTTAATAAATTTGACCTTAACAAATACAGTGCAGTTCTAGCCAATAATTTCCCTTTTGCTAATGAGTTGAACTCTACAGCTCGTCAGTCTAGTGCCGAAAGAGCATGGTCATCAATCATTCGGTTCTTTGATAACTGTAAGAAAAAGGTACCCGGCAAAAAAGGCTTTCCTAAATTCCAGAAAAACTGCCGTTCAGTGGAGTATAAACAGTCTGGCTGGAAGTTGTCCCCTGACAAGAAGTCAATTACATTTAGTGACAAGAAGGGGATTGGAAAACTCAAAATTAAAGGTACATGGGACTTATGGCGTTTCGATAAAAAACAGATTAAGCGGGTTCGGATAGTCCGTCGAGCTGATGGCTACTATGTCCAGTTTTGTATTTCAGTTGACATCAAAGAAGAATTAGAACCAACTGGAACGGCTGTCGGCCTGGATGTTGGACTAAAAGAGTTCTATACTGATTCCACTGGTAACACTGAACCTAACCCCCGTTTTTACAGGACGGGAGAAAAACGCCTTAAGTTCTATCAGCGCAGAGTTTCTAGAAAAAAGAAAGGCTCATCTAACCGTAAAAAGGCCATTAATAGACTAGGCAGACATCACCTTAAAATAAGTAGGCAGCGTGAAGAACATGCCAAGAGAATGGCGCGTTGCGTAGTCCGATCTAACGATCTGGTTGCCTATGAAGATTTAAGGGTAAAAAATCTGGCTAAAAACCATTGTCTTGCTAAGTCTATTAATGACGCAGGTTGGTATCAATTCAGGAAATGGATGGAGCATTTTGGCACAAAATTTGGAAAGGTAACGGTTGCAGTAAATCCCGCCTATACCAGCCAAAATTGTTCCAACTGCGGTGAGGTTGTTAAAAAGTCTCTATCAACTAGGACTCACACCTGTAAATGTGGATGTGAACTTGATAGAGATGTTCCTTCGGAACCGCTTCGCGAACACAATGCCGCCATAAATATCCTAAAAAGAGCCTTGAGTACGGTGGGGCACACCGGAACTTGGGTTGTCAAAAACCTAAACGCTTCAGGAGATCCGACCTCTACTCTTCCTGGTTCCGGCCTGGTCGAGCAAGTTAGATCGTTGAGTGAAGAATCCCCGCGTCTTTAGACCGGGGAGTGTCAAGATCACCTTTTGGACAAATGTTGTTGAATCGGAAACCAGATGAGTGACTTGGATTCAGGGAAGTATCGGCAACTACTAGTAGAAGTCAAGGAGCGCATTCGCCAGGCCCAGTACCAATCCCTCAAAGCAGTCAACAAGGAATTAATTACTCTTTATTGGGATATTGGACGGTTAATTGTGACCCGTCAACAGGGAGAAACCTGGGGTAAGTCAGTCGTAGAACAACTAGCAAAAGACTTACAAGCGAAGTTTCCAGGTATCAGTGGCTTTTCGGTTCGTAATATCTGGAATATGCGCAATTTATATCTCACCTACTCTCAAAATGAAAAACTGCAACCAATGGTTGCAGAAATTGCTTGGAGTCATAATTTGGTGATTATGCAAAAGTGTAAAAATGACTTACAGCGAGAGTTTTATATCCGGATGACGCGGAAATTTGGCTGGACAAAAAATGTTTTGATTCACCAAATAGAGAATCAAACCTACGAGAAAACGTTGCTGAATCAAACTAATTTTGAACAGACAGTTTCCGAGGATATTCGTAAGCAAGCTAAGTTAGCCGTTAAAGATGAGTACATCTTTGATTTTTTGGAGCTAGCCGATCAGTACAGTGAGCGTCAGTTAGAGCAAGCAATTCTAGCCAAGGTCGAACCATTTTTACGGGAAATGGGAGGGATGTTTGCTTTCATTGGCAGTCAGTATCGCTTAGAAATTAGCAACAAAGAGTATTTTATTGATTTGCTGTTATTTCATCGCCATCTAAAATGTTTGGTAGCCATCGATTTAAAAATAGGGGAGTTTTTGCCAGAATATATAGGCAAGATGCAGTTTTATTTGGCAGCGTTAGATGACAAAGTGAGGCTAGAAGAGGAGAATTCTGCCATAGGAATTATTCTTTGTAAGTCTAAGGATAAGACGATTGTGGAATATGCGTTGAAGGAGTCAAACAAACCGATTGGTGTTGCTACTTATCGAATAGTTTCAACGTTACCACAACAGTTGCAGAATCAACTTCCTGCACCTGAACAAGTGGCTCTGTTATTGGAGGGGGTGGAGTAAGCTCATAAGGGTAGGTTTTTTACTTTGACCTCAGGTGTGGGGTGTAGGGGGTGGGGTGTGGGGTGTGGGGCATAAGAAAGCGATGCATCGCTTTGCGTCAATTCTTGTCCACTGTTCCCTGTTCCCGTCTTGATGCAGTCGCTCATGGGGGAAACCACGGCAATAGCGAGTGGGGGGAACCCCCAAGACCGCGCTGCCTTCCCAAGACCGCGCTGCATCGCTGTTCCCTGTTCCCGACAACTGCCGCGAAGTCTAGTAAAAAGGTTCAATCCTCCAAAAATCCACTTTCTCTAAAGTAGCAGAGGTAAGTTTTAAATAAATCCTGATTAACCTCCGGTAACTGGATACCACTTTCCCTTAAACCATCAACCACATTGCGACAATCGTACTCAATTAAGTTTGTTATGTTCGACGGTGATTCCGGGAAGTTAGGTAAGTAAGGGTAGAGAGGATTTTCCATATCCTCTATCAACTTAGAACGCCAATCAGTATAGTCAATTTCTTGTAAGCTATAGCCCAGGGAGCGCACCCAGTCAAAAATCTCCCTCAGATGCACCGATTTGGGATTAATTAAATGGAATGCCTTCCCAAATAAACTCTTTTGTTGAGACAGACAAACAATCGCTCGGCTGACATAATCTACTGGGACAAGGTTTTCTGCTAAACCACTCCAGCTAGGAAAACATTTGAGTCGAATACATCCTTTCACCCGTCGCGAGAGTAAGTCATCGAAACTAGACACACCGGTTTGACTGTGACCACTAATCCTCGAAGGTCGATAGATAGTTATGGGCAAACCGCGCTTGGCAGCTTCCCAAACTAACTGCTCTGCTACCCACTTGGTCTGAACATAGCCTACTTTTGGTAAATCATAATAATTGGCAGTGGCTGACTCGAGAATGGGTTGATCAGTTTGGGATGTTGATAACACGCTGATGGTAGAAACGTAATGAACAGGTTTGAGCTTCCCTAGACTGGCCAGTCTCAACACGTCTTGGGTTCCCAAAACATTCGCATCTTTTAAAATAGGGTAAGACCACACATGATTAACATAGGCTCCAGCGTGATAAACCACATCAATATCTTGGCATAAATTATTATACTCAGTTGCTGAGAGTCCAAAACGACTGCTTCCTAAATCTCCGATGATGGGAATAATTCGAGATGTAAAATTCTCACGCCATAATCCAGTTGCTTCTAACTTGCTCAATAGTCTTTCTTTGCCAGCATCACGATTATCAGCCCGAACCAAGCAATAGACAATAGCATCCGTTGTGGTCAAGAGTTCAGAAAGTAAATGAATTCCCAAGAAACCTGTGGCACCGGTTAGGAAAATTCGTTCCATTGGACTGACGATTGGCGCGATCGCAGTTGATGGCTGAATATCTGGATCTAAAGCAGCTTCTGCTTCTAAATCCCAAGTCTGGGATTGATAGTCTCCAGTTACTAAAGCGTGGTCGATTGCACTAGCCAAATCAGAAACAGAGGGATAATCAAACAATGCCCTTAGGGATAAATTAATCTCGAAGGCTTCACGAATCCGAAACATCAGTTGAGTGGCCAATAGGGAATGACCACCTAACTCAAAGAAACTATCATCAAGGCTAATGCTCTGAGGGTGCAGGGAGAGAATTTCGGCAAAAAGACTAGCGATCCGAATTTGACTCTGTGTCTTCGGTGCAACGAAGTCACTACTTTGGCTGAAGGCAGCAGAGGGGGCAGGTAATGCTTTGCGGTTTATTTTACCACTGGGAGACAGGGGTAATGACGTCAGGGGCACCACTACACTGGGAACCATGTAGTCTGGTAATTTCTGTTTGATATACTCTTTCAGGGCGCTGATGTCAAGATCATCATCCCCAACTACATAGGCTACCAGGCGCTTGTTTCCTGGGGTATCTTCCCGGCAGATAACGACGCATTCCTGCACGTGCTGGTAGTCACTGAGCACCGATTCAATTTCCCCGAGTTCGATACGGAAGCCTCGGATTTTGACTTGATGGTCAATGCGACCGAGGAATTCAATAGTGCCATCTGGTAAATACCGAGCTAAGTCCCCAGTTTTGTAGAGTCGAGCCGATGGATTATCAGTGACATACTCCCACACTGACTCTTTGAGTTCAGTGTGGGCTTCTTACCAACTCCACCCAACGGTATCGGCTTTCGCCGACGCTGCGCGAACGGATACTCGGTAAGCTTTATTAACGACACGGGATG
>NZ_JAAHHW010000161.1 GCF_010692325.1 Moorena sp. SIO3I8 | reverse complement strand
CAAGTTCAGGTTGGAGATTGGGCTATTGCTGTTGGTAACCCCCTAGGGCTAGATAATACAGTGACTTTGGGAATTGTCAGCACCATAGGACGCTCCAGCGCTCAGGCAGGTATTCCCGACAAGCGACTAGACTTTATTCAAACCGATGCAGCTATTAATCCTGGAAACTCTGGTGGTCCGTTGTTGAATGCGACAGGGGAAGTAATTGGCATCAACACTGCTATTCGGGCGAATGCCATGGGAATTGGTTTTGCGATTCCCATCAACAAAGTCAAAGAGATTTCCAACAAACTAGCCCAAGGACAAAAAGTTGTCCATCCATATATCGGCGTTCGGATGACAACCCTAACCCCGGAACTAGCACAAGAGAACAACAATGACCCCAATTCTGTTTTCCTATTACCAGAAATCAATGGTGTCTTGGTAGTTCAAGTAATGCCGGATACACCAGCCGCTGATGCTGGTATGCGTCGTGGGGATATAATTGTTCAAATTGATGGAACACCTGTTACTAATGCTACACAACTACAGCGCCTTGTGGAAAATAGTGGAGTAAATAAGGTACTAGAGATAAAAGTAAGGCGCGGTAAGCAGATTACTAGCGTGTTTGTTCGCACCGATGCACTAAAAAATCCTACTTAGTTATTACGGGGCGTAATCTAGAAGTGGTCAAACCCGAGGGAAGGTATGCAAATCCTTAAGGGTCGGCCTTCCTCAGGAGTCAAACCTAGGTGCAGAAGCGATTACAGCACGGGACTAAGATAAAAGATACATTGTTAAATCCACCCGATCATCTAGCACAGGCAATCGCCAACACCCAGAAAAACATTGAGCTGCAACCAGATAATCCTCAAATTTATCTAGAATTGGGAGAGCTCTACTGCCAACAAGGTGAGTGGGTCGAATCAATTGCCTGTTACCTGAAAGCGATTAAGATTAAACCAGACTGCGAGGAATTTCACGAGCAGCTGTGGTACCTATTGTTGTCTGCTCAAATTTCATTACAGCGATTAGAAGAGATTGATCGCTGTGCCCGTCAAGTGATACAAGCAGCCACCATGTATCAGCCATCCCTAGCGCTAGAGTCAGATGTGTTATCAGCGCAACCCCACGAGGCGCTGACAAAACAAAAAGGACTTGCTGAAGCGATCGCCCATTACAACTATGCCATAAATAGGGGCATTGAATCAAAAAAGACAGGGACAATCGCGGACATGGTAGTTGCTTTGGCTGAGAAATTAAAACCAATACATTGGCAATTGCGCCAAGACTTCCAGTTCCTTGATTCCCTCCTTAGACAGCATCATATCCCTTACTGGGCTATTTCAGGGACATTAATCGGTGCTCTGCGACACGAAGGAGTCATTCCCTGGGATGATGACATTGATATTGAAATGACAGAGGGAGATTTCCATAAATTATTTACTTTAGAAACTCTCCTCAATGATCATGGTTTCTACTTTAGAAAGATCGAAAAAAATCTTTACAAAATAAGTGACGGGATTGACATCTATATCTATGACCAAAGGAGATTGCCCTCTGAAGGGGGACATCCTCAGTATCCAGATATCGATGAGATCTTTCCTTTGCGAGAGTTTCAATTCTACGATTTTAAGATTTATGGACCCAACCAGGCCGAGACGTATCTCAAAAGAGGATACGGGCAAGACGTTTTAAAGGTTTGCAGGATTTGGAATCATCGTTTGAATGTCGCCCTAGGACCTGATCACGATCCGAAGCTATATTCATTGAGCACAAAAAAAGTTAAAATTATTTTAAATTTAGCTTAAAGGCTAGTTAAACGTCGTTAGATAAGGCTATTGAGCCTTTGCACTGGTTTCCCTAACTCCCCTGATTTCTTCCCCACCGTGGAAGGTCTGGGAGCTAGGTAGCCTTGTCATGTTTCTAAACACTGGTAGTCAAACGGCTAGTCAAGTAGTCTTGAAAGGCTATGAGCCGACAGCAGCATCAGGGTAGGAAGAGCTAATCCTGACTTAACGGTGTTTTGAGTGGCTCATGATCGATTGAGATCCTTAACAAAGATAAAAAGCAAGCTTATTTCCTAGACCACTTTGGTCAAACATTGTTGCAATTTTAGGATGCCAAATGAAAACAACAGCACAATTAAAAACGACAGAACCTAGAAAAGCAACGCAACTTAGAAAAACAACACAACCTAAAAAAACGACACAACTTAGAACACTGCTGAACTCTAAGCAGTTAGAGTTTCTGATAGAGGCTCATGATGGAATCAGCGCTAAGATTGCTGAAGAGGCAGGCTTTCAGGGCATTTGGGGCAGTGGACTCAGCATTTCTGCCCAGTTGGGTGTGCGTGATAACAACGAAGCAAGTTGGACTCAAGTCTTGGAAGTGGTTGAGTTCATGTCCGATGCCACTTCTGTCCCAATTCTGCTGGATGGGGATACGGGCTACGGAAATTTTAACAATGTGCAACGCTTGGTCAAAAAATTAGAGCAGCGTGGTGTCGCTGGTGTCTGTATTGAGGACAAACTCTTCCCCAAGACCAATAGCTTTATTAAGGGCACAGCTCAGCCCCTGGCTGACATGGACGAGTTCTGCGGCAAAATCAAGGCCGGTAAAGATGCCCAAAGTGATGATGACTTTGTCCTAATTGCCCGAGTAGAAGCGTTTATTGCCGGTTGGGGGCTCTCACAAGCATTAAGGCGAGCCCAAGCCTATTACGATGCCGGTGCAGATGGCATTTTGATCCACAGTGCCTTGCGTGTGCCTGATGAAGTGTTGGCCTTCAAACGGGAGTGGGGCGATCGCGCACCGGTGGTAATTGTACCGACCAAGTACTACGCAACGCCGACTGAAGTCTTTAGGGATGCTGGCTTCTCCATCGCCATTTGGGCCAATCAACTACTCCGCGCTTCCGTAACGATGACCCAAAAGGTGGCTCAGCAGTTAATGGTAGAGCAGAACCTGCTGAATGTTGAAGACAAGATCGTTCCTGTCGCTGAGATCTTTCGGCTGCAAGGTGTCGCCGAACATGCAGAAGCGGAGCAGCGCTATTTACCCCAGAACGGGGGTGGGATTCGCACAGTTCTGCTAGCAGCTTCCCGTGGGATTGAATTGGGTCAATTCACTAAAGATAAACCCAAGTGCATGGTAAATCTGCAAGGTCAACCCCTGCTATCACGGATTGTGGAAGAGCACCACAGTGTTGGGATTCAAGACATCACGGTTGTGCGTGGCTACAAAAAGGAAGTTGTCAACTTACCTGGCCTCGATTTTGTAGATAACGACGACTATGACACCACAGGTGAACTCGTTTCCCTGAGTCGAGGCTTGCAGGAATTGCCCCAGGATGGACAGGATTGGATCATCGGCTACGGTGATGTTCTGTTCAAGAAGTACATTCTGCAAATGCTGTCAGGGGTTGATCATGACTTTGTGGTCATTATAGATTCGAGTCAGCACCGCCAAACCCAGCAAATCCGACCCGATTACGTTGCTTGTTCTCTACCTGACTCGACCCAAGCATTTTATCAACATGTTTATCTACAGCAAATCACCCCTGACCTGCCTGATCAGGAAATTTGTGGCATATGGACCGGATTGCTGAAAGTGTCCCAACAGGGGCAGCAGAAATTACGGGATACCCTTAATACTTTGCTCCAGTCCGAGCAGGTGCGGCAACAGGGACGAATGCCGACTCTGATTAATCGATTGATCAGCGATGGCCATCGGGTACATGTGCTTTATATCAAAGGGCATTGGCTCGATATCGATCAAGTCGAAGATCTGTTCAAGGCTGGAAGTTTCTAAATGATCAAATCCGAATACTTTATCCGAGCGGCTCAGGAAAAAGGGTTTGGGTTATACACAGGGGTGCCCTGCTCTTACCTCAAATCTTTTATTAACACCGTCATTGACTCTGATCATCTCCGCTATGTGGGGGCTACCAATGAAGGAGATGCCGTGGCGATCGCATCCGGTGCCGAATTGGCTGGAGTGCCCAGTGTGGTGATGTTTCAGAATTCGGGGTTTGGTAACGCTGTCAATCCCCTCACCTCTCTGAATCAAACCTTTAAGATTCCCATCTTGGTGATTGTGACCTGGCGAGGACAACCCGGTGGGGCACCGGATGAACCCCAGCACCAGCTGATGGGAGCCATTACTCCCCAATTGCTAGATCTAATCCAGGTGCCATGGGAACCTTTTCCCACGGAAATAGACCAGGTTGAGCCTACTCTAGACCGGGCGGTTGCCCATATGCAGCAGCATCAGACCCCCTATGCCCTAATAATGCAAAAGGGTTCCGTGGAATCTTGCCCCTTAAGCTCTCAATTAACCGTCAAGCCCCTGTTGAGCAGCCCTGCTGAAGCTCTCCCCCTTCCACAGGAGCCCTCCTTCACCCGTCGTGACATGCTGCAAGCCATCCAAGCTGCAACTGGGACTGAAGACATTCTGTTGGCCACTACGGGCTACACCGGTCGGGAATTGTATGCCATTCAGGACCAAGCCAATCAACTTTACATGGTTGGTTCCATGGGATGTATATCCAGTCTGGGCCTGGGCATAGCGCTGGCTCAGCCCCACCGTCGGGTGATTGTGGTCGATGGCGATGGTGCCGCTTTGATGCGCTTAGGAGCGTTAGCCACCGTTGGCTATGAACGTCCGCCCAACTTGCGGCATATTCTCCTAGACAATCAGCGCCATGAATCCACAGGGGGACAGTCCACCGTGTCGGCCTCCATTGATTTTGGTGCGATCGCAAAAGCCTGTGGTTACAAACAAGTTGCTGTAGCCACAACCCCTGAAGACGTGAAAGCTTTGACCCAAGACCGATCCGAGCAATTAATGTTCATTCACGCCAAGATTAAGCCTGGTATTCCTGACAAATTACCTCGGCCCCACGTTACCCCCCCAGAGGTTGCTCAACGTCTACGGCAGTTTATACAAGCCCGATAATCACACCTTGATTCGATCTGAATTCAGCCAAACTCTAAGCTCTAAGACCAACATGAACCGGACTATCTTACTCAACCCTGGCCCTGTTACCCTCAGCGATCGCGTGCGCCGTGCCTTACTCCAGCCAGACCTGTGCCATCGTGAACCTGAGTTTGCTGAGCTGACCCTAGATATCAAAGCGCGTTTAGCCAAGGTGTATCCCGCAGCCGCTGAGGACTATGAGGCTATTTTAGTTACCGGTTCCGGCACTTGTGCGGTAGAAGCAATGCTATCAACCCTTGTGCCTAAAGATGGCAAGGCTTTAGTGGTAACAAATGGGGTCTATGGTGAACGCATGGCAGCAATGATCAAGGCTCACGGTAAGTCCCTGGAGGTGGTCAAGGCTCCCTGGCACGAGCCAATGAACCTGAAGGAGGTTGAAACGTGCCTGAGCCAGGATTCAGCCATTACCCATGTGATTGCCGTTCATCACGAAACCACCACTGGACGGCTGAATGATGTGGCTCAGTTGGGTCAACTGTGTCAGCGCTACAATGTCGCACTGCTGCTTGATAGTGTCTCCAGTTTTGGTGCCGAGGCCATTGAGTTTGCCCCTTGGAATTTGGAAGCCTGTGCGGCAACGGCGAATAAATGCCTCCATGGTGTGCCTGGTCTATCGTTTGTGTTGGTAAAGCGATCCATTTTTGAGACTCGCCCTTCTGGCGCTGGAACCGTTTACTTAGATCTCTATCGCTATCAGCAAGACCAGGCAAAGGGCTATTCGCCCTTTACCCAAGCTGTACAGGTGGCCTATGGGCTCCAGGAGGCTCTCAAGGAAATGGAGGACATGGGGGGACTCTCGGCCAGACACAGCTCTTACACTCAGCGTGCTCAGCAGATTTTGCAAAGTCTGCAAAATCTCGGGGTCAAACCGCTCTTGGATGTGGAAGATTATAGCTGTGTCCTGACTTCTTTTAAATTGCCCCCAGGCTACAGCTATGAGCAAATCCATGACACGCTGAAAGAATCCGGTTTTGTGATTTATGCGGGGCAGGGGGGACTCAAAAACCAGATTTTCCGGATAGCTAATATGGGCGATATCCAACCGAGTGATCTAGACCGTCTGGTGGATTGTTTTCATGCTTTGTTTAAGAATTAACAGGGACTATTTAATTTTAATTAAATATCCTAAGTTTTGGTTCGAAAAACATCAGACAATAAAAACATCGAAAACTTTATAAAAATGCGTCAATAAGCAAGTAAATAATAAGTTAATATTTGAGGTTACCTTGCAACAGATGGAGTCAGAAGGCATTTTCAAACAAGCCTATCTTTCGCCACCACAACCCTATCTTCCCCATAATCAGGATTATGCAGAGAAGATCAAAGTTCTTTATTGTGCCTATCAGCTGTGAATTTGATGTCTCTGTGGGCTGTTGCCGAAGCTTGCGCCTTAGCTCATAGCACAGCAGATTCTAAAAGGTCGTTAATTCAGGTTCTTCTAGCAATTAAAAGATGGAGGCTCTCAACTCGGTTTCTTGTAGGCATAAACAAAGGTTGTTTGCCCCAATTTTTGGCGCAAACTTTCCCGTTGCTCAAGATAGTGAACGATGCTTCCATCCTTGTTCATATTTCCAACTCGCTCCAATGCTTGTTCTAATTCCGCTTGCCTCACCAAAGACCAAGTAGAATCACCATTGCGATAGGTTGGCTTGAGCGGGCCTTCTGGGTCAAGGTAATTGTCACCTTGCATCACAGCATGAATTGGGACAACAATGCCCCCAAAGCAAAAGCCAGCTTGATCCAATTTCTCAGTAATGGATGCTATTGGTGGCATACGTTTAGCGATTCTCGATACCGCGTCTGGAATCAGATCAGCCCACCAAAATCCATCATAAACCTGTGGATGACTGCTGGTATTACACACAAACACGCCTTGGGGACGCAGCACTCGATACGCTTGCTCAAACACCATGGCCAGTTCAGGAAAATTTTCCTGAGCTGCGTCCTCCGAACCCAAGTGATGGAGAACCTGGTTACACATTATCCCATCAAAGGTTTCATTCTCATAGGGAAGATCGAGAAGACTGCCTTGATCTAAGTGAATATTGGGGTGATTGCGGAACTTTTCTGTTGCTTGCGCCAACATTCCCCCATTGAATTCTAGACCCCACAGGCTATTGACTTTGCTCTTCAAGGCTTGGATATAGTTTCCAGTACCACACCCACCATCCAAGATCACCTGCTCTGGCAAAGGACGAGGGGTAGTCGCAAAGCAACCCAATAAAATTTCAACCCCGATTGGGATACGAGTGGTGTCGTAGCTTTTGGATGTATCCTGATAGTTTTCATATTCCTTAATCATGCCTTTGCTTTTACCATTCTCGGTGCCATAGATGATGTTCTATGTACTCAGACTACTAAATTAATGTATGCTTGTATACCATAGATATGGTTTTAAGAGATAGTTCAAGGCGTAAAATATTGCCGAACAACTGGTACAAAATCTGGAATCGCAGACATGTCGATGGGATAGAACAGCCAACTTTGCTCTCGTTGCTGGTTGCAAATGGCTATGATACCCAATTCTCAGGTGTCCAGGAATCAGCCTGGATGGCCTATGTGCAGCATATCGCGAACCAGCTCAACATCATCCCAAAGGATTCATTGTTGGAAGTCGGGTGCGGCGCGGGTACCTTTCTCTATCCGTTTTACGAACAAGGTAACCCAGTGACGGGGATTGATTACTCAGCAAACTTGGTGAAAATTGCCCTAGCTGCCATGCCCCAAGCCATAATCAGCGTGGGAGAGGCCATTGATCTGCCCAGGGAGTCTCACTTCGATGTTGTGGTGTCAGGGTCGGCTACGACAATAGCAAATATCGTTTCAATGTCTTGATTGATAAACACTAATGCAAGTAGAAACAGCCGTTATTCTATCTGCTGGTATGGGCACTAGACTGCAGGAAATAGGGCAATCGGCTCCTAAAGGGTTCCTCCAGTTGGGAGAGCAACCCATTATTGAGGAATCGATCGAGCGCCTGACTGCCTGCGGTATGCAGCGCATCATCATTGTCACTGGTCATTTATCCGACTTTTATGAGCGTCTGCAGCAACGTTTTCATGATCAGATATTGACGATTAATAACCCACACTATGCCGAATCAGGTAGCATGTATTCCCTCTATTGTGCCCGTGAGCTGATTGAGGGTGATTTTCTGTTGTTGGAATCAGATCTGATTTACGAACAGCGTGCTTTGACAGCAGTCTTGAACTTTCCTAAAGACAATGTGGTCTTGCTATCTGGCCAAACCAATGCTGGCGATGAAGTCTATGTGGAAACCTCAGGTGAGACAATCGTTGCGATGTCTAAAAATAAGGCTGAACTGGGGAGTCAAATTGCTGGTGAATTGGTCGGTATTTCCAAAATATCCCAGCCTTTGTTTCAAAGGATGTTGGCGCAAGCCAGCCTAAGATTTAAAACGAGCCTCAAGCTGGATTATGAAACTGATGGGCTGATAGCAGCAGCAAAATCCTATCCAGTTTACTATACGGTGATTAGGGATCTACTCTGGGCAGAAATTGATGACCGATACCAGTTTGCCAGAGCTAGAGAGCAAATCTATCCAGCAATTCTCCAGAAAGATGCTCACTTACGTAATGGGACTTATACAGATATCAAGCCCAAATAAAGCCCAAAGCAGCTTTGTAAGCGAAGAATAGGTCCCGATTTTAAGTCAGCCACTCCACAAAACGGAAAGACATCGCTGCTCCGTTACGCCTCTAATATCATGTCAAAGCAAGGGGGCAAGGGGTGCGGGAGTTGTCTGTTTCATTCCTCAAGTCTTAACGTGAAATGTCGGCCATAACTGTATTATACCTTTATTGACTCTCGATTTTGGTTTAAGTACCGTTACTTCATTTGGGGAAGAGTTCAAGGTTTCTGAGCAGATACAACTATGGCTGACATAGGCAGAAGCAGTCGATTATTTTGCCTATAGCTTGCAGTGTCCTGGTGAATTGCTGCCCGTATATTGTCAAGGGATTTACTAGTTTGAGCGCGCAGTATCCCACCTGTTCTGGCGGTGCCTTTATAAAAAGCATCAAAAAGTTCATCGGCACTGCTAAGTTCCCAGAGTAGGGGAATTTCCTGCACAGAAGGATTCTTAAATCCTAAATTTTGCAAACACTTGAAGCAATAATCCTGTTCACTAAACAGAAAAAATGGCGGCCCTTCTGGAAGAGTAATATCTGTATTTTTATAGGTCTCAATCGCCTTATTCATAATCTTCAACGCTATCGATTTTTCTGGCTTACTCCACACAGTAAACCCAAACCTGGCCTGGCTAGCAATTACCCGAAATGCTTCACCCAATGCTTTTTCTGGTTCAGCCAAATGCAAAATTCCAAAGTTCATTACGGCTGCTTGATATTGAGATTCGGGAAAGGGTAACGATTCCGCTTCACCCTGAAAAAATTCGATCGCGTAGCGTGACCGTAGGTCAATCTGGGGATTCAGTTGCCGTGCTTTGGCAACCATAGCGTCTGATAAATCTACCCCCGTTACCTTACATCCTCGCTTGTGGGCCTGGGCAGCCACATAGCCAGGACCAGTGGCAATATCAAGTAATTCCATATCCCTTGCGGCATTTACACTATCAAGCAAAGACTCGATAGTTTGGCTAGTTAGAGATGAAAAAGAGGAATGATATTGGTCTACTGACTGTTGCCATCCACAATATTCAAATTGTCTAAATTCCTTGGGATTATTGGTGGGTACTGTCATGTTGCGGTAATCTTTTTAGTAAGTCTAATGTCAATCCTAGTACTAAGGCTTGCTAGACATTGCCCACCCTATTGTTAGACAATCAGGCATTCCTGGGTAATCAAATCAGCTGCGCGGGTATCATCCGTGAAGTGAGCAACCCCTCTCTTGATTCTATCAGGGCTGTATCTCCAACTGACGATGAGAGTGCTATCGTGACCAGGCTCAAGGGTTTCTGGCACGTTTATGGAAATGCCGTCGGGAAAATCAAAGATTAATCGACCGTCTTTCGGCCAATGGGCAGGGTAATCTGGCAGGGGAATTTCATCAAATGTGCCTGATCGTAATACCAGGGTATCTATGGCCTTAATGCTCGGATAATCCCGATTACTTACCTCTGGTCTCTGATTAGACCAGGGAAATGGGACAACGTCAAGTTTCACTTCGCGAAACAAGGAAATCCCGGAGAGTACACATCGATTCTCTGACTCCTTGGAGCGATCGGGGAAATAGCCAATTACCACGCTGATACGACGGTTCCCTTGGAACAGGTAAATTTCGGTGAAGTTGGCCTGGTCTTTCCTAAGAGGTCTGCTCATTACACCAGAGGATTTAGATGAAAACATCGTGGTTGAACTCAGATCGATGGGGTGAGAGATACCTGGACCGCATTTCTCAATAATCCACGTATTTTCTTGGACTTCCGAGGGGTCGTCTTGGTTAATAAAACATAGATAATGCTCAAGTTGAGATGCATCTGCCAGAGGAGTAAATCTTCTTGTGGAATCAAGGACTTTATCAAGAATTCCGTTACCCTTATATCGAGAAAGAATTCCTTTCCAGGTGAATCCATGATCCTCAATAAAGCGATACCATTGTCGGAATAATTTTTCGTCTGACTGGTCAGTTGACTGGTTGTCCTGAATCTGATTATGATCATTCATGGTTCTTTACTTCCTCTAGTCCGACTTAACCTACTCTAAGTTAACAAAGAAAGCGATTGGCCGTAGGCCACGCTACGCGACCTTTGGTCACGCGGGGCGCGTTCGCTATACTCGCGCCTACAGGATGGGATAGCGATCGCTATCACCTAGTCAAATAACTGATGCGATCGCATTTAGCGTGACCTTTCGGGAAAAACCCGACGCTGCGCGAACGGTCAATTCCGTAGGGGCTCAATGCTTAGCATCGCATTTTTTATCAACCCCTTTCTTTCTATGCTCTATAGGCACTTTTTTTGGCAATTATCAAAATTAATATCATCAAATTAAGGGTAATTCCAGCTATTTTTTCTACCAATTATTAGCGTTCACACTTCCCATCTCCCCATCTCCCCATCTCCCCATCTCCCCACACCTCCCACACCCCCCACACCTCCCACACTCTCTACACTCCCCATCCCCCAAGACCCAAGACTTGATTAGTTTTCCGCAATTCTCAGCTCATCAATGTTCCATAACGGTCCCCCTAAGCCAGAAAATTTGATATTCTCGATGCGATCGCGTACTGCCTGAAAGTCTAGTGAATTGACCAGGAAAAACACGGGCAACTCCTCGGCAACGATTTCCTGGAATCGACCATAAATGGCTTTGCGTTTGCTCTGATCAAGTTCTTTTATCCCAGCATTGAACAGACGGTCAATCTCTTGCTCCCAGTCAGACACTTCCCACCCTTCCAGTGGTGGTTGTCCGGGTTGAGGACCTTGATTAAATTGATGAAACGATCCTCCGCTATACCAGAAAACAAATATACTGTGAGGCTCACTCACTCCTGCTCCAAAGGCACCCACATAACACTCCCAATCTCGAGTCGATAGGAGCTTTCTGAGCACAAGGTTAAAGCTGAGTACCTGCAAATCTGCTTCTATCCCAATTTGGCTCAAGTCTTGTTTAATCTGAACTGCTGCGTCTACTCGGGATTTATCGTCTGATTTCACCAGCAAAGTGAATTGTACCCGGTTGCCATCCCAATCCAGCAGCTGATTTTGGGAGTTATACCTGAAACCAGCCTCTAATAGTAATTGTTTTGCCTTCTGGGGTTGATAGTTGTAAACTTTTAACCCATCTTCTGGGGATAGGTAATAGGGACTTTGGACAGCAATGGGGGAATGTTGTACTTCACCCAGTCCCCGATAAATATTAGTTTTCATCTTTTCCCGGTCAATAGCATAGGCTACCGCTTGTCGAAAGGCCAAGGTATTGAACCAACGAGACTTGATTGGGTCTACGAAAGGTTTTCCCTGAGCATTGCGAGCTTTGTTGAGATTAAAACCGACAAACCTAATGCTAGGCATCGGTCCGCCATTGTAAATGGTGTATTTCCCCCGCTTTTCCTCTCGTTTGAGTAACCCAAACGCCTCGGGATTCACTCTGAGGCTATCCAACTCCCCAGAGCGAAATCTGAGTAACTGGTTATCAGAGGATGGGATAACTTGTAAGACAATCCGTTGAATGTAGGGTTGGGGATTTCCCTGAGCATCAGCACGCCAGTAATAAGGGTTGCGTTGTAGGATGACTCGCTCAGCAGGGGTATACTTTTGTAGTCGATACGGACCATTGCTAACAATGTCTTGGGGATTGGTGTTAGTGCCCCAAGTTGAAAGAAACTGGGGATTGCCATTACCATCAGTGGCTTGCACAGACTCTCGTAACGCATGAGCCGGTAGAATGGCTAGGGTTCCTGCGGATCTCACAAATGGCGCAAAGGGTTGTGGTAAGGTAAACTCAACTCGCTGCTGATCTAGTTTGCGCACCGATGGGTACTTACCAGTACTACCAATCTTGAGGAAATCTCGGGAAACTGTGGGAATCTTGGGATTCAGGTAAAGCTGCTGATAGGTAAAGATCACATCATCCACCGTCAGGGGTTCCCCATCAGACCACTTTAGCCCATCCCGCAGGGTGAAGGTGATCTGCTGTCGGTCTGAGGAAATGTCCCAAGATTCAGCTAGTGCTGGTTCCAACTCCCCTGTCATGCCATTCTCACTCAACAATCCTTCGTAGATGTAACCAAATACACCAAAGGGAGAGGTATTAACAATAGTGTTAAAGGTAGCTGGGTCACTAGGAGTAGCTAACACTAGTTGAGAGACCTGAGCTGCTTGAGTCTTAAACTGGTTCGGATGGCAACCTGTAAGGGTCAATAGACAAGATAGCACCAGCGCAACTGCTTGAAGAGGGAGGAGTGTGGGGAGTGTGGGGAGTGTGGGGAGTGTGGGGAGTGGGGGGAGTGTGGGGAGTGTGGGG
>NZ_JAAHHW010000160.1 GCF_010692325.1 Moorena sp. SIO3I8 | reverse complement strand
GTTAGCTTGAGAACAAATCGATAGTTTCCTTGGCTGTTATCAACTGAAGACACAAAGATTCTCCAAGTTCCTGTTTCAGCCGTATTATCATCCTTAAATTTTTCTCGCTTTCCTACTCCCTCCTGATCAATCGATTTCAGCAACCTGCCATTGGGATCAACTACATATAACTTCAAATTAACCCCAGAATCCGCAACAGGAATTGTCTCTAATTCGATGTCGTAGCCTGAGATTGTTTTGAAATGATACTCATTACAGATTTTTTCTTGAGTCAAGTGACAAGTGGGCGTGTCAGTGAAGCTAATTCTTCCCCAAACAGGTTCAGTAGATTGCAACTCCTGAATTGCCCAAACCGTCTTCCCAAAGCCCAAAAGAGAAATTCCGGTAATGGCAGCAGTAGTAATCCTATGGAACAAGTTGCTCTTCATGAGCAGATATCCGAAAATTTGACAAGGGTTTAACCTAAAGCTTTCGTCAACCTTCGGGATTAATAATATAGTTAGATTGGAATCAGCGGCAACTAAAGTTTACAATTCTTTACTTTTTAGAGGCTCACTTACTTTTAAATTAAAGAGTTAGTAAGGTTGTTTTAGGGGATATAGAGGCAACCTGGGAGCAGATCAGCTTTGTGGGCTGGGTTTTTGGAACGTAGGTGTGAAGCCAAGCGATCGCGACCTAAGGAGCGTCAGCCTTCTCGAAGAGTAACCCAGCACCTGGATCAATGTTGGGTTTTAGGTTTCGTAGCGCTTATGGCCAAGCAAGCTACAGCCAAACTTACCTGAATAGGTATATCCAAAACTGACATACTTCCGGAAATCTCGGCTCATAGCCTCTAAATCAATACACCAAGACTTACACAGTACAGGGTAGATTTGATGTTAGGAACAACGATAGGCGGACGCTATCACATTATCGACAAACTTGGCGAAGGTACATACGGTCAGACATGGTTAGCAAAAGATCGACATTTACTGGACTCTCCCTACTGTGTAGTTAAACAATTGAAGCCCGAGACTACCGACGCCTCTGAGTGGGAGATAGCCAAACGATTATTTGAAGAAGAAGCAAAAACTTTGCAAGAATTAGCCAAAAATGACCTAATTCCGCAAATAATGGCTTATTTAGAAGAAAACGATCAGCGCTACTTAGTTCAGGAATATATTCAAGGGCATGATCTAAGTAAAGAACTGAATTTAGGGGAAAAGTGGCAGGAAAAACGAGTTATAGAGCTTTTACAACAAATTTTACAGGCATTAGAAGTTATTCAACAGCATAACCTTATCCACCGCGACATTAAACCGTCTAACTTAATGAGACGTGAGCAAGATAAGAAAGTGGTTCTGATTGACTTTGGAGCCGTAAAAAAGTGGCAACCTGATAACCAGCGTAGAGCAGGGACTGTTAGGATTGGCACACCAGACTATATGGCTCCTGAACAAGATCAGGGTCATCCTAACCTCAGTAGTGATCTATACGCAGTGGGAATGATTGGAATCGAAGCACTTACAGGAGAACTGCCCAACCCCCTACAATCGGATGAAAATGGCAAAATAATCTGGCATAATAACCAAGTCAAGGTCAGTAATGAACTAGCAGCAGTTTTAGATAAAATGGTACGCTACAACTCTGATGAGCGTTACTCCTGTGCAACTCAGGCACTAGAAGCACTTAAGGAGGTTACAGAGAAACTACAACCAACCATAACACTTAAGCCTCTTCAACCAAATCCAAAAGCTCCCGCATCTCCACACTTTAATTTTGGGGCGATGCTTTTAGCTTGCTGGTTTTCTTTTATCCTTGCTTTGGGTTTTTTCTTTTTAGTTTTCAAGCCAACAGGAGAAGGTAAACAAAAAAAAGATCAAAGTCCTGAAAAGCCACAAGAACCAATTGTTCCCAATACAACACAACCTCCTGTCCCTCGGTCATGCGATCCCTGGTGTTGAAACTCAGAATATAGAAAACCTATACTTTCTTTATTCTTTCAAGGCTCAAAAAAAATTAGAATAATTTTAAACTTTAATAAGGCTGTCTCATCCCTTCCTAGTTAACATCCCTCATCAGCATCAACTCTCCCCAGATCAGGAGCAAATCTTCTTGCTACGTTTCGCGAGTGAGATGGAATATCAGGAAATTGCAAGTCAACTGAAGACCTCTAGAGGGTTGTGGCGCAAACCCATGAGTCAAATCTACATGATTTTAATAATTTTGTGGAATGGGCATCTTGATGGAATGGGCATCTGGCTGTGGAACGGGCATCTTGGTGGAATGGGCATCTGGCTGTGGAACGGGCATCTTGCCCGTTACAATTCCCAGGCGGGCAGGATGCCCACCCCACTGATATTCATCCCGCCCCTCAGCAATGCCAGAAATTTGACATCACAAGGGTTAATCGCTAATTTTCACCAATGATGTCTAATCACTAATGTAAGTATTCAGCTATCAGCTATCAGCTATCAGTTGATGCACTACGCGCACGGTACTTGAGGTGCTATCAGGGGCTTTAACTCGACGAGGTCGGATCAGTAAGACTAGCAGAGATTTTCAAGCAGCCGTACCAGCCCGTAAGCTTGCAGGACTTACGCAACTGGCACAACTAATGGTGGGGCTAGAGCACGGCGAGAGTGTAATAACTAAACTATAGACATAGTAATGTCGGGACGTTTTAGTTGGTTAATTAAGTAATTCGAAAAGAGTCCATGCTTAATTTGATAAATTGTTTGACCACTTTTATAAGCTAAATTTTTGAGTCTGAGCCAAACTAAAATAGCACAAGCAATATGGTTTCTTTGAATACGACCCTTGCGACATTGACATGATTCAATACCAGTCAATTGTTTTAATTCTCGATGAAACTCCTCAACCTTCCATCGAACCTTACACTCTTTTTGTACAACGTCCGTAGAATTCTGAGATAAATCGTTTGTAGCGATAAAATCCGTTTTGTCGGTGGAGACACTTACCCGGAAAAGTTTCACTTTTTTGGAGCCGGGAAATTTTTTAATTTTTACTAGTTTCCCGGAGTTTAATTCTTTCTCATCCCAAACTAATGATTCAATTCTTTGATAATCTTCGGGAATTGCCAGTATCATCCACAAGTCGATTCCGTTTGAGAGGACAATAATAATATTTTCTCAAACCTTCGATATATAACATTATTTTATTTGTGGCATACCAACTGTCCATCAATACAGTTCTAAATGGCAAATCCTTAGAATAGACAAGGTTTTGGAGCATATCCAAAACATGTTCTATTTTTGTCTTACCATCCCGTTCTGGGTCATAAATACGATAGTCTACTACCCAAAACTTTTTGGTTTCGTGATTGACATATATACAATTTATTAATCCAATTCCTTGGATTATACCATGGGAATTACCACTATATTGTCGTTTACTTATCTCTATTTTTCTAGAGTATCGTTTATCAATTACTGTGTCATCAAAAACTAGATAGGCTTGCTCATTTATTTCAATTAAGTCTTTGACATTATCCCACAGTAAGCGTGGGGTCAACTTCTCATTTTTTAGATAACGGTTAATTTGATCATGGCTAATCTGCTCTAAATGTTCGGCTAAATTGGTGAGAGTATAATTGAGGTGGCTACTTAATAAGTATTGACAATAGTTAAGTTTAGTAAATTTCATCACTAACTGAATTTTTTAAAGCACCCTCCTCTAATTTTATCAGAAAAATTAAAAAACGAACGACCATTAATTACTATTACTAATCTGAAAAAGGGCTGATCACAGACGTAGCTTAATATAGTACTAAATTACTATATTAAGCTATCCACTGTGCCAGTTGCGTAAGTCCTGGCTTGTTTACTACCTCCCCTTGATTAGCTGATAGCTGACAGCTGATAGCTGACAGCTTACCTAATCACTAATTCTCAGCTTCACAAGACTTAATCAGTTTATTGAAATCTTCAGGAGGTTCCGCACCACCAGTAATTTCTAGACCAATACTTAGAAACTCTTCATAGGGGTATTTTTCTTGAATTTTATCAATGGTACACTGACAAAATGCCTGAGCCTCTGAGCCCTTAGTGCCAACACATTGCCCCATGTAAAAATTTACAAACTCTGGTGTATAGCCAATCTCAGCGTTTTGGAGGATAGTCTCAGCTTCTTCAGGGATAGTCAATGGTTTTTGAGGAATAGTCTCAGCCTCTTCAGGGATAGTCAATGGTTTTTGAGGAATAGTCTCAGCCTCTTCAGGGATAGTTTCAGGTTCTTGGGAATAACCAACGGTTGGGCTGACGAGAGCAAACAAACAGGCACTGATAATTGATAGCTGGTATCGTTTGATGTTCATGCTTTTAACCTCTACAGAAAATAGCCGATTCGGACTATTTTAACAATTGCACACTATTAGGTTTCCCATCTTTTCTCTGAAAGAAACATTAGGCAAAAATATTGCATGCAAAAGGCAAAACAGCTCATTAAAAATTAGCAATTAACTGTTTTTAATCAACAATTAACTGTTAGCAATTTTAAAAAGACTAAGAGACTAGCCAATAAACACAATACCAGTGTTTACCTTGTAGGATAGGCCAAAAAAATTTGGTTTTGTTGAGTATTCTAGATTAGATTAACTTAAGTGGCTAGTTATCAGTAGCTAGTTAAAAAAATACCTCAAAATCCCTTCCACACACCAAAGCTTAGTATCACTAGATACTCAATTCTCGATTATTGCTATCAAGAGCTAATCTTTCTAAGAATAACTAGCAACTTTGTTGAGATTACTTCGCCCACCCCACTTTAATTGAATTGGTATTTTTTTTTGACGCAAGTCCCTAATGACTACCAATAATCATCCCCGCCAGTAGCACAAAGCCAATCCAGACATTTTGGCGAAAAATCTCTCCATAGACAGATGTGGGATGATTGGGCTTTCGTAGTCTAGTATAGTGCCAAATCCAGACTACTGTCGCTATCACTAGGGTTAACCAAAAGGCCAGTTGGAGATCCATCACAACTCCCAGGCAGGCAAGCAAGCTAGCACTACCAGCAAAGAACACACCTACGGCATCAGCAGCATACTTACCGAAAAACAAGGCACTAGAGCGCACCCCAATCCTCTGGTCATCCTCCCGGTCTGGCATGGCATAGACTGTGTCAAATCCCAATGCCCAAAGTACTGTTGCTCCCCAGAGTAACCAGGTAGCTGGTTCTAGAGTAGTAGTAATGGCACTCCAACTAATCAGTACAGCAAAACCCCAAGCAATTGCCATAACCAGTTGCGGTACAGCAAACACTCGCTTGGCAGATGGGTAAAACACAATTACTGGTACAGCGGCCACGCAAAGCCCAAAGGTGAAAGCATTAAGATACAGAGCAATCACCCCAGCGCAGACCATAGCAACTAAGGCAACTACTACGCCAACTTTGACCGATAGGGCTTTGGATGCCAAAGGGCGTGAGCGAGTTCGCGCCACTTGGGAATCAATATTGTGATCCCAAACGTCATTAATTACACAGCCAGCAGCACTGGTGGCTAAGCTTCCAAGAATAATCACCGCAACCAGGGGAATGGGTGGTTTCCCTTGGGCTGCTAAAAAAACTGCCCACAGTGCTGGCACCATTAAAATCAATCGTCCAGTTGGCTTATCCCATCGCAACAGTCGCATAATGGCTAGCCAGGTGGGTATGGGATTGGGGTTTGGCTGGGTAATCATAGCAGGAATGGTGACTTATTTGTTAGTAATTTTGTTTGTTGGTAATTTTCCGCATTGTTCCCTCGAATCAGAGGAATTTCACTATAGGAGATAGTGCCTATTTTTTGTTATTCTCCTTAAAGATATCGTTATTCATAGGTTTCGGGCTGATATATGTAAGCAGGATACATCAATATGGTTAACTCACTGACCCAAGACATTTTCCTACATGTTTCCACTCCTGACAAAGAGCAAGAGCGCATTATTGCTGCCATCGATATTGGTACCAATTCCATTCACATGGTGGTGGTGCGAATTGACCCTAAACTACCGGCATTCACCATTATTGGTAAAGAAAAGGACACGGTCAGGTTAGGGAATTGCAACCCCCGAACTGGTGAGTTGACCCCCGAAGCCATGAATAGAGCGATCGCAACTCTACAACGCTGCAAGGAAATGGCAGCCAGCCTCAATGCTGAAAACATCGTTGCTGTAGCAACCAGTGCTGTGCGGGAAGCTCCAAATGGCCAGGCTTTTTTACATCAGGTATATACAGAATTGGGTTTATTGGTCAACCTAATTTCTGGTCAGGAGGAAGCACGACGCATCTACCTAGGTGTGTTGTCAGCTATGGAATTCAACAACCAGCCCCATATCATTATTGATATTGGTGGTGGTTCAACGGAATTGATCCTCGGGGATCGTCATAACCCCCGTTCCCTAAGTAGCACAAAGATAGGAGCCGTTCGTCTTACAAAGGAGTTTGTCACTACAGACCCGATCAGCCAAAGTGAGTTTCTCTATTTGCAAGCCTATGTCAGGGGAATGTTAGAGCGAGCTGTTGACGACATCCAGGGTAACTTGAAACTCAGTGAACAGCCTCGTTTAGTGGGGACATCTGGCACTATTGAGACCCTAGCCAAGATGCACGCCTATGAGAATCTGGGTATGTTACCTAATCCCCTAACGGGTTATGAGCTCAGTCGTGAAGATTTGGAAACAATGCTCAAGCGCTTAGCTGCTATGAGTTTGGCTGAACGCTCAACCCTGCCAGAGATGTCCGAGAGGCGTTCAGAAATTATTGTTGCTGGGGCAATTATTTTATTAGAAGCTATGAAGCTTCTGGGAATGGAGTCGATCATAATTTGTGGACAATCACTCCGGGAAGGCTTAATCGTTGACTGGATGCTCACCCATGGATTGATTGAAGACCGACTACGCTACCAAGATGAGGTCAGGGAAAGGAGTGTGCTCGCAGTTGCTGGGAAATATCAGGTCAACCTGGACTATAGTCAGCGGGTGGCTAACTTTGCCCTGAGCTTATTTGACCAAACCCAAGGAAAACTGCACAATTGGGGAACACAGGCACGGGAATTACTTTGGGCAGCAGCAATTTTACACAACTGTGGGGTGTATATTAGTCATTCGGCCCACCACAAGCATTCTTATTACTTAATTCGCAATGCTGAACTGTTGGGCTTTCTGGAGCCAGAAATTGAAATCATTGCTAATCTGGCTCGTTACCATCGCAAGAGTGCTCCGAAGAAAAAGCATGAGAATTACAATAATCTGGCCAATCAAGAGCATCGCCTGTTGGTGAGTCAGCTTAGTGCTTTGTTACGGTTAGCTATTGCTTTAGACCGTAGACATATTGGTGCAATTCGGCATGTTAAGTCGGATTATCGCTCCGATGATAAAGCACTTCATCTAGATCTAGTGCCAGCTTTTGCTAATGATGATTGTGCTTTGGAACTGTGGAATTTGGATTATAAAAAATCGGTATTTGAAGAGGAATTTGGAGTTAAAGTGGTGGCGAGTTTGGCATCCAAGACTAGCCTGGCCGCTTATTAAGGCTAAGCATTCAGCTCTGGGCTCTGAGGCATTGATAGAGCTGAATGCTTACAAAAAAATTGACATATCAAGACTTCCAGTAGAAAGTTTCCTGTCAATTTTTAGGAATTTTAGTTACACGATTTTGCTTTTACCTAATCGTTAGCCAGAAAAATCCGCTGATAAAACTAGCAATTTATCGGCTAACTGTTATCAATCTATCAACGCCGAAAAGGTCTTGGAGTTCGTTTCCCTTCCTAAACCATTAGGATAATTCCCGTACAGAACAGATATAGATAATAGATAATTTTAATCTCAACCATATCCCCAATACCTCAGGGGAGTTTGAACAAATTTGAGTACGATTATACTTAGTTATCATTCAGATTTTGGTAGCGGGCGCAGGCGTAGAGGTCAAATAATGCTCCGACTAGGCTACAGGTAAAGGCAATCACTAATACTCCCTGAATTGGGGATCCATTACCAAAAATAGTCAGAAATTTCAATAGCTCAGTTGTGGCAGTAAGACCAAACCCTGTCAAGCCAGGAATGTATCCTATTATACCAAAACCTGCAAGTAAACCAATAACTAGTGCCACTGGAGCCATAAAGCTCAGAAGGATTGTTATTACCAAAGAACGGAGAAAGTTTGGCAAAATGCTCATAAAATTTAACCGCATAAGCAGGTGAGTTAAAAGCCAGAGCCAAAGTATGACTTGGCACTTTCTACCTTAGGCGAAATCCCTGTCGATAACCGAAAATGTCAAAAATCTTAAATTTTCATTAAAAATCTTGGTAAAGGTCTGTGAATCTGGATCATAAAGCCGGGTTGTTGGTGGCTTCTCTTTTGGGCTACCGGTGCTCGGTTAAATTGATCGGCCTCAAGGTCCCTGGCTTGATATATCAGTGATTTCGGCTCAGTGGCAGGGGACTTCCAACCCTAAAAGACCCTACCCAATTCCTGAGAAGCTGTGGATCAAAAGTTATCATTCCTGTTAAGATTCTTCGTTGATTGCGGATAGGTTAACTCGTCCCAGGACTAAAGTAGGTGGGATGATCTAGTACGTAACTCCCTTTCTTAATAACAAATCACTAATGACTAACGGCGATCGCATCAGTTACCAATTCCCAGAGAAATTCTTATGGGGAGTAGCCACCGCTGCCTATCAGATTGAAGGAGCAGCCAGTGAAGGAGGACGCAAACCTAGTGTGTGGGATACCTTCAGTGGTATCCCTGGAAAAGTACTTAACGGTGATACCGGTACGGTTGCTTGTGACCACTACCATCGCTACGAACAAGATATAGAGCTGATGGTAAAACTAGGGATCAAGGATTATCGCTTTAGCATTGCTTGGCCTCGGATTATTCCTGACGGGCGTGGCAAAGTCAATCAGGAAGGAGTTGATTTCTATAAACGTTTGGTGGATTGCTTGTTAGATCATGGCATTACTCCCCATGCCACTCTATTTCATTGGGACTCTCCCCAAGCCCTAGAAGACAAATACAAGTCTTGGCTTTCTCGCCAGATGGCCTTTGACTTTGCGGATTATGTTACCGCTGTGGTCACTCAATTAGGCGATCGCATTACTAATTGGATGACCATTAATGAGATCATGTGTTTTACTCACTTAGGCTATGGGTTTGAGCACGACCCGATCCATGCTCCGGGTAGGCGTGTTACATCCATCAAACAGGTATGGCAAACCTCCCATCATGCCCTTTTAGCTCATGGTTTGGGCTGTCAAGCCATCCGTAGTGCTTCCCGGGTTCCCTGTTCTATAGCCTTAGTGGATAACTTGTCCGTCACGGTGCCAATCAATGAGTCACCCATCCATGTGGCAGCAGCAAAAAAGGCATTCCCTTTATGTGGGCAAAATGGCGGTATCATTATCCCTGCTCTGACTGGTGCTTATAGTCCTGAATTACTTGAGGTGTTAGGAGACAATGCCCCAGACATCGGACCATGTGACCTACAAATCATTCATCAGCCTCTCGATAGGATTTGTCTTAATATTTACACTGGTACCTATGTCCGGGCTGCTGACAATCCACAGGGGTACGAGTTCCTTGGTATGCCCAAAGGCTACCCTCGCATGAATCTGCCTTGGCTGAATATCCTACCAGATTCCCTTTATTGGGGCATTCGTCATGTCAGTGAAACCCTGGGGCGACAGGATTTGCCTATGTTTATCACTGAGAATGGCTGTGCGGCACAGGATGAATTGAATGGTCGGGGTGAGGTGATTGATACGGACAGGATTATGTACCTCCGAGAGTACCTCAAAGCAGCCCATCGCGCTGTTAGTGAAGGGTATCCTCTTAATGGTTATTTCCTCTGGAGTCTGATCGATAACTTTGAGTGGTATTGGGGATATGATCGGCGCTTTGGGATTACTTATATTGATTATCCAACCCAACAGCGTATTCCTAAAGCTAGTTTTGAGTGGTATTCCCAGTGTATTCAAAATAATCGGGTGGTTTGATCATTAATCGGATAAATCCGATAAAACCCTATCGGTATAGTGGTAATCCGTTAGTGTAACCCTAGGGAGAGGGTTAAGGAGTAAGTCCTAGTAGCGATCGCTACCAGATCAAATGCGATCGCTATTTTGGTTTACCTATTTTTGTTGGCTAATACCCTATTATTATCATTTTGTCAATACTTAAGTAATATAATTATTACTTATTTACATTATTTAATAACCTGAGGGGAAATTACTCTCAAAACCCTTTACAAAAATAAATATATTGCTTAATATAAATATATGAAGGCGCACACAAGCCGGACGAACCTCGAAAAGTTCATATTCATACCCGCAATCATAAGAACATGACTACTGTATTACAGCAGAGCAACACCTCTGTGTGGTCTCAGTTCTGCAATTGGGTCACCTCCACCAACAACCGCCTCTATGTAGGTTGGTTTGGTGTCTTAATGATCCCAACCCTGCTAGCTGCTACCACCTGCTTCATCATTGCTTTCATCGCTGCTCCTCCTGTGGACATCGATGGTATCCGCGAGCCTGTTGCTGGCTCCCTGATGTATGGAAACAACATCATCTCTGGTGCTGTTGTTCCTTCTTCTAACGCCATTGGCTTACACTTCTACCCAATCTGGGAAGCTGCTTCTTTAGATGAGTGGCTATACAACGGTGGTCCTTACCAGTTGGTAGTGTTCCACTTCCTGATTGGTGTATTTGCCTACATGGGTCGTGAGTGGGAACTGAGCTACCGTTTAGGTATGCGTCCTTGGATCTGCGTAGCTTACAGCGCACCCGTTGCAGCTGCTAGCGCCGTATTCTTGATCTACCCAATTGGACAAGGTTCTTTCTCCGATGGTATGCCTCTAGGTATCAGCGGAACCTTCAACTTCATGTTTGTGTTCCAAGCTGAGCACAACATCCTAATGCACCCGTTCCACATGCTAGGTGTAGCCGGTGTATTCGGTGGTTCCTTGTTCAGTGCAATGCACGGTTCTTTGGTAACCTCCTCCTTAGTACGTGAGACTACTGAAACTGAGTCTCAGAACTATGGTTACAAGTTCGGTCAAGAGGAAGAAACTTACAACATCGTTGCAGCTCACGGCTACTTCGGTCGTTTAATCTTCCAATACGCTTCCTTCAACAACAGCCGTTCCTTGCACTTCTTCTTGGGTGCATGGCCTGTAATCGGCATCTGGTTTACTGCACTGGGCATCAGCACCATGGCATTTAACCTGAATGGCTTCAACTTCAACCAGAGCATCATTGACTCACAAGGTCACGTGATCAACACCTGGGCTGATGTACTTAACCGGGCTAACCTAGGTTTCGAGGTAATGCACGAGCGTAACGCTCACAACTTCCCTCTAGACCTAGCTGCGGCTGAAGCTACTCCTGTAGCTTTGACTGCTCCAGTAATCAACGGTTAATTTCAACTTGGCATAATACGCTGAGTTAAAGAAAAGCGCTCTCCAGACGGGGAGCGCTTTTTTGTTTAATTATTGCAATCTAGGGGGAAATGATATTACCTAGTCTTTGGTATCTTTTCCCCTAGGCTTTACCCATTAACAGAGGGGTCTCTCTATTAACAAGATGGATCGATGGGAAAGGTGGTGTTATTGCCTCCCCATTGATGAAGGTGTGTGCAATAAACATCCTCAGGTACGATCCCTCCAGGATTTGGATTTTGCTCGCACCAAGCTTGAGCGTCACCAGATGGATAGGTAGTGTTCGTGCCTATATACTTGTGTAAGTGGACACAGAATGTGGCTTGGACCAGATCGAAATCACTGGGTTGGCAATTCAGGGGATATGTTGTATTCGCTCCTGTAAATTGGTGCAGATGGGAACAGAAACGATTCATGCTCACCTCTGCCGAAGCACTAGAGACAGAAATGGTCAATGTGCATACCAAGAGCAGAGCGCTTAAAACGATGGCTTTCAGGCCGTTGATTGCCCAATTTTTTAAGATATTCATCTTCGGTTTCGTGTCCTTTTATTTACTAACATTGAGAGTGTCTTGATCCACCAGAGGGTGTTTACTCTTGAGTTGCGATCACTATTTAAAGATCCTCTGAAAATCTGTCTTCAAAAGAGCTTTCATGATCATTAACTCCAAAAATGGATAGCTAACTAGCATGTGTCACCCATCGCAGCCTGTTAAAAAAAACTGCTGTCGGGTGTCATGTAACCCTTATTTAGGCTTACAAATTTAAATCTACTACAGATTTTTAGGTAGTCAAGATTTTTCTACCGAAAACGAAAATTCCTTATGGTCCTAGAAATTTGTATCAGAATTTACTAATTGACAAACAGTTTAAAACATGCATTGGTCAGTGACCATGGCATTGACCCTTTTTGTGTCTATCCTTGGCTAGGCTTGGGTTCAACAGGAAATCTCAACAGGGCGAAAGGGAGAAGTTTGTATAGCGTTTATAAATAGGTCATGAACAATCTTACTGATTTTTAAGAAGACCAAAAAATCCTCCAAACTCTTTCCTACTGCTCCGAAGTCCGAAGTCCGAAGTCCCAATTCCTAACAATCCTATGTTCACAACTCAAATATAAACGCTATATCAGAGTTGACAGATTGACAAAGAATTCAAAACATGTATTGGTCAGGGGTGATGGGATAGACCCTTTGGGGTGAGGGGTGTGGGGTCTGAGATTTGAATAAAATAAGCATTCAGCTGTCAGCCTTTGGCTCACGGCTGACAGCTGAACGCGCACGCGTGCGCGTAGCGCATATGCTTACGTTGCTTTTCAGAAAACTTAATATAAAATTGTCGATAACTTTATAAAAAATTTAAATTTGTCTGTGGTAACTGGGTTTACTATCAACAGAAAAATACTATCAAGGGCGATAGCATCGATATATAGCACTTCTGATCACAAGTTAGGTGCCCTTGACCTTGGCGAATTAAATTCGCCACGGGTCGCACCTGAGGTACACACAACTTTTTCCCTACTCCCTACTCCCTACTCCCTACTCCCTACTCCCTACTCCCTACTCCCTACTCCCTACTCCCTACTCCCTACTCCCTACTCCCTACTCCCTACTCCCTACTCCCTACTCCCTACTCCCTACT
>NZ_JAAHHW010000016.1 GCF_010692325.1 Moorena sp. SIO3I8 | reverse complement strand
GCAGTCTTGGGAAACCCCTATTCGTCTAATAATGGCTCTCACCACTCCTCTCCCAATCCTTGCCTAAATCCTAGTCTCTATCACCGTTTCGACTACTTTTGCCTAATGGATAGCTTAAAAAAGGGGGACTTTGAGTATGGCTCCCCCCTTTTTTAAGGGGGGCTGGGGGGGATCATAATCTTGCGGAAAACTTTGAAAACACCCCCTAGGTAATAGGCAAGACTAGGCAATAGGCAATAGGCATGCTAGCAATAGGCAATAAGTCTAAAAAGAAAAAAAAATAGCCGTAGACATTATGTCTACGGCTTTTTCAATGCCACAATAAGTGGATTGAAATTGTCATGTCAGTCAGATCCCAAACCAAACCTGATCTGATCTTATTTTATAAGACCAGGAGGCTTTGCTAGGGGGGAAAACCCCCCCAGAAATTTAAAGTGTTATGGCAACAGCCAATACTTCATCATTGTAGTCTTCACTTCCCCTGGCACCTCCGTCGGCTCCATAGGGCTCCACTCGCAAATCTCTGCATACCCAAAAACATAAAGGGTGTGCATGCTATAGATTACTGCTTTACGAGAGCCTTTGAGAGTGTGCTCAACAGGGTATTTTTTGAGGTTTGGGTTAAATTCTGGTGACATGTTTCAAATATTGAACTCGACGTTATAAATATAATCATAATTATTATATTTTATTTTGTCAAGGGTTTTAAAAATTTTTTTTTGGAAGTTTTATGGAGAAGTTGCAATGGATTTGAACGTTATAATTAGAGGGATTAAATAGGGAATCGGGAATCGGGAATCGGGAATCGGGAATCGGGAATCGGGAATCGGGAATCGGGAACAGATAAAATGAAGATAGCGTTTATTGAATTTATGTACGCTTATCAAGCTCAAAGTCCCCCTTTTTAAGGGGGACCAACGGGGGCTCAGTTTGTACCTCATGGGAAATATAATTGCTATAGTATTTGATTAGTTAAGTAATGAAATTTATGGTTATAAGCACCTAAACAAAATTAATTACATATTCTTCCCCAAAATTGTCAAGCACTTTTTTGAGATATTCAAGAAAGCTTTTCCAGTTTTCGTAAGCATCAATTTCAATCCACTCATACTTAATAAATTTCGCTGCCATCAACAGATACACTGGAGCACTCCGAAAGGAGAGGATATCTAGGAGCTGGGTGAGGTGAAAGTCTCACGCCCAGTTCTGAAGGAGAGGTGCCCTGGGTAATACCAGGCATCGACTCTAACTTTATCTTAAAAATTCCTGGAAAATCAATTATTATGACTTCTGATATCATGTCGGGATAATTACCCTTAATTGTAGTGCGTACGCTAACCAAAAACAAGTTTTTACATGGCGGAGGAGTTGCATTGAACTGTCGCGACAAGCTAAAATGAATGGCAACACTGTACACCCTTCAATGCACGAGTAAGCTATAATTTATTCATAGCAATAGGTTCAGTCGTTTTCCAAGTCAGTCTGTACCCAGTAATACTATTGTTATACAACCCTCAAAGCTAGAATTGGCAGTACTTTCGGACTTCTTTAGTACATGTGTACTGGGGAACTTCAGTCAATAGTTGTTGATAGTTTATAGTTTTTGGTCTGCTCAAGGCACCTAGTAATTTATAGGTGCCTTTTTGTTAACAGTGCGGCTCCCGGCCACACCCCACACCCAGTAATATCAAGTCTGGTTGAATACCGATAATTATAGCAGTCGCCAGGGCAGGCGCGGACATGACAAAAGTCTCAAACCTAAGTAAGCGCAAGAGTTTGACTTCTGACTTCTGACTTCTGACTTCTGCTATATTAAGGAGAGGGTGGGAGGTGTGGGGAGATAGGGAGATAGGGAGATAGGGAGATAGGGAGATAGGGAGATAGGGAGATAGGGAGATAGGGAGATAGGGAGATGGGGAGATAGGGAGATTTTTATTAAGGGTAATTATCCTGACATGATATAAGGCGCGGAATGCTGCTTGTCACCCCTGAAAGAGGCTACTTGATGTGCGTTCAATAAAAGAGTTAGACATTAGTTTAATTTGAGTTACGGAAACCTGACAGCTGAATGCTGACAGCTGAATGCTGAATGCTAACAGGATAATTCTAATGTGTCTTAACCTTTGAGTGTAAGATAACGTTTAAACAATTGACAAAAGCGTGCCCATAGCCCATAAGCTGATAGCTGATTGCATATCAAGTAGCACCTCAAGTAGCGCATATGCTTACCAACTAGCTTATAACTTGATATAAGTAGATAATTACAAACAAGAAGGCAACAAGCTATGGAACAGAAAGCAACTGCGTCTACTAAACTAGTCACCGGTAACTTTGTGGTGATCCAGGGAGATATCAATCGCAGAATTGGCGATGGTGGTGCTAGCCTCTGGAACAAGACCTTCAACACAGGGGGACGCTACAAGGGCGGGGCTGCGATCCTGATGTTGATGGTTAAAGGATTGACAGCAACCGACAGTGATGCAGAGGTCAAAATCAATGGTAAAAGTGTAGGGAAGATCTACTCCTACGAGGGAGCTAATCCGAAGCATTGGTTTACCCAAATCATTAACATTGGTGCTGGAATTCTCAAGGACGGCGATAATGAGCTGGAGGTTGAAGCCGTAGATTTGCCCAACCCCTCTGCTGGCGACCTCTATAACGATTTTTACATACGGGATGTGGTTTGCTTCTTCCAGCGGGAAGATTAGGAAACATCTTTGATAGCAACGGAAGTATAGTTTAGGACATAGTTTTTGGTTTAAAGGGAATAGGGAATCGGGAATCGGGAATCGGGAATCGGGAATCGGGAATCGGGAATCGGGAATCGGAAACAGCGGATCTGGGAGCAGAAATTATGTTTTAACCTTTACTTCGACTGCTATAGTTTCAGTTTCTATTTTTAAGGGGGTAGGTAAACTACCTGATCAGGGTAGTTTACCTACCCCCGCCCGACTCCCAACTCCCGACTCCCGACTACCGACTACCGACTCCCGACTCCCGACTCCCGACTCCCTATTCCCGACTCCCTATTCCCTATTCCTCTACTCGCTCACCAGTCAAGCTAAAGGCACGAGCTTCGGTAATTTTAACTAGAACTAGCTCCCCTTTCAGGTGATTAATATCCCCAGTGAAGAACGTCAGACGATTTCCTTTGGTTCTGCCCATCACTTGAGTCTTGTCTTTGGGATTTTGGTCTTCTACCAACACTTCCTCAATCCGTCCCAGATAACGTTGCGATCGCTCAGCTGCTTTTACCGCAACCAGGTGGTTGAGACGTTGAAGGCGATCGCATTTGACCTGCTCAGGGAGTTGATTTTCCCACAATGCGGCTGGTGTGCCAGGACGAGGAGAATAGGCAGCGGTATTGAGCTGGTCAAAGCCAATATCATCTACTAGTTTTAGGGTATTCTCAAATTGTGCTTCCGTTTCCCCAGGAAAGCCCACAATCGCATCGGCACTAATGGACGCATCGGGCATATAGTCCCGAATGGTATTAATAATACGGCGATATTTCTGGTGGGTATAGCCCCGTGCCATAGCTTTGAGAATATCGTTATCCCCAGATTGGAAGGGAATGTGGAAATGTTCGCACACTTCCGGCAACTCGTGACAAGCGCGGATTAGCCGTTCTGTAAAGTAGCGTGGGTGACTAGTAGCAAAACGGAGCCGCTCAATCCCTGGGACATTGGAAACATAATACAGTAAATCTGTCAAGGTGTGCTGATGCCGCCCCGATTCAGTCACTCCTGGTAAGTCACGTCCGTAAGCATCAATATTTTGTCCCAACAGGGTGACTTCCTTATACCCTTGCCGTCCTAACTCCTCCATTTCTGCCCGAATTGCTTCTGGGGTACGGGATTGCTCTAAACCTCGGACATTGGGGACTACACAGTAGGTGCAGCGTTCGTTACACCCATAAATTATATTTACCCAGGCGCTAATGCTGCTGTCCCGTCTTGGTTTAGTGATGTCTTCAACAATATGAATTGGTTCTGTAGCAACTAGCTGGTTGCCATCAAATACCTGGTCTAGCAAATCCCCCAAACGATTGGCGTGTTGCGGTCCCATGACTAAATCAACTTCTGGAACTCGCCGCAGCAGTGCTTCTCCCTCCTGTTGTGCCACACAACCCGCTACTACCAGGGTCAGGTCTGGTTGTTGGTGTTTGCGCTTTGCCTGTCTTCCTAGGTAGGAATAAACCTTTTGCTCAGCATTATCTCGAATCGTGCAGGTGTTGTAGAGAATTAAGTCAGCCTCGTTGGGATTTTCTGACCACTGGAAGCCCATATCCTCCAGGATGCCAGCCATCCGCTCGGAGTCGGCTTTGTTCATCTGGCAGCCAAAGGTGGTGATATGGTAGCGGCGGGGAAATGAGGTCATCTTACGTTAAACAGCTAAGGATTGGATCAGGGGATCTCCTCTAATTATAAATTTTCAAACCTACTCCTTTTTCTGATCCCTATGGCAAAGGTGAATTTATCTATAGAATTTCTCAAAGGCAGCAGGGAGTAGGGCGTAGGGAGCAGGGAGCTTCGGAGTAGGGCGTAGGGAACAAATCCTGTGTATTTCATTACTCTGATAAACGCTATATTAACCAGATTTTTTTATGCTTACTTTACCTGGTTTAACTATTTAATAGTATCCGTAAATACACGTATTTTAACTTTTAAACTATTTAAAATATACCTAAATTTATCGTTTTAATTTTTATAAAAATAAGTTAATAAATTATTTTTTTTAGCAAAAAAACGGTGATTTTATCTTATAAACAATCCTTTTCTATTTATTGACTTTTTTTGCTGATTTTGCTGGGAAAGTTTTGAAGTAATGAGTATAAACTTTGAGCAAGGTCACCACAATGGGTTTTAAAAGCTATATCTTGTTATCTACTCTACTAGTTACTGTTGGTATTAATTTTTACCTAGGTAAGTCTAGTTTTCGAAAGGGATACCAGTCTGATTCTGTTGAACAGCAATTACTAGCTTTAGAGGAGGAAAGTTGTCCTCCAGGAACCGGACGACGAGATACTTCTGATTGTTTAAATTGAAATCCTTTATCCTTAAAAAAATGGCTATATACTGCATTAATTAATAGCTACAGTTCAGGTTAATTTATCAGGTAAATTAAAAATATTACTACCTGGATTTCCACTGACCATGAAAGCTGAAGGGGATAACCTTTGGTAATCCCAGACGACATATAGGTTCTTGATTTAGGGTGTTTCTACTAAATACCATCACTTCACTGGTATCAGAATTTCCGTCATACACAACTGTTAATATCCAACCCTGGTCATGATTCAGGCTATCCGGTGCATAGACTGGTTCCGAGGGATAGCGATTTTCCCCTAAATCAGCCACAATCAAGGTGCCAGTTTTGTGCTCAAAACATCCAATTGCACCATGCAATTCTTTACTAATATCGACGACTTCGCGATGTAGTGATAGATAAGTATGAGATGAGAATTGTCCTACTCGCTGTTGCGGCACCACAGGAAATTCACAGCTTCTATCGAACAACTGTTGTAACTGCACTACCTGACCAGTGTCAGGATTGAGTCGGGCTTGCCAAAGGGTTCCTTTCGCTTTGGTTTTAGTTTGACCAGTGGGAACTTCTTTCAAATACTGATTGGTCTGAAAGTCACCATAACGGACAAAATCAATCACGATCAAGCCATCTTTCTCCACATAGCCATTGCTGAAGTGCCACTGATACCAGGGTTCAGCTTCACCGCGACTGACTACACTAAGGCTGTCACGGTCTACAATAATAATTTGGGTTGACTTATTTGGGTGCCACTCCATAGCATCACCATAGCTGCACCAACCTAGAGCTACTTTCAGGAAATTCACTCGCACTGGGGGTACAAAAAATACTAGATACTGCCCTGCGAGGACAAAATCATGGATGAAGGGGAAACCCTCTAGCTGTACTGACCCTTGTTGGATAATTTTGCCAGTGGAGTTGCTCTTGTAAATGTTGAGTCTGCTATTAAGTTCAGGGGTCAGTCCAAAGTTGAAAATCTCTCCAGTTTTGGGATCAATCTTGGGATGGGCAGAAAAGCTTGCTCCTTTGCCTAGGCCAGATAAGTCATCAGTGCCTCTGGTTTCTAAGGTCTGCAGGTCTAAGGCATGGGGATGACCACCTTCCCAGAGGGCTAACAATTTATCAGGTAATGGTAGCACTGAGGTATTGGCAGCATTTTTAACTGGCTTACTCCAGCGTTTCCAGATTGGTCCTGGTGTTGTCATGCCATAGTTGGGGTACAGTAATTTGTCAGCAGCTGCTTCTGCTTGATAGCCAGAGGTTTGGACGTAGCGATAAACTCCTGTGGCACCAGCAGGGGTAAAATGTACTGCTAAAATTGCCCCATCACCATCAAACCAATGTCCAACCGTTACACCACCTCGCTCTAACCGTCCAGGACCATTTCTATACAGAGAACCTCGCAACCCTTCTGGAATTTTGCCAGAGATGACCGGGAGGGCAGTAGGCGGAAATTCAGTTGCGGGTTTTGCGATCGCATTCGCCCAGCCTTTTGTAGTAGATGCTTGAGTGATCATTTTTCAAAGGGAATAGGGAACAGGGGTAAGAGTGTGGGGAGATGGGGAGATAGGGAGATGGGGAGATAGGGAGATCTCACAGGGGTAGGTTTTTTACATTTGGGTCGGGAGTCGGGAATCGGGAGTCGGGAATCGGGAGTCGGGAATCGGAACCCACCCCTAACCCCTCCCAGGAGGGGAAGAGCGGGAAATGGGGAGAATTATCCCGGAAACTAGTGTGTCTTTTGATACATATTTTTAGGAATTTCTACGTAGCGATGCAGCGCGGTCTTGGGGGTTTCCCCCGGAGACAAAACCTTAGATAGTGGAGCCTTTATAGTTAGCAGGTTATGCAGAAAAGGGTTAAATATTTTTTAATAAGGCTCCACTATCTTACGGTAAATTCAAACCACTCGCTATTGCATCAAGACAATCAAAGTACCTACTCGCCCCTTTGTAAAAAACCTACCCTTATGAGGATAGGGAGATGGGGAGATGGGAAACATTTTTATAGGGTTTCCCATACTTACCAGCTAGATTCAATTTTCTTATCCCGACTCCCGATTCCCGATTCCCGATTCCCGACTCCCGACTCCCGATAGTTATTACCCAGCTACTGCTGTTGCTTCTGGTTTCTGGGCAGACTCCTGATCTTTGCGCTGGATCAGTTCAATCTTGTATCCACTCGGGTCTTCCACAAAAGCAATCACTGTTGAACCGTGCTTCATCGGTCCTGGCTCTCGCACTACCTTACCACCAAGGGATTTAATTTGGTTGCAGGTTTGGTAGATATCGTCTACACCAAGGGCAATATGACCGAAAGCATCCCCGATGTTGTACTGATCAACCCCCCAGTTATAAGTTAGTTCAATAACTGTGTTGTCAGATTCATCCCCGTAGCCTACAAATGCTAAGGTAAATTTTCCCCCTGGAAAGTCCTTCTGACGGAGCAGCTTCATGCCTAGGACATCGCAGTAAAACTTGATCGATTCCTCAAGATTGCCGACTCGCAGCATTGTGTGTAGCATTCGCATTAGCTTAGTGTCTCCTGTTGAATCAGCTAATTCCGTTCTATTGTATAGCAGTTGTTAGAGGGAGCAGGGAGTAGGGAGTAGGGAGTAGGGAGTAGGGAATCGGGGAGTCGGGAATCGGAACCCACCCCTAACCCCTCCCAGGAGGGGAACGGGAGTCGGGAATCGGGAATCGGGAATCGGGAAGAAATCCTGTTTACCTGATGAGTATCAGAATTGCTATAGCATTTTGCTTTGATATCTCAAATATAATATTCCCGTTCCCCTCCTGGGAGGGGTTAGGGGTGGGTTCCGATTCCCGTTCCCCTCCTGGGAGGGGTTAGGGGTGGGTTCCGATTCCCGACTCCCGACCCAAATGTAAAAAACCTACCCCTGTGAGGATCCCGACGGGGGGTTGGGGGAATTTATCCAAAAGCCACGCAGTATTGACAATGCTCTTATTTGAGATAATTCCCAAACAAGAGGTTTCCCTATCAGCCAGTGGCTAATGGCAAGTACCCGAAACTACCCACAGCGATACGCGATCGCGTAGCGTGGCCGTAGGCCAATCGCTGCTCTAGAATCGTTCGTTGTAGGAGGGATGTGATGCCTCTAGGGGTGTGGGTGCAATGGTTAAGAGGAAAGACTATAGTAGTACAAATGTTCTCCTTGATTGTACTGAAACTCCAGTGGATAAGTCAAGGGCAAATTGCCCATGCTAGGCTGGAATTCAAGTAGCTTTGTCATAGAAAAACACCTGAAACCCTGTTTATACAAGGGTTTCAGGCTTAATTTAATCAGGAGCCAAATCTAGGGAATCGGGAATCGGGAATCGGGAATCGGGAATCGGGAATCGGGAATCGGGAATCGGGAATCGGGAATCGGGAATCGGGAATCGGGAACAGGGAATAGGGAACAGAGCTGGTTGAGTGACTTTAGATCATGGCGTAGGTTGGGTTGAGGCAACGAAACCCAACAAAGCGTGAGGTGTTCGTTGGGTTAGCGATCGCGTAATCCAACCTACGGGAGAATCAGCATTTCAAGGGTCTTGTCAGTTAATCCCCGGTCCGGGGTGGGTGACCGGGTGTGGGGAAAATAGAAGGGAAAATCCCTCAATTCAATTCTCTGGAAGACATTCCCAACTGATATCCCAGGGCCTTCTTCTTCATGGTCTGGAAAATGTTGTAAAATCCATTAGCGCGAGAAGGGGTTAAACTAGCGTTCAATCCTATGTCTTGAATAAAGTCAGGAGATAGGTTGACAATCTCTGTCGGCGTCAGTCCATTCAAGCCTTCAATCAACAACGCTACTAATCCTTTAACCAATTGGGCATCTGAGTCTCCCTGATACAAGACTTTGCCATCATCCAAGTTAGCAGTGATATAAACCTGGGACACGCAGCCAGGAACCTTGTTTTCTGGCACTTTATCAGTTTCTGGCATTGTCTGAAGCTTCTTGGCGTACCACAGCAACTGCTGATACCGTTGCTTGGGGTCTTTGCGGCGCTGAAAGCGTTCTACAATCCGAGCAAGAGCTTCTGGTAAAGGGCTTGAGGTGGCTGACATACCCAATGTTTAAAAAGGATTAACCATTTTATTTATAGCAGTTCTCAATACCGAATTGATAACTAGACTTCTTGCAGAAGTCGGGAACAGGGAATAGGGAACAGCGGATCTGGGAACAGGGAGGAGCTGATCAGGGTAGGTTTTTAACAAAGACGTGAGTATCAACTTTGGGGTGTGGGGTGTGGGGTGATTGGACTTGTCTTCCTTTTCCTCCCTACTCCCTACTCCCTACTCCCTACTCCCTAAAACCCAGGACTTTGTTCCGAACCGAATTAATAACTGTTATAACTGCATATTAGCTGATCAGTTGACATCCAGAGGAGTACAGAGTTTGTGAGCCAATATAAATCGTCAACGGTCAAGGGTCAACCGTCAACCTTTGATAAACAAAATCCTCGCCAGTTAGCATTCCTAGCTCTCCGGGATATTCATCGGCGGGGTGCTTTTGCTGATATTGCCCTGAATCGAGTGCTACACACTGCTCAGTTAACTGGTGCTGATCGGGGCTTAGTGACAGAATTAGTTTATGGTAGTGTCCGACGACAGCGCACTTTGGATGCTCTACTTGACCAGTTGGGCAAAAAGAAAGCGAATCAACAACCTCCAGATTTGCGCACTATACTTCACCTTGGACTATATCAGCTGCGCTATCAAGGCCGAATTCCTGCTTCAGCAGCGGTCAATACCACCGTTGAGCTAGCTAAGAACAATGGCTTCAAAGGACTGGCAGGGGTGGTTAATGGTTTATTACGAAACTATGCCCGTTTAGCTGCCAATTCCCCTGACCCTTTGCAGTTGCCAGAAGGGGATATCGAGGGTTTGGGCATTTTACACAGTTTTCCCGATTGGATGATCCAGCTGTGGTTACAACAGCTGGGAGCAGAGGAAACAGAACAGCTGTGTCAATGGTTTAACCAATCTCCTACTATTGACTTACGGGTAAATCCCCTCAAGGTGTCCATGGAGGAGGTGGAGGCAGGGATGCAATCTGCTGAACTGGCTATTCAGCGGGTACCGACCTTGGTCTCCCACCAGGACGAGGGGAATGGTGAGATTATCCCTATTTTCAGCAATGCAGCTCAGGTACCCCAAGCACTGCGGATTGTGGGTGGTGTTGGTGCGATTCAAGAGCTACCAGGATTTAAGGAAGGTTGGTGGACTGTTCAAGATTGTAGTGCCCAGCTGGTCAGTTATCTGCTGGACCCTCAACCTGGTGATGTGGTGATTGATGCCTGTGCGGCACCGGGGGGCAAGACAACTCATATTGCGGAATTAATGGCTGATCAGGGCAAGATTTGGGCATGCGATCGCTCAGCTTCCCGCCTCAAAAAAGTCCAACAGAATGCCGAACGGTTACAATTACAATCGATTCACATTACTACTGGTGATAGTCGGGATTGCCCTGAATTTACTAACCTCGCTAATGCTGTGTTATTAGATGCTCCCTGTTCCGGTAATGGTACCCTTCACCGACGTCCTGATATTCGTTGGCGCATGACTCCAGAAAAAGTCCAGGAACTTACTGTTTTGCAAAAACAATTGTTAGAGCATAGCGCAACTTGGGTCAAGCCCGGAGGTGTTTTAGTTTATGCTACCTGTACCTTAAATCCTCAAGAAAATGAGGGGGTAATACAATGGTTTCTGGAAGGTCATTCTCAGTGGCAAATTGAACCCCCTACTCTTTCGTTTCTTAAGGGGTTTTCAAGACCGGAAGGTTGGCTCAAAGTTGTGCCCTATCGAGACCAGATGGATGGTTTTTTTATGGTGCGGTTGAAACGAATGGATTAGTTAAGGGATATAGGAAGGGGAATCGGGAATCGGGAATCGGGAATCGGGAATCGGGGAGAGTAGTAGGGTGGGCAAAAATAGTTTTTTTTGATTATTAATGATTATACTATTTTGCCCACCCTACGTTAATTGGTATTTTTTTGAACTTTTTATTACTCTCTTAGGACAACTGATTAATTTCATCGATAGTCAACCCCGTATATTGAGCAATATCACTCAGGGGTAACCCAGCGGCCTTCATCTGTTTAGCAATCTGGTATTTTCCTTCAAGTCTACCTTGTTCTCGTCCTTCTAGCCTTATTTCTTCTCGTCCTTCTTCTCGTCCTTCCCTTTTCGCAAAATTCAATGCACCTCGCCAGTCCCACAAGGCCATTTCCTGTTTCCAAATCTTTTCCAATTCTGACTCACTAAACCCCGCTTGATTCGCTATAGTTAAAGCTTTTTCTAGCTGTGGGATTTCTTTGAGCTGGTCAGGAATGATTTCTAAGTTGGGTGCTTCTTTGATAAAAAAGATCCACTTATCGATCACACTTTCCAAGTCTTCCAGTTGCTTAGTAAATTTAGGGAGTTCCACAAACACCAGCTTTAATTCATTTTCCTGATAAGGCAAGTGGTCTTCTTCTTCTTGAAAGTAAAAACAGCTAATGACTTTTTCGGTTGAGGGGAATAACTTAAAATCCGTGATGGTTAAAGCAATGACCGGATTGATATCGAAATATATCTTTCCCGATTTAAGTTGATTTCCATAGGTTTGGCACAAGTTATAAACCACTCGCTTCTCGAAATCCTTTACATTCCAGATTTGCACTTCAATCAGGACAGTCGTTTCATCCTCTAATACTGCCTTAACATCCAGATAAGTATCTTTGAAATTTACCAAATACTCGTCACTATAGGAATCAATAATTTCTAAATCCTGGATGACGGAATTACCAGAGTATATCATGGCATTGAGGAAGGAAATCAGAATATCCTTACTCTGATCTGAGCCAAAGATTTTCTTGAAAGCAAAGTCAGTTTTCGGGCTGATGAATCTCATGGTTTTACAGCTTTATATAGGGAGCAGGGAACAGGGAGCAGGGAATAGGGAATAGGGGAGAGTAGTAGGGTGGGCAAAAACAGTTTGGTTTTGTTGAGTATTAATGATTATATTACTTTGCCCACCCTACTTTATAATCTCACTCTTGCCTATTGCCTATTGCCTATTGCCTATTGCCTATTGCCTCTTCCCTATTCCCTATTCCCTGTTCCCTTGTATATACTCAATCAAATTCCGGTGCCCACACTTCAACAATAGGTAATTCCCAACCAGGAAGCAATTCTGGTACTTGCAGCACATCCCCATCCCCCAGCACAACTTTATCCTGATTGAGGCGATAAACTTCCATCGTGCGAGTTCTCGGATCTACTAACACCCCAACTGTAGTTCCCAATTCCAGAAATTGCTGTATCTTCTGGCGCAATTTTGGTAGGCTATCGCTTTTAGATTTTACCTCAAATGTCAAATCAGGGACTAATTCGGCGTAATCTTCCGTAGTGCGAGGTAGACGTTCAGCTAAGATAAAAGACGCATCCGGGGCACGAACATCCCCATCTTTATTCGGTAAGCGAAAACCACCACTAGAACCAGAAACTCTTCCTAATTTGCGGGGTCTTACCCAGTTACGAAGTTGAGCAGCGATTTCTATGGCTACTTCATCGGATTCTAACCCTGAAGGACTCATAAAAATAATTTCTCCCCCTATTAATTCTATCTGATAATCAGGATGCTGTGCTTGCAGCGTTTCTAAATCTTTGACCGTTAAACTAGGCATTATTAAAATCCTCCATCTACAGTTTTAGTTTAGGGAGTAGGGAGTAGGGAGTCGGGAGTCGGGAGCAGGGAGCAGGGAGCAGGGAGCAGGGATTATCGCTTTTTGAATTAGGCAAAAAATCTAATATATTTTTTGATAGCTACACTAAATACCCTCCCCATACTAACCACATTACTCTCTTATTTATGCCCTATTTACTATTATAGCAATTTTAAATTTCGTAATAAAAAAAATTCCTAAACCCCTTGACACTTGATTAATTTATTTATATATTAATAATGTACAACATTTAAGGATACTGTTGATCATGACTAAAAACATTCCGCCTAACTCCGATGACAATCAAACTCCTGAAAACCCTGGTCGTAAACCTAAGAAAGTCAAGTACGTTTTGATCGGTTCTCCTGAACAAGTTCGGAATACGATTAATGCCATCTATGGCCTGAAATACGCCTATCCCGACGAGTGGAGCACTCCAGAACCTACTGAAAAGCCTGGTGAGGTTATGACCTTTTTGATTCGATATTTTTATGTAGACTAGGATAGGATTTTGCCAGGGTTTTGACGCCCTGGCGACTAGGAATTGTGGAGGTTATTTTGAAGCGATCAGCTTATGGGTTAGGTCACAGGCTGGAAGCCTGTGCCACAAAGCTGACCACTGATGAATGTATTCGTTGATCAGCAGTATCTAGATTTGAGTTGAGCTGCGCTGTATTTGTGGTGGCTTACACAATAGAAATCGGTCAAGCATTGGGGTTAACCAGAACTTGACCGATTTTTTTTTATTGGTATTGCACTAGGCATTAAGCTTAGGACATTGTCTTGATGCAGTCGCTCATGGGGGAAACCCCCAAGACCGCGCTGCATCGCTCCTAAACTCCGAAACGTAAGTAATCGCTTACTTTTGACTTCTGACTTCTAACTTCTGACTTGCGCAAGGGCTATTTCCTCCCAACACCCCTCGCCACACGAAAACCGACAAAGAGGTAGAGGAAATCGCGCGCGTGATAGTAGTTGCGGGAGGCAGAACGGCAAAGCCTAGGATTGACGTCCCAGGACCCGCCCCGCAGTCTGCGATAATCATTATTATTATTAAGCCATACACTCCCATCTATAGGGGCTCCTTCGTAATTATCATGCCTTGGATCCTCACACCACTCCCAAACATTGCCGTGCATATCGTATAAGCCAAAGCGGTTGGGGGGAAAACTTCCTACTTCGGTGGTTTCTGCTCGATATTCCCCTTCTGCTTCCTGTGCATAGGTATAGGAAGCGTCATAATTAGCTAATGTATTGCTAATGGTCTCTCCATAATGGAATGGCGTGGTAGTTCCTGCTCTACAGGCGTATTCCCATTCCGCTTCACTCGGTAATCTGTATTCGGTTCCTGTATATTCAGAAAGGCGATCGCAGAATTCCACCGCATCGTCCCAGCTTACTTGCTCTACTGGTCGATTGTCTCCTTTAATGTGAGAGGGGTCTGGCTTTAAGTCCCGGTTAACTTTTGGGAGGTTGTTGGCCACAGCTCGCCATTGCGCCTGGGTTACCTGATATTTCCCTAGGAAGAAGGGTGGGATGGTTACTTGGTGTTGAGGTCTTTCCCTTTGATAACTCCCCCTCTCAGTTTCCGGGGAACCCATTAAGAAGGGTCCTGCTGGGATATACACCATATCTAGGTCTACTCCATTCCCCAGATCTTGAGTGAAATAATCCGCTTGCTTATTTTCTTTCTTGATTATTACTCCTTTACGGTTAACTGTTACTACTTCAAAGGAAAACTGCTTTAACCCTGAGGGATTAGCTGAGGTAGGGGTTTGTGAGATGAGTAGTTCTTCAGCTAAACGAGCATACTCCCCTCCTAATCGCTGTAAAACTTGAGCCTTGAGGTGTGCAAAGGGACGAATTTTTTGGTCTAACCAATCATTACTTGCAGTTGCCGGTTTAAGTAAAAGCGCTTCAAATTCCTTTACTGATAACCCTAACTTTTTAGCAATAAACTCAGATACTTTATCAAGAACTGAAACGGTTTTACTAATGGGTACAGAATCTACTAATAACTCCCTTACCCCTGGCTTAAATTCGTACTCAATATAATCCGGATTTGAATCTTGGTCTACAGGGGTTATAGACTGGAGCAGTCCACTCATAAACACCTCCGCTACGTGAATTTGGGCAGATTTTGGTAGCAGGGTTTGCTGAATTAGTTGCACTACAGGTAAACTAACTGGAGCAGCTGCCATTAATCCAGCTAACCGACGCGCCATCGGAGAAGCCGTCGCACGAAATCGACTAACTAATGCTGGTGCTTCGAGTTGGGGTTGACTGGGTTTAGCATCTACCCCTGTTCTCTCTGCTTGGGGGTCTTGGGATACATCAAAGTTAAACCCCACTGTACTAACATTTCCCTGACCAGCTATTACCTGTGAGCACGCCAGCAGCGGGTAGGGTTCTAACGTAACGACGGGAACATTGACAGAGGATTTATTCTGAATAGACTTACTGTTCCCTGTTCCCTGTTCCCTGTTCCCGACTTCTGAAAGAAGTCCAATGTCATCTTCATCCCAAGGTTTAACAATAAACTGAGAATTGACAACTCCAGGACTAAAAGAATGCAGTTGCACTGGTGTTTCTGAACCTAAAGCCGTGCGTTCCCAAAGCCGTTCAGGAAGTAGCTGAAGGATAGTCAGTAAACCATTGCGTCCCCAAAACTCTAGCACTGGATGAATTAATTGTCTGCGCCAAGCCACAGAAATACAATCACTCACCAATAAAATTAAACGTTGTTTCTTCGGGTCAATTAAGACCTGGGGAGGATAGGGCGTGGAGTCATACCGACCGGTGCTAGTTTGAGGAAATAAGTCTACCTTTGGTTTATTGATGTCTTGTGTTTCAGTAATCCTTAATTCCCACGTGCGTACATCTCGAAACGCTCCATGATGCTTGACTAAATGTTGCAGTTCAATGATTGTCTGTTTCCAAACCGCAGTTGAACTAGTTTTTTCAACCACCAACGCTAACTCTAACCATCGTTCGGAAGCGGGTTTCAGAACTGGTAGCCAAATGTTTGATTCGGCAATTTGGTAAACAGTAGCTTCTTCATCCAATATCGTTTCTGTAGCAGATGGGACTTTCCGCTTTAACGGACGAAGTGCCCGTCCCAACGCCAGACTATTTCTCAATGCTACCGCTGCTGGCACTTTAATCGGAATTGCTTCTCCACTTGCTTTAGTCTTTTTAGGTTTGGAAGAGGCAAGACCAACATCAGCACCAGGTTCTGTGACTTCAGGTAACGGTAATTCTTGGGTATCTGGTTGGATATCTGGAGTTTGATTTGGGGGTTGCGGTGATTGGTCTTGGGATACCGTTGATGATTGCGATCGCTTTTGTGGTTGCTGTGATTGGTCTTGGGATACCGTTGATGATTGCGATGGCTGCTGTGGTAATGGCTGCTGTGGTTCCTCTGACTGGTCTATGGGCTGGTCTAGATGAACAGCCAACCAGAAAATTTCTGCTATTTCCCGAGCAGTTAAATCAAATCCTGCTTGTTGTAGAATAGCGATCGCTTTTTCAACCATATCCCTTAGGTACTACTGAGGTACTGCAGCAATCGGTCAATTAACCTTTCTTTGTTCTGGTCTTTGTCTTCTTCTTGAGAGTCAACCATGGGAGCATCGTCTGTATTGACTGTGTTAGTTAATATATAAATGGCATTAAGCAATTGGTCTGTAGCCAAGTTTCCTTTCTGCCGTCGCTTGAGAAAGGTTTCAATAATCGGTTCAGCTTGTTCAAGACTATCCCCTAAATGAGCTTTGACAATTGCTTCTAATTCCTCCCGAGTTGGTTTCCGTAAATCTAATCTTAAACAGCGTCGTAAAAAAGCCGGGGTAAATTCCCTCTCTCCGTTACTGGTCAGGACTACAAAAGGAAATGCATCACAGGTTACCTTTCCTTTGTCGATGGTTGTACTTTGATTATCCCAGGTTTTGACAACAATCTTTGGAAACTGCTCAACTAGTCGTGTTAATTCCGGGATTTCAAATTCTCCTTCCTCAAAAATAGTCAATAAATCATTGGGTAAATCAATATCGCTTTTATCCATTTCATCAATTAATAATACCCTCGGGTAAGTTGAGGGGAGTAACGCTGTTCCCAAGGGACCCAATTGAATATACTTACCAATTTTCCTTAAATTATCTTTGCCGCTTCCTTGAGCATCTTGTAATCTACCAATGGCATCATAACTATAAAGTCCTTGCTGTAAATGGGAGCGAGTGGTAATATTCCAACGTAACACTTCTCCTAATTGTAACTCTTGAGCGACTGCATAGGCTAACGATGTTTTTCCTGTGCCTGGTTTTCCGGTTACTAATAAAGGACGACGCAGATACAACGCTGCATTGACTAACTCTATTTCCTCTGGCCTGGTCTGATAGGTTGTACCCCGTTCTGTTTTGTCAAATTTCCGCCAGCTAGGAGGCTCAGGAAGGCGTTCAATGCCATTGTGGGGTTCTTCGGGAGTTCCGCGAAAGATTTTCCAAGAGTTATTAGTCATAAGGTTGTATAGTCAATCTGGGGTGGTAGTAGATAGGGGTCTTCCCACAAAAGAGAAAGATGGTGTCCGATATGTTCTTGTTTATTCCCTTTTCCAAAAGCGTCTAAACGTTGTTGTTTTACCTTTTCGGGAAGCTGATTTATTTGAGAATTGAGTAATTGCTCGAGTTCATATTGACAATTAATAGTTGTAAAATTATTTTTCCTGAGCCATAAAGCAACTGGTATTGCCGTCGTGTCAATTACTCTAAATATATTATTACATGGTGATTTATTTAATTTTAATGCCGCATTTGTTGTCTCTAAATAAGCATATAATTTATTCCAGTCATTAAAATTAGTAACATCAACAAATTTTTGGGCGCATCTATTTTGACAACTAGATTTGATTGTTTCCCATTTTGTGATGCAATTTGTTCGGTAAGGAATTTCTTTCAAATTATCCAAACGTTTAAGAGAGCGAATAACTACGCAATACTGGCTACCAATAGGAAGTGTTAAATCAAAATTATTTTTAATTTCAATTCTTTCAAATTCATAGTTCAAGAGTTGATAAGGCAAAACAAATACAATACTTGGTTTACAGGAAGATTTTTTATAATATTGGTTTGACTGATTTAGAAAAAATTTTATTAACTTTTGCAAGTCTTCAAGAGAGAAGACATCTTGTTCAGATTCTCCATCAGCTAGTGGAGTCTCTAAAAATTTACAGTCTTGATGATTTCGGAAGTAATCATAATTACTTATGTCAGGAATAAACCAAGCTGAAACGAAATAACTAGGTTGACGTTGTTGGTGATATTGCTTACTGGGATCTACCTTGACAAGCAGATAAGGTTGTGCATGTAAATTTTGTTGCTGATGATTTTGAGAGTTACTGCTACTCTGAGATAATAAATCAGAAGGGTTATTAGCATTTTCTTTTATCCATTGCTTGAGTTTATCACCATGAGATTTGGGAATATCACCAGTTTTTAATAAACGAGCGACAAATTGTACAATAAGTTTTTCATCATCATTTTGTTGAGGGATATCATCCAAATTCCCTAGGATTTCAGCTAAACTTTCAGGGAGTTCGTCTTCCCAATCATCCAATAATTCATCGGGACAGCAAGCTCTATAAGCTTGTTGCATTTGGTTGATAAAGTTTTTTTCTAAAGGAAGCAATAATTTGACTAAACTAGTGGTAATTTTAAATTTTTCCTTGATTGCCTTTAAGTCAGGATTATCTGGATTTTCTTTAAGGGCTTTGTTAATTAATTTTATTAATTTATTTTGATTATTAAAATCGTCAACTAATTCCTGAACAATTTCTTTTAAATTTTTACCACCAGCAACCTCTTCAAGATGTATACTGAATTGATACAGCACCATCATTTTTAAGTCAGGTTTACTAGGGAAAGCACTACACAGTGCTTTGTTTATCTTTTTGAGGAGATAACCAGGGGGATTTCCAGCATTCATTGATGGTTACTTCAAGACCTGTGAACAATAGAAGTTAATACTCTGACTCTAATTAAGTATCTACACTCTGATGATAACTACTTCCCTAAATTCTGCTTTATTTGCTGGTATTTGGCAACCTGGTGGCGGCTTACAGGTTCAGACAACCATTCACCACATTGCTTCACCTTTAAGTAAATCTGTCAATAACCCTTGCTTCTCTAACCGCGCACAAATAGCACTGAAGGGGCTGCCAGCGTTATAACTAGGTTTCCAGCTTGGGTCACCACTATGATGCAGGGCTACTAAATTCCAGTTAATATCAAAACATGGAGAACCAGAGGAACCGGGTTCGGTATTGGTTTTATACTTAACCGTTGTCCCATTCTCGTTAATAGTAATAATAGCCTCGGTGTCAAAGGCTATTTTTAAGGGTTCGGCCTTGGGATGCTGCACGATAAACAGTGGAGTATTGGGCACAAACTGATAAGGCTCTTGTGGTAACTCAATCCACTGGCGCTTGGGAGAATCGGGATCGGGATTTTTCCCAATCGGTTCTTCCCCAGGAACTCCATCTACTCTCAGCAAGGCATAATCCAATTCGTCAGGGGTTGGTAACGGATTGTTGGTATAACGACTTTGATCAATTAGCCAGTCATCCTCTACTAAGCGATACTCTGTACCTGGGTTGATAACTTTACCATCCCCTAACTGCTTGTAGTCAAAACGCAGGATAACATTACTAGACGTTGCTTGTTCTAAAATTACCGATTCCACCACATGGTAATTAGTAATAACCACATTGGGCGCAATCAGAAAACCTGTCCCAAATTCCTGACTATTATCGTTATTCGTAACTTCTACACGACAGACTTGCCCTTCAATTTGACCTAACTTCTCCCGCCACTGATTTACATCTAAAAAAGAATTGGTTTTCTTAATCAGTCTTTCTAATCTACCTCTTGCTGATAGCGGTTGCGGCATAGCAATAGCAAGATTAAACTCCTGGGCAAAGGCGAATAAGGCTGAGTTATCTGGATTTGATTCACGGGCACCTGCAATCAGGTTATCAACCCATCCTTCTGCTTGGGCAGCTTTAATTAACTTAAATACAATTTCTTTTAAGTCGTCTCCCATTGAAATAGCATCTAGATTTTTACTGAATTTATATTCAACTAATTCAGCAAGTCTTGATTTTGATGGGAACGCCTTAAGTAAAGCATCGGTTAATTGTTGATATTGCGGTCCTGTTAGTTTCATAGTTCAGTTGAATTATTAAGCAATAAAATAATAAATTAAAACTATAGCGTTTATTATACCAACTCCCGACTCCCGACTCCCGACGGGTGCATCTCATTTTTTCTGTTTGACCCGGTGGTGCGTTACGGGACGGGCTGTCCCAACACTGGCAAAAATGTGGAAAATCAGGGCTCGCCCGTCCCTAACGCACCCTACTGGACTGGCACAGCTAATTTGGTGCATTAGAATCTGCCATCTCTTCATCTTCAAACACTGGATAAAGGTGTTTAAGTTTGACTCTGGCATCCGGGGTTGAAAAATGCCAAATTACTTGACTGGCTGTTTTGTTTCGCTCTTGTTCCCAAGCTTTTAACTTCTTTTCCAATTTTTCAGGACTAGAAATCCTGCGGGCTAAACATTGTTTGGTTAAAATGCTTAGTTCAATCTCTGCTACATTTAACCAACTGCCATTACGAGGAGTATGATAAATTTCTAGTCGTCTGGCAAGACGATGAGCTTCATCAGCCGGGAAAGCTTCATAAAGAGAAGCAATCCACATGAGTATTGAGATTATCGCAGACTAATTTGACTTTACTAGCATGGGGATAGTCAACATCCAGTAATTGGCGAATTTCTTCCGCCCAGTCTACACGAGACCGATGGTCTCGATTGCTAACTCGCCGCCATCCAGCATTAGGGTCAAAAAACATAAACAGGGCTTGTGTCCCTTCACGAGTATAGTGATAATCTTCTTTCTGGTCTTGACCAGGTTGCATTTTAATCGGTTTATAGAGATGATCTAGGAGTTGGACTGATGCTTCATCCATACAAATCAATGGCTGATCTCGACAATGCTCAGAACAGTAAAGGTCTAAAATTACTTCCATCTGGGCGACAAATCTGGCCAAATCTCGTTCAGGAATACAGAAACGTTTTACTTTCCAAGGACGTAGCTGGTTTTTTTTAAAGTGCGACGTACCGTTTCACGAGAGATTTCTGTGACTACTCTTCGCTTTTTCAGTTCCGATGTCAGTAGTCTAATCGTCCAATCTGCTCTTCCTTCTGGAGGGTCTGAACAACACATGGCAATGATTTGGGCTTCTGTCGCGCCATCTATTTTTGGCGGAGTTGGTGGTTTCTTTCTTAACCTTCTATTGAGTGCTGGTTCTTCTCCTTGGGTCAGATATCTTTTTCTGATACGCCCTACGGTATTTCGATGTAGATTTAAAGCTTTGGCTATCCCTTCATCTGTCCATGTATCTATCGCTTGTTCTCCTTCGTCACACATCAGAAGAACCCTAGCGTGGAGGATTTTCTTGGCAGGAGCATAGCCATTGCGACTGATGTTTTCTAGTCTTCGTCTTTGTTCGATTGTCAGCAGCACTTTATCTCTACGACCTCTTCCCATTTTTTTGACCTCAAATAATGATCCTTCTATTGCACTATTTTAGCTGTGCCAGTCCACTACGCCTCTTCCCACCCTCCCGACTCCCGACTCCCGACTCCCGACTCCCGACTCCCGACTCCCTACTCCCTACTCCCTACTCCCTATACTCTATTCAAAAAATAGCTTTCAGGAAAATATTCACTAATCATCATTACGGATTGGCGATTAGAAAAGACGCAATAGGTACGAAAAAGCAAATTTGCTTCCGGTTCAATCTGGAAATAATCAGCTAATTCCTTAGCTGGCTTTTTTCCAGTATCCACAATTTCTTTAAAGGTCTCGAATCTCTGCTCTCGCCAGATTTTGCCAATGGGGGTTTTAGTTTTAAGTAAATCTTTTTGAAAGTACTCATCTAGACGATCAATAACAATAATTGACTCAGCATAGATATAATTCTTGCGACTTATTTTACCCTGTAATAGTATTTTCCTATCAAGTACTGAGCTTCCTTTATTTAATTGCATTGGATCTATATCATCAGTTGTCGTTACCAATTCTTCCGACAACTTAACTAGACGAATCTGTTCAAACAGATAGGCTTCCAACATATCGGTTACTGTGCCATCTGTCGTTAAGAGAATTCTTTGGAAAATACTCAGAGTCGAGGGGTCTATATAACTTCGATTTAGGGATTGCTGTAGATCATTTCTCATTTTTAATAGCAATTATTATTGGGGTGAGGTATAAATTCTTGGGTTTTAGGGAGTAGGGAGTAGGGAGTAGGGAGTAGGGAGTAGGGAGTGGGGAGTGTGGGAAGTTTGGGGAGGGTGGGGAGTGGGAAAAAATTATCCAAGCTCTTTCCTACTTTTCCCTGTTCCCTATTCCCTGTTCCCTATTTCCTTGTACCTATAACACCAAAAAATTTTCCAAGGTCTTTCCTACTGCTCCGAAGTCCCTGCTCCCTGCTCCCTTGATAAAAACGCTATATATAGCGTTTATTGCATGTATGAGGTACAATTATCAACCTCAAAGTCCCCCTTTTTAAGGGGGATTTAGGGGGATCCCTTTGTACCTCATGGGAAAGAGAATTGCTATATATATCCTGCGCCACCTTTCGATATTTGCGATTTTACAAATACTTCTGCAACAACAACTCCAACTTCTCCTTAGTTGCTTCTGGAGCCTGATCTAAGGGAGTGAAAATAGCATGCTTCAAGGCGGAATGGGCTTTAGAAACGGGTGGATTTTCAACTAACCGGCGCACTGTCTCTTGAATCACCTTCTGAGCATTAATCGCATTGCGCTGTAGATTATCAAGTATCATATTCACGGTGACATGGTCATGATCCTCATGCCAGCAATCATAATCCGTGACTAGGGCGAGGGTAGCATAGGCAATTTCCGCCTCCCGTGCTAACTTGGCCTCTGGCAAATTGGTCATGCCAATTACTTTTGCGCCCCAACTGCGGTAGAGATTAGATTCCGCCATGGTGGAAAATGCTGGACCTTCCATGCACAGATAAGTCCCACCGTTATGTACGGTCACCTCTGGTAACTCCAAACTTGCGATCGCATCCACTAAAATTCCCGCCAGTTGGTTACACACCGGGTGTCCAAACCCAATATGAGCCACAATCCCTTCCCCGAAAAAGGTCGAAACCCGATTCTTCGTCCGGTCAATAAACTGATCCGGTACCAGCATATCTAAGGGTTTGACCTCTTCCTGGAGAGAACCTACTGCTGAGGCAGAAATGATATACTCCACGCCTAACTGCTTCATGGCATAGATATTGGCTCGGAAGGGTAACTCCGAAGGCATCAAATGATGATTGCGACCATGACGAGATAAGAAAGCCACAGTAGTTCCTTCTAGGGTTCCCACCATCAAGGCATCGGACGGAGGACCAAAGGGGGTTTCAATCGGTACCTCCTGCACATCCTTGAGAGCAGCCATTTTGTAAAGTCCGCTACCGCCAATAATCCCAATTTGTGCTTTTACCATGGTGTTTGTGCTTGCTGTGCCTCAGTCCAACGCTTTGTTATTTTACCAATTGTATTAATTTTTGTTAAGGGATTTTACAATACAGACTGATGTTCCGATGCAATAGTTTTGGCTTATGTCTGACCAACCTCTTGGTAAACCCCGTCCTCTGGTAAAAGTGATGCTGCTATCGGTAGCCACATTAATGTTGTACTACGGTTGGTACAAGTGGATCATTCAGGAAGAGTTGCGACACTATAACAGTTATGGTTGGTCCGGTACCCTGTGCTTACTACCTTTCGTTTTAGGTGTCGCCGTTCCACAAGCCTTATGGATATTAGATCCCGATGTTCCTGGCTGGTTTGGTTGGTTTTCCCTGGTCGGTATAGTTTGGATTTACATTGTGCAGTTTAGGCTTTATCGCACAGTAAACGAACTGTATCGACGAGAAGGAATGACAGAACCTCTGGTAGTGTGGTGGATTTTTATACCTGGCTTAAATTTAATAGTGGGATTAAAGCAAATTCATGTACTGAGCAAGTTTTGGGCAATGAAACAGGAAACTATACCGGACGGGGCTATTTTGAATTGAAGCAAACAGGGCGAAGAGTTTGGGGAGAGGGGAGGGACTTCGGAGCAGGGACTTCGGAGCAGGGAGAACGGAAAAAATCCTGTGTACTTTATGACTATGAGAGTTGCTATATTACTCGATTCAGGACTTCTGAGCAAAACGAAAAGAGCAAAACGAAAAGAGCGATGCTCTGAAAGAGCCGCTACGCGAACGCATTTTCCCAATCCAAACTATCCTTGATCAAGGCAAAAGCCTGGCATGGTCAAGACTACACCATCGCTAACGCCAGGTGATTATAAAGTAATATAGCAATCCGTGTCGGAATTGTGAGAATTTTTGATGCCATATTCCCTACTCCCTACTCCCTACTCCCTATTCCCGACTCCCGACTCCCGACTCCCGACTCCCGACGATTCAAACTAAAATCTTAAACCAAATCCACCTTGAACAGAAGCAGCCACGCCGCCACCCTCCCGATAGGCATCAAAAGCAATAATCGCATTACCAAACAAAACCGTTTGGCTATTAGGGATCATAAAATCAATACCAGGTTGTATAGCAAAACTCGTTTTATCTCCTACTGGTGAGGGAGAGTGACCGCTAGCAAATACAGCCCCTGCTCCCACGTAAGCATCGGTTTGCCAGTTAAGGGGGAAATCGTAACTAATTGTTGGCACAATAGCAGTGCCAGCACCAATCAGGGCTTGTGTCCGGAAGGAAATCGGGATTTCTAGGAATTTGTAGCGAAACGCAATTAATCCACCAATTTGCTGACCTTCTCCATCATCATCCTTTGTAATACCAAAGGTAGGACCGATTCCCACATAACTTCCGTAGGCAGCTTGAGCAAATGCTGGTTGCGACTTAATCATTAAACTAGCCAGACTCCCCAGCACCAGCGTTCCTAGTGTGGACAATAAACCAATAGCATTACCCATTTCCTCAACTCCTCAATACCTAATTCTAATGATGGCTGCTTTCTCGCTCATATTAGCTTAATTGCTTTGGTGAAACTAATATAGCAAAGGGAATAGGGAACAGGGAATAGGGAACAGGGAATAGGGAACAGGGAATAGGGAACAGGGAACAGGCAAGAAAGTAAAAATTATTTGATTATAATATAAACCGCTATATACAGGTTGATGTTTTGTTCACTGTTGATAGTTAACTTTAAATCAACGCAATCCATTAAGCAATCTATTCTGGTTAAGGGGGTTTTCAACTCAAGTCAACTCGAAGATAGTCAATCGACTCAGTAGCTTTTGAATTTATGCGTTCGCGTAGCGGATCTTTCAGAGCATCGCTAATTTTTTGACAATAGAAAAAAATCAAGTAGGCTGATTTTTTTCGTGGTCAATTTATATGATTAAAAGTTTATAGCGTTTCTCATAGTTATCAGGTAAACATGATTTTATTCCTACTCCCTACTCCCTACTCCCTATTCCCTATTCCCTGTTCCCTATTCCCTACTCCCTACTCCCTACTCCCTACTCCCTATTCCCTACTCCCTACTCTAAAATAGTGTCACAAACATCTAGGATGAAGTCCACCATAGGTACAAATATATCGAAGTTGCTGCTCATCTAAATTTTTAACATTGGTAAAATTCACCCCCTTAATCCGGGCTAAATTCGATTTAGGTGGTGGCAAGGTAATAAATTGATTAGCCTTGTTCTGTTTAGCCATAGCAAAGGTAACTCCCAGAAAATCTGCTCCAGCTAAATTAGCCCCTCGCAAATCCGCAGCACTTAGATTAGCGTGACGTAGCTTAGCATTGTACAGCTGGGCATTGCGTAAATTAGCCCCTACCAATTGGGTTGAATTGAAATCAACATTTTTGAGATTAGCATTACTCAAATTTGCCCTAGAAAGATTCGCTCCTTGCCAGCTTGATTGACTTAAATCAGCAGAAGAGAAATCACTCCCCACAGCACTAACTTTGCCCAAACGAGCACCATGAAGACTAGAGAGACTGAATTTTGCTTCCCCCAAATTAGCTCCTGTGAGGCTAGCATTTTCTAAGATAGCTCTACGGAAATCAGCATTAATCAGCTGGGCACTGCTGAGATTAGCACCGATCAGGCTACCGTTATAAAACCTTGCTCGGTTCAGGGTTGCCCCGATTAAATTGGTGCGATTCATCAAGACATTGTCGAGAATAGCACCAGTTAGGTTAACTTCTCTGAGATCAGCTCCGCTGAAGTCACTGACCCAATCATCAAAAGTGCCAAAATGTTCATCCTCACCAGGGCCATAGAAGCGACTACCCTGCAAATTAGCACCGGACAAATTAGCGTAGCGGAAATTAATGCCCGACAAATTCAGATTGTTCAGAATTGGATTAAAATAGCCATAACCCTGATTAACCTTACTGAGGTTAATATAGCTCAGGTTAGCATTATGCACTTGACCGTCGTAGATAGTCAGAATTTTCGAGATAGCTTGCTTAGTTGCTCGGTGCCGCACCGCTAGCACTCCCCCAACCCCTGGTTTACCTTCCCTGGTTAGGGTTTTCTGGTCGTTGGCCAAAGATTGATTCAATATTCGTAGATGGGGAAGGGGTTGAACACCTTTACTGACCAAGGTTTGTTGGAGGGTATCAATCAAGCTAGGGGTATTTTCCTGACCCAGCAAATCCACCAGAAACGGTACAGCACGATGGTCGTCTATCCTACCTAGAGCCAGAATTGATCCCAAACGTTCTTCTTGAGCAGTGCTATCAGTGGAGCTTAATTGTTTCACTAAGGTCAGAAAGACCTGATTTTTCTGCTGATTGAACGCTCGCCAATTGGCCTGACTTTGAATATAGATTTGGGTACCCACAAACGTGCCGAGTACAGAACCCATCCCGCCAAAGGTAACAATTAGCAGAGTAAGACCAGGATTTCGGCGCATCCACAACCAAAGATTGGGGGAGTGCTGTTGAGATTTTGAGTACAGGGTAATGGGATTAACTGTTGCGCTACGGTAACCCCAGGTAGCTTTCTGGTGATTAGACCATTGCCCATCAGTTTCCTCCTCTAGCTCAACCTCTTCATACTCTTGAGACCATTGCCCATCAGTCTCCTCCTCTAGCTCTACCTCTTCATACTCTGGTGAGGGGGAGGATTCAAAACTTGACCAGTACGGCAAGAGCAACCGAGAGGAATCCGACACATAAGTTCCGGCTATGTAGTCGTGGAGGCTGCGATGTTGAGCATTTAATACAGAACTAAAACTCTCTGCCAATAGCATCAATCCTGCCAATCCCAACAAAATTAACAAGTCGGGAAACGCTCCAGTGTAGCGCCAGAGTAGATAAGCACTTCCCAGTGGTAATCCCCAGCGTCCCACTGCCTCACGCCACACCGCACCGATCAAACCAGGCGGTTTTCCCGAAGCGGTAACCACTCGCACTCCAAACCAACCTTTGGGAATAGTTTGACCAGTTTTTCCCAGCAGATAAAGTTGCCATAGGGTTACTCCTACTGGCATCACTAACGAAGCACACCAAAAAAAATTGGTCAGGGGAGTGACTCGCTTGGTTAGTTGTAGGCGCGGGTAAGCTAGAGTTTTTGCGATCGCATTCTGGGTTGCCCCCAACACTGGGTTAAGGGGAACCGGTTCTGCCTTCGAGTATTTTTCTGCATACAAACCAATCCCGTAAGGGAGCAATGCACTAGTAGTTACCAGCGATACTTCCAAAAGCGCTGCCACGCAACGCCTAGTCACCAGTGGCAGAACCAAGTTCAGTCGCAGCGGAAAATACCAGCTACCTTCTCGATGTTGACCTGTTTTTAGAGTGGGGCTAGCCATATTTAATTACCAGGCTGCTTATGGTTGCTTTGTAATGACTTTAAACGCTGATTTCAAGGATCAGTAAGCAAATTCCCCGAGATTATAGCAGATTTTGCTTGATACCATTTTTTTTTGCAAACACCTGATGACTATGTTTAACTATGTCTAGACTTAACCAGTTGAATATCGGCAATAGCACTGAACTGCTATGAAATCAAGCCTCATCATTATATAGCAGTTTTAAATTGGGTGAGGTACCCGTCAGCTATCAGCAGTCAGCCTTCAGCCCTCAGCCCTTAGCCCTCAGCCTTCAGCATTTTAATGCTAGCTGATAACTGATAGCTGATAACTGATAGCTGATAGCTGATAGCTGATAGCTGATAGCTGATAGCTTACCCGAAACAAATTCAAATGGAGATAGTCAAGTAATCTAGAACAAGTGTATTAGTAATAGAACACAAGACTTTAGGGGATGACAATGACTAAACTATTCCCACACTGGATGATTGTTCCGATCACCATAGCTGTATGCTTAAGTAGCGCTGGTGTCGCCAGCGCCGAAACCATCAACCTTGAGCCTGAATTCCAGCCTGATCCCATCGTAGTTACTGGAAACTCTGGAGGATCAAACAAGAGCCAATGCGGTATGATTAGTAACCAGCCCAATCATGTCATTAATTTGAACCAAGATTTTACCTACTTGCGCTTCAACCTAGAAAGCCAGGGCCAGCCCACTCTATTGATTCAGGAGCCCAATGGTACCTCATGTACACAGGCCGATAATTTATCTGGGGGGAATATTGTTAAAATGGGATATTGGGAGCAAGGCAGCTACTCATTCTACGTCGGCGATCGCAATGGTGAACAGCATCCTTATACCTTATCGATCACTAAAACTCCCTAGTACCAGCGTGCAGAATGAAAAGTTCAACAGTCAATAATTATTGTACGTAAGGCTTTTGGGTGCAAGCCTTTTGCCTGACAACTGCAGCGAAGTCTATTGGTGATTAGCGATTACTCTAATCTTCAATCTGCTGAACCGATACCTCAACCGCTTCCACATCAATGGTGCCTGGAGCTGCTAAGCGGTTAAAACGACCCTGTTCTATCTTCAAAACTTCCCCGCAACTGGGGCACTGACACTGGGTATTATTAAACCCAGTAAACTCATAGGCACAGACTGGACATTGATCTTCCACTAGATTACGTCTGAGCCACCAGCGAACTCCGAACCAGGCAATCACTGGTGAGATGATTAAAAAAGCAATCAAAATCAAAAAACCATTGACTACCCATCCCAAGCCAACTGTGCCTAGCAAGAAACAAGTTAAGAAGAACGCTAGCCAACAGCCCATACCTGACAGGTTGAACTGGAACTGTCTCGGGGTATTCTGATTCACAGTTTTCTTTTAACAATAACAAATATGATCGGGTAGTTATATCCTATTGAGTTCTCCCTGGTTTGAAAACGCAGGAATTCTAAGAGTCGTGTCGTTACGCGGGTTAAAACCGCGCTTGGCGCGCTTTCCAATGGCGAATGAGATTCGCCATTGGAAAGCGCCTCTCCACGAAGCTTACAATACTGACTAGAAAAAAATCCAGTCTGTACTGTTGTGGCAGACTCAAAACTGCCCTACCTCCCTGGCCGTAGGCCACGCTACGCGAACGAATTAACAAAAAGTCAACCTGTGGATTTACTTTTAATTTGAATAGCTTTCGGAGTGGTTGTACCAAACAGATCAGGGCAATAAATCGCTACCTTTTGCTGCATTACTTGCCTGTACCATGGTCGTAGGAATTACCCCGTCTCCTCCTGGCCGGAATCTCACCGTACTAGCAAAATATAAACGCGACCAACCTTGTTCTTACTCACGATTCTATTCTAACACGATGGCCGTATGGGAATCCCGGTAAGCTCCCCGGCCACTTAATTTATTGAGTGGCTAACTCTCGCTTGATGTCTCTGTGTTTAAGCAAAATCGAGGAACTCTTTTAACTGCTTTGTCAGAGCCTCTTTACTAAATAATCCTAGGGATTGTTCTCGTAACCACTGACCATCACAGCGCTGATCCTCTCCCTTGAGAATTTCAATACAAGCTGCAGCAACTGCATCAGGGTCTCGATAGGGAACTTGCCAACCAAGCTGACCATCTTGCAACGGATCAGCAGAACCATCAGAATCCCCAGAAAGGACAGGTTTACCACAAGCCATGGCCTCTAGGTATACAATCCCAAAGCCTTCTTGGGAGGGCATGACGTAGGCATCAGCCACTCGGTAGTGTTCCACTAATTCTGGTGTAGGGACAAAACCAGCAAAAACCACCTGATCGGCAACACCCAAATCTTTCGCTAGCTGTGCCAGTCTAGGTTGATCATCACCACGACCAATGACTAGATATTTAACCTCTGGAAAGATTTTTGCGATCGCAGGAAGTGCTTGAATGGTAACATCTACTCCTTTATAAATATCCCCAGACCACAGACGGGCAACGGTCATCAACACATTAGCACCAGCCAGACCATACTTTTCGATTAAGGCTGGTGATTTCGGACCAGGAGTAAAAGTATTCCCATCAACAGCACAAGGCAACATCTTTACCTTTTCAGGATTTAGCTTATTGGCAGCACAAGCGCGATCGCGACTGTAACGACTGATAGTCCAAATTGCTCCTGCCCGGTCTAGGGCATTACGTTCTTTTAGGGGTAAGGGTTGCCAAACCTCTTTGCCATAGGTCAAAACTGTATAGGGAATCCCCAGACTATTGCACAACAGCTGAGTCAGGGGAGCCAGTTTGATATGACCGCAGAAAACATGCTTGGGACGTTTTTGCCATAAATAAAACCATAGCGCTATTGTTAAGCGAACACGCCCTAGCACAGGAGACTTAGTTTTCAGGTAATGGAATTTGAGTGGGTAGACATCAAAGGGATTGTCACAACCTAGACCATCCCGCAGCAAAAATACTTGAGCGCTAGAACTGGTAACAGTCTTAGCAGCAACAGACAAATATGCCTCGAAAATATCTTTGACGTAGGATTGGATGCCCCCTTCACACTCAAAAATCTCTAGGAAAATGAATACGTAGTTAGATGCGGTTTTCTGTGTGTCGCTCAAATTCGTTAGTTTTGAATTCGATTCACCTATCTTACCCTCGAACTATTTCTAAAAGCATTAGGGATATTAGGGAAAAACAACCAAGAACTTGTAGCCATGGGAGACAGGGTTACGATACTTGGCACTGAGGAAATTCTTTGAAATTGCTATCAAGCAAAAATCCCACGGCTCAAAGTACGTGGGATTTTCAGAAAAGCTTTTTTAAAAGACTAATTACGCTACCACTCGAAATCCCACAAACTCTAGATGAAGCTTCCACCACCTGGTTATCACCGTTCGCGTAGCGTGGCGATAGCCAGGTGGTGGTGTCTTATGCTAATCTAGGGCTAGCCGCAGCCCACAAATCACACAAGCAAACCCAGCTTCTAGGTGGTCGTCCAGAACTTTTGCTGGAACGACCCTCACCGTCATTTCTGCGAGTGAGTTTAAACACACCTCTAGCACCGATGTTGTAAGCGCCGTTTAAGTCGGCATTAAACCGCTTACCTGAAGGGAAGGTTGCCAAAGAGTATTTTTGAGAATTTCTCTTAACCGTACCAGAGCCATCAAAAGCAAGTTTAGAGGTATAAGACGCAACGACTTCTATCACTTTTCCACCCAATTCAGCCCATTTCATTTCTGTGAAGTCGCGGATTTTTGCCTTGAGCCATCCGTGGAATCTTTGTTTTAAATTAGACCGCTTTCGTCCACCAATGGGCTTCCACCCTTTAAGATTCTCGAATACAATGGCTTCCGAGTTAAACTTTTCAGCAATCTCAACAATCCGCTTGGAAACAATATGGCCAATTTGGTTATTGATTCTTTGGCATTTTTGATAAGTCAAAGAGCAAAAACCTTTATGTAGTTTTCCTCCTTTTCCCATCGTTTTCGATGCTCTTGCTGATACGGACTTTAGTCGTTTGTCCCTGCGGTCTATGTCTCTTCCAAGATGAATAAAATCACGATGGATTACAGTGCCACTATGGGTTACAACTGCTACGGTAGCGGTAGTATTAATCCCTAAATCTACCGCAGTTATGTTAGCCAATGGCTGGCGTTTTTCTGGTTTGCAAGTAAACGGAACAGACAGATGACAGTACCGTACGTTAAAAATCAACGAAGGGGACATCATCTTGTTTGTAGCTATCTTATGACGCTCTCTTAGACCAGTTATTTGAACTGTAGTCCAAACCCAATCTTTACCATTAAAAGCCTTGATTTCGATTTGGTCAAAACCATGTAGCTTGTAACATTGACCTTTGTACAAAGCTGGATAGCAGCCAGTATCAGCATTTAATCTTGGTGGCTTGCTATCTTTTCTTTTTCGACTACCAGACTGCCATTCACGGTATCGAGTCACATAACTACTAACCTGTCCAGCGGCAAATGCTATCGCAGCTCGACGGTAGTAACTAGGGAACTTGTAAAAAGCCTTGTTGAATTGTGGATATTTGATATTTGGACGCTTGGCTGTTTTATGCATCAACTTTTCGACAGCAGGAGTTAGCTGTACAGCAGTCAAGCCACCAAGCTCAGACCAATGAGTATAGATAATACCGACTAAGTACCTACAAGCCTGACGATAAACTTTAACCGTCTCCGAAAACAAGATTTTTTGTCCGGGAGACGGATTAAGCTTCCATTTATCAGTCCTGATGACTTTGGTCGGCGTTTTCACTAGTCTATGATTCTATTGTTAGTTAATATTTTAACCTCTAAAAATGTAGACGACAATAGATTGATTGATGTTTTAGGTTTTTAGCTATTGTTGTTGGCGTGGACTAACCCCCACCTGGACGAGGTGGGGGAATGCGTCTCACGTCTTGTTCAAACTCTAGTTGTAGGATCAGCCTGATGGTTAGGCTTATCTTAAAACAGACCCAAAGTCAAAGACTGATCAATGGGGAAGGTAGCACCAACACCAAGCCAGATGGTGACTAGGGTACCAAATAAAAATACCGTAGTTGCCACTGGACGGCGGAATGGGTTCTGGAATTTGTTAACACCTTCGATGAAGGGAACCAGCATCAGACCCAAGGGAACTGATCCCATAGCAGCAATACCCAAAAGTTTATTAGGGAGAATCCGCAAAATTTGGAAAACAGGATATAGATACCATTCCGGGAGGATTTCTAACGGTGTGGCAAAGGGATCTGCTGGCTCACCAATCATAGCTGGATCGAGCACAGCTAAACCAATGCATAGAGCAATGGAACCCATGATTACCACTGGGAAAACGTAGAGGAGGTCATTAGGCCAAGCTGGCTCGCCATAATAATTATGACCCATCCCCTTGGCTAGTTTGGCACGTAAAATGGGATCGTCTAGATCCGGCTTTTTAAGAACTGACATTGCTTAAATTATTCTCCTTAATAAGTAAAGGTAAGCAGGTGGCAGCAGGAAGGTTTGCATTTAGTTTTAACACTTTCCTGACTTTTAGTCAGTACAGATTTACAACGGACCAGAAATGCCCTGTTTGCGAATCATCAGGAAGTGCAGCAGCATGAAGACAGCGATAAACCAGGGTAGAACAAAGGTATGTAGGCTGTAGTAGCGACTCAGAGTACCCTGACCTACACTAGTACCACCGCGCAGCAGTTCGACGATTAAAGAACCAACTACGGGAATAGCTTCAGGAACGCCAGATACAATCTTGACCGCCCAGTAACCAACTTGGTCCCAAGGCAAGGAGTAGCCAGTCACACCGAAAGAGACTGTAATTACTGCTAAAACTACCCCTGTCACCCAGGTCAGTTCACGGGGCTTTTTGAAACCACCAGTCAGATAGACCCGGAAGACGTGCAGAATCATCATCAGCACCATCATGCTGGCAGACCAGCGGTGAACAGAGCGGATCAGCCAGCCAAAGCTCACTTCAGTCATAATGTACTGTACAGAGCTAAATGCCTCAGCGACCGTCGGCTTGTAGTAGAAGGTCATGGCAAATCCAGTAGCAAACTGGATTATAAAGCAAGTTAGAGTAATTCCACCCAGGCAGTAAAAAATATTAACGTGGGGAGGTACGTACTTTGAAGTGATGTCATCGGAAAGTGCCTGAATTTCCAGACGCTCCTCAAACCAGTCGTATACTTTCGAGTCAGTGATTTGCTTAGAAAACATGAGGCCAGAGTTTCCGAAAGGATTTTGCCGTCAGACGTTGAATGTCGGAGTCTTCAACTCCCTAAGTTACAACGAATACAGCCTATATGTTACATGATGTTAATTTTAACATGACTTGCTTCATTAATTTGCCGTAAACTCTGGCGGTTACAGCCCTAATATTATACCTGATAGCGGTTACAGGTAATATAACTTAACAAGTACTCTAATAATTTTGATCATGCACAAACGATCCTTGTGGGTTGGACTGTTACTAATCTTGCCAATCATGCTATTGTCTGCCTGCTGGACACCAAAAGCGGCTGCCTTCTCTCAGGAGGAAAGGCTTTTCTCCCAAGCATGGCGGATTGTCTCTCAATCCTACGTTGATGATACCTTTAACCATCAAAATTGGTGGTCGTTACGTCAGAAGACCTTGAAAAAGCGGCTGCCTAATCGTGAAGCTACCTATACTGCCATAGAAACAATGTTAGGGAGTCTTGGGGATCCCTTCACACGATTGCTCAGACCTGAACAATATCATAGTTTGCAAATCAGCACCTCTGGTGAACTCTCCGGTGTCGGGCTACAAATTGCCATTGATGTGGAAACTGGTCAGTTAGAAGTAATCACCCCAATTGCTCAATCACCAGCGGATTTAGCCGGTATCCGACCACGGGATCACATCCTAGAAATTGATGGCATGCTGACTAGGGACATGACTCTAGATGAAGCGGCAGCGCGGATGCGTGGACCAATTGGTACAACAGTTACCTTGAAGATTCAAAGCCAGAAAGAACAGCCAAAATTGGTGGAAATAGTACGCGATCGCATTTCCCTAAACCCAGTGTATTCTGTCCTCGATACCCAGGACAATAGAGACCCAGTCGGTTATATTCGCCTGTCTCAATTTAGTGCCAACGCCCCAATGGAAGTTGCCCACGCCGTTGCTAAACTCAAGGAGATGGGTGCAGATGGCTATATTCTTGATCTCAGGAATAATCCAGGGGGTCTCTTGCAGGCAGGTATTGAAATTGCTCGCCTCTGGTTAGATCAAGGCACTATTGTTTACACCGTTAACCGCCAAGGCACCATTGGTAGCTTTGAAGCCTATGGTGACGCTCTTACGGAAGACCCCTTGGTTGTATTAGTTAATCAAGGCAGCGCCAGTGCTAGTGAGATTCTAGCTGGGGCTTTACAGGACAATGGTAGGGCAAAGCTAGTCGGGGAAAAAACCTTTGGCAAAGGGTTAATTCAGTCCTTATTTGAACTAATAGATGGGTCAGGATTAGCAGTTACCGTTGCCAAGTACGAGACCCCCAATCACCGGGATATTAATAAATTAGGGATTGAGCCAGACTTGGAAGTGCCTTTAGAAGCAATTAGTTTGAGCGAAGTGGGAACAAAAGCAGATACTCAGTATCAGGAAGCAATCAAGTTGTTAACCTCTGATACTTTTCTTGCTAAGGCAAGTTAGATTATCTGTAGATTAGGGCGTCAGAGCATCAGGGGGTCAGGGCGTCAGATATATAGCTCTTCTGGGTTTTTAAACTTCGCCCAAACTTGCTGATAAATGCTGATAAGCTTGGTCAATCACGCCTTTGCCTCGCAAAAAACCAGTATTGGCACCAGGACAGATAAATTGAAGAGTCTCTGGGGTAAAACGCTCAAGCAACGATTGCAGACTCCGAATCTGTCTCGGCCAATGAAATGTTTTCGGGGTTCGCAGGGGCAACAGTTCTCCTTGTTTACTAGGAAGCAAATGACGCCCAGAAAATAGCACACCCCCGGCACCAGTGTAGTAAAGACAAGAAGAACCAGGAGAGTGACCAGGAGTCCAAATGACGTAGCAGTAGGGATTTATAGTCAACTCCTGGTGAAATGTAACTAGGTCTAATCCCGGCAGTAAGTAAGCCTCTTGTTCTTGAATCAGGACTTGGCACCCCATACTCTCCTGAATTTCCTTTGCTTTACCAATACCACCCCGATGGGTAATTACCAGTGATGAGACTCCCCCTTGCTCACGCAAAAATTGATAAAAATATTGTATGTCTCTAATTACTATGAGAACCGCTATAATCTACAATATTTTTTGCCTGCTGCCCAATATTTCGNAAAGCCAAAAATAAACATCTACACAAAAGGGTGGACTGAATAGGCTTGAGCCGGATGAGTGTGAAAGTCTCAAGTCCGGTTCTTAGGGGAGGAGGAGATGGTAACATCTCCTGCCTTACCCGCCAAACGTCCACGGGAAGAGCCAGCCAACGGATTTTGCGAGGCCGGTGTGGCTGGCTCTTGGTCCCCAGTACAAGGAGATACATAGATTATGTCTTACCATCAACGCCTACATCCATGGGTGATTATTAGGCTGCTATCGAAGATGCAACGGGTCGTTGTTGCTCGTTTCCGCAAGCGTTCAGATGCCGAGGGCCATTTAAAGGCTTTGAAACGGTTGATGCCGGATGCTGAATTTATTATTATTTTTGATCACGGCGAGCCTATAGAGGAAGAGTTGTAAGGAATCAGCGGTCAGTTATTAGCTGCGTAGGGTGTGTTAGGGACGAGCTCACCCTAATTTTGCGCCTCAACGCCCGGGGAACAGCCCGTCCCGTAACGCACCACCAAAACAGCAAATATGAAATGCATCCGTTTAATCTGAGCTATCAGCTATCAGTACACATAATTTAAGTAGGGTGGGCAAAGTTTTATGGTATCGAATACTGATTTAAACCCAACTTTTTTTGCCCACCCTACAAGCTAAAACTTAGAGTAAATTGAGTGTAAAAAAAAACGAATTCAAGTAGGGTGGGCAAAATTATATTATCTAGAATACTGATTTGAACCCAACTTTTTTTGCCCACCCTACAAGCTAGCTTATGCGATCGCACTTTTGCCTCTTGCCTCTTGCCTCTTACCTGCTCCCTGCTCCCTGCTCCCTGCTCCCTAAAAACCCAAAACTTTGTACTTAACTACATTGCAAACCGCTCTATGACTATTTCTACCCTACCCTTAACCATACCCCCCCTAGAAAACGGCGACACACTCACCCGTTTTGAATTTGAGCAGCGCTACGCCGCTATGCCCGAGATCAAAAAAGCTGAATTAATAGAAAGATGTGTGTATATGACTCCTGCTGTTCATGCTAAAGCTCACGGTAAACCCCATGCTCACATTATGGGATGGCTGGTTGCCTACGAAGCGGTTACTACTGGTGTAGAAGTTTTGAATAACTCTACCGTGGGTCTAGATGCTGACAACGAAGTCCAACCCGATGCTCTGCTGCGCATCGAGGAAAATGGACAATCTACGATCAGCAACGACGACTATGTCGAAGGGGCACCGGAACTGATTGTTGAAATTGCGGCCAGTAGCGCGTCGTATGATCTACACCAAAAGTTCAATGTCTATCGCCGTAATCAGGTGCAGGAGTATTTGGTCTGGCGAGTGTATGACCAAGAATTGGATTGGTTCTGTTTACAAGAGGGGAAATATATTGCCTTGCAACCTGATCAATCAGGCATTCTCACTTCAACAATTTTCCCTGGTTTGTGGCTAGCCAAATCCGCCTTATTATCAGGAGATCTAGGCACTGTGTTAGGGGTTTTACAAGAGGGAGTAGGGAGTAGGGAAATAGGGTGATAGGGAGATGGGGAGATAGGGAGATAGGGAGATTTTAAGCGATCGCATAAATACTCGTAGGGTGGGCATTGCTGAACATGATCTTTATTGAACGACGAGCAATTAAATAGCAATGCCCACCAACACCTTGCCTGTTGCTGCTTGACTCCAATACTCCCCATCACCCCATCACCCCATCACCCCAACTCCCCACCCTTCCTCCTCCCGACTCCTGATTCCCGATTCCCGACTCCCTACTCCCGATTCCCAATTCTTAATTCTTAATTCTTAATTCTACATTCCCAACTCCCCATTCCCCTTGACTCTCCGCCCTTATCCAATGGTATTCTAACCACTAGAAATAACTAAAAATAAAGAGGAGCAAAACAAAATGGGCAAAAAGAAATTACTCCCTGGCCAAAAATCTCCCATCCTACGTTCCACCACCGCAAAGCCCATCCCCGGCTTGACCGAAACCGAGCTGACGACTGGATGGGACGGGCAAGCCCAGGGGCTCCAACCCGCCCAACAGTGTCAAACACTACATAGTTATGCCTGTCCTCCTTTTGCCGGAGACGATGCGGAGTAAGACTCAGTCGATCTAAACAAGCGGCAAGTTGTATCAAAAGTCTTTTTTATAGTGGCTGTTCAAAGTTTTGTGGAACAGGCATCTTGCCCATTGCTCCTGTTACAATTCTCCCCATCTCCCCATCTCCCCATCTCCCTACTCCCAATTCTTAATTCTTAATTCTTAATTCTTAATTCTTTGGAACGGGCATCTTGCCCATTGCTCCTGTTACAATTCTCCCCATCTCCCCATCTCCCCATCTCCCCATCTCCCCATCTCCCTACTCCCAATTCTTAATTCTTAATTCTTAATTCTTAATTCTTAATTCTTAATTCTCAATTCCCCACTGTAAAGAATTGTAAACCCCCCTTGACTCCCCGCCCTTACCCAATGGTATTATAACCCCTGTAACAAACAAAATCTAACAGGAGCAAAAGCAAATGGGAAAGAAAAAACTCTTGCCTGGCCAAAAATCTCCCATCGTACGTTCCACCACAGCTAAGCCCATCCCCGGCTTGGAAGAAACAGCCCTGACGGAGGGCATGGGAGGCACCACCAGCCACGGTGTTACCCCTTCCATAAGTGCACCACCGGGGGTCACTTTTTCATTTCCTTTTGCGGGGGAAGGGGACGAGTAATAATCACTCTATCACAGTTAATGCAAATTATCTCAAAAGTCTTTTTTTTCATTGCTGGGCGGTCGATTGGCCGTTATAAATTTACGGGAAACCCTGGCTACTTCGGGGTCTTCGGTTACCTGGCACGGCTGGGTGTTTGCTCGATGCTTGCCCTGGTGAGACTTTTTTGACAAATGTTGTGATTCCGATAGAGAAACCCCAGCTATTGGGGTTTTTCGTTTTAAATAGGGGAATCGGAAATTAAGAATTAAGAATGAAGAATTAAGAATTGAGAATTAAGAATTAAGAATTTGAATACTTGTAGGGTGGGCATTGCTTCCGAAAGATCAGGCATGGAACGGCGAGCAATTAAATAGGCAATGCCCACCAATACCCAATTAGAATCGGGAATCGGGAGTCGGGAGAATCGGGATACTTGTAGGCTGGGCATTGCTTCCGAAAGATCAGGCATTGAACGGCGAGCAATTAAATAGGCAATGCCCACCAATACCCAAGGTCTGACTATTTGATGGTAAGAATCGGGATACTTGTAGGGTGGGCATTGCTGAACATGATCTTTATTGAACGGCGAGCAATTAAATAAGCAATGCCCACCAATACCCAATTAGAATCGGGAATCGGGAATCGGGAATCGGGAGGAGTAGATAGTCAATGTGTGACTAGTTGATGGTAATATTTGGCGGGAACGGGCATCTTGATAGCATAGGCATCTTGATAGTAGAACAGCCATCTTGGTAGTAGAATAGGCATCTTAGTGGAACGGGCATCTTGCCCGTTGCTGTAAAATAGTGATCTTGCTGTGGAATGGGCATCTTGCCCGTTACAATAGATAGTCGGGCGGGCAAGATGCCCACTCTACTGCTATTGATCCTTGGTCGCGGGCAGGATGCCCACTCTACTGCTATTGATCCCTTGATTCAGCAACACCAAAATTCTCCCCATCCTCCCGATTCCCGACTCCCCACTCCCGACTCCCCACTCCCAATTCTAAATTCTAAATTCTAAATTCTTAATTCTAAATTCTTAATTCTTAATTCTTAATTCTTAATTTTTAATTCTTAATTCTTAATTCTTAATTCTTAATTCCCCACTCCCCATCCATAACCTTAAAAAAAAATGCCCGACCTCTCCACCATCCCCGGCTTCACCGAACTCCAAACCCACACCACCGGTGATTCTCGCCTTCTGATCGCAGTATTAGATGGTTCAGTAGACTTAGACCGAGCCTGTTTCCAGGGGGCAAAGCTGAGTCGAATTACCCCCTTTTGGTCAGAAGAACTTGAAATTGACCCCGATCTGATCAAAGTCTTCCGAGAGATTAATCAGTTAGATGACTTTGACGACGACACCAAAAAAGAAAAACTAGAAGCTGCTATTCCAGACGACCGGATTCGTTATCGGATTTTCTGCAATTTCCATGCTACCCATATTTCCAGTACCATTTTTGGACAACCAGGCTCTCCGGTTGAAGGCATTGCCCCTGGTTGCCGAGGCATTAATATCCCCATTGCTCGGGATGGGGAGAACTTCATCAACCCCCTGAACCTAGTTCATGCCTTTAATCAAGCTTTGGAACTGGGAGCGAATATTATTCACTGCGCCGCCTGTCACCCCACCCAATCCGGTGTCGCCCATGAACTGTTGGAAAAAGCAGTGCGTCAAGCCCAGGAGAATAATGTTCTGGTGGTTGCCCCTGGTGGTAATGATAAAGGGGAATGTTGGTGTATTCCGGCAGTTTTGCCGGGAGTACTAACGGTTGGAGCCTACAAAGATAATGGTCAACCGGCCAAGTTCAGTAACTTCGGTGGCCAGTATGCCAAACAAGGGGTGCTGGCTCCGGGAGAAAATATTCTGGGGGCACAACCGGGAACCGATGAAGCAGTGCGGAAAAAAGGAACCAGTTGTGCGGCTCCGGTAATTACTGGAATTTCGGCCTTGTTAATGAGTTTGCAATTACAACAAGGGGCAGCTCCCGATGCGGAAGCGATTCGTGCTGCTATTACCAATAGTGCCATTCCCTGCGACCCAGAAGAAGTAGAAGAACCAGAACGCTGTTTGCTGGGCAAGGTTAATATTGCCGGTGCCTTTGAGTTAATTACTGGACAAGAATTAGCAGCCAAAGGTGAAGAGTCAGAGATTACTAGTCAAGGCTCAGAAGATAAAAGTACGATTGTTTTTATATCGTCTAAGGAAGGGAATCGGGAATCGGGAATCGGGAATCGGGAATCGGGAATCGGGAATCGGGAATCGGGAATCGGGAATAAAGGGAACAGGGAACAGGGAATAGGGAATAGTGGAGAAGAATTAACGGAAACAGGAAGAGAAAATCAATTAACCTTATCTTCTGATGGGGTTAGCGATAATAATATCACCGCTAATAATATCACTGCTGATAATATCACTGCTAATACTACAGCAGCCAATAATATTGTGCCGAGTGCTGGGTCAAACCTGGTCTATGTGATGGGAACGGTGGGGTATGATTTCGGAACAGAAGCAAGGCGGGATTCTTTTAAGCAGTTAATGCCACCGGTAGAGGTCAACGGGGTAATGGTTCCCCCCAACCCCTACGATGCCAGGCAAATGGGAGATTATCTGGGTCAGAATCTCTATGAAGCGAAGTCTTTAATTTGGACGTTGAACCTAGAACTGACCCCCATTTATGCCCTGGAACCGGTGGGGGCATTTGCCGATGATACCTACGCCACCTTGCAGGATATGCTGGCCAGTGAGGCATTGCCAGAAAACGATGACGAGTATATAGAACGGGTGAGTATGGCGGGACGGTTGAGCCGGAAAACTGTCAAACTGTTTTCTGGACAAGAGCTGCCGGTGTTGAAGCTTTATAGTCCCCGGGGCATGTACGGCTGGACAATCAACACCTTAGTGGATAATGCCATCGAAGCCGTTCGTCAGGAACAGCAGAATGCTGATGAAGCGGCAATCCGGAAGTCTTTGACGGCATTTCTACATCGGGTCTATTATGACCTACGGAACTTAGGACAAGCTGACCGCGATCGCGCTATCAACTATGCCGCAATTAATGCCTTCCAAGCCGCCGAAAGTATTTCCGAAGCGGTAGCTATAGGCATGGAACTCCATAGTATTGAAGTAGAGAAGAGTCCCTTCTGTCGTTATGATAGCAACTGTTGGGATGTAAAACTGAAGTTCTTTGACCCAGAAAATGGTCGCAGAGCCAAGAAAATCTATCGCTTCACCATTGATGTGATTGATCTGGTGCCAGTTACCTTAGGTCACGTGCGTTCTTGGTCCGTACCGAAGTAGGGAGTAGGGAGTAGGGAGTAGGGAGTAGGGAGTAGGGAGTAGGGAGATAGGGAGATGGGGAGATGGGGAGATGGGGAGATGGGGAGATGGGGAGGAGGGAGTAGGGAGATGGGGAGATGGGGAGATGGGGAGTAGGGAGTAGGGAGATGGGGAGATGGGGAGATGGGGAGTAGGGAGATGGGGAGTGGGGGAGAAAGACGACCTCCGGCTGACGCAGTCACTGGCGCTCAGACGTGTGCTCCTGCGTTCAACCTCCAACCTCCAACCTTCAACCTCCAACCTCCAACCTTGGCCTTTGGCCACGCTACGCGAACAACCTCCAACCTCCAACCTCCAACCTCCAACCTCCAACCTGCAACCTCCAACCTCCAACCTCCAACCTGCAACCTCCAACCTCCAACCTCCAACCTCCAACCTCCAACCTCCAACCTCCAACCTCCAACCACTAAAAGCTGTGCCATTGTAGTAATATAGGAAAAGTAAAGAATTGTTAAAATCAACGAACCATTAAATTCATGGCTATTTTTCGTCAGTACATTGCTCCCCTACTGGCACTACTAGGCTTCTTAATTGCCCTGTTGGCAGTCAGTTCTCGGATCTTTTTACCGAACGATATGCTAGCCCCTGCACCGATTGAAGAAGTTGACGCTGCCAGCATTCAAGCACCAGTATTCGCTCAGCTGGTTGTTAACCAAAATTTCGCGAAAATTGGTGAGTAAGCCATTGTTAGCAGGCTACCAGCTACGCCTGGGAACGGCACGAGAACGGGCAATTTTGGTGAAGTTCATGGAATTAACTTACCAAGAGCTTTTCCCGGAACAAAATGATTTTTCTCACCTGGCAAAGACTGTTAAACAGTACTTTTCCAGAGAAACCCCCCTGTGGTGGGTTACAGCAGCGGATGGGAACGTTTCTAGGAAAGGTTATACTGCAACTCATCCCTTGCCCGTGGGGTGTCTGTGGATGGGCAATGGGGTTGATCAGGTAAATGGCGATCGCTATGGCTATATCTTTTTACTGTACGTCATGCCAGCACACCGCCGTCAAGGCATTGGTTCAGCACTGATGCAGCAGGCTGAAGCTAGGGCAAGGGCAAGAGGCGATCGCCAAATTGGACTACAGGTGTTTCAATCGAATCAAGTCGCTTTGAACCTTTACCACGGACTGGGTTTCCGCACCCAATCTCTGTGGATGGTTAAACCATTGGCAAGGAAATACTAATGAAGACTCTGGTAGAATCAGGCAAGATAAGGTAGGTTATCAGGCATGTATGAAGATGATGATCTGAGTTTACTGGATAATACGGCTTTACTAGAAAGCCCTTTAGATGACATAGAGCCGATTGAAGATGAGTTAGAAGCTTCCAAACCTGATCCAGAGGAAATGCTGGCTCTGTTAACGGCACCGGAAAGCCAACAACGGATGCTAGCAGCTCGTGCCTTTTGTGAGTTGCAAGATGAGCGGGCAATTCCCCATCTGATTAACCTGTTAAATGATGTTTGTCCTTTGGTACGGGTAAGTGCTGCCTATGGTCTCGGGCACAATCCCAGTCCCACGGCAGTAAAGCCCTTGATTGACCAGCTAACCGTTGATTGGAACGGTTATGTCCGTAAAGGGGTTGTTTGGGCATTGGGGAACTGTCGCGATCGCCGTGCTTTAGCTTCTCTAATTGATTCCCTAAAAACGGATATTCCTGCAGTGCGTTTGTGGGCAGCTAGTGCTCTGGCGCAAATGGCAGAGTTAGATTATGAAGAAGTAATCGCATCGATTCCGCCCTTGATTACTGCTTTAAGGAAAGACCCAGTAGCAGCAGTGCGCAGTAATTGTGCTTGGTCTATCGGGCAACTGTGTCGGGAATTGCCCTCCAATGCCGTTTACGCTGGTGCTATTGATGCCTTAATTGAAGCAATTGCTGATGATGAAGACCTAGGGGTAAAAGAAGACGCGAAAGCTGCCCTCTTGAAAGTGGGAGACCCCCGTGGACTTCAGATGATTGAAATGATTGAGATGGAAGGGTTTTTGTAAGTTGGCATGTTATAGCCCTGGGCGCGGGAAGTCTGGGGAGATGGGGAGATAGGGAGATAGGGAGATGGGGAGATGGGGAGATGGGGAGATCTTACAAGGGTAGGTTTTGAGTACGTACTTTCATTAGCTAGAAACTCCTCAATATATGTATTAAAATATGTATCAAAATACACAATCATTTCCGGGGTAATTCTGCCCATTTCCCGCTTCTGACGACTCCCGACTCCCGACTCCCGACTCCCGACTCCCGACCCAAATGTAAAAAACCTACCCCTGTGAGCCCCTCTCCCCACAGTCTTCTCCCTATTCCCGGTTCAAGCCTTATGCTTTTAAGGCATCTTGCGCTACACTAGCCACCTGCTCAACACTGTCATTAGCTAATGTTTCTAGGACTGCCTTAGCCTCTTCTCCTCCCAGATTAACCAGTGCCTGTACTAACCGGTAACGAATTTGCCAGTCGGAATTAGTGGCAAAGGGAATCAGCAGAGGCACAGCCCGGGGGTCTCCCAATTCTCCTAAGGAACTAATGGCGGCTGTTTGGATTAAACTGGTATCGGATTTGAGAGCGTCTTCTAAAATTTGAAATGAACGGGGTTCACCTAGTTCCCCTAAGGCAGCAATAATACTAAATTTAACGATCCACTCAGTGGTTTGGTGATAGGTTTGCTCTAAATCATCATAGGCTTCGGTGAGCTTCAAGGCACTCAAGGAATCCGCTGCTGCTGCCTGAACATCTGGTTCTGGATCATTCAAAAGGCGATCGCGTAATAGGGTCAAAGATACGGTTAAATCCTGATCACCCAAGGTATCGAGCTGGCTGACTGCCCCATATCGAATCCGAACATTGTTATCTTTAACCAAGGGTTGAATTAGCTCAAACCCCACCGATGGTTCCAGCTGGCGTAGTTGGTTTAATCCTCTAATGCGGTGGCCAAAATCCGATGAATTCAGCAGCTCTTGGACAGATTCACGAGTAACGCTCATGGGTATTTGATCTATATGTAGCCAAAACTCAACTTACCATGTTACTTGTTCACCGTGAACACTGTTTGAGATAGAACAGTTTCCTTAATTCGCTAATTCAGCTGCCATGGCCCGGACAATATCCCCAGATGTCAGAATTCCAATCACTTGCTCTGCCTCATCTGTTACTGGTAAATGGTGGATTGATTTTTCCTGCATCAACTTAGCCGCTTTCCGTAAGGGTTTATCCGGTTTGATGCTCATGGGATGACCAGTCATTACTTCTCCAGCGGTTTGTCCAAGTGCTTTATGGAGTTCTTGGTCATAACGGGCAGGATTTTCTAAGTAAATGACGCTGTCGAGAAACATGATATAGACTGGCGGTTCTACTCCTGTCTCCTGCCACAGCAAGTCAGCTTCTGAAATCACTCCTACCAATTTGCCTGCTTCGTTAACCACTGGCAAGCCACTGATGCTTTGTTCAGCAATAATTTTGATGACTTCCTTGATCGGTGTTTGGGGCTGCACTACGATCGGCTCGCGGGTCATGACTTCAGCAACGGTTTTGGCCATAGTTGGGTTTTTAAGGGTTTTGAATGGTTTGCCAGGTGATAACTATATTCTCCCACTGCCTTAGTCTAGAAGGTGATAGAAGTCTGAAAACTTTATGGTTGATTAAGCTTTTACCGTAAGCTTTGACCGCAGCAAAGGCAGCGTGAGTAGTCTTCAGCTTAGATCCCACCCACCTAATACACAAACCCTTCTCAACCATAAAAACGATCAAGCCAACCCTCCAAGTCGGCCATACTAGAAAACGCGATCGCATCTATACTCAGAGATTCAATTTGTTCCAAAGATAGTGCTTCAATTTGCTCCTGTCTCTGAGGTGCCAGCTTAGAGAGTCCTTCCCACCTCAGAGCATAGTCTTCGGTTTTCCAGGCGAGTTGTGCCAGCAGGATAGACACCGCTGCTTCTCGTCGGGCTTCGAGTTTAGCTTCGTTAATAATTTCTTTGAGGTGACCCCCTTCTAAAGACTCAGGAAGCTCTTTGGCCACTACTGTTGCGTTTTCGATTATTGTATTACCGAGTCGAATATCGTGATAGGCTTCGTCTTCGTTTTCCGCTTCAAATTCAGTTTCGTAATGAACGATCATCCAATACCGTTTCACTTCTGTCATCGCAAATGCCTCCCATTGTCTCCATATTGATTCTGAATTTCTGCTAGATTACACGACTTGGCCACTTGAGGAGGTGACAACAATAATACAATAGAATTATAGATTCAAACACAAATTAAGTGACTCTCGATTAAGAAGGCAAATAATCATGAAAAAACTCCTGTTTCATCCGTTCACAATATTGACAGATATTTTTAAATTGAGATACGCGATCAATAATCATACTCTTGAAAGGAGGTAAAATCATGTTTCCAATATAACCATAAGCCGTTGCATCTAAAGTGGTCGCTTTATCCCCCATAAAAAATGGTTTATCTGCTAAATAATCAGACAGGGCTTGAAAATCAGCATTAATAATTTGACAAATTTCCTTCTCGGAGTGACGACCAATGCCCTGTTCATAAATCTGATTAGAAATGGACTTTCGCACCTGTTGTAAAAACTGTTCCGATTCTGGTGTCGAGCTTCCATCAAAATAGAGATTCGTTAATGCTTGTTTGTATACTTGCCAGTTTTCTTCAATGTTCATACGAATATAAACCTCTCCCCAATACGTATTTTATTTCAGCATTCGCCGAAAAGCTAAGGATATTGCTTTTTCGGTTGAGGTCAAATCGCCGTCAGGATCTATGCCCTCTTTTTCCTTAAGCATCTCGATAATTAGGGTGGAGTCTCCGATCAGTTTTCCTTCATAGTCTATAAACGGAACTTTGCCTTTGGGAGCTTTAGCAAAGTCCTTAGGAATCTCGATATCGTAAGCAATATTAGCTATACGCAGCCAAGTTTACAATTTCACACAGGGTGGACTAAGGCTCGGTAATCCCCATAAAGGTGGTGACTTATACAAAGTAATCATTACAGTAAATTGGTTTCAATATTAACAATTATTATAGCAATTATACGACTTTTGAGGTACAAATTTCTGGTTTTTAGGGAGCAGGGAGCAGGGAGCAGGGAGCAGGGAGCAGGGAATAGGAACCCACCCCTAACCCCTCCCAGGAGGGGAAGAGGTGAAAAAGAATGTGTACCTCATAGCTACGAAAAACGCTATATATATAATGAATGGGAAAATGATAATAATTTATTAAATTAATCTAGTCATTATCGAATCAAAACCTCTAATATAGCCTACAGTAAATTTTGGTTTTTTTTGCAATTATTTTCTTTATATTACTCGGGTTGAGCAATTTTTATTATATAAAATAAAATAAAGCACTTTTTAACCTAATGAGATACACATAATTTTTCTCTTTCCTCTTCTCTGCTCCCTGCTCCCTGCTCCCTACTCCCTTTCCCATTTAATATTTCATTGTTCAACTAACTCACGAACTAGAGAAGCTAAACGCTTTCCACTATCCCTAATCGCAAGACTAGCTGCTTTTTGTTTCATATCTTCTAACCTAGTTGGTGACTTGAGTAAAGCCAGCACCTCCTGTTCTAACGTTTCGTGAGTCAACTGGTCTTGACGAAATACGAAAGCAGCACCAGAATCCTTAAAGCTAGCTGCATTGAAAGCTTGATGGTCTTCCGCTGCATAAGGGTAGGGAATCAGAATGGCTGGTGTTTCAGTTATGGCTAGCTCCGTTAAGGTTCCGGCACCAGCACGGCTAATCGCTAAGTTTGCCCGTTGCAGTAATGGTGCCATCTGGTCATAAAAGGGCATAGACAGGTACTGAGGATGGCTAAGAGTGTTAGCCTCTGGGTCTTTTTCTCCAGTTAAATGAACAATCCAAGCACCAGCTTCAAACCAGACAGGAGCACATTGGCGCACTAGTTTATTCACTGCCACTGCTCCTTGGGAACCCCCAACCACCACAATCAAGGGTACCTCTGGTGGAATCGGGAGTTCCAGGGCCTGAGTCAGTTGAAAACTATCGCGCACTGGTGTACCAACGGTTACAGTTTTAATCCGGGGTAAGTACTTGGAAGCGGCTTCAAACCCTAGGGCTACGGTATTGCAAAAGGGACTTAGCCAGCGGGTTACTTTTCCGGGAATAGCGTTAGATTCATGTATAATGGTAGGTAGACCCTGCCACCGTGCTGCCATAATTGCAGGTCCAGCGATGTAACCCCCAGTGGTGAAGACACCATCAAATTTACCCTCTCTCAGCAGTTGCCGCACTTGCCAAATTGAACTGACCAGGCGGGTAACAATGCTTAGAGTACCGAGACCGAAGCGTTGTTGAAAGCCTTCTACGGCAATGGTGTGCAGGGGGTAGTCTGGTGGTAGCAACTCATTTTCAATGCGGTCAGGAACACCAAGCCACTCAATAGTGTAATTGGGTAAGTGTTGGGCTACTGCGAGGGCGGGAAATATGTGTCCCCCCGTACCACTAGCGGCAATCAGCAATCGAATGGGTGACTTAGACACGGCTATTGGTCTCCTTGATCAATTGGGTGAGGGACGTTTGACTTGGGTTAATGGGAGTAGGGAATCGGGAGTAGGGAATCGGGAATCGGGAATCGGGAGTCGGGAGTCGGGAGTCGGGAATCGGGAAGTCGGAACAAATCCTTTCTACCTCATTACATCAATAGGGAATCGGGAATCGGGAATCGGGAATCGGGAACAAATCCTTCCTAAAACCCTAGCAGTGGTGCGACCCCGCGCTTTTTCAAAGCTAAGGGTGAACGCCCACCGATGAAAATCTCGAGATCACGACTGTCTGGACTAGACATAGGTTATCAAACTAGATTTGGTATGATTGGTGCAAGGGATTACCCTTTCTCCAATCATCGATGATCAATTACTAATTACCAGTTACTAGTTACTAATTAACAGTTACCAGTTACCAGTTACCAGTTACCAGTTAACGATTACCAATGACCAATCCAGCAACCTTACTGCAACGACTATCCCAGTCTTTTACTACTAAAGTCAAGTCTATTTCTTTGGACTGGTCAGTATTTGTACTATTAACGGCAGGGTTGACCCTCGGCTCTCCTCTGAAAGCCCAAGCAGATAGTCCGGAAACCGCACCGCCTCAGCTTAAAGATACCCTCAGCCAAATTGATCGCTTCGCTAATGGCAAGGATGTTGAAGGGTTGCTGGGATTCTATAGCGCTAATTTTACTAACTCCGATGGCTTAAGTCGGCAGTTGATGGCAGAAGCGTTGACTCAATTGTGGCAGCGCTACCCTTTGTTGAATTACCGCACGGAACTGACGGATTGGCAGCAAGAGGGTAACGCGATTGTGGCGGAAACAGTGACTTATATTACTAGTAACGAACAGGATGCTAGTAAGACCAAATTTGAATCGACTTTGCGATCGCGTCAGCGCTTTGAAAACCAAAAAATTGTCAATTCAACCATTTTGGCAGAGCGTTCCCAAATCACATCAGGAGCCAATCCTCCCAAGCTAACGGTGAAGTTACCAGAACAAGTGCGTATTGGTCAGCGATTTAATTTTGATGCCATTGTCACCGAACCCCTCGGAGATGATTTGCTGCTGGGAGTAGCTATAGAAGAATCGGTCAGCTCAAAGCGCTATACTAATCCCACGGAGATTGACCTGGAATCTTTGGCTGCCGGGGGAATTTTTAAGGTTGGCCGAGCCCCACTGTTACCAGAAGACCGCTGGATTTCAGCGATATTAATTCGGGGGGATGGGATGATTATGATTACTCGACGGTTACATGTGGTTGAGTGATTAGGTTTGAAGGGAGTAGGGAGTAGGGAGTAGGGAGTAGGGAGTAGGGAAAGAGAGGGAAGCGTGGGAAGTGTGGGAGGTGTGGGGAGATGGGGAGATGGGGAGATGGGGAGATGGGGAGATGGGGAGATGGGGAGATGGGGAGATGGGGAGATGGGTAAAATTAGCCCTATCTATGTTTTACGAGAATGAAACAGCCCTGCTTCCCATGAGCTAGTGCATCAACAGAGAATCAAATCTTATTACTATTCCCGATTCCCGATTCCCGATTCCCGATTCCCGATTCCCGATTCCCGATTCCCGATTCCCGATTCCCGATTCCCGATTCCCGATTCCCGATTCCCGATTCCCGATTCCCGATTCCCGATTCCCGATTCCCTACCTTTACACATAAATTTTCAACTTGGTGCAAAATCTGAGTATTGTGCAAGGATTTCTAAACTTAAACAAACCAGCAGGTTGGACATCCCACGATTGCGTTGCTAAAGTGCGGCGTCTGCTACGGCTGAAACGAGTAGGACATGGAGGAACCCTTGACCCAGCTGCTACGGGGGTTTTACCGATAGCTCTGGGTAAGGCAACCCGACTGTTGCAGTATATGCAGCAGGATAAAGCCTACAAGGCTACGGTGAGACTGGGAGTGAGGACAACTACTGATGATTTGGAAGGAGAGGTAATTGCTACTCAGTCTGCAGCCGGGTTGACTCTGGAGTTGGTCAAGGGTTTCTTGAAACAGTTCGAGGGCAAGATTCAGCAAGTGCCACCAATGTATAGCGCTATTCAGATCAAGGGTAAACGGCTGTATGATTTAGCCAGAGCTGGTGAAGTGGTAGAGGTACCAGAACGAACTGTAGAGGTTGAGACGATCGAGGTTTTGGATTGGCGTGGGGGGGAATTTCCGGAAATTGATTTAGCGATCGCATGTGGTCCCGGTACCTATATTCGCTCCATTGCCCGGGATTTAGGAGATGCTCTCGAAACCGGTGGTGTGCTGGCCGCTCTGACTCGTACTCGCAGCAGTGGTTTTGATTTAGCCGATAGTCTGACATTAGAAGAATTGACCCAACAGCTCGAACAAAGCCTATTCCAGCCAGTGTCCCCTAGTGTAGCTTTGGGGCACTTACCCTCTGTCACCTTGTCCGCTGATCAAGCCCGTCGCTGGTGTTTAGGACAGCGTATCTCTGGGGATGATACTCTAGTTAAAGTCTCTACCCTTGAAACCTCCACAAGTCCTGTGCAAGTGTACCACGAAGATGGCAGTTTTTTGGGTATTGGTAAGGTTATTTCCTCAACCTCTGGAGTATTGCTGGCTCCTCAAATGGTTTTTGTTTGATGCTATAGCAGAGGGAATAGGGAACAGCGGATCTGGGAACAGGGAGTAGGGAGTAGGGAGTAGGGAGCAGGGAGCAGGCCAAAAATCCGTGTGTGTACTCCATTAATATGAAAACCGCTGTAATTAATTGAATCTAACAGGACTTACCTAACCTGATTTTGACATAACCAACTATCCTAAAATTGACGAGCTTCGAGTCAGGAATAATGAGTTATAATTTAGATTGTAATAAACAAAAATTAAAGTGTATTTGAAGCAAACAAATAACTAAAAATAATTCACTTTATTATTTAAGATCCGAATTTAACCGTTAAATATTCCCTATTATAAAGTAGTGTTGTACTGGGGCAATATCTAATAGCAATTTTATAATTTCCTGACAGATTCCCTCTCCCCACACTTCCCACACTTCCCACACTTTCTCTACTCCCTACTCCCTACTCCCTACTCCCTCTATTCCCGACTCCCGATTCCCGACTCCCGATTCCCGATTCCCGATTCCCTACTCCCTACTCCCTACTCCCTACTCCCTTCAAATCAAAATGGCAAACACTAAATCGGGCACTGGTCAAGACCTAGTCACAGTTCAGGAAGCTGCTGAAATTTTAGGTGTTTCCTCCGACACCATACGCCGGTGGGAAAAGAAAAAGCTGCTGAGGGCAAAGCGGTCTGAACAAAACTACCGTTTTTTTGACATAGAAGAGTTAAAACGAATTCAAAGGAAGTATCTAGGGCTAGCTACTGGGGTTGAATTTCGTGTTCTCAAGAGCAAACCCACTAGCTTCAGAGTTATTGAGTTATTTGCTGGGTGTGGAGGTATGGCACTGGGTTTTGAGAATGCTGGCTTAACCACCAAGCTGTTGGTGGAGATTGATAAAGACTGCGTAAACACTCTGAAGCTGAATAGACCTTCCTGGAAAATCATACTTGAGGATATAGCCAATGTTGATTTTACTAGACTTCTTTCAGAAGTAGGGAACAGGGAACAGGGAACAGGGAACAGTGGACAAGAATTGACGGAAGTAGTATCAGAAAACGGCGTTGCTGATTCTGGGTATGATTCCGCCCCCCTAGCCCCCCAATTCTGGGGGGGACAAAACTTTCAAAGTCCCCCAAAGTTGGGGGATTTAGGGGGCTTGACCAAAACCAGACGATCGCCCATTCATACTTCAATTCAGCAACGTCCAGAAAACTACTACTTTGGGAAATACAAAGACAAATACAAGGACAACGTAGAGATTGTGGCTGGTGGGGTGCCCTGCCAAGCTTTCAGCTATGCCGGTCTGGGTAAAGGTTTTGACGATACTAGAGGGACGCTCTTTTTTGAGTTTGCACGGTGTGTCAAAGAAGTACAGCCTAAAATAGCACTGGTTGAAAACGTTAGAGGTCTGATCCACCATGACCAAGGCAGAACCTTATCCACCATGCTGCGAACCTTAGAGGATTTAGGCTACAACCCTACCTATAACTTGCTCAGAGCGCAGTTTCTAGATGTCGCCCAAAAGCGGGAGAGGATAATTATCATTGCGGTTAGAAGAGACTTAGACCTAAAAGCAATATTTCCTAAGGAGAAGGACTACACTATTTCCCTGAGGGAGGTGCTCAAAGATTGCCCGAAATCTATAGGAGCAAAATACCCTCCCCGCAAGAGAGAAATTATGGAATTAATACCACCAGGAGGTTATTGGCGGAACTTACCAATAGAGCTTCAAAAAGAGTATATGAAAAAGAGTTTCTATCTCGGTGGCGGCAAAACCGGTATGGCTAGGCGGCTTTCTTGGGAAGAACCTTCCCTTACTCTCACCTGTAACCCAGCTCAAAAACAGACCGAGCGCTGTCATCCTGAACAAACACGACCCTTGACAGTTAGGGAATATGCACGTATTCAGAGCTTCCCTGATGATTGGGAATTTACCGGTTCTCTATCATCACAGTACAGACAAATCGGTAATGCCGTCCCTGTCAATTTAGCTTACCACATTGGACGATGTCTGATTGCGATGTTGCAAGGGGAATTCGACCCAGAAACGATGGAGACGTCTTGAACTTCCGTTGGGTGCATCTCTTTTGTAAATGTTCGTAGGGTGCGTTAGGGACGGGAAAGCCCTGATCTTCTTGGTAGCCAGTGTTAGGACAATCCGTCCCGTAACGCACCACCCAAACGGCAAAAATGAGATGCTAACCCCAATTTTTTGATAATTACTCAACCAAATATGATATTAATAATACAGACAGACTAATACACTATAGTGTTTGTATTTGAGATGTAAACCTAGGAGGTCTTTTTTTATTGTCCAATAAAACTCCAGATCTCTTTCCGATATTGCCTTTTGCCTATTGCCTTTTGCCTATTGCCTTTTTTAGCAATTGTGTTTACAACCCAGATACAAACGCTTTATGACTGTACAAACCCAAAAACTATCACCGTTGAGACTAATACTAATAGTATTGATATCTTTAGTATTAGTCGCTATTGTTGCCATAGGAGCTACCTTTGCCCTTTCAGGAGAATCGTTGATGAAATTTCCAGGAAAACAACCTACCAATATTGGGATTCAGTCTTCAGGGCAATTAGCACCTTGCCCAAATACCCCTAACTGTGTCAGCAGCTATAGCCAAGATGCCGAGCATGGTATTGAGCCTTTAGCTTACAACTCAACCCCTACCGAAGCAATTGCTAAGCTTAAAACTGTGATCCAAAACCTAGAACGAACACAAATTATTGAAGAAACAGACAACTATCTCTACGCACAATTCACTAGCGGTTTAATGGGATTTGTGGATGATGTAGAGTTTTTGCTCGATGACAGTGCTAAGGTAATCCATGTTCGCTCCGCCTCCCGTTTAGGAAAATCCGATTTGGGAGTTAATCGGAAACGGGTGGAAACGATTCGAGCGGAATTGAGCTAATTTTTATCAACAAAACATCATTCATCCCGTTGGTGGGCAGTGCCTAGCAACGGGATTGACTTGGTTATGTTATCTGTTTCTAGCACTGCCCACCCTACATCTTCAATAAATATAAACCCGTTGGTGGGCAGTGCCTAGCAACGGGATTGACTTGGTTATGTTATCTGTTTCTAGCACTGCCCACCCTACATCAACTAAATTTTCAAGTTTAATGAACCAATAGTTAATTTATGTTAACTTGACATACTCTCTAGGCTTTGATGGTTTACTATGCTTTTGGCGGTTAATTATCTAACCAGTGTTGGCATCGAAATACTCCGAAAACTATTTCTGGATATATCCCAAAATATAGTTTTCGGCTAAGCCGAATTGGTAATAATTACTGTTAGGTACCCCATAAAAAAAATTAAAAATTGATAAAATCATCATGAAAAAGTTTGCATATCTTGTGATTTCGTTATTGTTGGTATGTTTTACCTTGGTTGGTGCTGCATCCCCAGCCAATGCTTATGCAGGATTCTCTGAGTCTGGAGCTACAGGTACAGGACCACGTGTTGACTTTGGTGTACATGGAGATACTGCAAGGTACATGATTGTAGGAGCATACGACAATATCAATAATATCGATACTAAGAATCGCCCTCTGAAAATCCACTCTACTTCAAATAATCCAATTACCATTCATATCACTGAGCTTCCTGATGCTTCTACTGCTCCTGCTGGTGCAGATTTAGAAACTCTTGTAATCGACAAGAAGACTGGCAAGTTGTACATCGGTTACTAAGCACTAGGCATTAGGCACTAGGCATTAGTGGAATTTTGATTTCCTAGGGTAGGCTATTGCTTACCGTTTGAATCTGAACCCACATTCTTCACTTCGTGAGGAATGTGGGATATATTTTTTTGGTAGATTAACTACTAATTGATGGATAGTTCCATTTTTTACGATGTGATGATCAACACAACTGGTATAGATTAATTGAGGATAAGACATTCCTACTCCCTACTCCCTACTCCCTACTCCCTACTCCCTGCTCCCTAAAACCTAGAACTTTGGACTTCACTAAATATAAAAATGCTATCAGGTACAACACATTCACAACAATTAGTAAGCTTTTACCTATCCAAGAGTCAATCATAGAGAAAGTAACAATTGTTGCTACTAGCACCAATAATTTTTCTACTTTGGGAGTTAATCGTTAATTCGAGCGGATTTGAGCTGATTTTTATCAAAAAAACAGCATTAATCACAATGGTGGGCAGTGCCTAGCAACAGGATTGACTTGCTGATATTATCTGTTTAAAGCACTGGCCACCCTACATAAACTTGACTATTATCTGTCACCATTGTGATTAATCCTGTGCATTAATCACAATGGTGGGCAGTGCCTAGCAACAGGATTGACTTGCTGATATTATCTGTCTAAAGCACTGGCCACCCTACATAAACTGGACTATTACTCAGCCTAATTATCTTTAGGAATCTCAAGGCTATATCATGTAGATTATAGTCAAAATCCTATTCAAATCAACTTGCTGACTAATGAATAATGCTCAATAATACTATCAATAAAGTAAAAGAGATATAGCCTTTTTATTTGATATGTAAACATAGGATTTATAGAACAAAGTAACTTCGCAACAGTAGTCAATATATCCGATTTTTGGTGTTATGATAAAGCAGCAATGCGGCATTGATTTTGATGATCTATTGGAAAATGGTATATAAATGCATCAATTAATTAACCACCAAATTTTTCCCCTTGCCAAAAAAGCTTCATTTATGCCTTTATTGGCATTGCTAATGGCAACTTTTCTCCTTTCATTTGCTGCGATTCTAACAAAATTGGCTGAGTTTGATCTTGGACCTGGCGCAACTATATTTAACCGATATTGGATTGCTGCAGTTACCTTTAGCTTATGGGAAAGCCAAAAGCTTGTATTCCCTGGGAAACCTGAACAAGAGTGTAAATCATCAGGGCACCTTACTATTAACGATGTAATCTTGTTCGGGATAGAATTTAATGACTTTTATATGCGTATCTCTGTGGGCTATTTCACTAACTCAGACTAGTGTAGCCAATGCCAATTTGTTGCATAACATGACTCCTATCTTTTCAACCCTCGGTGCTTGGTTGCTTCTGAAGCAGCAATTTGACAACCGCTTTCTAGTTGGTCTAGGCATTGCACTATTCGCTTCTAGTTGTATTGAGTTTGAGGACTGGTTTATTGCCCCTAGCAACTTTACTGGAGATATGCTGGCACTACTCTCTTCTGTTTTTTGTGCTGGTGCATTTTTAGCTCGTGAATCCTTGTGCAATAAATACTCAGTCAGCACAATCTTGCTATGGAGCTGCTTCTTAAGAGCGATCTTAGCTTTGGGATTTACTTTAATCATGGAAGACACCTCTTCCCCTTGACACAATCAGCATGGTTTTCTGTGGTTGCTTTAGGCATTGTTGTACAGGTTTTTGGACATGGCCTTTTAACATACAGCTTTAAGCATTTTTCCTCTAGCTTTGTCAGTGTATGCCTCTTACTCGATCCACTGATTACAGCTTTATTCGCTTGGATTATCTTCGCTGAAAAATTGACGCCACTCAATATGGTTTCCTTCCTTGGCGTTATTGCTGGAATTTATCTCGCTAGGTTAGGCAAGGGTTCTCAAAAGGCAGGGTAAACCCCAGAAGTGTTGAAGATTTTAAACCTTCAACACTTCTGCACTCTACCATACTTCGGGTTAAACTTTAGTGGAAGTAAGCAAATAATCAGTCGCTAAAAGGTGTCAATTAATGCTATTAACTTCTAAACTTTTGTTTGAATGAAGCCATTTTAACACTGTTATTTCCTGTTGGAATTTTACCTCTTTTGAAAATTTTTGACGATTAAATTCTCCGATATATTTAGATCCTTTGTATAAATCAGACCTTGTGATCTCAACTAGAACTAAACCTGTTGATAAAATAGCTGATTTAAGAAGAGGATTTTCTAGAGGATTATTACCATCTTCATAAAAGCAGCGAATCTCTTCTCCATTTATAGTATAATTTTTTTCCTGAAAACCAAGTTTATTCATATAAACAGTTGTTTCTGAGTTTGTTGATAGGCTTCTCGGGAAAACAAAAACCGGTAAATTATCAAACAAAGGGAGACCGTCATTGATTTGATGTGGTTCAAAGAGAATCTTCCACATATCTAAAGATAGACTATACTTATCTTGTTGATCATTTCCGGCATGCTCTATATTACTTCTATCGTAATCATGCATATATGTTGAAAACATACCTGCAATTGAAGATAATTTGAAATTGTCTGTATTATTCGCAACAGATACTTTTGTGAATTCATAGAGGGGGAAACCAGGTTTTCCATTATTGTTTTGCTCAGAAAAGCACATAACTACCAACCAAGCAATATCAAGAGTTATGTTCCCTAGTCTGACATCTTTTCTAAGTTGCTCGTCATGCAGATTCTGAAAGAATAAACCCCTACATCTTTCTAGGAAAGCTTTCTTTTGCTCTGTTGTCTTTTCTAAGATATCGGCAACTGCATTATAGCGTCCCAAATCTCCGGTTATCTTCTTTCTATGCTCTTTGGTTAGGATATCCAAAGGTACTTCAACACTATATAATTTCACTTGATTCAACTTTTAGGTAGACAATAAACCTCTTGCCAAAGTTATTTTTGCGGGCATCTGCGGTGGCTTCCAGTCTTCCAAAAAGCCAGTGGCTGTTTGTTGGAGCTTGGCTGATCGACTCATTACATATATAGAAGTCAAGCCAAATCTGGTAAGCTGCTATGCAGTTATATTGTATAATATAAAGTTAACCCTCTTGTGTCACTCTAGGCCAAGGAACAATAACGATTATCCCACAAATCGACCAAGTAACCTAAACAATCAAATTCCTTCATTCATGCCCAATTGATAATTTTGGTCGAATCACTCTAAAGTAGAGAAACGTAGTAAAATATAACACATTCACAACAATTAGTAAGCTTTTACCTATCCAAGATTCAATCATACCGAAAGTAACAATTGTTGCTACTAACACCAACAATTTTTCCACTGTGGATACGGTATAACCATGATGCTTGGGATCCCAATAAGAGAAAGGACTAATAAAACGATAGTTACTAACAGGAAAAAAGTGCCGGTGAGCATCATCGTTGTGAACTGGTAAATCTAGTAAAGAGTGCAGTATCATACTCCAACATAGAATTTCCCAAAGTTGCCATCCCCAGTAATGGCTGATAATCACTCCACACAGGGCTAGGGGAAGGGAATGAAAGGTAGCAACAAGGTTTTGCCAAAAGGGCAATTCGTAGGTTTGTGACCAAATCTGGTACTCTGATTGACGACGAATCAATTTTGCCCAGATATAAAGGATAAAAATTGGTAAATCGGGTAAGATAGCACCAATTGTAATGGGTAAAGCTGCCTGAAGTTGAGTCTGGTGATTCAAAACAGCAAGGTTAATAATGGCGTGGCTAGGAGTATTCAAGGGTTAGTTTATTGATGAATTTGGTTGAGCGATATTATATAGAAATAATACAATCGGTGAGGTACTTTGGTACTGGTTTTTAGGGAGTAGGGAGCAGGGAGTAGGGAGTAGAGAATATGTTCAAAACTACAATACAAACACTATATAGCACTACGCATTAAGATGTTTGACATTCCTAAACTCAGCAAACTTAGTCATAGCTTACTTCTGACTTCTAACTTCTGACTTCTGACTTGCGCGTAGCGCTATATTACACGCAGTGCTATACGGTATAATAATCAACCATTGATTTGCTCTCTGGACTTATAGCGTTTCTCATAGCTATGAGGTACACATTATTTTTTCCATCTTACCTCTTACCTCTTAACTATTAACTGCTCCCTGCTCCCTGCTCCCTGCTCCCTAAAACCCAGAGATTTGTACCTCATGGGTATAATAATTGCTAGAATAATCCATTCCGCCTGATCAGTCAGGGTTAATTACTGTGTTGAATTCAAGGTCAAAGTCAAAACGAAATTCAAGGTTAAAGTCAAAACCAAATAAGCGTAAGCATTCCAACTCTCCCCTGCAGCGGCTGATTGGTTACGCTCAGCCCCATCGTTCCCTAATCGGGAAAGCGATCGCATGCTCAATCCTCAACAAAATCTTTGACTTAGCCCCTCCGGTCTTGATTGGGATGGCAGTGGATGTGGTGGTCAAACAACAAGATTCCTTGATAGCCCATCTAGGAGTAACGGATATCTTTAGCCAACTGGTATTGCTGGCATTCCTGAGCTTGATTGTCTGGGGATTGGAATCGGTCTTTCAATATACTTACCAACGATTATGGCGGAATCTGGCTCAAACCATTCAACACGAATTGCGCCTAGATGCTTACTCTCATCTGCAATTGTTGGAACTAGCGTATTTTGAAGATAGTAGTACAGGGGGATTGATGTCTATCCTGAGTGATGATATCAACCAACTAGAACGCTTTCTCGATATTGGTGCCAACGAAATTCTCCAGATAGCCACAAGCATTATTACTATCAGTGCGGGCTTCTTTATCGTTGCTCCCAATGTAGCTTGGATAACTCTGATCCCTATCCCCTTTATCCTCTGGGGTTCGATTACCTTTCAAGGTCTGCTTGCTCCCCGTTATGCAGAGGTGCGGGAAAAGGTAGGGTTACTCAATGGACAGTTAGCAAATAATCTAACTGGGATTACTACCATTAAAAGCTTTACAGCGGAAGACTATGAAGCAAAGCGGATAGAGGCACAAAGTCTAGGGTATCAGCACAGTAACCAGAAAGCGATCGCATTTTCTGCTGCCTTTGTCCCTTTGATTCGGATGTTAATCCTATTTGGGTTTACCGGAATTCTGCTCTACGGTGGTAAGTCCGCAGCCGCCGGGGAACTAGCAGTAGGTACCTACAGTGTCTTAGTTTTCATGACTCAGCGCTTGCTGTGGCCATTAACTCGACTGGGTAACACCCTCGATCAGTATCAACGAGCCATGGCATCCACCACTAGGGTAATGAATCTGCTGGATACCCCGATTGCCATGCACTCTGGGGATACACCATTGCCTAGGTCTGAGGTTAAAGGTGAATTGGTATTAAATAATGTGACATTTGCCTACCGTAATCGCCCCCCTGTGGTTGAAAATCTCTGCCTCCACATTCCCGCCACCAAGACTATCGCGATAGTAGGTTCCACAGGGTCTGGTAAAAGTACCTTAGTGAAACTGTTATTAAGACTATACGAAATCCAAGCAGGTTCGATAACCCTTGATGGGATTGACATCAGACAGCTGAAGCTCAAAGACTTACGCCATGCTATTGGTCTAGTTAGCCAGGATGTATTTTTATTCCACGGCACCGTAGAAGAGAATATCACCTACGGCACTTTTGATGCCACCACCGAGGAAATAGTTGCTGCCGCTAAGACCGCAGAAGCCCATGAATTTATCATGCAGCTGCCCCAAGGCTATGACACCATTGTGGGAGAGCGGGGTCAGAAACTATCTGGAGGACAACAGCAACGAATTGCGATCGCACGAGCACTATTGAAAGACCCCCCAATCTTGATTCTAGATGAAGCCACCTCCGCTGTTGATAATGAAACCGAAGCCGCCATTCAGCGCTCCCTAGAAAAGATTACCCAAAATCGCACAACCATTGCGATCGCTCATCGGTTGTCCACAGTCCGCAATGCCGATTGTATTTATGTAATCGAGCAAGGCAAATTAGTAGAACAAGGACGACATGAAGAGTTGTTAGAGCAACAGGGAATTTATGCCATGCTGTGGCGGGTACAGTCTGGAGTGAAGTAATAGGAGTGTGGGGAGGGTGGGGAGATGGGGAGATGGGGAGATGGGGAGATGTTTATTAAGTTCGTAGGGTGGGTTAGGTGGGGCCAGGATTTTGAGCAATGACCAATCAGTTTTTATCCGCACCGTAACCCACCTTCTTAAAATTTCGCCCCTGACTACTAACGCTTTTTAATTAATTAAACCCAACCAAGCTAATGCAAATGTTGGGTTTCGTATCTCAACCCAACCTACACGCTGACGCTTTGTAATTAATTAAACCCAACCAAGCTAGTGCAAATGTTGGGTTTCGTACCTCAACCCAACCTACACGCTAAGGCGCTTCAACTTGATCACCTTTAACAGTAAACCTACCCTTCACCGAACGCCAAAGACGAACAACTTGATAACTTTAAAGCTGCTAACCTTCAACTTGATAACTTTAAAGCTGCTAACCTTCAACCTGCTAACCTTCAACTTGATAACTTTAAAGCTGCTAACCTTCAACCTTCTAACCTTGGCCTTTCGGCCACGCTACGCGAACAACCTCCTAACCTTCTGCTAACCATAAAAAAAATAGCCGTAGAAATAATTTCCACGGCTGGCTGAAATCCACAGTAAGTTGATTTCACTACTTATGTTATATGACTTTGTTCCATGACCAGTCTGATCATGATCTTACGTGATTAGACCTGGTCTTTTAGCTAGGGGGGAAACCCCCCAGCTGCTTAAAATCTTAATCCAGAATTAGGTACCTCGTCAAAGTACTAATCACTTCTCCAGGAATGCCACTCGGCTCAAGAGGAGTCCACTCATAAAGTTGTGCGTAGCCCTGGGTATACAGGGAATAGATGGTATTCATTACTGCCTTACGGGAGCCCTTTAACCTGTGCTCAACCGGTTCTTTATTCCCGAAAACAAATTGAGTAGTATTCCCCGGAATTAGATACTCTGGATTATTGTCAGGATTCGGAACAAAGTCTGTAAACATGATTAACAAATTCCATGGGTTTGTAGATTATAATCATAATTATTATATTTTTGTTTGTCAAGAGATTTTATAAATTTTTTTTGTAAGCGATCAGCTATCAGATTTTGAATAATAAATGTAGCGTGTTATTGGAAATAATATAAAGCTATAAACCTTATTAGTAGAGTTAATTAATGTTCAAATATGCTCTTAAATAGCCGCTATATTATCGTTTTTTTACCTTTTATTTTTTATAAAGTAATTATCAATTTTTTGATAAACTTTTGGGGTGCATCTCACTGTATTTATGCCGCCACTCATGGGGAGATGGGGAGATGGGGAGATGGGGAGATGGGGAGATTGGGAGATTGGCGGAAGAGAAAGTTGTACCTTTGACCGCAACTTAGTATTAAACGATTAATTAAAGCATTCCTCATCTGTGGATCGGAGATATTTGCTAACTCACCCACTACCGTTCCATATTGACTAAGTTCCGTTACTGCTTCTTCCAGTTTAGGCTGACGTGAGCCAATTAAAACCGCAGCACCACCCTGCTGAAGAATTAATTGAGCAACCGCTTTACCCATACCACTTGTGCCACCAACAACAATGATTTTTTGTCCCGCAAATTCTTGTGTCATGATTATCTCCTTAATTGATTGATAGTTAGAATTCAATTACCTACTAGAAGGTAGATAATTGAATAAAAAAAATTATTCCTTTATCAGCTGTCAGCCGTCAGCCGTCAGCGGTCAGCTGTCAGCTTATTTTATTCTCAAGTAGTGTGGAACAGGCTTCTAGCCTGTGACTTTCGCATCAGCACCTCAAGTAGTGTGGAACAGGCTTCTAGCCTGTGACCCATAGCCCATTAGCTGATAGCTGACCGCTGACCACTGACCGCTGTTCGCGTAGCGTGCGCGTAGCGCTTAAGCTGATCGCTGACCGCTGATAGCTGTTCGCGTAGCGTGCGCGTAGCGCTTAAGCTAATCGCTGACCGCTGATAGCTTCTCTTTCAGACATGCACCAGTAATCTGATCAAAAGCAGCACTACTATCTTCCGCTACCCGGGCTAATAATTGCGCTCCTTGTAACATGGAAAGTAGCATTTTTGCTTCTACTTCCAACGATTGGCTACACTGCCAAGCCTGGGTTTCACAGCCACGGTGCAATAGTCTGGCTACCCAAGATTCAGTGACAGAAAAGAAACTTCTGATCTCTGCTTGGATTTCGGAATTTAAAACACTCAAATCTGCTGTCAACATTCCACACAAACAAATTTTATTGTCTTGCAAACCATCTCGATAGAGATTCACAAACTCTCTCAATTGTGCTTGGGGTGTGTTTTCCTGTTGCTCAATCTCAAGACATTTTCGTGTGAAGTTTTTTTGGTATCGTTTAACTAATTCCTTTACCAAATCATCCTTAGATGGAAAATGGTAATGGATACTAGCCTTACGGATACCTATTTCTTTGGAAATGTCCGCGTAACTAAAGGCGCTGTAGCCTCGGTTGCGCACCATGGATTGAGCTACGTCTAGGATTTGTTGAGCAGTTTTCTGTTTCATGACTTTAGGCTACCTACTACTAGGTAGGTTTGTCAAGTCTTTTTTGGAAAGGGAGTAGGGAGTAGGGAGTAGGGAGTAGGGAACAGGGAACAGGGAACAGGGAACAGGGAACAGGGAACAGGGAACAGGGAACAGGGAACAACAATTCTCACAATTCCCACACAGATTGCTACAGGATCAGGTGTAGCAGAAACACCTCCATACGGGATTAACCATAATGTTAAGAATTAATACAGCAATAGCAACACTTAGTCATACAAGTGGTATATGGCGATTTGAGATTTATCCTGTGAGTCAACCTCAAATCGCCATTAAAATTCCTCCAACTCTTCTCCCAGAACTCAATAGCTGCTAAGTTGAGCAAACTGGTAGATCAGAGACTGATGTCATTGTTGATGCGATCGCGCTTATACCTGGCTGTGCTGAAAACATTCCCATCACTCAGACAATGGCTGAATTTGAGAAAACGGGCTCTCCCGAACTTGATGTGTAAAATCACTAGTTGTGTAGCACTACCCTTCCATTATTTTAAATGTCGATTGTAGTTCATCCCTCAACACTCATACACAGTTGCTGCTTGATCTACTCTATACCTGATCGATGACTCCTTACTTTCCCCTTTGTAAAAAACCTACACTTGTGAGGCTCCATACTTCCCTTCTTTTTTACAAAAATGAGTCCACCCAACAGACTTTTTGTCAATACCCCCTACCGTAATTCTTACCCTTTTTTTAGCGATCAGATAATTTTTTGCTAATCATTTGATGGTAAACATTAACAATTTGTTTGGCTTTGTTGCTCCATTCAAATTCTTGAACTCTTTCGATAGATTTAGCTGACATTTTTTTTCGTAGTTCTTCATCTGTAGCCAGTACTTGGATTTTATTGGTTAGTTCTTTCGTCAGATATTCTCTCGAAATAGGTTCGATTTTAAAACCCGTTTCCTCAGTTACATATTCACCAATACCGCCATTATTTGCCACAATACAAGGTAGCCCACAAGCCATCGCCTCTAAAACCACTGCTCCACCAAACTCCCTGATAGAGGGGAAGCAAAAAATATCGGACTTACGGTAATACTCAAGTGTTTCCTGCTGGGTAACCCAACCCACCAAATTTACTACTTTTTCTAAACCAAGTTCTTGCACTCTGTTCAGAAGATTGTCTTTCTCTGAACCATCGCCAACTATTGTTAGTTGAATTTTATTTTTGATGCTTTTGTCCAATTTACTAATTGCTTCTATGACGATATCAGGACACTTATAGGGAACTAATCTCCCAACAAATAGTAAATGAAGCTTGTTACCATTACTGCGGGTACTCACTTGTGTTAAAAAATCCTGGGATATCCCATTCTCATAGAAAAGCTCGATCTTATCATCTGGAATTTTAAACAGGTCTTTTAACATATTTAAAGTATAGGTAGATCCTGCTAAAATTTTGTCTGCTTTCTTGTAAGTAGCCACATAGCCTGGTATGAAGTATCGACCAATAGCTCTCAAGAAATTTAAATGAGCATATTCTTTTTTTGCTATTTTTTGAAATCCTTCTGGAAAGGGAACACCACCGTTAACTGGACCGAGAAGGAAAGGAGTTTGCTTACATGCTTTGATTGCCTTAACAGGATATCTTGGCATTATCGGAGTTAGTGCATGCACCACATCATAATCTCCATTCAGTATTTGTTTTCGGAATTTTTTATAAACCAGGTGATTAAATTCTTCGTAAATAGGGTAGCTTAATGTATGTAATAAAGGCCAATTTATTCTACCCCTTATTGTAGTAATTTTTCCCAAAAAGCTATAATACAATTTGCTGAATTTACTCTCGCTAAAATAAACTATTTTATGAGTATTTTCCCTTGACTTTTCAAGAGCTTCTTTATTTCGTTCGTGGGTAACAAGAGTTACATCAACAATTTGGCTAATTTTTTCAAAGTATTTGTAAGCTAATAAAGGTACAGACGGCCACTCAGGATTACATTGCTCTATTATTAGTAATACTTTTATTTGGCTAAACATTATATTTTTTATCAAATTAAAAATAAAAATAATTTAATTTATATAATTCATTCTGTATATATCTATTTATTCCGGATTTTTTTTGATGATAAAAATTACATAATAAAAAAAAATAGTTAAGCACCTAAACAAAATTAATTGCCTACTATCAATCTATGTAACCCATATATTGCAAGGGTTTGAGTTTTAGAAAATGTGTAATTAATTTTATGCACCTGCTTATTAATATCGGCTCTTCCGTACTTGTTATGCTAAATAAACACTGTGCCAAAGGGAGCAGGGACTGAGGCCGTAGGCCACGCTACGCGAACGGAGCAGAAGAAAGAGGCCGTATTCAGAACATTTTGTTAGTTAAAGAGCCTCATAACCCTTGTAGAGTAACCTTTATGAGTTTCTGAACTGAAAATTTAGCATAGCAGGTACTGAAGAACCTTAATATCTAGGGTGGGCAGTCCATCTCACCGATTTATTTGCTGGCAACAGCCTTACTACGCACTACCCATCCTGCTAGAGGGGCGACAAGCGCCCCTCTAGCTTTTTGTTGCTTTATCTGGTCGTGATAGGATTGGGAAATGTCTTCTGGCCTAAGGTTTCGCAACCGTTGCTGGGCTTTCTGTAAAGCACTAGCTGATGTCGGTGAGCAGAAATACCTCCAGAGCAGATTTGCCCTAATGTTAAGAATTAATACAGCAATAGCAACACTTAGTCATACAAGTGGTATTTTAAAGCTACTTTAGATTGATGCTATTACTAAACCTCAAATCGCCATTAGGATTCCTCCAACCCTTTTCCATAACTCAATAGCTACTAGGTTGAGCAAACTGGTAGATCAGAGACTGATGTGATTGTTGGTGCGATCGCGCTTATACCTGGCTGTGTTGAAAACATTCCCATCACTCAGACAATGGCTTAATTTTAGAAAAGGTTGTTGTAATGTGAGGCAATTAAATGTCAAGTCAGCTTATGCCAGGAGAAACTCCTAAGACTAACTCTGCTATATCAAAGTTAGAGTCTGCTATTCAAGGTTACACTGATGCACTGACTAAACTTGAAGATACTAGCTGGCCAGGGAGCATCCCATTTTGGCAAATATATCTTTTTATGTGGGCGGTAGAATCACAATCATACAGCTTAATGCGGTATGTTTCTTCCAAAGTGGGATGCTCCCGCTCGCCATCAAAAGAAACAGTTCTAGAAGTTTTGACTGCTCGTGATACAGTTCAAGCAGAATTAAGCAATCAATCAAATATTCCTATAGGAAGCTTGATTAAGCTTAACGATCTAGATAACCGATTAAAGAAAGAGACTAATAAGATTACCACAGTAGTAGATCTAACTGAATGGCATTCTATTTTGAACCCTAAAGTAGAAGCTTGGTGGTGGTTCTTCAAACCTCCAAAGCATCGATGGGATTATCTGGACTGGCTATGGAAAATACTGACCGTTGTATTTCTAACATCGTCGTTGAGTTTAACCGTAGACATTTCCTCACGCTTTCTCAGTGGTGGACCAGATACCTTAGGGGCTTTTGTTACTGCTACTCAGAGCGTCCTGACACTATTGGCTGGTAGAAGCGCTCTCACAAAAGCTGGACAGGATTCAATCAAACGTGCTCTTACCCGTTTGAATATTCCTAAATATTTGTGGGAAGAAGTAAGTTGTGGCATTGCCTTCAGTCTTTTACTAGTTTCTGTTACCTTTCGTTTGTCGTTACCTGAGATTGCAATTTTTTACAAAAATCTTGGTGATCGATACACGTTTGATAATGATACTCCGCAATTATCTGTCGCCATATCAAGCTACAAACGAGCACTCCTCCTTAATCCTGACTACGTTGAACCTCATTATAAATTAGGAGTAGTTTACGAAAAAATACAAGACAATGAAAAAGCTATCGCTCAATATAAAATTGCTGTCCAAGATGACTTTGATTCTGCTTATAATAACTTAGGTAGAATGTATATTCTAAACAAAAAATATTATCAAGCTAGTTCTTTGTTACTAACAGGTCTAATCCTAAATGAGAATGATGAAGTGAGATACTATTTGCTGAAAAACCTGGGGTGGGCTCGGCTAAAACAAAATCGCTACGCTGAGGCAAAACGTCATCTCCAGGACGCTATTAATTTAGATAATAAAAAGGCACCAGCTTACTGTTTGCTAGCGCAGGTATTAGAAGAAGCAGGTGACAATAACACTGCAATAATTATGAATAATTGGAGATATTGCCTTGGATATTCCTCCCGTTATAATATAGATGAAGACAAATGGATTGACCAAGCTAGACAGCGCTTAGAAACTGGCTTAACTAAACAGTTGCCCAATAAAAAATGAAACACATAGTAGCTGCTTTGACAATCGTTGGTATTACCGTTGCACAAGGTTTTACGAATCAAGTTCTTGCTAATGAATCACCTGTAGGAACTGTGGATAAAGCTCAGGGATTTGGTACGATCCTCCGCTTCTCTGAAAGCGTTTTCATTGCTGTATCGATAGGTGAAAAGCTTTATCCTGGTGACTTACTATTTATAGCTAGGGGAGCTTATGTAGTCATTGAGTGCCACAACAACAACAAATGGACTATACCTGAAGGTATTTTGGTGGGCGTGAATAATGCTTGTGGGCAACCAATCAGCCGATTTAGCGAAAACCCTCCGGAGAAGGGTGTCTTTTATTCTCCTGGGTATGGTCATGATTATGGTCCTACTCCTCGTAGGAGGGGTAGTGGTGCCAGGTAACCCGAGCTTTCCTAAGCGGAACTGTAGCATATAGTGCATACAGATGTAGGGTGGGCAGTGCATCACACCGATTCAGTTGCTTGCCATCGCCTGACTACCTACTGCCCACCAACTGACTAGTTCATGTCGGTGGGCAGTGGATCACACCAATTCATTTGTTTGCGTTCGCGTAGCGTGACCTACGGTGAATCGCTTTACTAGCCACTGCCCACCCTACGATTAATGATTTTTGAGTATCCGGGCTTCCACCTCAACCAGAGCAGCCAGCATCTCAGGCAAAACCGTGCTAGCCATCAACCAGCCTAAGGATTTTCTGTTAACATTCTTCTTTCCGGTCTGCTTTTGACCAAGCCAGCAACACCTAAATTCAAGCCACATCGGCACTGAAAAGTTCCAATTGCTTGGGTTTGGTAGCACTGACTTCCACTTTGTTGAGAGCACACACAATAGACCGTCCAACATGGCGAGAGACTGCTGGAGGAAGTGCATTCCCAATTTGACGATACTGGGCAGTTTTTCCTCCTACAAACTCCCAGTCATCGGGAAAGTTTTGTAGCCGAGCCGCCATGCGCAGGGTTAATCGGGGCAATGCATCAATCGGGGTTTGGGAACTGGGCGGAGAATTGGCAATGCCTTTACCATCGACTCCCAGTTCTGCCCACTTTTTCTTGGCTCGTGTCGGGCCAAGGTCAGCCCCGCCATGCTTCTTGGAGCCACCAACTAATGTGGGAGCGATCGCTTGTGCTTTACTCATCCATGCCTCTGCCCCAGGCCAACCGTCAGAACCCATCAAATCTCCAATCGTGTTAGCGACAGTTGGAGGTTCAGGAATAGGTTCAGGCCATTCAAAAAAAGGGACATACTCTTTTCTGAGGGCAACCAAAATAAACCGAGGACGGAGTTGGGGCACACTATAATCCGATGCATTCAGTACCCGCCACTGCATGATCATACCCATCTTCCGAAACTCAGAATTTAATGCCGTTCGGTAGTCAGCAAACTTCTTACTGGAAAAGCCTCGCACATTTTCCAACAGTACAGCTTTGGGTTGTACCTGATGAATTAACCGTAGGGCATCCGGAAATAAATCACGCTCATCATTCCCCCCCTTTTGCTGCCCCGCAATCGAGAAGGGAGGGCACGGAACCCCTGCTGCAAAAAGGTCTACATTTTCATAGGAAGAGCAGTCTAAGGTGCGGACATCACACAATTGGGGGTTCCAGCCAGAACGATTCTTCAGAAGCGTTGCATGGGCATACTTGTCATTATCAAACACGACCAGGTGCTTAAAGCCAGCCTGTTCTAAGCCCAATGCCATTCCCCCAGCACCCGCACAAATTTCAATAGCAGTTAACTGTTGTGTCACCTTTGCCTCCAGTTATTGTTCAGATATTGGGTTCAGGTAAGAGCGTTCGCGTAGCGTGACCTACGGTCAATCGCATCCGTGAAGGACTAACCCTAAATTTACACTACACGTTACACTTGTATGAGCTTTATCAAGGTTAAACAATTTGGACGCCAAACTCGAAAAGCTCTTCAGCACCCTTAATACTATCAAAAACTTTGAATCCCGCTATGGCAAAGTAATTCGAGATGCGATGGATTACGTTATTGATGGTGAACGAATGGGGCGCACTCGACTTGCAGAAGTAGAGAAAGCGGAGAAAACGATTTTCGGAATAAAAGTAGAAGCTTATCTGCGCCATGAGTTTAGATGGGAAAGAGGAACCAAATTAGATTTATACTTGATTGACATTGAATTTGATTCAAAAGCAACAATTGGGAAAACGTGGATGATACCTCCTGAAGCAATTGGGGAAATATGCCTCCTGACACGCATCAATGAAGACGAGATGTTTTTCCAAGCAGGGCTTCTGAGAGCCAACCCAGATATGTTGACTAAAGGTAGCAACCAAGACAAGAAAAAAAGTGTTTCCGCTGTGGGTAAGCAACACATTAAATGGCTTATCCCAAACGGGGAAATACCAAAACTCTCTGATTTCTAACTAATATCATCTCCGGGGGTAGTGATTGAAAACACTTTTATCTGCTGGTGATAGAAGTTTTGGAACACCTAAAGATGTGCTGGGGTCTTCCGTTTGAGGAGATAAAGGGACAAGGCTACTAATCCAAGCTACTATTTGCTTTTTTTTGATCACTCATCGTATCTTTTGCTGTAACCCTACATCTCTATATCGGTAGCCACAGCAAAATTTACTTTTTTTATTGACCTATCCTACACCTCTTCTACAAGTCACCAACTTCAGCTCAAGCAACAGGTGATAAGAATTGGCGGTAGTACAACAGCATAAAACTTCTAACGCTGCCAGGTCTATTAAAAGCGATCGCATTCAACAGACCTAATAACCTTGGCCTTTTGGCCACGCTACGCGAATAACCTTCTGGTGCGTTACGGGGCGGGCTTTCCCAACACTTGCTACGAGGTTTAATATGATGGCCAGCCCACCCCTAACGCACCCTACGCCTGCTATTAAAAGCGATCGCATTCAATAGACCTAATAACCTTCAACCTACTAACCTTCAACCTCCTAACCTCCTAACCTTCAACCATCCAAATCTCCTTCCATCACAGCAGCGATCGCATGTTGAGCATTATCCTGGAATTCCTTAAAATTCACTTTACCCAGGAACCAAATTGCCACTATCATCCCTGCGGATTGGAGAGCAAACACGACACCATAAGCCAAGACTGGGGTAGTAAAAATTGCTCTACCTACATCAAGAATCACACCACCGCTGGCTACTGCTATGCCTCGTGCCATAGCTTGCCCTAATCCCCATGCTCCCACAAAGGTGCCAGCTGCTTCTGCTGCGGTTAGATCTAACATCAAACTGAGAGCCCCTGTGGTAGCGATACCAGTAGATAAACCAAATAAGAGTAAGGTTCCCTGGAATAGCTGAGCATTTCCGGTAAATCCTGACATAATAATCAAGATAAAGCAGATAGATACCGCTAAACAGCCTAATTGAGTGGTTTTGCGCTTACCTAAATTGGGAATTAGGAAAAAGCCAGTTGCGCTCAAGCTCATCAACATCCCAATCCCCCAGTAGCTATTCAGTAGAGAGGTTTGAGGAATTGACATATTAAAGACCTCTCCCCCATAGGGTTCTAGCACTGCTTCCTGGAGAAATAGGCTGATGGTCATGATCACCAAAAAGGTGAAAAACAGGCCAGTTTGGGGACTAGCCGTTAATAGTTTTAGGGATTGGCCCAAGGTAATCTGGTCTTCGCGATTCGCTAGGATAGAACGGGAAGAATAGCGCGAGTATTTTTTCTCGATTCCAAAGGTGGCTAATACCGCTAGCCCGAACACCATTAAGGGTACGAAGAAAAACAGCCCAGTAATTGATGACCGCAATACTTCCAGGGATGTATCAATATTATCTAATCCCTTCAGCAAAATTGTGCTACTGATGCCGCCAATGGCAATACCTACAGTCATCATTGACCAGATAATACCGATTAATTTGCCACGGTTGTCTTCATCAGAAATATCCACTAATAAGGTAAAAAAGGTAGTGGAACTCATACTCACAGCCATACCGTAGAGAGCAAAAATTAGAGCCCCAAGAGCGACCCAACTATAGGCTGGAATTGACCATGTCCAACTTCCAGCCCCTTCGACGAGATTGCCCAATTGCCAGGTGATTTGTACCGCTAAGGATAGGATAATCATAAATAACCCGCTTCCCATCCAGACGTAACCAGTACGGTGATATCCAAAGACGGGTTTAGTATCCGAGAGCTGACCAAACCATACCCTGGCTGGGGCAATAAACAGCGAAATGGCTAGAAGGCTCCCGGTAATTGAGGCTGGAATACCTAGCTCGTCGATCATCACTCGGTTGAGCACTCCTAGGGTCAGCACTGCCAAGATCCCTAATCCCATCTGGAATAGACCAAGCCGGAACATGGTAAATAGATTAATCTTGGGAAGTCTGTGGTGCTGTGCTGAGGAGGGAAGCTCAGACTTGACTACATTACTGGTTTTCATCGGTAGAGTTTTACTTTAGTGTGGGGAAACAGAGGGAATCGGGAATCGGGAATCGGGAATCGGGAATCGGGAATCGGGAATCGGGAATCGGGAATCGGGAATCGGGAATAGTAGGAAAGAGATCCGAGGATTGTTTGGTGTTATGACAAATTAGCATTGGGTTTCATGATCAATTTGGATATGTTATAGGTAAATCCTATAGCGAAATGGCTGAGATCAAATCCCTAAATGGCTTAGCTTGATGGGCTCGATAAATGTGATTGGCCTACGGCCACGCTACGGGAATGGCCACGCTACGCGAACGCTCTAGACTTCCGATTCCCGATTCCCGACTCCCGATTCCCGATTCCCGATTCCCGATTCCCGACTCCCGACTCCCGACTCCCGACTCCCGACTCCCGACTGCCGACTCCCAATTCCCGATTCCCGATTCCCGAACCAAATATAAAAAACCTACCCCTGTGAGCTCCGTGGAATGGGCATCTTGCCCGTTTCCTCCTTATTTTCGCGCGGGCAGGATGCCCACTCTACTCCTAACCCTCTCAACATCTCAGGGCATCCATTCCAAGCCAATCCCCACCCGACTATCCTTATTTTCGATAGAATTCTGTTTCTCAATATCCGTAGCAAGCCGCAAATTGGGAGTAAGGGCATAACCAAAGGAAAGCTTGCTTATCCCGACCTCATCACTACTGCCAATAGAAACAAAACTTTGAGTGAAGGAAATATCAGCGGCACCAGTCCGAGACAAAACCAATAGCAACCGCGCTCCCACATTTACCCCATCGGTAGAGTAACCATCAGTTTCCAAATTGCGATAACCCACCATCGGGGCAACATTAAAATAACTCCCTAAGGGCAGTACATAATACCGCAAATCTACCCCAAAGGTTTCTCGCTCACCATTAAACGAAGCCTGATAATCCCCACTCACCGTCAAGCCAGAATTACCAATAAACACATCTTCCACTCCCACATTCACCCCTGCGGCTTGTCCATTAGAGGGAAACTGGGAGTAACCCAACCGCAAGCGAGTGCGAAAACTGGGTTGATTGCGAATATCCTGCCAAACATCCGGCACCTCCTCTAGCCAACGCTGTAGCACTGGACTGCCTTCGATTATCTCTGGACTTAAATCCAACTCCTGGGCTGCTGAATTACCAGGAGGATCAGACTGGGGGGACTCTGGTAATTTCTCTGGAGTAGGCTGAGGCGGATTCCCCTGGGTTTCCTCTGGGTTGCCTGTAGTCGAGTCCGGTACTGGCACAGTTTGACTCCCAGCTCGGTAAGCAACTGTGAAGGTAAACGTTAGTCCCAGTAATCCCGTTTTTAGATACTTAAGTCCCAAATTTTTTAACACTCAACAATAAAAAATACACTAACAGAACTGACGCACCTATACCGATAAAACTTCTGTCATTCTTGTATCATTTCCGGATCTAAGGGAGTAGGGAATAGGGAGTAGGGAGTAGGGAGTAGGGAATAGGGAATAGGGAATAGGGAGTAGGGGGAGAGGGTTTTACGGTTTGTTTTATAACGGAATAATATTCAATTTAAATGCACAACAGGTTAAGTATTAGAAACGCTATAATTACCCTTACTAAAAATCTCCCCCATCTCCCCATCTCCCCATCTCCCTATCTCCCCATCTCCCTATCTCCCCAAACTTACAGCACTTACAACCCGATTCCCGATTCCCGATTCCCGATTCCCGATTCCCGACTCCCAGGGTAAATCAAAAAAAAGTGATCCTACCTAATGTAGAATCACCACAAAAACGAAGCTAACAGTTAGCGGAGCAAACTTTAGATCATAGAACCATGTTTAGCCGTCATATCAATCGGCTTAATCAGGTACAATTTTAGGAGCTGCCAGGCATTAGACATGTAGAGTGGCAACTTCTGGAATATTTGCAAGAACTTAGGCGTATTTGAATTAGCGATCGCTCTTAGCTTATCATTATTCCGGACACAAATCTCCAGACGCTCATAAAATTCCGGATGGTCTACATCCAGAATAACTGGGAAGACCCGTCCTGAGGTGTCGTTAGTCTTCTCAATCACATGCTTATCATATTCACGAGCATCTAAACCAATGGAGGCATAAAATCCATACCGCTGAACATCATTCAGATACATAGTGGCAAACACCGACAGCAAGAAGAATCTCGACCAAAGCTTAGCCTGCCAATCATTCAGCGTATTCGGCTGGGCTCTCATGATCGCATCAAAGAAATCCCCATGACGGTTTTCATCCTGACACCAGTTTTCAAAGAACCGGAAAATTGGATAGATTCGGTCTTCAGGATGGGCTTCTAAATGGCGATAGATAGTAATGTAGCGCCAATAGCCAATCTTCTCAGACAGATAGGTAGCGTAGAAAATAAACTTCGGCTGAAAGAAGGTGTACTTCTTGCTCTTAGTCAGGAATCCCAAATCCAGCTGTAGATTGAAATCTGACATAGCCTTGTTCAGGAATCCCGAATGACGTGCTTCATCACGAGACATCAGGGTAAAGCACTCTGCCAGCACAGGATTTTTATGCTTTAAGCGCCGTCCCAATTCCTTATAGAGCAAGAAACCAGAGAATTCCGCTGTACAGGAACGTTCCAGAAATTCAACAAATAACCGGCGTTTTTCCCCATCAATGTGATCCCAGGATTGATTAAACTCCTCATCCCGGACAAAATGGTGACGATTGTAATCAGCTCGAAACTCTTCCAGGATGGCTTCCAGTTCATCCTGATTAGGCGAGAGGTCCATCTTCGCCATTGCTTCAAAGTCAGTAGTGTAGAACCGGGGAGTTAGGATCGTGTCCTTCGCCGGTACCTTTATACCGGGTCGGATTTCATCAAAATCAGGTTTTTTAAGGGAATCTACCATCTTAAGCTCTTGCTTGCTTGTTATAGTTGCTTACCATTCTCGGTGGCCTGGTGTGGACAGATCCGGGTCACTCAACCCAAGCCCAAACCAATGACAATGATCTAGCAATCGGGATCAGCTCGTGAAACCAGAAAGATTCCCCACACAGGGAACACAAGGAAACACCTTGCCCCAGGGTCAGTTTCACCAATCAATAACGATTGCTATATATTGCTGCTATATATTGCTTTCTGAGTTTACCAGGGTATTGGTGATCTCAAACGCCTGTTTAGGTTAAGAGTTACAACGTAATTTAAAGTTTTATTACATTTTGCCCCTGCCGTAGCTTAAACCTGAATCCTTAAGCAAACCTGAAAGCTTAAGCAAACCTGAACGGTGAAAGCTGTTACATAACTTAACTAAAAGAATTATTTAATAAAGTTATTTAACAATCAAGTTATTACCTTTTTCGTTATCATCTTTATAGTTTTGACCTAAAAATCGGGATTGTCAAGGGGGAACCGTTGCGACTCCCCCTTTTTTTTAGGTAAGCATTTAGCTATTGGCTAATAGCTAAATGCTTAGGTAATCGGGAATCGGGAATCGGGAATCGGTAAAAAATATTGTTTACATCCTTACTATTATAAAGGCTATCTACTCTAGAAGAAATGGTTGGGGGTATTGAGTATTTGTAAGCGATCGCGTAGCGTGACCATAGGTCAATCGCATTCTTTCCTTTGATCGCATTTTTTGATTGAAGCTTACGGGATTCCCAAAAATTATCAGCACTCCCTAATTTCAGTCATTCCTATCTTTTGCTAGGGGTTAAAATTTCAGAGCTATCCCCTGGCAAATCCTCAAAAATTGCGCCTCGTTCAATTAGGTCACGTTTCATCGATTCATCAATTCCTGAGTTATCTCCAAATCGGGCATTGTTCACGATAGCATGACTAAGCTTGGCATCACTAAGGTCAGCACTACTGAGGTCAGCTTCACTGAGGTCGGCATAAATCAGGTAAGTACCCCTCAGGTAGGCATTACTTAGGTTGGCACTACTGAGGTAGGCACCACTCAGGTAGGCTTCACTGAGATCCGCTTCACTGAGATCCGCTTCACTCAGGTCGGCAAAAATCAGGTTGTCATCCTTTAGATTAGCACGAATCAAGTCAGCACTACTGAGGTCAGCTTCACTGAGGTCGGCACCAATCAGGTTGGCATAACTGAGGTCAGCATCACTCAGGTCAACACCGTTTAAGTCTCGACCCACAGCTCCACGGCTAACAATCTCTTCCACTAGACGCCATTTTTGATCATCCTCTGACCTTTCCCTCAAAATTTCAATATCTTGAACAGGAAAACCGCTTAATTCGTTGATTTCTCCTGATTCTATCCGAGATCTAAGCCGTTCGATATCCTCTGGAGAACCCTCTATAATTAATCGGATGCTGCCTGGTTTAATATCAATAATGTTTATACTGTATCCTGAATAGTCTCGTAAAATAGATTGAATAAATTTTAAATTTTCAACTGAATCGATATCCCCTTCTAAGACAATAGAAGCTTTAATGGTTTCACTTTGTCTATCGATTACAGTCACTTTGCGCCTAGGTGCTTGCCCTTGCTCCACCCCCTCCACCAGCTCTGAGCTACTACCATCATTTCTGATGGTTAGGGGTTCTGATCGCTTTTCTTCCGCTATTCCCGCGATTTCTCTCCAGTCTAGTTTCAGAGCCTGGCATATCCGTTTAAAGGAATCCAGCTGAATTGGTTTAGATTGAAAAAACTTTGTTACTGTACTGCGACCTATAAGTTGTGATTTTGCTAAGTTACTTTTAGACTCAAATTCTAGCCTGATTAAAGCTTTTTCAGCTTTCTCTATACCTTTTGACGAGGCAGTAATAGTTAGTTTTTTTTTTACTTGGCTAGCTTCTTTCATAGTCTGGCGAATTTTTTATAACTATAGTAATAGCTTGAATAGTGTTTAAAAATTCAAGATAGTAAGCGATGCAGCCCTAAATGACCAAACTCAATAATTCCCTGAGCCAAAGTTTCCTATTCCCTGCTGCCAGCGCCATAACCTTTAGCGCAATCACAACTCAGTCACAAAACAATCAAACAAAACCCAAAACATGTTAGCAACTAATCCATTGGACAGTCAAGGGTTCGGTTTTTGTGGGTAACCATTAAAAGTAGCAGTCAAGCGTACCAGTTACAACAAAAACCTATGGCTCATAAAACTCTGACAATCAAAGAGATGGTTCAAGCTACTATTATCTCCATATTACTTGGGGGGTCACTTACCCTAGCGGTAATTGATGAACAATACCGCCCCACGTTTATGGATATGGCAAAAATAGGTCTTGGAGGCTATCTGGGACTGTCACTACCTAAGTCTCAAGGTAAATAAAACTATAGCGCTAGTATAGGGAACAGGATTTTTTCCCTGTTCCCTAAAATCCACAACTTGTGTACCTCACCTAATTGAGAACTGCTATAGCTGGATTATGCGATCGCTCTACACTAATTCGTTGGCATTGCTTAATAATGGAATGATTTGAAGAGTTTTGTGGAACCGGCATCTTGGTGGAACCGGCATCTTGCCGGTGATCAATATTTCACCGTGGAACCGGCATCTTGCCGGTGATCAATATTCCCAGGCAGGCAGGATGCCCACCCCACTGATATTGATCCCAAGATTTAGCAATGCCCATTTTCTGGTTTAAGCGATCGCATAAACAAAAAAAATGCGATCGCATTATTTGCTTTAAGCGATCGCGTTTTTTGGTTGATGCTATCGCATTCTTTCAATTGATCCCATTTGTTTGCGGGATTTCACTAGGGGTAACACTTTCCGAGCTATCCCCTGGCACATCCTCAAACATTGCCCCTCGTTCAATTAGGTCAAGCTTGATGGATTCATCAATGCCTGAGTTATCTCCGAATTGGGTATTGTCCACAATAGCACGACTCAGGTTGGCATCAGTGAGGTCTGCACCCTTCAGGTTGGCATCACTTAAGTCAGCACTACTAAAAAATGGCATTGCTGAATCAAGGAATGAATATGAGTGGGGTGGGCATCTTGCCTGCCCGGGAATTGTAACGGGCAAGATGCCCGTTCCACAAAACTCTTCAAATCATTCCATTGTTAAGCAAAGCCGAATTTAATAGTTTCATATTTTACAGACTTGAAAGTCTGGAGAAAATCCCTTGGCTGTTGGCCACGCTACCCGGATCAGCTGATAGCTGATAGTTGATAGCTGATAGCTGATAGCTGATAGCTGATAGCTTAAAATCTACCTAAACATTAGCCAAGACTTACTAATTCCACATTAGCCACTTCTGAGCATTTAGCCGTTGTATAGTGTAATGAACCATTAGATCAAGAGTAACTCTCCGTTCATCAATCATAAAAGATTCGATCGTACTAGGTTGAACACCATTAGCTGAGGCCGAAAAAGCCTTTTGTTTTTTAATATCTTCGTCTAGGAAATAAACGTTAAATTTACGTTGACCATTTTGCCAACTACCCATTACTTGCCAACAGTCATCCATTTGACTCAAACTCGGAATCGGGATTTTCTGTTTAGCAAAAGTCACATCTACATCATCAATACCTTGTTTGGCAAAAGCAGTCTTAAGGGCTGGTACATAATGTTGTTCCACAAATTCAGTAAAGGGTTTCTTTTCAATTGCTGGTGGTTTGGCTTTTTTAGCTTTTGCCTCTGTAGCCGCAGGCTTTTTGGCCGCAGGAGCCTTAGCCGCTGGTTTCTCTTCTGATTTTTCAGCAGGCTTTTTGGCCGCAGGGGCCTTAGCCGCCGGTTTCTCTGCTGATGTATCAGAAGGAGTATTGGCTTCCTCAGGGTTAGGTAAGGGTTGGGTTTCTTCCGCCATAGCTAATGTAAGTGGTTATCTTTAGTCTGGATAATCCTATCTTAATGGCGAAGGGCTAGACAGATGGCTCGGGAGTCGGGAATCAGGAGTCGGGATTCGGGAATCGGGAGTCGGGAGTCGGGAGTCGGGAGTCGGCAATCGGGAGTTGGGAAAAGCGGTAAATGGGGAAAATTCTGCGGACTTGAGCTAAACGCGATTGACCGTAGGTTAAGCTACGCGAACACATTTGTCAGTAGCTTTGGCGTTCCTGAATTAACTAATTAATAGGAGTAGAGTGGGCATCCTGCCCGCTCGAAAATATTGATAACTGGCAAGATGCCAGTTCCACCAAGATGCCAGTTCCACCAAGATGCCAGTTCCACCAAGATGCCAGTTCCACCAAGATGCCAGTTCCACCAAGATGCCCATTCTACAGGTGCGGTATAGCGCTTTCTACCCTAATCAGGTACACAGGATTTTTTCCCTCTTGCCTATTGCCTATTGCCTATTGCCTATTGCCTCTTGCCTCTTGCCTATTGCCTATTGCCTATTGCCTATTGCCTATGGCCTATTGCCTATTGCCTCTTGCCTATTGCCTATTGCCTCTTGCCTCTTGCCTCTTGCCTGTTCCCTACTCCCTACTCCCTACTCCCTACTCCCTACTCCCTACTTCCTATATCTGGTTTTTTTCTCTTAACAGAGTAATTAACGACTAACACCTGATGGCGTAGCAAATGGCAAACCTGAAGAAATTATACTAAAGTATATGAGTACTGAAAATTAATCCTCAAAAAATTAATTATCAGATTTAATAGCATGTAAATAATGTAAGCCTTCAGCCGTCAGCATTCAGCCGTGAGCTTTTAGCTAACGCTACGCGAACAGCCTTCAGCTAACGTAACTCAGATTAAACCAATGGTTACCTGTTTTATTCAAAAGCTGATAGCACCTCAAGTAGCGTGCGCGTAGCGCTAATCGCTGTTCGCTGAATACTCACTCAATAATGCTATAGAAGTAATTGTATTATCAATATTATTTGAATTGAGGGTGTCTTAAACTAGTTGATAATATCCCTAGGAGCCAGAGGAAATCTACTAAACCTAAACACGACTTATAAATAAATAACAACTAATCTATATGGTCTGGTCAGAGCAACAGCTGTTACATGGTGGTAAATACAAGATCGAGAAAATTCTTGGACGTGGAGCTTTTGGAATTACCTACAAAGCAGTCCATCAGTTACTTAATCAAGATGTTGTAATTAAAACACCACACGAAAGCCTGAGATTGGCTCCAGACTACCCCAACTATGGCGAAGAATTTATCAAGCAAGGACAACTGCTGGCTCAACTGTCTGCTGACCTGGATTCCCTGGTGCCGGTTAGAGACTTGTTTCAAGAAGGAGATACCTACTGCCTCGTGATGGATTTTATTTCCGGGGAAAGTTTGTGGAATTTGGTACAACGCACAGGACCATTACCTGAAACTGATGCAGTAGAGTACATCACTCAAATTGGGTCAGCCTTGAATCTAATTCATGGAGTAGGGCTAGTGCATTTAGATATCAGCCCTCATAATATCGTGGTCAGGAACAGTGGCAAACCGGTATTGATTGACTTTGGCATTCCTGGGGATATACTCCGAGATAGTAATGTGTCCAGCCATATTGACAATAAACCATTTCGACCCTACGAGCTATACTACCAAGGCAGTCGTCACGCCACGGTGGATGTCTACTCTCTAGCCGCTTCACTTTACCATGCCGTAACTGGGCTAAATCCTACCGAGTCAATTTACCGCAAGTATGACGGTGAAGACCTGGTGCCACCAAACCAACTGGTTCCTAGTATTAGCGATCGCTTAAATCAAGTAATTCTTCAAGCCATGGCCTTAGAGCCAAAAGACCGTCCTCAGTCAGTGCAGGAATGGTTACAGCCCTTGACTGAAGACGATTATTTCATCTGTTTGAGTGAAGTTGATGACCTTAGTTCTGATGTAGGAGTAGATTACCGCCCATTACAGGATTTACTAATCCATAGAAAGTGGCAAGAGGCAGATCAAGAAACTCTCGCTCTTATGCTCAAAGCAGCAGGACGAGAAGAAGAAGGCTGGCTTGACATCCCAGATATCAACAAGTTTCCTTGTAAAGACCTCTATACTCTCAACACCCTCTGGGTAAAGTACAGCAATGGGCGCTTTGGCTTTAGTGTACAGAAACAAATCTGGCAGAGCTTAGTGACCGAGAGTGTGCAGGTAACTCCTGGTGCCGATTATGACTATGAAACTTACTGTCGCTTTGGCGATCAACTCGGATGGCACACCAACGAAAAGTGGCTAGATTACGTTGACCTGCCCTTCACCCTCAATGCTCCCCAGGGGCATCTACCAGTCAGCTATGTCGGATTCTTTTCCGGTTGGGCATACTTCGCCTTTTTTATGGGTGGCGTATCTCTCTTCTCTCGCCTTGAGATATGTAGTATTTAGCAGTTTTTATAGCGGTTTGTAATTTGGTGAGGTACTTTCGTTCTGGATGTGAGGGAGTAGGGAGTAGGGATTAGGGAGTAGGGAGTAGGGAGTAGGGAATAGGGAACAGGGAATAGGGAAAAAAACTGTGTACCTCATTAGGTTACAAAAACTAAACAATAGTTATATAGAGTAGTTATAAACCAATTTATAGCTGCTCTATATATAGCGTTTATTGCATGTATGAGGTACAGTGAACAACCTCAAAGTCCCCCTTTTTAAGGGGTATTTAGGGGGAGCCCTTTACCTCATGGGAAACATAATTGCTATAACTATTATTTGATTAATTTTAAAAAAACCTATAAAAAACAATTATTATTTATGCTAAATTAGGCTCTAAAATTAGAGCCTGTAAATTTTATTAATATCTGATCAATGTCCACATAAATATACTTTAATAATAGTTAATTATTAATATAATTAATCCTTTTTTTTATGTTCCCTGTTCCCTGTTCCCTGTTCCCTATTCCCTACTCCCTACTCCCTAATCCCTACTCCCTATTCCCTAATTCCTAAAACTCAACACAAAAATCCCTGAAGTTATTGTATGATCTCAATACAGTAAAAAGCATTAGCCAGAATGACTATCGGGATTTGGGTACTAGGGGATCAACTTTGGAATGAACAATCAGCCCTAAACAGTTGTCAAAAAAACCATCAAAATACGCCAGTAATTCTGATTGAATCCCTAAGCTACGTCCAACAAAGACGCTACCACCGCCAAAAACTGGTATTCATTTGGTCAGCCATGCGCCACTTTGCTGAGGAATTACGCCAGCAAGGTTGGCTAGTCAGCTATGAAACAGCGGACGACTTTGAAACGCCTCTCCAAGCCTGGGTCACCAAAAATACGATTACCGAACTACGGGTAATGACGCCCAATGACCGACCCTTTGCAGAAATCTGAGGGGGTGACAACAAGGCATTAAACTAGACAGGGTGTGGGGTGTGGGGTGTGGGGTGTGGGGAAAATAGAAGGGAATTTGGAGTGAGCCCAGGGATTTTCTTGGGTCCGAAACCTGATTAAACCGTCCCGTCGCAACGTAACCAGCTCCTGATATTCCCCGTTCGCCCTCACCCTACACCCCACACCCAGTAAGGCTTTTAAGCCTGTTTGTCACTCCTTCAGGCCGAAATAATTGGCAACCTAAAACTAACTTGCCAAATTACCTTTATCTAAAAGAGCAAGAAGACTCACGTTATACCCGTAGGGTTAGCGGGAGACGGGGCGTATAAAGTGCGGACGCAGGTTCCGCACACAGCCCCTCATGAATTGCGTCCACTTGACATCTTACATATAAGAGTTTAAAATGTAAGTGTACTTCAAGGAGTAAATATGGTCGAAAAAGCTTACCGTTACCGTTTTTACCCAACCCCTGAACAGGAAACTCTGTTGAGGAGAACTCTAGGCTGTGTAAGACTTGTTTACAATAAAGCTTTAGATGCTAGGACAAAAGGTTGGTATGAACGCTCCCGACGTGTAAGCTACAAGGAAACTTCTTTGATGTTGACAGGATGGAAAAAACAAGATGACTTGTTTTTTTTGGGCGATGTCAGTTCTGTGCCCCTTCAACAAGGGTTAAGACACCTCCAAACTGCTTTCACTAATTTCTTTGCAGGTCGTGCTAAGTATCCTAACTTCAAGAAAAAGCGTAATGGTGGTAGTGCAGAGTTCACTAAGTCAGCTTTCAAATGGAAAGATGGTAAAATCTATCTTGCCAAATGTAAAGAACCTTTACCTATTCGTTGGAGTCGTCAATTACCTGAAAACTGCAACCCAAGTACTGTTACGGTTACTTTGGATCCATCTGGCCGTTGGCATATCTCTATAAGGTTTAATGACTACAGAGATTTGAGTCTACCACCAACGGATAAACAAGTTGGCTTTGACCTAGGAATTTCTAGTTTAATTACAACTAGTGACGGAGACAAAATCGCTAATCCCAAACACTTTAAGAAACTTAGGAAAAGATTAGCTAAGTACCAAAAAGCTTTGTCGCGAAAACAAAAAGGATCTAACAATCGTTACAAGGCAAAGTTAAAAGTTGCCAGGATACACGCAAAAATTAAGAATACTAGAAAAGATTTTACTCACAAGCTAACTACTCAACTAGTCCGAGAAAACCAATTGATTGTGTTTGAGGATTTAGCTGTTAAAAACATGGTTAAGAATCACAAATTATCTCAAGTTATCAATGATGCCAATTGGGCGGAAATAATTCGTCAGATTAAATACAAATCAGACTGGTATAATCGTGAAGCTATTTCCATTGACAGATGGTTCCCTAGTAGCAAGCTGTGTTCTGTATGTCTAAATCGTGTTGATTCTTTGCCTTTAAATATTCGGGAATGGGATTGCCCATTCTGTAACGCTCATCACGTTCGCGTAGCGGCTCCTACGGAGCATCGTGATATTAACGCATCAACTAATATTTTGGCGGCAGGGCTTGCCGTTTCAGTCTGCGGAGCGACCGTAAGACCCGTTCGCGTAGCGTCGCCTACGGCGAAAGAGAGTAAATCTCGAAAGGCTGGTGCGAAAAACTCCCCAAAGGGGAGAAGGAAACAGAAACCTAAGTCGTGAGTCTTAGGAATCCCCCGCTATAATCTATGATTTAGCGGCGGGAGGATGTCAATCCCAACAATCATTTTCTGTGGAGCGAGTCTGATTTTCAAACCTGGGCGAAATCTCAAAAACGTCTGATTATGGAAAACTTCTATCGGGTCGGGCGCAAGCGATTTAATAGTTTGATGGCAGGAAATAAGCCAATTGGTGGGAAATGGAATTTCGATAAACAAAATCGTAAACCCCCAAAACGTAATCTAAATCCACCAGACGCCCTTTGGTTTGAACCCGACCCAATCACCCAAGAAGTGATCAACTCCGTTAACGCTCAAAACTTTCCCACCTACGGAAAAACCGAACCATTCCGTTGGGCAGTCAATCGCCATCAAGCTCTTCAAGTATTAGACTTTTTCATTCACCATCGCCTACCCAATTTTGGTCCCTATCAAGATGCCATGGTCACCAACGAAGATACCATGTGGCACTCCCTAATTTCCCCTTACCTCAATATCGGCTTACTCCAACCTGAAGAAGTAATTAAAGCAGTAGAGAACGCTTATCACCAAAACCAACTCGACTTAAGCAGCACAGAAGGATTTATTCGTCAAGTCCTGGGTTGGCGGGAATATATGCACGGCATTTATATCTATATGAACCCTGACTACTCCCAAAGCAATTGGTTCAACCACACCCAGCCCCTACCTGACTTTTACTGGCATGCCGAGAAAACAGACATGAACTGTTTACTCCAAATTTTGAGTCAGGTTGAACGAACCGGTTACGCCCATCACATTCAGCGACTGATGGTGTTGAGCAATTTTGCTCTAATTGTTGGAGTTTCCCCTCAATCAATAGAAGAATGGTTTCATGGAGCCTTTATTGATGCCTATGATTGGGTGATGCAAACCAATGTCATTGGCATGGGTCAATTTGCCGATGGCGGCATCCTAGCATCCAAACCTTACGCTGCATCAGCTAATTACATCAATAAAATGAGCGACTACTGCAGCAGTTGTGCTTACAATCCTCGGAAACGTACTGGGGAGGGAGCCTGTCCCTTTAATTTTTTGTACTGGGATTTTCTCTGCCGCCACCGTGACCAACTCAAGGCTCAAGGCCGCATGAGTTTAGTCTTGTCTCACATCGACAGAATCTCTGATCAAGACATACAACAAATTCGTGAAGAGGTTCTAAGGTGGCGTAGCGACAATATACCCGAACATACCACATAATTATGTTATAAGCAATTAGTCAGTGGTTATATTTTTTTTCATTGCTCTTTCTTCCTTAAGGAGTCAATTAAATAGTTAGCTAAATTTAGTTAACTAGTTTTAGTTAACTAATATATCAGGGGTCACAATCCACAGTTGCCCCATCTGTTGTCACCAGTTTTCCACCGAAGCGCGAAACTGTAAGAATTCTTATCGTTTGTCCCAACTTTCCCCCACAGATTCCCCACTGTTTCCACACAGAGCTTCAACCTTTTCCACAGTTTTCCCATAGTTTTCCACAAGCCTCAACGGTGGCATTAGGTATTCCAGTTTTACTGGGGATTTTCCCGACTTAGTATTCCGCAGCAGTTAAGACCGCAGTTTATGTAAAGTTATGTAACCAAAAAGCGCCTCAAACCCTCATTAGTTCGTATACCTTTCGGAATTTAAACAAGAGTTGTAATATTTCGCAGCATTGACAAACCCACCCCATTTCAGATGAAAATGGTGCGACCAACCTATAAAAAAATTTGCTCTAAGCTAACCTACGCCCACTAGCAGGGGTTAGCACGGACTACCCTACCCTATTTGGGGATAGTTCTGAACTAAAGCAAGGGTGGCATCAAAATTCAGTGCTTCGGTGCTAGCTTGTCTTGGCTTTCTTTTGGCCAAGGCAGTTATCTGAAGTTCTTGAAATCAGGTGGCTTTTTCCAAAAATACCTTTATATGAAGAGGTGAATATGAACGCAACTGTAAGTATCCTGGCAGAAATCCCCGAAGACCTGCACGAGTCTCTCAAGCGCTACCTAGAAACCCATCCTAGCTGGGACCAAGACCGGGTCTTCGCAGCAGCACTTTCTCTGTTTTTGCTCCAAAATGGTATTGGTAAGACCCCAGAAACATCCCAGAGTTATCGGGCTTGTGCTCGTGTCTATCTGGAATCGTTATTTCAATATCCTGCGTAGTTAATCCGGGATGGGGAAAGGTATAACGTGTGAAATATAACGTGTGAAATATAACGTGTAAAGTATGACGTGTCAAGTTCAGCACCCATACCTGCACGCCTTCGCCCTATTCCCCACTCCCCTGTTATCATGTCCGGAAACATCTAGATCATAAACCGTAGGTAATGGGTTACCCATTACCCATTACCCATGACCAAAACGATTTTTGAGTATGAGCACTATCGAAACAACCGGACAGAGTATAATTCCTAAACTGATTGTGGGTTTAGGTAATCCCGAACCCAAGTACGATAACACCCGGCACAATATCGGTTTTGAAGTGGTCGATGCGATCGCACGTCGATTACAGATTGTAGGAAACGAACATCGCCGCTTTCAGGGATGGTTTGGTCAAGGAATTGGACTAAAAGGAAATAAGCTCAGCTTGCTTAAGCCTCTTACATACATGAATCGCTCTGGACAAGCAATTCGGGCGGTGACTGATTGGTACAAGCTAAAACCTGAGTCAGTCCTGATCATTTATGATGATATGGACTTACCAGTAGGGCGTTTGCGTCTACGCCTTTCCGGTTCAGCGGGAGGACACAATGGCATGAAATCCGCAATTGCCCATCTCGGTACGCAAAACTTCCCTCGCCTGCGGATTGGCATCGGCAAATCCAGTCAGAAGCCAGACACGATCTCCCACGTCCTAGGAAAATTTTCACCCCAGGAAGCCCAGTTAATGTCTGAGGTAGTCCAACTAGCAGTTGAGGCGGTTGAACTGTCTCTTAAGCAAGGTGTGGAAAAAGCAATGAGTCTCTACAATAATCGGAATCTAGCAACTATAGCAAAGGGAACAGGGAGTAGGGAGTAGGGAGTAGGGAGTAGGGAGTAGGGAAGTCGGAAGTGGAAAAAAATCCTGTGTACCTCATAGGTATGATAAACGCTATAGTTACAAGCTCTAGTTATAGCGCTACGCAATAACTCACATAATCTGATTAAGGCAGGAGATATCAGCTGAGCCAAAGTGTACACTCAAGGCAATATTCAAGTTTTCCAGAGACGGGACTAACCAGGGTACGCTGTTTCTGGTTTCGGACTCGTAGTGGTTAAACAAAATCGAAAATCGCTTTTCTAAATAGGGCTTGACTTTACGGCAGATCAATACTATCTTGATCAATAGTCCAGTGGTAATGGTGGTTCCTAGATTGGTAATCAAATCAACAAATGTATAGTGATTGGGGCGTTTAGGGCTTTCCACCACCAAAAAGTTTAACAATTGAGTACAGGTGCGCACCACCATAAATTCATTGGGCGTTTGGTAATCCCATTCAGGCAAGGTGTTTTGCAAATGAGTATACAATCGCTTGTTAAACTGTTGCTTCCCATAGGCTGGGTCAATCGAGGCAATCAAATATTCATATAAATCTTCCTTGAAGTCTTTGAAACAGGCTGTGTGCTGACTGTGGGTATGGAAGCTACGAGCAACATCTTGGTAAGTGTAAGACCCTTGCACTTTGCCAAAAAACTGCTTGAGAGCACTCGCCAACTCTCGTTCGGTCAGCAATGTGGGATTTGACACTGGTTGAATAATTCGTCTTGGACTCGTGATAGCCCGATTTCGCCTGAGATTGGCGCATCGCACCTGATAGGTTACGTACTTAGATAAATCACAATCAAAGCGCCGTTGAACCATAGCTTGAACTTGCCGGACAGTTTGCTGATATTCCTGAGAGCTGTCTTCACTGAGTAAGCAATGTTCATATAAGTAGGGGTACCGCTGAATCAAGTTTGCCACTGGCTTAGAACCATTAGAGTATTGAGGTGTATCATTCATTACTATAGACAGACGTTGCAAGGTTAGATATTGCTCTGTTCTTTTGAACATCTGCATTAGTTGCCGCAGGCGTCTAGGAGCCCGAGAGTGAACCCTCAAAGGAGACGGCACATGATCAAACAGAGCTACCAATTCTTGGACTGCTCTTCTGGTGTTTGGTTTCAGATGCCAGTGATTGATCAGAATATGGCAGCAGCGATTGACCACAAATCGGAACTCTGTCGGAGCCCGCTTATCCATTACTATCTTTTCCAAGGCCAACCAGATTTCAAAATCTTCGTATCCCACTCCATCCAGGAAGAGCCTTTGGAAGCGTTCAATTGATTGCTTTGGTGATTCTACCCTTACCCACTGGAGTAAGTGATTGTAGACTTGCTGCTCTGGCAAGCTAATATGTCGAATTTCCGATTCTTTAGAGTCTCTCCAGGTGGTCACTTTAGGTAGCTCTCCTAGGTGCTAAAGCTAGGGCTCATCAATGGTGGTTGGCTTGAGAAGATGAAAATTCAACTTTGAGTGGCTTAGCTAACACAAAGAGAGTTCGGTGTATCACAATATATCTACGGTGGTAGATATATTCTAATGATCACCTAAACTTTAGGTGACCTCTTCTAGTATTAGTATATCTTCATCTTCTTTAGAGTCTCTCCAGGTGGTCACTTTAGGTAGCTCTCCTAGGTGCTAAAGCTAGGGCTCATCAATGGTGGTTGGCTTCAGAAGATGAAAATTCAACTTTGAGCGGCTTAGCTAACACAAAGAGAGTTCGGTGTATCACAATATATCTACGGTGGTAGATATATTCTAATGATCACCTAAACTTTAGGTGACCTCTTCTAGTATTAGTATATCTTCATTTACTCTTTACCTAATTGTGCCAATGAGTGGAAATTGTGAAAATTAAGTAAAAACCATGTGAAAGTTATTGGCTGACCAGGAAAATAGAGCGTTTAGAGAAAACAGCACAATTAGGACACTGGGGGAACAAGAAATTTATGGTGTGTCGGCTTCTTGTAGGAAAATTAGTTGACATTCTCGCCGCCAAGACCGTAGACATTCCAGAAAAAATCCTGGAAAAGTCATTCACTGGCATTACCACTGATACCCGTCACCTTGAGCCGGGTCAACTATTTTTAGCGCTGCGGGGTGAAAAGTTTGATGGTCATGATTATGCAGCTCTGGCTGTAGAGAAGGGGGCATTAACGGTCATTGCTGAGGCGACTAAAGTTACCCAACTCGAAGGTTTGCCGCTGATTCAGGTAGAAAATACTCTCAAAGCCTACCAGCAAATTGCTCGGTGGTGGCGTGACCAGTTTGAGATTCCGGTGATTGCTGTCACTGGTTCTGTAGGCAAAACTACCACTAAGGAGCTAATCGCAGCAGTTTTGTCTACTAAAGGAACTGTACTCAAAACCCAGGCCAATTACAACAATGAAATTGGTGTACCCAAAACCTTGCTGGAGTTGGCACCAGACCATGACTATGCTGTAATCGAGATGGCAATGCGTGGTTCAGGACAGATTGCTGAATTGACCGAGATAGCCAACCCCACGGCGGGGGTGATTACTAATGTGGGTACAGCTCATATTGGTCTGTTGGGTTCTACTGAAGCGATCGCAAAAGCCAAGTGTGAGTTATTAGCACATATGTCCAACAAGGGTGTAGCGGTTCTCAATCACGACAATCAACGCCTAATTGATACCGCAGCTGAGGTTTGGCAAGGGCAAACCATAACCTATGGTTTAGAGGGTGGTGATGTCCAAGGAGAGTTGATTGCACCGGAAATCCTGAAAGTAGAGGGCATGGAGTTTCCTATCCCCCTCCCAGGTCGCCACAATGCCCTGAACTATGTAGGGGCCCTAGCCATTGGGAAATTATTGGGGGTGGATTGGGAAACCCTCAGGAATGGTTTAGAGGTTGAGCTACCGGCAGGGCGATCCCAGCGTTATGAGTTACCTAACGATGTAGTGATTCTTGATGAAACCTACAATGCTGGAGTTGAATCTATGGTAGCTGCCCTAGAAATGCTGGCTCAGACTCCTGGCAAACGCCATATAGCAGTACTTGGGGCGATGAAGGAATTGGGAACCAAATCCGGTGAACTTCATCAGCAAGTGGGTCAAAAGGTTGAGCAACTCAATCTAGATGGCTTGCGGATTTTGGTGGATGAAAGTGAGCCAGAAGCGGAAGCGATCGCAACCGGTGTTACTTCGGTGCCAGTTGAGTGTTTCTGTGACTCTAATCCTCTAGTGGAACATCTACTGGGGTTTGTCCAACCTGGGGATCGTCTATTGTTTAAAGCCTCCCATTCCGTGGGTCTCGATCAAGTAGTCAAGCAGTTTAAAGCCGGATTTTCCAAGGAAGATTGATCTCAAGCCAACAAATCTGGGCTTATCCCCAGATTTGTGATAGTTTACCCGTGAAAACTTGCTCAGCTGGCCCAGTCATGTAAACTCGCTGATCGGTTTCGGACCATTCAATGTCGAGACAACCACCAGGAAGCTCCACGGTACAAATGCGATCGCTTTTCTCAGTTAACACACCAGCCACCACAGACGCACAAGCCCCCGTGCCACAGGCGAGAGTTGCCCCAGCACCCCGCTCCCAAACCCGCATCTTGAGATAATCGGGACGCACCACTTGGATAAATTCTGTATTGGTTCGTTGGGGGAAAACTGAGTGATGCTCAAACAGTGGACCAATGGTTTCCAGAGGTATGGCATCGGCATCCTCCACAAAGGTAATACAGTGAGGATTCCCCATACTGACACAGGTAACCTCCCATAATTTGTCTGCTATTTCCATGGGGGTATTGATCACCTTTTGGTCAGCCTCTGCCAAAACAGTGGGAATTTGAGCTGCACTAAGCTGGGGCATCCCCATATCCACCCTGACTTTACCATCGCCCTTGAGTTCAGGAATGATCACCCCAGCCAGGGTATGGATCCGATAGTGGGTTTTGTGATTATCCCCCTCTAAATCAGCCAGAAACTTTCCTAAACAGCGAATCCCATTACCACACATCTCTGGTTCAGAACCATCAGAGTTGAAAATCCGCATCGTATAGTCAGTACCGTCTTGTCCTGGCAGGGCAAAAATAACACCATCTGCACCGATTCCAAAATTGCGATCGCATAGCTGCAGTGCTTGCTCTGAGGTTATTCTGGGTTCCAGGTCATCCCGATTATCAATCAGAATAAAGTCATTCCCAAGTCCATGGTACTTTGTAAACTCCATAGTAAACTCCCTATTAATCGGCTCTGGTGCTATGGTAATTCTTTTGCAGCCTTTTGTTTAAGTTTCGCGAATTTTCCTCGATTTAGCTACCGACTGATTAAAATACTTTTTCTGATTATGCTGCCCAAAACGCCAAAAACCCTCCTGGCCAAGTATGATTGGTTATGATTGGTAGGGTTCCCACGCATTCCACGATTTTTTGTGATTATGGCCCAATTCGATACCGGCTTGCCCAGTATTAGTCAAATTCAAGGCTATATCAAAGACCAACAACTCCTAGAGCTAAAACTTCTTACCGGGGATTCCTTCAGGGGGAAGTTGTGCTGGCAAGATCAAAACTGCCTGTGTCTGATCACTCAAGATCAGCAGACCATCATGATCCCTCATCATGCGATCGCTTATCTAAAGCCACAAGCAGCTCAAGGCTAAAGCTTTAAGGCTCAAGGCTCAAGACTGTTCTTTGAATGCATTCTGCATTCTGAATTCTGCATTCTGAATTCTTCATTCTGAATTCTTCATTTTTGATTTACAACTTATAGCTTAGTCCAGTCAGTAACAAGATAGTTGCGATAATACAGCCCAAGCATCCCAGGGCAAGATTAGTCATATTTGATTGACTTGCTGATGCTAGGGCTGTATTTAGATCCGGTGAAGTTAGACGTTCATAGTTTTTTATTGCCACATTCGCTTCTGGTAAAGAAGATATCAGACTACCGATAAAATAATGTAATCCCACAAAAACTGCTGAGCCCAACCACTGACTTAATACTGAACTATATAGTTCAGTATAGGCCAAGAATAAGGCATTTAAAACATAACATAATACCGTCAGGGATATAGTCCCTAAAAAAAACTTCCACCAGTTTGACTCAAAATCTTCCTCAGTGATATCTTCAAATAATCCTGGGCGCTTCTTTTTCAAGTTATTTTCAAAATACACAAATATCCCAATCCCAATTATACAGATCAACACTCCGATTAATAACCAGTGCCATGTTCTTAATGGGATGTCTTCTGATAAATAATTAAACTGAAAGCCTCCGGTTAGGCACCAATAGGCTATACTGGCAAATCCAAACATACTTAAGGACATAATTGAATGCCAAATTACCAACTTTTTTTCACGATTGATTAGAGTCATGAGATTTAATATCTTATTGAAATCCCTCTTAAAAAACCACTTAACTAAAACAAATAATGGAGCAACAAAAAACATAATATAAATGTTTGCAAAATTTGAGCCTAGTGGGGTAGCTATCCCTCCTAGCCTACCTAATCCCAGTGAGACAAGCATTAAAAGTAACTCAGGATTGTTGGTACTTGAGTTAATCACCAAGGTGCGTTGCTCGCGCCCTAAATAGTCACCAGCAAGACCCGCTGCACAGCTGACCATCAAGTCAGTGGTGTAGGGAATTAACCAAAAGCAAAATGTTACGGCTGTAATTAAAGAAATCACCAGGAATGGGATTTCACCAATGAAGTCATGGAGCTTGATGATCCAACTGTCCATTAATTTAAACCTCGACTTAGTTTGGCAATCGTGAGTTACCCTTAAAAAAAACTATTTCATAGTTTGGGATTGATTGATATAGAGAATCCATCCACCGAGTTAGCCTAACCGTTAGTGTGATAGACTATCCACCTTAGTTAGATGTCCTTTTATGATGGCACCTGACTCAATCTTCTTTGGTCCCGTTCATCTGCAAACTAGATGGAATTGGAAACACACTGGGCTAAATGATAGTCTATGCCCCAGTAGCTAAAGAATAAAAATCTATAGTCGCGCTTTGTATAAGTCAGTGAAATCACTATCCTCTCATGGCTCACTATCAGGGCTAGAGCACTATTCTCCTTCTAGTCCCACCCCACTTCTGAGTGCAAAGCACCTTGCCAAACGCCTGATTACAACGACAGCAATAGCCCTGGCATCGGGTTTTGTAGCCCTGTGCCAACCAGTGCAAGCTTTACAGGTACAAGTTCAACCAGAAAATCCCCAGTTAGGCGATACTTTGTCAGTGGTAATTCAAACCGAAACAGTTGGTTCACCACCAACCGTTTCTATGGGTCAAAAGACCTATCCTACCTTTGCGACAGGGACAAATCGTTATCGCGCTTTAGTACCCACTACCCCATTAGATAAACCAGGAAAATTGGTTTTACGAGTGGCTGGTGATGGTAAAGTTAACAACATAGCTGTACCACTTCAGAATCGGTCTTTCCCTGTCCAACGCATCTGGCTGTCTGGCAAAGCCTCTGCCCCAGCAACCCAATTTGAATTAAATCGGGTTGCCCAGTTTAAAAAATTATTGACCCCAGAAAAATTCTGGAATGGTAAATTCTATAGACCCAACAATGCTCGTGTCTCCAGTGTTTTCGGTGTTCGTCGCTACTACAACGGTGTCTATGCTAAAAACTACTACCATCGTGGTGTTGACTATGCCGGTCGCTTCGGTTCACCAGTAGTAGCACCAGCAGCAGGAAGGATAGCACTAGTGGGACGAGAGTCTGAAGGTTTCCGGGTTCATGGGAACACCGTAGGGATTAACCATGGTCAAGGGGTACTCAGTATCATGCTGCACTTGAGCGAAATTAAAGTTAAAGAGGGGGATTTTGTTCAAGCTGGCCAGGTCATTGGTACCATTGGTTCTACAGGTGCTTCCACTGGTCCTCATCTACATTGGGGTCTCTATGTTCACGGTAAGTCGGTTGACCCAGTACCCTGGAGATGGGAAGGTATCAATTGACCTGACCCTAGCCCATCACTTAGCTAAACCGCGAGAAGCCCCGCACTTTACCTTCATTGGGTAAGTGTCGTATGGGAAGCGCGGGGCAAGGGTCGGAACGTCGAAATGCCAATGGGCTATACTAGGGACAGTAGGGGAAACAAATTAAGAGCTAACCGCCACCTACTAGCTAAACATAGAACGAGTTGTATTGTTCCGGCGCGGAGGGGCATCCCGGAGACGAAACCGATAGATAGGGTCGCCTTAATCAATAAGATTTAACCTTTTTACCCATAGCCGACAACCATAAAGGCGACCCTATCCTTACGGTAACTTCTGACCGTGTCGTTAATAAAGTAACCCGTGTAACCGTTCGCGCAGCGTCGGCGAAAGCCGATATCGTTGGATGGTGTTGGTAAGAAGCCCACGCTGTACCGCGCTTGTCAGCGTCGGGAGTATGTCACCTGGATCACCTATACTATAACTAAGCCAGCACATTTGCTATCATAGATAAATCTAAACATCAAGGGTAAAGGGCTAGCCACTGTTGACGATTTTCTCCAAATATCTTGCAGTATCTCCAAAAATATGTTAGACTTTGATTAGTTTTATAGTGTCATTGAAAACATTCTGGTTCCTTGAATTGAAGCCGAAAACCAAAGCAAACCATGATAGTGGTTGCGTTTTCTATTAAACACAGATTTATGCGCCTTGAGCGGAACAAAACCTATCTTGGCCTTGGGAGATACCCCCTGGCTGCTTAAGCAGCTTGCATTAGTGGGCTAAAATCGGCAAAGTAGATTTTGGTAGCTAAAAAGTATCGGTAAACGTAACCGGCAAGAGGGAAAAATTTTCTTTACTCTTGCCCTTTCCCTATTGGTTAGCTGTTAACTTGTCCTTCCCTTAGGATTTAGTGGTTATTGACCACTACTCCATAAATTCCTCGTGTTTGTAGCTAGTCATAGGCTAAAGCCCTATGGCTAACTTACTCCTACTCTTTTTTTGATTTTACTAGGAAATCCCACTAACCACTGACTCCGCTTCACGAAATCCCCCAGATTCACCCATCGGGATCAGCTTAATCAGATAAAGACGAAGCTAAATTCCTAGATTATACTATTAATTATTTTGACCATTAAATCAATAGCTATTAAATCTACTCATGAGAATTGAGCAAATTGTAGAAAAAGCGTTGAAAGATGGCTACTTAACTCCCCTGATGGAGAGTGAGGTCGGTCGCCTTTGTGACACAGCTTCGGAACTCTCCATTGAAGAATATATGGCATTAGACAGACTGATGGGGGCGCTTCTATGTGGTGAGGTGGTTACAGCTGCTCGCAAGCAGTTTATCAATGTCATGGAAGAGTTGGTATTAAGCGAAGCAATTGATCAATTTACCAAGATAGAAGACAAGAGCGATCACTTTCTGGAGCTAGGAGATATTGCTGCCTATGCCCTCAATAGACTGCCCCCTCTCTATGCCACTACCGAAAAAGGTGCTCAATACCAGCGTAAAAGAGCAAAGCAAGACCTAATGGATTTAATTAACCATCAAGTCAAGGATGCCATAGCCAAATATCTAGAGCGACCTGATTTTGGCGCTGATCGCCAAGCAATCGGCAAAAAAAACAGCGATCTGATGGAACAGATTAGTAATATGTTAGAGGAGTTTGCACCACACTTTGAGCCAAAGCCTCAGGGCTCAAATGGATTACGTTGAGTCAGTGTTAACAGGTGATGGTTAAAAATCCCTTTTCAATGGCAATTTTTCGGTTGAGATGTTTAATCTCTCACAATGACTGGTGTTCCTAGACTTACCTGCTCATACAACTGTTTAATATCCTGGTTGAGCATCCGTAAGCAGCCGTGGGAAACCGCTGTGCCGATTAGCTCTTCTTCATCAGTGCCATGAAGCCCGATTTGATGGTGCCCGTCAGACCAAAAACCAATCCACCTTTCTCCTAAAGGATTATCAGGTCCAGGAGGTATGAGTTCACCAGTAATCGGTTCTTTCCAAATAGGGTTGGGTTGTTTGCGAATAATTTTGAAACTGCCAGTGGGTGTATCCCAACCGGGTTTACCAATGGCAACTGGGTGGCTCTGGAGCAATTGTTCTCCCCAGTACAAGTAGACCGTAGTATCACTCAAATCCACAACTACCTGGTAAGTAATAGCAGCAATTGCGTCAGTAAAATAAGAGGTGGCTGGTAAAACCTTGGGAATTTTTGATTTCAGTCTCTTTGGCGTTACCTGAGGTTTTACCAGATCTGAGGCTGTCTTTTCGGATGACAACGGTGCCAGTTCCGGGTATACTGAAGAAGTTTTTGTCAACGTCTCTAGTGTACCGAGTCGTGCTATGGTCAACCGAGAGGTTGCTGGCAAGACCTGGCTAATCTCAGGTGTAAGTTGCTTCAGCTTAAGCTGTGGTAGTGTAGCTGAGATTAACAATCCTGCTGACCCAAAGCAAAATATCATTAAGCTAGTGTTAATTGAGTTGCTTATGGCCATAATTAATTTATTTAATAGTTAATTAATTGGAAATGACTAGTTAATTTAATAGTTAATTGGCTGTTTGCTGGCTCAGTCCACTACAAGCGTGAAAATGTAAGATAGACTAGTGCTCGATGAGCGGGAACCAATCGCAGAAGTTGGGAGTCAATGAGAGGAAGAAAGTTTTAGAAGCTATTCCAATCATGAGTCAACCAATTTCTCTATCCTGGTCAACAGAGGTAACACTTCCTCAAGTGCCGGTGCAACCTGAGAAACTCTCTAACTATGATTTGGTTTTACGCTGTCAGGAAGGTATGAATCCTGACCGCACAGCCTTTGCTGAGCTACTACGTCGGTATCAGTCCCACGTGGATAAGATTTTGTATCACTTAGCACCAGACTGGCAAGATCGCTCCGATTTAGCCCAAGAGGTCTGGATTAGGGTTTACCGTAATATTAAACGACTTAATGAACCAGTCAAGTTCAAAGGTTGGTTAAGCCGTATTGCCACCAATCTTTTCTATGATGAGCTCCGCAAACGCAAGCGGGTAGCCCACCCCCTGTCTCTGGATGCACCACGTCATATGGATGATGGCGATATGGATTGGGAAATTGCTTCAGCAGAGCCTGGTCCAGAAGAAGATATGACGACCAGAGAGTTTTATGAGCAACTGCACAAGGCAATATCAGAGTTGCCAGAAGTGTTTCGTACTACCATCATCCTTAGGGAAATCGAAGGTATGGCTTATGAAGAAATTGCCGAAATTACTGGCGCTTCTCTCGGAACCGTTAAGTCTAGAATTGCTNATTTCTCTGATGATAACTTGATAAGATCCTCCAAAACTGCTTCGATTGTTGCCAAGGCCGAGTTTGATTATCCTCTTTATTTCTTTTGTCAAGTACAATTTATACCAAATTCAATGCGATTACCCTGCTTCTTTTTTAAAGCTGGGAGCGTTAGTAGCTCCAGCAATTAGGGCTGTTAGCTGTTGCCGTGGCAATGGTTTGGGGTCCACTAACTGTAAGCCAGGGGTCACAGCTACAGCATACCGTTCTATTAAATACTGTTTGCCATCATAAAGGGCTGCTACAGGAACATTTCGTAATGACCCATCTAGAACAAATACTAGGGTTTTTATTGGGCTTTGGTCTGCCTCAGGGTTACTCTCTAGTTCTTCTTCAAAGGGTCTGATTAGCCAGTCATAAATTTGTTGGGATTCTTTTTTGACTTTGCTAATACTAGTGCTACGTCTTCTTAGGAAATTCCTGAACTTTTTGACCGCTTCGTCTACTTGAGCTTCTGATATGTTATGATGGATATAGTAACGCAAGTTATCTGGTTCAGGCAATTTGAGGATTACCGCTAAGCCGTCTTTTAAGATAATCGGGTAAATGACCGCTGCTGTAGGGTCTAAATTATCAATGTTGACCTTTTCTGGCTTGGCGCAGGCGTCTCGAAAGAAGTTGTCGATTTCAGCAAGCTGGAGTGCTTCAATAGCATCACGGGCTTGTTTGAGATTATCGTTACTTGGTTGAGGAGAACGCAATAGTAAATCAACTAACTGTCGATAAACCGGTTCTACTTGTTCTCGGAAGGAAAACTGGATGTCAGGATTGAGAGTAACTAAATCACTCCGTAAATTCGTTAAGGTATTAGAGGCTTGGGTATAATAAGCGATCGCATTCTGGATCAGGTCGCTTACTGTTTCACTATCACCATTTCTGGTTTTAGTGGCTTGTTCGGCTTCAGCCTTAAGTATACGTCCCATTTGCCACTGCCACTGATAAGCAATATCTGGTGCATTAATCCCTTGGGCAATCAGAAGCGCTGACTTGGTAAAGGTTATGGCATTTGACGAATCTTTAGTTTGTTCAAACCAGTTACCAAGGGTGCCCAGGGCATAGGATTCTGCTCGTTTGTCTTCTAGGGTTTTAGCTTGCTCAATGGCTGTGTTGAGTAGTTGAGCAATGTCTTGGGAATTGGGAATTGGTGTGGGAATTGGTTTGGTAATTTGCGTACGCAATTTTCGATTTCTGATCTTGATCAGACTTTGAGCGAAATTTACGTGGGCGTAAACTGATGCTCTACTGGATGGTAATTTAGTTAGCAATGTCTGGATTTGTGGCAACAACGCTTGAACAGATTTCTCCTGGTCTGTTTCGATGAGTAAACTTAGCTGATTCAATTGTGCTTGAATTTGGGTGATAGGTGAGGTGGTGGTTGCTGCTGCTTGTTGATAGTGAGTTATCGCCTCTTGGATATGCTGCTGGAATGCTTTGTTATTATTCAAGTCTTTTGCTCTTGTGGCTAAGGCTCGCTCAGTATTACCTAAACTCAGTAACACTTGACTCTGGGATTCTGGAGATTTTATTCGTTGTGCGACTGTCCAACTTTTGGTTAAGGTCTGTTTAGATTGCTTTAAATCCCCTGCTTGTCGAAACACATTACCAAGATTGTGTAAGCCAATAGCTTTTAGAGGAGAATCCGGTTGTGCCAGCAGGGTTTGTCTTACCTGAGTCAATAGCTTCTTGGCTCGACGGTAAAGTCCCAAAGACTGCATCGCTTGGGCTTGATTAATCTGGCTACCAAGCACACCAACCCGATCATTGGCTTTAGCATACAGTGCTTCAGCATTTTGCCAGGTGTTCAGGGCAGCTTCAGCATTTCCCTGTACCAATTGCAAACGCCCTTGAGTGTTCAACACTTTAGCCAATACTCCCTCACCGCCCCTGGATACAGTTTCTAGCAACGACAAACTGGAGTCAATGGCTGCTTGGGCTTTATCCCATTCCCCAAGTTGCTGAGTGACTAAGGACAGCAAACACAGGGCTTGGGCTTGGTTGAGGATATCTCCTGTGGCTTGATAAGCTTGTGCCGCCTGCTGCAATACTCGTGCAGCATCAGAATATTGTCCAGCATCGTAATATTGTTTGCCTTTTTCCAGCAGCAGGTAGTGCTTCGTGCTTCCTGCTTGCTGTTGTGTCTTGCTTACTGTTGCGTTCTGCTCACTGTTATTGAGTGCTAATAGGTCAGTGCTGATAGTTGAGTGCTGATGGCTGACTGCTGATGGCTGAGTGCTGATGACTGAGTGCTGATGGGCAGCATAGAAGGGTAGTGCGTGTACACCACGGCTTAAGATTAGCCCCAACAAGGTCATTAAAATAAACTGAATTAGGCGCTTCATTTATGGCAGTTCTCAATTCGGTTAGGTACACAGTCCCGGGTTTTTAGGGAACAGGGAACAGGGAACAGGGAACAGGGAGCAGGGAGCAGGGAGCAGGGAGCAGGGAAAAGCGATCGCACAGCTTCCCCCTTGTTAAGGGGGACGGGAGGGGGATCTATCTTGTTAAGGGGGACGGGAGGGGGATCTATCTTGTTAAGAGGGACGGGAGGAGGATCTATCCTCTGGCTTCCCCCTTGTTAAGGGGGACGGGAGGGGGATCTATCTTGTTAAGAGGGACGGGAGGAGGATCTATCCTCTGGCTTCCCCCTTGTTAAGGGGGACGGGAGGAGGATCTATCCTCTGGCTTCCCCAGAAAACTCACCGCAGCTACTTAAAGGTTTGGTGAAGCATCGGACAATCTACTTGATGTAACCACGTACCCTTCGGAGTCACTATGACTGGATGGGCGGTGAGAATTACCTCCCCGTTGGCACCGATAACCCAGCCTTGGGCTTCTACAATTTGTTTAGGTTTAGGGTTATTGGTCTGTGGTTGATTAATCTGTAGTTGATGCTGCCTTGACCTTGACCGACGTTTTCTGATCCTAGTTTGAGGTTGCTCAGTGATACGCCAATCGTCCCATGTAGCATTGGGGTTCAGGGTTTCGTTAGGAGAAATCGGTAAGCCACCACGACCTGTGGCAATAAATTCACTGCCCTCACCGGCAGCACAGAGGTTTTTTTCAATTAGTTGAGAGACATCAATGACATCGCTTGGCAATTCCGACAACCCTCGGCTGGGGTCAATTTGAGGTGCATTGATGTTGACGGTACCATCTACACCAAACTCAGAGCTAGCGGTAATGTCACTGAGGGGAGTGAGGTTTTCTCGGAACTCTAGCCCAATGATACCTTGGGTGGTGATGTTGATATTGCCGCCATTGCCTTCAAAAGCATTAGCAGTAATGTCGCTATTTTCTTGACGAATGCCTATGATAAAGGGAGCATTAATCGTAATATTGCCGCCGTTTCCACCAGCTTGAGCAGTACCTGCGGTAGTGGATATTTTACTCTCCCGTCGCAAGAACAACAACTCGTCAATGGTTAAGGTAATATTGCCCCCTTGGTTGCTAGCCGTTTCTGCGGATAGCTCTGCTTGATTATTAAGGGTGAGTGTGCCTGCCTGAAGCTCAATATTGCCCCCTTTTCCGGTGCCTTGGCTATCTACAGCTATCTTGGCTCCATCCCGAATGGTGACAGTTCTGGGGTCAACGAAAATATTGCCACCATCGCCGCTAGAACCGGACGTGGTGTTGGCAAACAGCCCACTTCCAGTTCCAGCTAAAGTAATATCATCTCGTACTTCCAGAGTAATATCACCAGCCTGGTTAGTACCTTCGGTGGTGGTTCTGACGTTGCCACCGTCGGTAGCCTCAAACCGATTGGCCTCAATTATTTCAATGTTGCCACCCTTACCACCAGAAGTTGTAGTGGCTGACACCTGTGAGTCTCCCTGGATGGTCACTTGCTTAGCCTGAAGGGTGATGTTACCGGCATCTCCATCACCAGCAGTGCTGGAAGTTATTTCAGATTCATTGGTTAAGGTAAGCGATCGCGTTTTTAGATCAATATCCCCACCATTACCAACTGCACCAGGGTTTACTGCTGTGGATATGGAACTATTCCGATTAAGGTCAACCTGTTGAGCCTCTTGTATTTTGATTTGACCGGCATCCCCTTTCCCAGAAGTGCTGGCAGTTATTTGAGAGTCATTAGTTAAGGTAAGCGATCGCGTTTTTAGATCAATATTACCGGCTTTTTCAGCATCTGCTCCAGAGTTTACTGCTGTGGATATGGAACTATTCCGATTAAGGTTAACCTGTTGAGCCTCTTGTATGAAGATACTACCAGCATCGCCCTGAGCATCAGTACTAGCAGTTATTTGAGATTGATTTAATTTTAGCGTCCGCGTTTTTAGATCAATATCCCCACCATTACCAACTGCACCAGGGTTTACTGCTGTGGATATCGAACTCTTCCGATCAAGGTTAACCTGTTCAGCCTCTTGTATTGTGATACTACCGGCATCCCCTATCCCAGAGGTGCTGGCAGTTATGTTAGAGTCATTGTTTAAGGTAAGCGATCGCGTTTTTAGATCAATATTGCTAGCTTTTTCGGCAACTGCACCTTCCTTAATCTCTGTAGATATCGAACTATTCCGATTAAGGTCAACCTGTTGAGCATCCCGCACTTGGACTTGACCGGCATCGCCCTGAGCATCAGTACTAGCAGCAGTTATTTGAGATTGATTTAATTTTAGCGTCCGCGTTTTTAGATCAATATTCCCACCATCGCCAACTGCACCAGGGTTTACTGCTGTGGATATCGAACTCTTCCGATTAAGGTTAACCTCCTCTGCGTCTGGGATGGTGATACTACCGGCATCTCCGGTACCGGCAGTACTCGCTTCAATTTGCGACTGATTGTCCAGGGATAAAGACTTGGTTTCAATCTCGACATTCCCACCATTGCCAACTGCTCCAGTATTGACTGCTGTGGATATGGAACTGTTCCGATCAAGGTTAACCTGTTGAGCCTCTTGTATGGTGATACTACCGGCATTCCCTATCCCAGAGGTGCTGGCAGTTATGTCAGAGTCATTGGTTAAAGTAAGCGATCGCGTTTTTAGATCAATATTGCTAGCTTTTTCGGCAACTGCACCTTCCTTAATCTCTGTAGATATCGAACTATTCCGATTAAGGTTAACCTCCTCGGCATCTGGGATGGTGATACTACCTGCATTTCCGTTACCGGCAGTACTCGCTTCAATTTGCGACTGATTGTCCAGGGATAGAGACTTGGTTTCAATCTCGACATTCCCACCATTGCCCTCTGCTCCAGTATTTACTGCTGTGGATATGGAACTATTCCGATTCAGGTCAACCTGTTGAGCCTCTTGTATGGTGATACTACCGGCATTCCCTATCCCAGAGGTGCTGGCAGTTATGTCAGAGTCATTGTTTAAAGTAAGCGATCGCGTTTTAATATCAATATTGCTGTCAATATCAATATTGTTGTCTTTTTGGACAATTGCACCTTTCTTCACCTCTGTAGAGATCGAACTATTCCGATTAAGGGAAACTTCCTCTGCGTCTGGGATTTTGATACTACCGGCATTTCCGTTACCGGCAGTACTCGCTTCAATTTGCGACTGATTGTCCAGGGATAGAGACTTGGTTTCAATCTCGACATTCCCACCATTGCCCTCTGCACCAAAGTTTACTGCTGTCGATATGGAACTATTCCGATTCAGGTCAACCTGTTGAGCCTCTTGTATGGTGATACTACCGGCATTCCCTATCCCAGAGGTGCTGGCAGTTATGTCAGAGTCATTGTTTAAAGTAAGCGATCGCGTTTTAATCGCAATATTGCTGTCTTTTTGGGCAACTGCACCAGTATTTACTGCTGTGGATATCGAACTATTCCGATCAAGGTTAACCTCCTGGGCATCTGGGATTGTGATACTACCTGCATCTCCGGTACCGGCAGTACTTGCTTCAATTTCCGAGGTGTTATCTAGAGATAGAGACTTGGTTTCAATATCGACATCCCCACCATTGCCAACTGCACCAGGGTTTACTGCTGTGGATATCGAACTATTGAGATCAAGGTTAACCTGTTGAGCATCTTTTATAAAGATACTACCTGCATTCCCAAGCCCAGATGTGCTGGCAGTTATTTGAGAGTCATTGTTTAAAGTAAGCGATCGCGTTTTAATATCAATCTTACCCACTTCCTCCCCTGGGCTAGGGTTTACCTTTGCACCAGCCCTTACCTCCGTTGAAATTGAGCTGTTGTCGGCAAGCTCGACAGAGTCAGCATTCTCAACAACAATGCTTCCAGAAGTTCCTGTACCAGAGGTAAATGCAGAAATCTGTCCTTGATCCTGGAGTGTCAGCTCTGGAGTATTAATCGTGATCGTTCCACCAGCCCCAGCGCCTTCAGTCTCTGCTAACAGTCCGCTATTGAGATTTGCGATCAGCACCCTGTTATCGATATTCAGGGTAATGTCACCAGCCCCACCTTCCCCAAAGGCAGTGGTGCGAAGTTGTCCACCAGTAGTAATTTCGAGAGTATTAACATCAATAGTTATCGTTCCACCGATGCCTTGACCTTCGGTAGAACTCAATACAACTGCCCCATCCCCAACAATCAAATTTTCTGTATCAATGTTAATATTCCCAGCATCGCCAAGTTCATTTGTAAAATTTTCAATGTCAATGAATTGAGAGTTAGCGAATATACCACTAGGAACTACAGTATTCTGATCATCGACAGCAGTACCAACTAACTCGACTAAGTCCGAAGCAATGGTTATATTGGCTCCCGTACCACTATTTCCTGTTGCTGCGCCAATTCTGGAGCCATCACGTACTAACAGTTGCTCGGTGTTAATCGTTAAGTCCCCAGCATTCCCTGAACCAATGGTATCAGAAGCAATCACCGCTCCATCCCCGAGAGTCAATGTGGGTGTTTTGACCTCCAACTTACCTGCCTGAGATGAGTTCAAGGTACCGGTAGCCAAAGCCGCCTTACCAGACAATGTCACTGACTCAGTAGCATTTATGGTTAAATTTCCCCCATCCCCTGGGTTTTCTAGGCTTCTGGCAACAGTTCCTGTGGTTACTCCAGCTCCATTCTGAATTGTTAAACGTTGGGTATTAATGGTTAAGTCCCCTCCCTGACCACTACCTACAGTAGCAGTCGTCAACCCCGTGGGAATATCTCTGATAGCCAAGGCTAACCGTTCGTTAGGAGTAGGGGTAAATGGACCCGTTTCGTTGCCAACAATTTCTACCGACTCAGCGTTAACAGTTAAATTTCCACTCTTGCCACGACTACCACCTAAAGCGATAGTAGTAGCTCCAGCATAACTAGGTGATTCTTGATTCTGTGATGCTTGGTTTTGGATACTCAAAGTTCTGGTGTCAATAGTTAAGTCCCCAGAATTCCCTGGTCCAATTGTAACCGTTGCCAAGCCAGACCCCTCGAAACCTAGGAGCTGTTCTACCAAGTCTGAATTGGTAAACTCGTTGACCAAATTCCCTAAATTTTTGAAGCCTGACCCTTCTCTATTAATTAATGTCACTGACTCAGGGGCATTGACAATTAAATTTCCTCCTACACCTGCCCCAGTTGTAACAGTAACAACACCAGCGTCATCCAGCAAAAAGTTGCTACCGCTGTTGAGGGTGATCTTACCTCCCTCTATTCCAGCAGAAGCAATGAAAGAACCTGGATTAAGGGTGATGTTCTCATTGGCCAAAAACGTAACATCACCGCCATTGCCAGAGAAAGGGTTAGACGCATCATTATTTGGAATAGCAATGGTATTTACTATACCGTTGAGAGTAATGCTACCGCGAGAATCGATAGTAACTGATCCTCCCTTGGATACTTCGCCGTTCTGAATGGCTAGATTTGGCGCTAAAAAATCTAGAGTAGCTGAAACTTCAATATCTCCTGCTAGTAAGGGATTAGGCTTGTACTGATTGGTTAGTAAAACGGTTCCTGCCAACAGATCATTGAGATTAGTAAAAGCGATAGTGCCGATTTTAATATCTGCACTCGTAGCACTATCTGTAATAGTGGGTCTGCCAAAAAAGATATTCCCATTGAAAATGTCACGGAATTGCTTGCCTGTAAGTCCACGGGGATCAACTTGATTCGGATCTACTCCAGCACGAATATCAAGAGTCGGTTCAGTCTGACCGTTAATATTCACTACTGTGCCATTAGATAAGGTAATGGCTTCGGAAATAAAGTCTATTCCTTCTGTACCTGTTTCTGAGCCTGTAATGATCACAGAGCCGATCTCTACCGCTCCCCCTGCCACAATATGTAGGGAGGTGCCTAGATAGCTGTTGAAACTAACATCCCCAACTGAGCGAATAATCGGGTCATCGGGACTAAATAAATCTCCGAGACTGCCATCGAGCTGTTCAATCCGGAAACTGCCACCAGTCCAATAGTGGGCATCACCTGCGACAGTATTTTGCGATCGCAAAACCAGATCCCCACCGGAAAACAGACCACTGTCTGGATGGTTCAAGGCAAATATATCCACCCCTTGATTGCCCTGAATCAATAACTTACCGCCAGCAGCGGCAATAAATGGTCGCCCGATACTATCGCGTATTTGAACTGTATCTTCTCCATGGAGTGTCACATCTCCCCCAGCAATTAGTTGACCTTGTAAGTCAAGCTGACCAGCAGCTAGGGTGAGGTCTTGCCCGACTACTAAATAACCAGCGTTCGTGATTTGGCTGGGTTTGGGGTGATTCAAGCCATACTGCAATCCGGGAGTAATATTAATACTCAATAAAGGGGGGGCTTGTGGATTGGTGGCACTGAATTCTGTACCGTTGTTGAACACTAAACTATTGGCTGTACTGGCGACAAAGGAACCTGCCACATCTAACCTGGCATTCTGGCCAAACACGATGCCATTGGGATTGAGTAAAAACAGATTCGCTCCACCATCGACACCAAGAGTTCCTAGAATGTTGGAGATATTACTCCCGGTCACCCGAGAGAGAATGTTATCGATTCCGACTGGATTGGCAAAGTAAACCCGCTGTAGCTGACCAACATTAAAATCTTGAAAGCTGTGGAACAGGTTACTACCTCGCGCTGCTCCCCCTTCAATCAAGTCCCCGGGCTCTCCGGTGATAGTTAGATTTGGTGTTACCACTGAAGATTCATTACCCAAGGTTTGATCAGGGGTAATCTGGGCTAGGGCATAGTTCCCAGAAAAAGCAATAACCACCCATCCGATTAGGGTTATGGCTCCCTCAGTTAAGGGCAATATCCCTAGCCCTCTGGTTGAGGACTTACTTTGCCGATTAGTCATGTTTTGCCACTGCACAACTAGCTAGTTGTCTGGAGTACCGATAGCAGTCAAGTAACTTGACCTATATATTATTATTATTTTCCTGGGAAAGCCAGGCAGTTTACGGAATTTTTAGGTTATCTTTAACAAAAATTTCCCCAAGTGGTACGGATTGATAGTTTCGGTTTTTGATATCTGAAACCGTTGGTATAGGCATTATAAATGAGATGTAAACTTATCAGGTTTTTTTTTATTATCCAAGAAAACTCCGGAGCTCTTGCCCCTCTTGCTTTTTGCCTTTTGCCTTTTGCCTTTTATGGCAATTCCTGTGTTTACAACCCATATACAAACCCTAGATAAGATAAAATAGGCTTATCAGCTCAGGTAACAGTTTTTCCAATGGTTCAGCAGCTCGAGCCGACCACCGATGACATCTTATATCCGGAAAGTGACGGCAAACCTTTGGTGGACAATACCCTTCAATTTGAACTAATTACCACCATTAAGTATGGCCTAGAAGTCCTATTCAAGGATGACCCCAATGTGTTCGTCGCTGGAGATTTGTTGTGGTATCCAGTACAAGGAAAACCAAAAATTAACCAAGCACCGGATGTGATGGTGGTTGTCGGTAGACCCAAAGGGCATCGGCGTTCCTACAAGACCTGGGTTGAAGATAATCTTAATCCCCAGGTGGTGTTTGAAATTGCATCAGAAACTAACACTATCAAAGAATTAGAAGAGGATAAACTCAAGTTTTATCAGAGCCATGAAGTAGAAGAGTACTATCTTTTTGACCCAAATCGGATAAAACTAAAAGGCTGGTTGCGTTCAGGAGAAACCTTAGAACCCATCCCTCAGATGGTAGGTTGGGTTAGTCCCCGTTTAGCAATTACCTTTGAGTTAGTAGAGTCGGAATTAGTGCTTTATTCTCCAAATGGACAGCGGTTTGCTAGCTATTTGGAAATTAGTGAGCTCAAAGATAGGGCTCAACAACAGGCAGAACAAGAACGTCAACGGGCAGAGCAAGCAGAGGAAGCTTTAGAAGAAGCACAGGAAGCTTTAAACCAAGCTCAAAAAACCTTGGCCCAAGAAAGAAGTCGTATGAAAGCATTGCGGTCGCAATTAAAAGCTAAAGGGATAGATCCAAAAGATTTGGATCTGTGCTGATCCTTAAAGAAACTCTTGCAGTTGCTTAAGCAGAGACTCGGTCTGCTCAATCCCTTCGTTATCCCGTTGAGTCTGGTAAAGTTCTAGGGCTTTTTCCACAGCAGTGAGGGCTTCGGTGACGCGAGAACGTTTTTTTAAGGCTACTCCTAGGTTATAGTGAGCTTGGGCATTTTCTGGAGCCAGTTCAATCAAACGTCTATAGGTCACTACTGCTGGTACATATTGTTCTTGGGTGAGAAGAATTTTCCCGATGTACTCCTGTGCTTCTACTAAATCAGGTTGGGCAGAAGCTGCTCGCCGAAATGCTTTGAGGGCCCTGGATAAATTCCCTCTCGATTCCAGAATTTGACCGATTTGGAGGTGAATTTCAGGATTACGAGGGGCTAATTTCACCGCTTTTTCAAAAGCCGCCAGTCCAGCCATCTCATCTCCATGTATCAACCAAGCTGTGCCCAAACTTAGTTGGATACGGGTTTCGTTCGGAGCAATTTCCGCTGCTTTTTGGAACACTTTAATGGCTTCTTCGGAATTTTCCTGCTCTAACCAGGCTGCACCGATTAACTGGTATACTGTTAGGTTGTCTGGCTCAATTTCCAGGATTTTTTCATAGGTTTCTATTGCCCCTTGATAGTCCTTTTGACGTAGCAGGGTAATGGCCAAACCAAAATAGGCGTTAATATTCTCTCGGTTCAGTCTAGTGGCACGACGATAGGCCGTAGCAGCACCAGCATTGTCCCCAGCATTGGCGAGACTGTAACCCAGTGCGTAATGGAAATTAGCATTTTCTGGCTCTAGTGCGATCGCTTTTTTGTAAGCGGCGGCAGCGTCTTGGAATTTGCCCAAACTTGCCTTTAAATAGCCAATGCCCGAAAAAATCTTAGGGTTTCTCTGCTCCAGCTTAGCTGCTTCTTTATAAACCGCAACAGCTCCCTCATAGTCCCCCGCATCTACCAACTCTCGTGCTTGATGGAGAAGGTCATTGAGCTGTTGATTATACTGCTGTCGGCTAGATACCAGAGTTGGCATTGCTTCAGCAATTTCTGGCAGGGGGGTTGCCACTACGGAAAAAAATAAGCTAACAAGGAGGAACAAAGTTTGCTGTAGCAAGGTCAATGTTTTCATAGTCATCAGGCTCGTGTACTTTGGGAGGTTCACTTACTGATGAGTTTTACCATGAACACCCGCTAATCGGGAAGGGTTAGCCGGGATAAATTTTGGTTAAGTTTTGTTAAGCTACAGGATTGTTTGGGGTCAACTTATGATAATAACCCTTCCGGCCTAGACCGGAAGGGTTAGTGTTGTTGGAGGATGTGAAGGTTAAATTTATATAACTTAACAATCCTCTTTTAGATGTATGTAGTAGATGTCTTTTAGATGTCTTTATTTATAAAGATCGAAACGCTGAAAACCCCGTCTCTTTAGAGCGGGGATGAAAGCGAATAGCGGCTAAAGCCGCCTACAAAAAAAACAGGTTAGAGTTTACTATTTTAGTCTGGAGATGCTAGACTAAAATAGTCACAGAGAGGGTCGAAAGTGATGATTGTTTTAGAGTTTAAAGTTAAAGGAAAAAAGAACCAGTACTCGGCTATTGATGAAGCCATTCGGACGGTTAAATTCATCCGGAATAGCTGTCTTAGGTATTGGATGGACAATAAAGGGGTTAACAAGTTTGACCTCAACAAGTATAGTGCAGTGCTGGCTAAAAAGTTCCCTTTCGCTAGTGAATTAAACTCTACCGCTCGTCAGTCTAGCGCTGAAAGAGCCTGGTCATCAATTATTCGGTTCTTTGACAACTGCAAGAAAAAAGTACCTGGAAAGAAAGGTTTCCCACGCTTTCAAAAGCACTGTAGATCGGTTGAGTACAAACAGTCGGGATGGAAGTTGTCCCCTGATAAGAAGTCAATCACATTCAGTGATAAAAAAGGAATCGGAAAGCTAAAGCTCAAGGGAACCTGGGACTTGTGGCGCTTTGATAAGAAGCAGATAAAACGAGTCCGTATAGTCAAAAGAGCAGATGGTTACTACGTTCAATTCTGCGTCTCAGTTGATGTGACTGAAGAATTAGAACCATCTAAAAACACTGTTGGACTAGATGTAGGACTAAAAGAGTTCTACACTGATTCTGATGGTAAGTCTGAACCCAACCCCAGGTTTTATAGAGTTGGGGAAAAGCGATTAAAGTTTTATCAACGCCGGGTTTCCCGGAGAAAGAAAGGCTCTGCTAACCGCAAGAAAGCGATCAATAGATTAGGTAGACAGCACCTTAAAATAAGTAGGCAACGTGAAGAGCACGCCAAGAGACTGGCGCGCTGCGTAATCCGGTCTAACGACCTGGTCGCCTATGAAGATTTAAGAGTAAAAAATTTAGTTAAAAATCACTGTCTGGCTAAGTCTATTAATGATGCAGGTTGGTATCAATTCAGGAAATGGTTGGAGCATTTTGGCACTAAGTTTGGTCGGGTCACAATTGCGGTTAATCCTGCCTATACAAGCCAAAACTGTTCTGAATGCGGTGAAGTGGTCAAGAAGTCACTATCCACTAGGACTCACGTCTGTAAATGTGGCTGTAAATTAGATCGTGATCACAACGCTGCAATCAACATCCTAAAACGAGCCTTGGGTACGGTGGGGCACACCGGAACCTGGATCCTCGATCCAAACGCTTCGGGAGATTTGGCCTCTACTGTTCTTGGTTCCGGCCAGGATCAGCAAGCCGAGTCGTTGAGCGAAGAATCCCCGCGTCTTTAGACCGGGGAGTGTCAAGACCCACCTATAGCGCTATAGGTGGGCTTCTTGAGTTTCACGAAAAGTTGAACCAGGTATAGCAAACCTGATCCATATTCACAACGATAACTAGGATTGCAAAGCACCACTTTGGACCATCATCAGGATGAAAATACCAACACTGGCTACCACTAAAACCAGACCTAGAGCCACTGATTGACCCAAATGGTTGGGAGTTTGAGAAGTCTTCATATCTCTTTTTCTTTGTTAAATTTATGTATGCCGATAATGAACGATAACAAACTTTTGACAAGCTTGATAAGAAACTGCAACGTATCTTAACGTAACTTTACATAAGTTAATACTGACTAAAGTGTGATCTAGCTTGCTCTTTAGCCTAAGGGAACATGATTTAATAGAGTTAGAGTCGATACCGAGTATTATCTGGGGCACCTCTGGTGTCATACCGTACCTAGGATTTTTACCCCATACGACCCCTAGATATTTTGGTATGCACGACCTGCCCATATGGCCTGACCTGGCATAGACATCAATTCACAATATCGACATTTATGTTTCGGCCTTAGTAATGGGCGTTGCCTAATAATGGAATGATTTTAAAAGTTTTGTGGAATGGGCATCTTGCCCGTTCCGCCCTTGGGTCGCACCTGTGGAATGGGCATCTTGCCCGTTCCGCCCTTGGGTCGCACCTGTGGAATGGGCATCTTGCCCGTTCCGCCCTTGGGTCGCACCTGTGGAATGGGCATCTTGCCCATTTGTGACGGTGGGACCCAACCTGATTACTTAATCATGGAATATAACGTTCGATGTTAGCTTCGCCCTTACCTTGGTTAACATTAACATTTACGTTCCACAACAGCACTTGCCCATCAGCACCACCACTAACTATTTTTACTTTATCCCTAGAAGAATTAGAATTGATCGCCAGTGACAAAACTGCTTTTTCATGTTTTAAATTGGCATTACGTCTTAGCTCAATGTTTTTTTTGTTAGTTACATCCCACAATTGCACCTTTCCAGTCTCATCGCCAGTAACGACATAACTTCCATCAGAGCTAAGGGCAACTGATTTGACCGCAGCCTTATTTTTAATGGTATTATTAGTTTTGTCTTGGGTATCCTGCACTAGCACTTTACCATGAGGATCAGCAGTTACAAAATACTCACCACCTCGGCTAATATCAGCTAAAACAACAGTGGTTGGCTTTTGTCCTATAGGAGGATGCCCAAAAAACCCCAAAAACCATAGAGCAATTAGCCCAATCACGCCAAGGGAGATTATCAATCTAATTCCCAATTGCTGATTTGATTTTGTAGTTTCGTTAAAGCTTGGAAAAAAATTTTGATCTGAATTCGGTGGCTCATAGGGAGAAAGGTCTTCGTTATCTCCAAGATTCGATAATCCCCGCCAAACTCCTGCTTTTTTGATATCGTCTTGTTTCTTAATTCCAGTGACAACTACTAATGCTTCTGAATCCGAAGCATTGCTTTTCTGAGGTAGACGGTATTCTTTAAGTTCATCAGCAATAATTTTTCTATTATCGTCTGAGTTTTTCCCTATCATCAGATGCTTCGTTCCAGTGGAGTTCTTGGTTTGAAGCGATGCTTTGATGGCATGCTCGATTTGTTCATAAGAAACTTCAAATCCGTATTCCCCTCCTTCCTTAATAGCACTGTCAATGTCATTTTGTAATTTTCCCTCTAATGCAAGCACAGCGATTCCTCGTATTTGTTGCTCATTCTGTTCATTATCTTGAGCAATCAACGCTATAGAGTTGCGTATAGTGCGACCTCGATAATCTTTGCGTTTGCTTGCTTTCATGCCTGTGACAAGCAAAATTAAGTTACCACTCTCACGCCCTATAAAAATCGAATACGCTTGGGTTTCAAGCAATAGTTTATATTTTTTAACCAAATCTGGTTCATCTATTGGCTTTTGTTCATGCTTTGTAATTTCTTGCCAAAAGTAATCCTGATCTTGAGACAAACCAGCACTTTGAACATAAAGTTTCATGGCTAACTCCTATTTATTAATATAAAATTTATCTTTACCTTGTATAATAGCAAAACCATGAGCTGATTTACATTTATCAGCAGACTTTTTCGCAGCTTTTAAAAGAAATTTATCCCAACCTAGCCAATGACGAATAGGATTAAACCAGCCCCATTTCGTATCGTAATGAAGTTTGAGTAGGAAACTCAAAAGATACCGTAACGGCTGATCGCTATCTTTGGGACTATATCCAGCATCATGACTAATTTTGCGAAAGTAAAAACGCGGTCTTTGATTCACTACTCTAATATTATTGAATATCACAGTTCCTACAGTTTGAATAGGTGTAATTACGCACGCAATCTTAGTCAGCAAATTTTCGCTCTTGAATAACCTCAATAATTCAGCATATTTATCTTTGATGCAGTGTAGTAACTTTGTGGCATCTTCTTCATTTTGCAAATATTTTTCACAACGAACAGGAACAAGGATAACGAGCCTAGGTTCTTTTAAATCTCCATAGCTTCTGCTAAAAATATCGCAAATCTGCTTGGGTCTGTTCATCAAATGATGCCATTTGCCGTTGGCTTCCATGAGTGCAGGAGCGTCAATAGCAATCAGAACTGCAACACATTCATGCATTATCTTTTTGACAAATTCCCCATCCTTATCATCCAGGTAGCCACCGGGAAAATCTTGAAAAGTCAGTTGTAAAGATGGTTTGTCACCAATCTTCCCTAGACCAAACTTAAAAGATTGGGGATTCTGATCTCCTTCCAATCCTCCCGTCGCTTCAAAATCATCCAGCAGACCTTTTAGCTCTCCTAAACGCTGTTGGAGAAGTGCGGAACTTTCAGGATCGGGAGTCAGTTGCAAATCGGCTTCCTTAAACGTATCAGAGAACTGCTCATACATGGCAGTTAAAACACTTGTCTTGCCTACACCTCTATGTCCTAGCATTGTGACTTTAAGTTCTTTGGGCATTTGATTCTCCTTGTTGTGTTACTTGAATAATGACATCAACTCTTGCTGATTTAGGTTTGTTGCCTGTTCTACTGCCTCTAGCCACTCTTGGCGTACCCTCGAGCGTTCACCCAATAACTCAAATTCCTTAGGCCAGATAGAAGCGCGTTCCTGGTAAAGAAAAATTTGCCATTCATCCTTGACTGCTTCAGCACGGAGTACACGGTCAAGAAATTCTTCTACTATGGCAAAAGCAGCTTGGGAAGGTTCACAAAGAAAATCTTCTAAGGCTGTTTCGCATTGAAAAACAGCTGCTGCATGAAGTGATTCGAGATTGCTCTTGATTTGCTCTGCATTGGGAGACTTCCCAGACAGATGCAGATCAGTCCTATCAGGAGTTAATCCATTAAGACACTGGCGAATTCGGTGTTGGATAGTACCTCGATAAGAAAGCTGAAATTCAGAGAGCATTTGGAATCCAAATTTTAGTCTACTGGGTTGCCCGTCTAAAATTTGATCAGGCAGTAGGTTAGCGAGCTCTCCAAGAAAATCAGACCCTTGTGCTTCTGTGATTCCTCCTAAATGTGCCTTTCCAATTAATACCTCTACTACTAGATATTTTACCCTATCCAAAGATTTTTTTAAACCAGTATCTAGAGATAGAAAATGTTGTGATAGGTGAGCGCGAATTTCATTGAGGTAATCGCTATAGGCACTTGGGTAACCCCCTTTACTATCACGCCTTCTTTCAATTTCTTCCAAAGATGAGGGAATTTTGGTATCGTTATAGCAATTTTGGATAGCTTCTTCTACAGATTGTTTAAAGTCTCGGTCTTGCTCATTAATTTGGTTACTAAGTTGTTTAAGGAGTTTTTCAAGACCGCTGGTCAAATCGTCCCAAAGCCCATTAAACAATGGGATGAATTCAACCATCTCTCCTGAAATTTTTCCTTGTCCTAATGCTTGACGGGCTTTATCTAACTCAGCCACCACTGATGTTTGGATTTGCTTGATTCGATCCTGACAAGCAGAGGCATATTGCTGATCTAGGTCAGTAATTGTTTTAGCTAAGTAGTTAAGAATGGGATCTAAAACCTGATCGTTAGCCTCTTGAGCTTCAGCGCAGTTAGCTATGACACAGTCTGCAACATTGATGTGTTTGTTGGTAATGTCGGTTTTCAGTTGTTGGCAGAGTTGTAAGTTACTCTCATCACTCAGTTTGTTGAGAACCATAAAAGACCATAGTGGGAGGGGCAGATCATTCAAAGCTCTATAGGCTGTGTCGTACAGTTGCACATCAACGTCCCCCCAAAAGTCCCCTGTACTCTTTGGCATCCGGACAAATAGCACCGCATCAATATCCTCACCAATGGTTTTTACCATCCTCTTTTCATCACCAATTCCTGTATCTCCTAATCCCGGCATATCAACTAAAGCAATCTTTCCAAGATCATCCTTGGGAAAGTTGCAAATAATTCTGACCTCTCGAACTGCCAGATAGTTGAAATAAATACGCTCCCCTTGGAGGTTGTCTTGGGCTACATATTCTCGAATCTCTTCTTTCTTGATCTGGCGTGGGGAAGGGGCTTGCAACAGGAGACGATATTTATCTACATTCTCATGATATTGGCGTAGATGTTCATATTTGGCATTAACCTCTGCACCCTGAAGGTCCTTCGGTAGCGAAGGCAAGTCTTTTCTGGCAAAATCATCGATATCAATTGGTTTAGTTCCCAATTTTAACTGCTCATAGTAAGGAGCAATAACCTCATCCATAAAAGTACGGTCTGTATAGAACAAGACCTCACCATATGTTTCAACATTTGGGTTATGGTGAATCTTGCTGCGAACCCCGGTGCAGTGTTGACCGCTGCCATCAGGAATTTCTGCTGCGGTCAATCCAGTTAAACTTTGTAATAAACGACTCTTACCCTGTCTTGCTCGTCCAATCACACCGATGTTAAGAGTATCTCGCGAGAAACGAGTTTTGAGTTTAGCCAGTGCTTGTAACTCAGATACAATATCCTGCTGAATCTTGGAAAAATCGATTTCCTTCAAGCGTCCATTTATGCTTGGTTCATCAACCTTTTCCAGTAGCTGTTGGCGATAATTGTCGAGGTAGCTAAGTTTAGAATAAAGAGAGTTTAAATTTACTCCGACCTCTTCAATTCTATTAGCCAAAGGTTGGCGCTTTTCAAGAATATAGGCAATTTTAGCAGTTCTGTCCATAGGTTATATATCCAATTAATTACAGTCCAAGTTTAGCTACCGAGTGTTATCCAGTTACTCTGGGAAATATCACATCAAAATTGCGATCGCTGCACCTAAATTTTGTCAACCAACTTCAGTAGGTTAGTTTATGCAATAACTCATCGCGTTCGTTAAGATACTCTTATATTGCTGTAATGTCGTTAGCAGAGCCTTGTAATGGATCCACTTTAAGAACTGAATCCGGTGGGTAGTGATCGATCCCCACTAGCAAGGCATAAATCCTATTAACCATCGTTTCCTGCGATATTGGCTAAATATTTGTGGGTTTAATTATTACTCTGAGTGATTGGTACTTTTTATGCAGGGAGCGGTTTTTTGTAACATAAATTTACAAAACCTGACGGATAGGATAGCGTTTCCTAGTCTAGTCAGGTACATCTAAATTTTCGGCATTGCTAATGGCGTTGCTTACGGCGGTTTGCATAACTGTTAGGTACACATTGTTTCTCCACTTCCGACTTCCGACTTCCCTCTTCCCTGCTCCCTGCTCCCTGCTCCCTAAAAGCCAGAACTTTGTACCTCATGATTATGAGAATTGCTATAAATGCTTTATCCTCTATTTCGTTAAACCATGTTCCAAAGCATAGCGAACTAACTCGGTACGACTATTGGTTCCCGTTTTGCTAAACAAACGACTAACGTATTTTTCAACATTACGAACACTAGTCTCTAAACGTCTGGCAATTTCTTTATTCATTAGCCCTTGGGCAACCAAATCTAAAACACTCTGCTCTCTAGCTGTAAAATCAATGCGCAAGGGTGGTGGAGTTTGGACAATTCCATTCTTTTGGTCTAACATTGCGCGAATTTCAGCCACTTGCTTGGCTATCTTTTCAAGCTCTGTACTCCCTACACTATCTTCCGAGTTAGCAGCGCGACGCTCCAAGAGGTTTTGAACAATAGCGACTAATTCATCTGGATCAAAGGGCTTCGGTAGGTACGCATCACAACCGGCCTGATAACCCTGAATTCGATCTGAGGTCATGCCACGGGCGGTCAGAAACACCACTGGCAGTGCTTTAAAACGGGGGTCATCTCGAAGCTGCTGTAGGAATTGATACCCATCCACTTTAGGCATCATGATGTCAGAAATTACTAGTTCGGGTGTGCTCTGCTGTAACATCTGCCAAGCATCATTAGCATTGCTGGCAACATCTACGGTAAAACCAAATTCTGCCAAATACTCTTTGACTGCTTCCCTTACTCCTGGTTCGTCGTCTACCAATAAGAGTTTTGCTGACATGATAATTCCTTAACCCCTACTAGCCTTAGTGTAGCGCAATTTAGACTGAGATCTTGCACCATTGTCATTAATCGTAGGGTGGGCAGTGCCTACCAACGGGCTTTGCAAGCTTCATTATCTGTCTGGTGCACTGCCCACCCTACATGAACCTAATAAGTGATTTGTGATTAATCGGGAATCGGGAATCGGGAATCGGGAATCGGGAATCGGGAATCGAGAATCGGGATGCAGCTATCAGCTTCCATGGGAAAACCACTCTATCTGATCGGCTTTGTCTGGCAGCCGGGCTTCCTGTTGTCCCTTTGCCCTTGCCCAAGTTCCAAATAGACCAATCGGTGTGCTGATTAACTCAATCGGATCGGTTTTGCCTGCGATCGCCTTAATACTATTGCGCGGTAGTTCTTTCAGCAACCAACGACTGATCCGATACAGATATTCCCTTGGTGGAATATCCCGCATCAAGGGCACACCATGGAGCTGATGTAAGTAACGGTTAGAGCGACCATAGCGATGCCATTGACTGTGATACTCCCGAAAGGTGGAACGGTGTCGGTGCTCAACTATGGCAGTTGGGGCAAGGTGTAATTGCCACTTGCTTTGCTTTTGAATACGCCAGCAGATATCAGCATCACCACCAGTGGTCAGGTAAGGACGGAACAATCCCACTTCCTCTAATGCTTGCCGTCGGATTGCTAGGTTAGCGGTTTGACCGTAGGGACAATAGGAATGGTTTAAGGTATGTTCCTGAGATAGAACATTATGGTACTCAGCGTGTTTTTCTAGCCAGGTTTTACCGGGCAACCCGATGATTTGACCAGCAACAATACCAATACTAACCTTAGCAAAGGGTGAGACCAGGTCTGCTAACCAATGGGGTTGGGGACGACAGTCTGCATCAGTAAAAGCAATTATTTCCCCCTTAGCAGCTCGAATTCCTTTGTTACGGGCGGCATAGGAGCTTTGAATCTGGTCTTCTAGGATGTAGTGGAAGGTTATGCCCTCAGATGCTCCCTCAGTAACAGCAGTTTCGATGAGTGAGGCTGTGCGATCGCGGCTATTATTATCCACTAACAGATACTCTACTTGGTCAGTGGGATAGGTCTGTGCCTGTAAACAACGGACTAAGTCTGGTAAATCTGCTTCACCGTTGTAGATTGGTACAACTACTGAAACCTTGGGCAAACATTTGTCATTTGTCATCGGGTAATGGCTAATGGCAGAAGTGTTGAACAGGGAATCGGGAATCGGGAATCGGGAATCGGGAATCGGGAATTGGGAATCGGGAATCGGGAATCGGGAATCGGGATAGAGGTATCAGCTATCAGTTATCAGCTATCAGCTTTTGAATAAAACAGGTAAGCATTGGTTTAATCTGAGTGAAGTCACAGGCTTGAAGCCTGTGCCACAAAGCTGTTCGCTTAGGGTGGCCTTTGGCCAAGGCTGACCGCTGACCGCTGACCGCTGACCGCTGACCGCTGACCGCTGACCGCTGACCGCTGACTGCTGACTGCTGATAGCTGACTGCTTGAATTATCAATTATCAATGTTGAGCATAATCAACTGGCGTTGAAGTAGCGATCGCACTCCATCTAAATCGAAGTTAACATGCTTGATAATTTCTGCTACAGTTTGGGATTGGGATGAGTTGTCGGCTGAGTTACCATTCTGGTCACAGGCTTCGAGAAACTTAAATTCTTCGTCTGATAGCTTAACCAGCTGGTAATCATAGTCAAATAGGGACTTACTTGGCCAACCAGTCATACAAGGGTGCCGTTCTGGAATTGCTGCTAACATGTCGTTATCTTCTGACCAATCTACCCGCTCTAAGGGAGGACGGGTCAGGAAAAACTCATAATGAGTCAGTTCGGGATCTAATAATTCAATTAACCGATATAGCTCCCGTTCACTCAGACCTTCTGAGCGTGCCATTAACTCTGGATTCTTGCCAAATAAGCGCTCTTTCTGCCAGTAGCGGGGATTGGAAAACCCAAGAAACTCTAAGCCAGCAGCATCGATTAGTTCAAATAGGGTTTCAATGTTATAGTCAATCTCTTGGGGATGAACGTACATATCCGCGAAGCATTCATCCTGATGGTTTTCCAAAGCCCAGCGTTCCCGGTCTCGCTTGACAATTCGGTTCTTTTCTGGTAATGCTTCAAATAATTGACGACCTACCTTGACCCCATCCTGGTAGTCTCCCTGGTTTTGACCCTGCAAAAGTGCGATCGCTTGCTGCATCAACTGGATTTCCCAGCGTCCTAATTCAGCATAGACAAAGATATGAAATAAGCCTCCCGGTGCTAGTTTCTTAGCTATCGATTGAATCCCACGGATCGGGTCTGGCAAGTGATGTAACACTCCTACACAGTTAATTAGATCGAACTGACCCTCGATTTGGTCAACATCATACAAGCTCAAGTGATGAAACTCGACCCGATCAGCACCTGAGCGGCGACAGCGTTCCTGGGCTACCTTCAAGGCCCCAGCACTAATATCAATCCCCACTACTGAGGCTTGGGGATTGAGGTGAACCAGATACTCTGTGCCTACCCCTGTTCCACAACCAGCATCTAGAATCCGAATCTCCTCTCTTTGGGGTGTTTGCCCAGTACAAAAACTATAAGCAGCTCGCCAATTCCAGCGCCAGTTGTATCCAGGAGGTGGCTCATCGAGTAAGGGTTCTGGGGGAAAAGGGTAGGTATCGTAGAGGCGCTCAACGGCAGCAGCGGTTTCTTGAGAGGTTTTCATCACAAAACTTTACAAAAGTTAATTATTCGGAGAAATTTTTTACGAAAATAAAGTATAATTTCGAGGGTTTACTGGGATCAATGGCCATCAATCCTGAACTGGATCCCCTAAATTCTATACAATTCTTAATAAATAAACCGTAGAGATCAGAAAAGTTTTAATCTAAAAGCTAGTCGAGTTTAGCAGTCAGCACCCCGCTCTGAAAAGACGGGGCTTTGTGCGAAGCACACGCTTACACGAACGAGCCTCTTTATTTAGATAGCTGACCAGCCTAAGTCTTACGAGGACTACGTTATCGATAAGAGTTAAAGTTCCTACCTTGGGATGCGTGCCAGTCTCAAGCTCTAGAACCGGATGGTTAAACAGTTGTACGAGGGGTAAGACAGTGCCATCTGGAGAGTACCGATCGATAACATTGGCGAGGCAAACTTAACCCCAGAAATGGGAGTTTTGAGGGATTTTTTAATCCCTCACCCTGAAAAGGGTGGTTTGACGACGGTTAAAACCGCTCGTGTCGTTTTTCCTCCCCGGTCATTAGACGTGGGGCTTGTTCTACTCCCGTCTTTCTTCGTGAGATTGGATAGGACTAACATCAAATGCCTACCCACCAAATGGGTGTCTAAAACGTGTTTATTAACTGCGGCATAAGTCCGCAATGACAGCATAAAAATTTAGGAGCTTTAACAAACCAATGAGTGTCAAGGCAAGTGGTGGAAGCTCAGTTGCCCCTGTGCAACTCTATCAAACTGTCCCATCTGCAACCATTATCCAAGCAGAACAGCAAGACCGCTTCTTAGGAAATGGAGAGATCAACGAGCTACTGGATTACTTCCGTTCTGGAGAAAAGCGTTTAGCAATTGCTGATCTGATCACCAAAAACTCAGACCTAATCGTATCCAAGGCGGCTAACCGGATTTTTGTGGGTGGTTCCCCAATGGCTTTCCTGGAAAAGCCTAAGGAAGAACCTGCCCTAGTAGGGGCTGGGGCTGCAGGGGTTCCCGACACCAAAACCTTGGGAACTAGTACCTTTGTCGAGAGTGGAGGTGGATTATTTTCGGGCTTCCGCGCTCTGTTTAGTTCTCCGACTGGACCAACCCCAGCGAGTTTCCGTCCCATCGACATCAACCGCTATGGCCCGAGGAATATGCAAAAGTCCTTGCGGGACCTATCTTGGACGTTGCGCTATATCACTTACGCCATTGTTGCTGGTGATCCCAACATCCTAGTGGTTAATGTTCGAGGTTTGCGGGAAGTCATTGAAAATGCTTGTTCAGCTGATGCCACAATCGTGGCAATCCAGGGAATGCGGGCGGCTTCACTAGATTATTTCAAAGGTGATCAGTCGGCACAGGAGATTGTTGCCCAGTACTTTGACATTACCCTGAACGAATTTAAAGCTGCTACACCCTCCGATAAACTGCGGCAACGCCCTTCGATAGACCAACAAGGGCTGCAATTGCCCCAAAGTTACTTTAATGCAGCCGAGCGGCGTCCTAAGTTTGTGATGAAGCCCGGTCTGTCATCCTCAGAAAAAACTGAGGTAGTTAAAGCTGCCTACCGGCAAATATTTGAGCGTGACATTACCCGCGCCTACGGTTTGTCGATTTCTTATCTAGAATCTCTAGTGAAAAACGGGAACATTTCCATGAAGGAGTTTGTTCGCCGTTTGGGCAAATCTGAACTATACCGGAAGCAATTCTTTGAACCTTTTATCAATAGTCGGGCCTTAGAACTGGCTTTCCGCCATTTCCTAGGTAGGGGTCCATCTTCAAGGGAAGAAGTGCAAAGCTACTTCTCCATTGTTTCCGATGGTGGTCTACCCGCTCTAGTAGATGCCCTGGTGGATTCTGAGGAATACTCGGATTACTTTGCCGAAGAAACGGTTCCCTATCTGAGGGGTTATGGTCAAGAGGCTCAAGAATGCCGCAACTGGGGGATGCAGCAAGATTTATTGCGCTATAGTGCTCCCTTCCGTAAGGATGCCCAGTTTCTCAATACCTTTGCCAAATACGAGCAACCCCTACCTGACCAACATGTCTATGGTTCTGGTAATGACTCCTTGGAAATTCAGTTTGGGGCAATTTTCCCGAAAGAAACCCGGAATCCTACTACCACCCCCGCTCTCTTTGGCAAAGATACTAAACGCCTGCTGATCCACCAAGGCCCAGGGATCAATAACCAAAATAGTAATCCAGGGGCAAGGGGTATGTCCCCCGGTTCCCTTGGCTCTAAGGTGATCCGCCTTGACCAGATCCCTAGTACACAAGACAAGAGTATCAAATTTGCCGAAAGCTCTACTCAAAGGGTAATTCGTGCCTGTTACCTTCAAGTGTTTGGCTTTATGCCCTATGAAGGTGAACGGCTGACTTCAGCAGAAGCTCGGCTGGAAAACGGTGAAATTACCGTCCGCGAGTTTATCCTAATGCTGGCGAAGTCTGATGGTTTCCGCAAACGTTACTGGACACCATTGTATGTCGTCAAGGCAATAGAATATATCCACCGACGTTTGCTCGGTCGTCCTAGCTATGGGCGCTCCGAGATGAACAGTTACTATGATGTTGCCTATAAAAAAGGTTTCTACGGTGTAGTAGAGGCAATTGTCAACACAAAAGAGTACTCTGAGGCATTTGGGGAAGATACGGTTCCCTATGAGCGCTATGTGACGGCAGCTGGTTTAAAAATGCGCACCGGAGTGTCTGGTAGCGTGACATCAGCAATGGCAATCATGGGTGAGGAGAAAGTACCTCGCTTTGTTGAGCTGGGTATGGGCAAAGACATGCTCACCGAACCGGAAGTTGAATTCCGGATTAATCAGGGGGTCAGTGTACAGCGTGAACAAACCAAGATCTTTAAGCTGATTGACCTTAATGATAAGCCAGCCTTGAAAGTCCTAATTGGAGCAGCTTATCGGCAGATATTTGAGCGGGATCTTGAACCCTATGTGATCAGAGCAGCATTCACCTCCCTGGAAAGCCGACTGAGTAATGGCGAAATTAATCTCAAGGAGTTTATTGAAGCCTTAGGTTGTTCTGATCTCTACATCAAAGAGTTCTACACCCCCTACCCCAACACCAAGGTGATTGAGCTGGGTACCAAGCACTTCCTAGGACGTGCCCCCTTAACTCAAAAGGAAATCCAGACCTACAACGCAATTCTAGCCTCTGAAGGGATTCGGAGCTTTATTGGCGCAATGGTCAATGGCATGGAATATGCTCAGGCATTTGGAGAAGATACTGTCCCTTACCGCCGCTTCCCCACCTTACCAGCTGCTAATTTCCCGAACACCGAGAAGCTGTATAATCAGCAGACCAAGCAGAATAGTGATGTGGTGGTACCAAGCTTTGATCCAGTCGAGCCTCGCATGGATTCGTCTAAGCTACCTCTGACCGGAAAAGCGATCGCAGATATGGCTGCCCAAAAGTGGGAGATGGCTACCAACCCCTCCGAGCTGGCCAAGGTAGGTCGTTCCTCTAATCGGAACCAACCAACCTTGAATCCTAAATCTGCTAAGCCAACACGGATTTTCCGCATCACCCCAAACATTTCTCAGGTCGAAAGCGCAGTGGTGATTGATTCCATTTATGACCAGGTCCTGGATTTATTCGGTGAACCAGTACCACCAAAATACCGGCAACAGCATCTAGACAGTCAACTGCGCAATGGGGAAATTTCCGTGCGGCAGTTTGTTAAAGCCTTGGCGAGTAGTAACACCTATAGTCAGCGGTTTTACCAGGCTTATCCCCCTGCGAAAGTAGTTGAGTTATTGTTCCGGCACTTACTCGGACGTACCCCTAACACTCACGGTGAGGTTCAAACCTACCAGCAGCTGTTGGCGGGACAGGGTCTAGAAGCTGCAGTAACCGCTATGGTTGATAGTTCAGAATACTCCCGCTTCTTTGGTGAAGACTTAGTCCCCTATCAGCGGGTTAGTTAGCAAAAAGTCTGAATTATGAAGGTTGGAAGTTGAACGCGATCGCGTGGCCTATTGGCCAAGGTTGGGAGGTTGAAGGTTGAAGGTTGAAGGTTGAAGGTTGAAGGTTTAAAATTAAAGGTTGAAGGTTGAAGGTTGAAGGTTGAAGGTTTAAAATTAAAGGTTTGGAGGTTTGGAGGTTTAAAGGCTGTCCGTAGGTTGGACTAGCCTTAAAGGTTCAACTTTCAACCCCCAAACCTGATCAAGCCGGAATAGCAACCCCAAACTAAAATTACTTTGCCATCACTGAGGTACAGTCAATTTTCGCAACCCCTACTCCCTACTCCCTACTCCCTACTCCCTACTCCCTTAACTAAGGCCACTAACCTGTAACTCACCCTTCATACTTAATACTTAATACTTCATACTTGATTAGGGAAAATGTTACGATGTGTTGCGAAGCTGGGAAAAATGTCAACAATCTGTAGCAAAATATTCCCGGAAGCTAGGTTTATGATTAACCTGCTTTGATTTAGGCTTTGATTTAGGCCTTTAATTTAGGCAGGGTTAGCCAAACCAAGTTTTGCTGGGACGTGCGTCGGCGCTCTGTGCTGACGGCGTATCGAGAACGGCGATTTACCCGGCACATTGCGAGTAACTGCAATGGGACAGAAGCTCTAATTACACCGCAAGGTTAGTTAGAGAGCGTTCATTTTTGGAAATGCCGGTTTACACAAACCTGGTGATATTTTTTTCTGGAGGAATCCATCTATGAGTATTGTCACGAAATCCATCGTGAATGCAGATGCTGAGGCTCGCTATCTGAGCCCTAGTGAATTAGACGGTATCAAAAGCTTTGTTACTTCTGGTGAGCAGCGCTTACGTATCGCTCAAACCTTAACAGGCTCCCGTGAGACAATTGTTAAGCAAGCTGGAGACCAACTATTCCAAAAGCGTCCAGATGTTGTCTCTCCTGGTGGTAACGCCTACGGTCCGGAAATGACCGCTACTTGCCTGCGGGACATGGATTACTACCTACGCTTGATTACCTACGGTATTGTGGCTGGTGATACCACACCAATTGAAGAAATTGGTCTAGTAGGTGCTAAGGAAATGTACAAGTCTTTAGGTACCTCCATTGATGCTGTTGCCGAAAGCGTCCGTTGCATGAAGGGTATCGCTACTGGCATGATGTCTGGAGACGATGCTGCTGAAGCTGGCTCTTACTTCGACTATGTGATTGGTGGATTGTTGTAGGGCAATAAATACCCCTTGGCCTAGTGTTCTGAGGCAAGTCTGTCTGTAGAACCGATAATCACAACTTGACTTAAATAAGGAAATAGAATCATGCAAGACGCAATTACTGCTGTTATCAACTCTGCGGACGTCCAAGGTAAATATCTAGACGACTCCGCTATGGAAAAGCTCAAGGGCTATTTCCAAACTGGTGAGCTGCGGGTACGTGCAGCAACTGCCATTAGTGCTAATGCTGCTACCATCGTTAAGGAAGCAGTTGCTAAAACCCTGTTGTATTCCGACAGCACTCGTCCTGGTGGCAATATGTACACCACTCGCCGCTACGCAGCTTGTATCCGTGACATGGATTACTTCTTGCGTTATGCTACCTATGCGATGTTGGCCGGTGACCCATCTATCCTTGATGAGCGCGTACTCAATGGCTTGAAGGAAACCTACAACTCCCTTGGTGTTCCCATTGGCAATACCACCAATTCCATCCAAGGCATGAAGGAAGTTACCGCTAGCTTAGTTGGTCCTGATGCTGGTAAGGAAATGGGTGTATACTTTGACTACATCTGCTCTGGCTTAAGCTAAGTTAGCTAGTGTTGATGGAATTCGCCAGCCTGTAGTTGTCTGTGTAATTAAGGTCTGGGAAGTTGATTGTGAGTGCTAGCTTGTTAAAGGCGAATCTGGCTCACGTAAGTCAAGCAGAGGAGTTTTGACAGTCTAGTATTGACAATTAACTCCCAGACTTTGGAATACTTGAGATATTTGATTAACCAATTTATTCCCTCGCTTTAGGCGATAGGCAGTTTTTTAGCCATCTTGGAATCAAACCAGAATTAAAATTTTCTTGAATTTTACTAGGAGAAATAAGCTCATGCGGACGTTTGAAATAACTGCTTGTGTGCCAAGCCAAAGCAGAATTAGGACACAACGGGAGTTACAGAATACTTTTTTTACCAAGCTCGTTTCCTACGACAACTGGTTCCGTGAGCAGCAGCGCATCCAGAAAATGGGTGGCAAAATTATTAAAGTTAAGCTGGCAACTGGTAAGCAAGGTACAAACACCGGTTTGTAAGGATTTTTCGATAATAGCTGTTTATCAAAAAAAAAATTTCAGGGGGTCTACTAGGACCCCTTTGTGATTTTTGGTTCAAAATGGGGGGATGGAAACAGAAGCAAGAGAGGGCCAACAACTACATAACCAAATAACCTTGGCCAAAAGGCCACGCGATCGCTGAAAGCGGGACTTCGTCCATCGCGTTCAACCACATAACCTTCAACCACATAACTTTCAACCACATAACCTTCAACCACATAACCTTCAACCACATAACCTTCAACCACATAACCTTCAACCACATAACCTTCAACCACATAACCTTCAACCACATAACCTTCAACCACATAACCTTCAACCACATAACCTTGGCCTTGGCCTATTGGCCACGCGGGGCGCGTTTGGCCACGGGATCGCGTTCAACCACATAACCTTTAACCAACCTGATGAAACGTGGCTCTACGTAACCTGATTCTATTATTTAATCCCTCCACTACAGACTGGGCAGTAACTGCTCGGTTACTGAAGTGGTTAACGTTTCTATGGCTGTTGATCGGAATAGTAATTCTGTTCTCAGCTTCTTATGCGATCGCAGATGTCGAGTTAGGGGATGGAACATACTACGTCAAGCGACAGCTGATGTGGGTAGTCTTGGGTTTAGTGGGATTTAACCTATTGGTGCGATCACCGTTGCGTTATTTGCTAAAAATCAGCCATTGGTTGGTCTTGGTGCTCTTGGTGCTGCTCTTATTGACGTTAATTCCTGGTGTGGGAACAACGGTTAATGGGGCAACTCGCTGGTTATCTTTCGGTTCGGTTCCCCTGCAACCTTCAGAGTTAATGAAGCCGTTTCTAGTGTTACAAGCAGCTCGGGTATTTGGGCAGTGGGACCGGCTTAGGTGGCGGACCCGTTTCACGTGGCTGGGGATTTTTATGGTGGTGTTGGTGGGAATTTTGTTACAGCCTAATCTGAGTACAACAGCACTTTGTGGGATGACCTTGTGGCTAGTTGCTCTAGCAGCAGGGTTACCGTTTTCTTACTTGGGAGGTACAGCATTTGGTGGTGTCCTGCTGGCAGTACTCAGTATCAGCATCAAGGATTACCAACGGCGTCGGGTGATGTCATTCCTAAATCCTTGGGCTGATCCGATGCGAGATGGATACCAATTGGTTCAAAGTCTTCTGGCTATTGGTTCGGGTGGGACTTGGGGCTCTGGCTTTGGGTTATCCCAACAAAAGTTATTCTATTTACCCATTCAACACACTGATTTTATCTTTTCTGTCTTTGCTGAGGAATTTGGCTTTGCTGGTAGTATAGCGCTAATGTTATTGTTGATGACATACATGACCCTAGCGGTGATTGTAGCTATTAAGGCCAGAAACCGAGTCTATCAGTTAATCGCGATTGGGGCAATGCTGTTTATTGTCGGACAGTCTCTGTTAAATATTGGTGTTGCTTCTGGGGCTCTTCCCACTACTGGTTTACCCTTCCCATTCTTTAGTTATGGGGGAAGTTCGATGATTTCCAGTTTGTGTTCCGCTGGGTTGTTGATTCGGGTGGCACGAGAGAGTAGTGAGGCGAAAGTTGTGTCTATACAAAGTCGCCGCCAGTATATAGCAGAACGACGGCAAAGAAGGCACAAGGTAAAAGCTAAAAGGTAAAAGTGAGCAATATAGCGGTTTTCAATTTGGTGAGATACAGAGTTTCTGGTTTTAGGGAACAGGGAACAGGGAACAGGGAACAGGGAACAGGGAACAGGGAACAGGGAACAGGGAACAGGGAACAGGGAACAGGGAACAGGGAACAGGGCAAAAATTCTGTCTACCTCATTAGGGGAAAAACCGCTATACAGACCAGTAATTTTTTTTTCAGGGCATTCCGACTCCCTCGGTGCGCTTGACCCGTAATTAAATTCGCTCAAGGTGCGCGCCTCCAAGGGCGCGAGGGATTGCTCGCGCCCTTGGGTCGCACCTTCGGGTCGCACCGCTCCCGACTCCCTAAAACCGGTGTCTAGCTATGTCTAGGTTTTTAGGAGATACAAAAACTCCAACGGTAAACCATCAGTATCAGCGATAAACGCTACCTCATAAACACGATTACCGATCATCTGTTGGGTAGGTTCCAATAGAACCTTCAACGGTTGAAACTGCTCTGGGTTCTGCTCAGAAGCCTCTTTAAAACTTTCTTTCAAGGACTCTAACCAACTGGGCAAATCAGTAGCGCTATCAGTTAGGTCAAAAGACACGTGGTAATACCCCACATAATGCTCATCCCCAAAGGCATCCGGTGCTGGTAATGGTTCAGGAATTTGGATTAGTTCCAAGCGTCCACCCAGTCCCTTCATCCAACACGCTAGAGTCATGCCAGTAGTGAAGCGTTCAGATACCGTGAATCCCAACTTCTCATAAAATGCGATCGCGCGATGAATATTGGCTGTGCGAATCGAAGCATGATGCATGGGTTTTGTCCTTTGGCCTTTTTCCTTTACCCTTTTTCCTTTCTAACCAACAACAGGTGTAGTGAAATCACCAATCACCAATCACCAATCACTAATCACCAATCACCAATAACTAAAACAATCGGAAATAAGGGTAGCGCACAGGTACTCCAGGTTCTTTTTCCAAATCAAAATTGATCACTGCCCAACAAGGTTCTTCCTCAGGTTCTGGGCTAAATTCTACCGGCAAGCCATACAACCTGGGTTTGCCTGACTCTGAGTTCCCTCGCCAGGGGGTACTGCGCTCTAGGTAGGCACTCACTAAATCCCGATAACGACTGGCAATAATCACCCGTGTTGCCCGATATCCTTCAGTGTATAGCTTGTCTAGGGCTTCGTGAATCTCAAAGCGAATTCCATCAGGATGAGTGTGCTGTCGGTACCATTTATCTTGCCATAGACGCCAGTGACGCCCAGATTGTAAATGAATCAGTTCCCCAGTTTTTGGGTTGGCTTCAAACGCACCATGACGTGGACACAAGTAAGTGTCAGTCAACGTCAATGCCGGAATTATCTGACGGCAGTGAGGACATTTAATTTCTGAACCGAATATCGGGTACTGCAAGCTAGAATCAATCATTAAATGCTAGGGAGTGCCTTAGAGGTATATGCTATTACCTAATGGCTCCATCATTATAACTGGGTATTTAGTGGTGTTGGTCTCAGTGACCCCACTGTAAAACCTATGTAAAACCTAAGGTATTAATTACCATTATCTCCCTATTGTGATTAATTGTGGATTATCCCTTACCTCAAACCCCAATACTGACATCTTTTTGGCCTCCCCCAGATCTTTCTCTTGCTGCCTTTGTCGCCCCTAATGCTGTAGTTATGGGTCAGGTGTCCGTAGCTGCAGGAGTTAGCATTTGGTATGGTGCTGTAGTCAGAGGTGATGTGGAGCGCATCGAGATTGGCGATCGCACTAATATTCAAGATGGCGCAATTTTACACGGAGATCCCGGCAAGCCAACAGTTTTAGAAGACCATGTCACTGTTGGTCATCGCGCTGTCATTCATTCAGCATATATTGAACAGGGTAGCTTGATTGGTATTGGAGCAGTGGTACTCGATGGGGTTCGTGTCGGTCATGGTAGTATCGTGGGCGCTGGAGCTGTGGTTAGTAAAGACGTTCCTCCCCTGTCCCTGGTAGTCGGTGTCCCTGCCAAAAAATTACGGGATGTTTCGGAGGCTCAAGCCGCTGAACTGATTGAACATGCACGGCACTATGAAAAGTTGGCTCTAGTTCATGCAGGTAAAGGCACAGATTTAGGGTTTAGTCTAACATAATACTTCGCTGCCGTTGCCCGGAACCCGGAACAGGGAACTTCCGATCAGGGAACAGTGGACAATAATTGAGAAAAACACCATCAGAACAGCGCTGCATCGCGTTTTACCGATTCCTTCCCAATTAGTAAACTGTGGGTAACTTTGATTGACTTTGATTAAGTTTTTCCCAAGAAGCGTGCAACGTCTTGAACAAATGGGTGATCAGCTTACTGAAAAATTAACTAAAAAAAATTGACCCATTAGGTGCGACTATATATATAAACAACTAAGTACCGTCCGGTACAAGGCATATCAAGCTGAGGGAGGTTACCCATCTAGCTTGGTAAGAGTTATTTGATTACTGAGTCACGGCAACTTGTTCAACCAATAACCCCACTTCTTCTAGGGGTGGGAGGGTAAAAATACTTCAAGCATTATAGGGAGGATACTAGAACCATGGATTTACGTCTATTAATAGTCTTATTGCCTTTACTCCTAGCACTAGGCTGGGTAGCTTACAATATTGGTGCGATCGCTATCAAGCAAGCTCAAAATTATTTGAATAAATCTTAATAAATCGCGCGTCAACGAATTGAGCAATAGTAGCTTTGCACAAAAGCACAATAGCCAGCTGTTCCGTCAAAAGGAGGATACAGCTGGTTTGCTTGAGCTATTGACCAATCTTATTTTTGGCAAATCAGTGGCTCTGAAGTCAATAGATAATCTAGAAAAGTACCAGCAACAATCGATAGTTGTTTGCTACGCGGATAGACAGCATACCAGTAACGCTCGATCGGAAAGTGTTCTACATCCAAAACCACCAGCTCAGAGTTAACCCCTTCCATAACTAAGGTATGACGAGATAATACAGAAATTCCTAAACCCCCTGCGATCGCTTGCTTAATTGCCTCATTACTCCCCAAATCCAGCCGCACCTTTGGGGAAATCTGGTGGTGATCGAACAGTTTTTGTACAGCTTTGCGTGTTCCCGAACCAGGCTCCCTCATAATAAAGGTTTCTTGAGCTAGACGTTTAAGGGGGATATTTTTTTCCTGAGCTAGAGGATGATCGACCCGTGCGATCACAACCAGGGGGTTTTCTTGCACTGGTTTATAGCAGGTCTCCTGGTTTTCCGGAAGCTGACTCATAATGTATAAGTCATCTAGATTCTCACTGAGACGACCAAGGATGTATTCGTGGTTGGTGACTTGGAGAGAAATATCAATGCCTGGATAACGCTGGCAAAACGGACCTAGTAAACGAGGAATAAAATATTTCGCAGTTGTAATCACTGCTAAGCGCAGACGCCCCTGTTTTAAACCTTTGAGATCTGCCACTTTCATCTCAAACTGGTCTAAATTCTCAAAGATATCGCGGCAGGTTTTAACTAGTGCCTCACCAACCTGGGTCAGGTAGATTCGCTTACCTACCTGGTCAAACAGAGGCATACCAACAACTTTGGTTAGCTGCTTCACCTGCATAGAGACAGTGGGTTGGGTGAGAAACAGTTCTTCTGCAGCTCGTGTAAAGCTGTGGTGCCGAGCGACTGCTTCAAAGACCCTTAACTGATGCAATGTGGCTTGCTTCAATGATATTACTCCTATGAGGATATAGATCTTAGTCTTTGACAGTCTTGAAAGTCAGGAGTAGGGAGTGGGAAATGGGGAAAAGGGAATTTCATGGTGTTCATGGTGGACTTTTTTCCATGGTAGCTATTATGAATCTTTGGTACGTATGGGTAAGTTTCTTAAATCTGGTAGTTCTACTAGCTCTTTTTCTGCTTCCTTTACCTTAACTGGTATTCTCAACGGTTGTGGTTGCTCCTCGATCAGGCAACTCGCTACTGGCAAGCTTTTCTCTAAATCTTCAAGAGGTCTAGGAATCACTGTCACAGCGGTTAGTTCACCAATACGCTGGGCTTCAGCCATTCCAACTTGTAAAGCAACTGCTACATCTGCCACACGACCCCGAATAATGGCAGTACATAAACCCGCCCCAATGGTTTCGTAGGCAGTAAGCTGTACATTGGCAGCTTTGAGCATGGCATCCGAGGCCCCAACCATTGCTGGCAATCCCCTCGTCTCTAAAAGACCTAGGGCATGATTACTGACCCGGCTACGATGATTTTGGTTAACTTGATCGAGTAGGTGAACACCGATGGGAAATATCACTTCCAGGTTGGGAAGTGGTCGCGCAATGATGGTCGAGGACAGCAACTCACCCTCTCGTTGAGCATAATCCTTACCCGATTCGACAGCAATTCTGACCTCAGCGATCGCTCCCCGCACAATGGCAGTGCAGTGACCACTACCAGTTTTTTCATAACCCACAAGGGTAACTTCTGCTGACTTGAGCATGGCGTCAGCAGTACTAACAATTACTGGAAAACTTAGAGTAGAGACTAAACCTAGGGAGGCTTGGTTAAACCGTTTTCTTTTTGTCAAGGGATCGTCAGGGACAAGCCCAGGTTTGTATAACTCCATCAGACAGAAGACCTCTCTTTGGTTGTCGGCTGTTAATTGTTGGCTTATATCAAGTTTAGAAAGTTAAGTGTTCAGCAGAAACCTACAAAGGTCAATCAAGAAGCAGCTCATGCCATTGGACTAGATGATTGGCATGGGTTTTGTCTGGGAGTAGTGTGCCGACCACCGGTATGATCTAGCATTTCTCAAATCGGTCAGGTAGACAGTTGCAGGGTTAATGGGAGTCGGGAGTCGGGAGTCGGGAGTCGGGAAGTCAGAAAAGGGATCCCTCCTAACCCCCCTTAATAAGGCAGGGCTGTTTCAAACTTTAATAAGTTAACGATTATTGGAGATAGGGGGATAGGGGGATAGGGGGATAGGGAAATCAACTAAAATTTCCCGAAAAATCCGCCAATTTAGTCATTAAAATCTGACANGTGGTTTGGGGTGAGTCGGTGGTGCAGTCGTGTGTCGTTAGTCGGGAGTCGGGAGTCGGGAGTAGGGAGCAGGGAGTCGGGGGTCGGGAGTCGGGAGTCGGGAGTGGGGAGTCGGGAGTCGGGAGTCGGGAGTCGGGAGTCGGGAGTCGGGAGTCGGGAGTCGGGAGTCGGGAGTCGGGAGCTTCCGAGCAAGGCCAACGGCTGACCGCTGACCACTGACAGCTGACCGCTTACACTTTATTCTTCATTTTTCTGGATCGAGTAAAATAGTTTTTGGTTGGTCAACATCAAATAGAGAAGCGGACAGAAGAATAACTGGTTTGTTTGTTTTGTTTTCACCATAATGAACCATTCCGCTAGATTCAACTAGAGAATCTCCAACCGTTAGTTGTGTAGTCTGCCCTGCTTGCATAATTAATTCTGTGCCATTAGCTTTCCTTACTTTAGCCTCTCCTTTCACAACAGTAAACGTTAACGTGCCAGCCTCTACTAGTGCAATTTGCATGCCGGTATGAGTATGATGAGGCAGTTTTGTTCTGGGTTTGATGGTATGGCGAATAAGTTCAATAATTTCCTTTTTTTCTTGAGTCGGATAACCACTACCTAACACTTCACTGGCAACAGATTGAGTGTAACTATTGGGTGAGGAGGTTTCTTTGCTGTTAACAACTATACATCCAAAAGTTAAAATAGCTAATGGTAAAATCAGAAACAGTTTTTTCATACTATAGTGTTTGGATTTGGGTTGTGAATATAGAATTGAACTAAAAAGGGAACAGGGAACAGGGAACAGGGAACAGGGAGCTGATCTCAACTTCCCGATTCCCGATTCCCGATTCCCGATTCCCGATTCCCGATTCCCGATTCCCGATTCCCGATTCCCAATTCCCTCCCAATAATTTCAGGCTCCCACTTGGGAAATCAGATAAGCGCCGGATAGGGCTGCTACTGTGGCGAGGATGGTAATCCAAATGGGATAGTAGCTGCGAATTACTTTATCTCCTTCAATACTGATGGTTTCAATATCAATCCAGGGATTAACACCCCGGCGAAACCAACCGGTGACAATCACGGTCTGGTTAACTAAATTACTAACACGGGTGGGTTGAGGTAGGATATTACCTAGTGGTCCGAGATAGGAACAGTAATTTAGTCTGACTAAACCTGTCGGGGTTTGTAATATTAAATCTTGTCCGAGCCAATTGCGTAATCCCGAACGTCCTAATAGTTTTCCGCTTAAGAGAACAGGACGACTATCGGGAGGTAGAGTAGCGTTAGTGGCGAAATAATCTCCTAAGTCTGGGTCAGTACCGATATTGGTAGGTTTAAGGTCGGGAAAATAATTATTAATCCAGAGAAAGACACTGATACTAAAGGCAATTAAGATACAAGCATCGATAAAGGAATTGGCATTATGTAGCCAAATTAGCTGCCAAATGTCGAGCAGGTCAGATAGTTTACCAATTATCCAAAGTATCCCTCTTAGGGCTGCCCCCATTATTACACCAAAAATTAGGGTACTTTGTAGCAGGGGCAAGGCTTTGTAACTGTTGCTGAGTTTAGAGAAAAATTCAGCTCGATTGCGACTAGCAGGAATTAAAGCGGGTAAATCTAGTTCGGCATGAAGCTTGAGAAAGTGGGCGTAGCGCTTAGGTAAATGTAAGCGTTCTCCCAGTAGGGGATGGGCAGAGTTAATGATTAACCAGTAGCGGTAGGGATTAGTACAGTCCCATTTTAAGATGTCTTCAAAGGGGGTGGTGGGGGAAAAACTGCCGATAACCATGGCTTGCTGATAACCGACGGGGAGTAAGACATCAAAACTTTCTAATAGCCCACTGGTTTGGCCGGAAATTTGGATGTCTTCGCTTATCCCTAGGGCAATTTTTAGTAAAGCGCGGGTCAAGCCATTGGGATTACCAGTGATTGAGATGGCGATGCGATCGCTATAGTAAACTCTAGCTCTAGATAACCATAGCAGGGGTAAGCTCAATACCCAGTAAATGCTGTAACTGAGGGAAGCAAGGGTACCGGTGATTCCTAAAACGATTGCGCTTAACCATCCGCTAGCACCAGGTAATTTAACCAGCAGTAATTCCTTTAGCTTCTCTGCCCACTGAGGGATTTGCCAATAGATAGTGTAAGGGATTTGAATAATTAGTACCCCTAGGGACATCAACATGAAATCCCGATTGATAATATGTCCTAGCTGACCAGCGTAGATGTTGGCAATTTCATCATCTTTGAGCTGGTCTAATAATCCCTGACTAACTACAATGCGAGCAGTGCGAGGTAAGTTACCATAGGTCAGGGCTACGGTGGCGTCTGTGGGTAATATTTTTAAGCTCGGTAAGGGCAGACGTCGTTTGCGGCAAACCTTTTGGATGACTTTAGCGGATTCTGGATGGCGGGAAGCTAGTTGAGTTAGGGATAGGGGTTCAAGACCATGAAACTGTTTTAGCAATCCATCCATTAACCAGGGCGATAGGATAAATAGGATGGCTATGGTAATTCCTAGGGCTAAAGTTGGGTCACGGTATAACAATTGGAAGGGTTGGAACCACGGTAACTCTACCAAGATGGAATTGATGGTTTCCATGGCGAATTCCACTAGAACCCGCAGTAGCCAGAAAAATGCGATCGCAACCGTGATTGCTACTAACCACAACCGTTCCATCTTCGGAGATTTCAGGGAATGCCAATGCTGTGCTCGTCCACAGTTGCGCCATCGAGGACGAGGAGTGTAGAGGGTGGGAATATCCGGGGGAGAGTAGGGAACTGGTAATAGGGAAGAGGATGAAGCAGTATGGTTTGGTTTACGGCTCAGTTTCAGTGGGCTATTCACTGGGCTAGAAGCCTTATCCTCTAGGGGAGTAAACCCTGTGGCATCAGCAGGGGATTTAGCAGCAATAGGATACTTGGTAATTAACTCAGTCTCAGTTTTAGCTGCCCATTCCTGTATCTGGGGGTCAGGGTGTTCCCTCAGGTGTTGGCAAAGTGCGATCGCTTTTTCTGGCTGACCATGCTTAGGATAAGCCTGCACTAGGGATTGAGAGGCTTCCGTCACAATGGAGTCATCCAACTCCATCTCACAGACACCTTCTAAGTGTGCGATCGCATCCTGGTAATTGCCCTGTTTCAGAGCTTCTAGACCAGCTGCCAGAGTTGGATTAGGAATAGATGCCATGAGGTTTCTAGTAGTTTGTCCCTATCTTCCTCTAAGATACCCTTGGGCTACGGATTTGATCTCGCCTCAGTTCGATGTAATGAATTCACGGGTGTTGAGGAGGAGGCACGAGCCAGAATTCAGTAATAAATAATATAGGGTTTATAAATAGGTCATAAAAACTTAGGCTCATTTAGCTTACATCAAAAAATCCTCGAATCTCTTTCCTAGTCTTAGCTGGTCCTTGATCCGAAGTTTCCTTGAGCCATCATCTTTTGTTTACATCTCATTTAAAAACCCTAATAGCCCCATTGATTAGGGTGTATCCTAAGAATTGGTGCTGCTGAAATCAGGGATTAATGATTGAAAGCATCAGCCTCTACATCAGCCTCTACATCAGCCTCTACATCAGCCTCTACATTCACCCCGGTGCTTCCCCAATTCTGGGGAACTTTGATAGTTTTTTTCCAAAAAAACGTGGGGTTCTAGAAGAGCTTAATTATACCATCATTAAGCAACGCCTGAGAATGAGCTGTTGCTGTAACCAACGGTTTATTCAGGGTGGACAACTCATTTTCAAGTTGTTAGGTTGGGACAACAACGTTATTCATTCGTAAGTCAAGGGGTAAATAAGTTACCTTAATTGCTCCAATTCAGTGTGATCTACTCATTTGAAAGTTGTGATGAAGCGAATGCATAACGTTACATTCCTAATCCAAGGGCTAGATAAGTTACCCCGATTGATCCCATTTAATTTTAAGGACATCATGCCATGACTTCAGAAAATCCAATCCCGCCACAGTTAGGTGATATGCCAAACCCAGAAATTCAGTCCACGGATAAAAATCCGTCTAGTGAAGCACTAGTGCAAGAAGGTGTTAACCGTATCGTCACCGAGATTGTTGATTCAGCGCTAGCACGGATTAGCGACCAGCAAGAGCGGCAACTAGTGCGCCATGGTATTGCTGATATCCTCGGTAACACACTCCAGGAGTTAGTTGAAGAAAAACTGAATCAGCAGCAGTCTCAGATATCCATGGTTGGAGGCATGGCTATCGGTGATGCTGTTAATACCGGTATTAATGCCGCCAAGCAAGTACAAGACCTAGGCTTTGTGGAGTTTACTGCTGGCTTAATTAACGGCACTTTCGATGCTATTATCGCTGCGACAATCAGACAGATCGAAGCCTATGCTGAGCTGGTTGCTAACCTAGCTAAAACCCTCAAGCAGTTCGAGGCTGAGAATGTCTCTGATGCGGAGATTAACGCACACCTTAATGAAAACTACCCGGATGGAAATGGCGGCACTGTTGTACGGGCGAACTATATATTTCCAAACACACCTACAGACCAAAACACCGGCAATCCTGGCAAGGCTGGTGTTACTAAATTAAAGGAGGTAGCAAGAGCATTAGAAGCAGAAACGGCCAACCTGGAACAACCCCTTAAACTCACTATCACACCAGAGCAGAAGAATTCTTTCACAGTTGCTCAAGTCCAACTAATTCGTCGGAAACTCTCTGAGTCACTGGCACAAAGCTTGATTGATCATCTCCGGGAGATGGCAAGGCAGGGTATGGCACGGATTGTGATCACCGATGGTGAAATCTTTTCTAAACTTACCTTTAACGTTACTGCTACCGAAACAGAAACTAGACGAAAAAGCGAGTACGACCGTTTACAAGCTGGCGCTTATCTCCGAGCCAGTGCTAGGTGGGGATGGGGTCGCGCTTCTGTTGGAGCGAACTTCAACAAACTAAAAGTCAAAGCAACCAATGAAAGTTCATTTGATAACGTCACCATGAGTACTGAAATCATTGGTCAGGTTAAAATTCGCTTCCGCACCGAGACCTTCCCAATAGTAGAATCGAACGGATAACTTGATCATCTGTAAGCATTCAGCAATCAGCGATCAGCGATCAGCTATCAGCTAATACGCTACGGGCACGCTACTTTAAGGGCGTTGCTGAATCTTCGAATGAATATTCCTAGAGTGGGCATCCTGCCCGCCCCACAAGAATGAATATTCGTAGAGTGGGCAGGATGCCCGCTCCACAAGAATTAATATTCGTAGAGTGGGCAGGATGCCCGCCCGAAAATAAGCATGAAACTGGCAAGATGCCAGTTCCACGCCTGATGCCCATTCCACGGCAAGATGCCCATTCCACCTCACTCTTAAAATCATTCCATTATTAAGCAACGCCACTTTAAGTCCTATCAGCCAAAGGCTGACGGCTGACAGCTGACGGCTGAGTGCTTAGGATTTTTATTAAGGGTAATTATCCGTAAATTATATCTAGCAGTGCTCACATTACTGTTCTAATAGTAATAAGGTACACAAGATTTTGTTCCAATTCCCGATTCCCGATTCCCGATTCCCGATTCCCGATTCCTAATTCCCGATTCCCGATTCCCGACTCCCGATTCCCTGCTCCCTTATTAAGTAACCTCAATCATCCCCTATCTATCATTACCTATGGCTGACATCACACTAGGCAACTTAATTGCCCTGCTCCTTCAAGAAGTATCTGACACCCTCGACCAGACAAATTCTGACAGCACTACAGAAACGAATTTACAGGTTACGGATGTTTATTTTGATATTCCAGCCCATTTATACCTACAAACCGATGGGCAATTTTTAAATCAAGAGGAAACCACATCACGAGTAATGATTAGTTTACCTTCAACCCTAGAAACTCCCCCTGTCGGTAAACTAGGTCGGATCCGCATGACTATCGCTCCTGAAAAATAACTCTAGCGGTTTTTAGCCTAATGAGGTACACATGATTGTTTACCTTTTCTTTATTATGACTTTACTGCTCCCTGCTCCCTGCTCCCTGCTCCCTGCTCCCTGCTCCCTGCTCCCTGCTCCCTGCTCCCTCCTCCCTGCTCCCTGCTCCCTGTTCCCTCTCCCTATAAACCCAAAAACTTGTACCTTACTAGCTTAAAAACCGCTAGATAAGACTACCCCATCCGAAGTTCAACATTTTTGCTTGTAAACTACTATGACTAATGAGGAATCATTAACAGCCAGCAACGATAATACAAAAAGTAATACAAAAAACAATACAAACAGCAATAAAGACGAAAACACGGAATGGCAGCTAGCGGAGATGGTTGATGCGATCGCTGCTGAAATTGACCGTGCTGAAGATACCCTTTCTTTGAAATCTTATGCCCGTGGCAAGTCGATGGCGATTAAACAGCTTAAACTGGATATAGAAGTTAAGCTGCGCCGTACCTCTGACGGGAAAATATTATTTCGGACTACAGACCCTGGAGAAAATAGCGCTACTATTATCAAACTGGATTTTGCCCAAGTCCTAGAAAGCCAGTTACAAGGAGTGCGTAAGCAACTTGATCAACCCATCAGCACTAGGCCCCTGGCTACCCTACCTGGTATTACCGAGGCTGAGATAAAACAATTAAATGGGATTGGGATTTACTCAGTTAATGACCTTGAAGGCTACACCCAAACAGCAGCAATGGTAGCTGAACTCAGCCGCAAAACTGGAATTGCTGATTCACGGATTCGGATATGGCGACAGCTACCGTTCTTGAGTGAGGTCAAGCCAGCAAAAGGACTACCGGGAAGTCAGGTTGTGATTGAGGGAGATAATTTTGGCGATCGCGACCCTAATGCCGCAGTTTTGTTCCAAGGTCAACCAGCACAGATTCTGGAGTGGAGCAAGTCCCGTTTAATAGTTACCATGCCCGAAGTAACTGGCTCTGGTGTCTTGTTTGTGGTTATCGATGGTCAAACCACTAATCTGCTGTCTTGGGAAGCAATCAGCGTTGATTTACGAGTGCGCAATATTACTATCATACCAGATCAACCATCAGCAGGAGAGCTGATTACCATTGAAGCTGATCTAATCAATCAAGGGAATAGTTCTTCTGATGCCTTCGAGGTACAGTGGACAGTGGATAACAAGCCGCAGCCAATCCAATCCCATGGTCCCTTGCAGCCCAATCAGCGATCGCAAGACAGCAGTATCCGTCGCCAGCTCAGACTCGAAGCTGGTTCCCACACCATCCGCTTCACTGCTGATCCCAACCACAAGCATTTAGACCTCAACCGAGCTAACAGCACCTTTACCAGACAGATTGAGGTTAAAGGTCTAAACCAACTAACCATTGCTGATTTTCGTGAGATCAATACCCTTGACCCATTAGTGAACATCAACTACCCTTCAGCGGATATAAACTACGGTCCAGGGGATGTGTTGAGCCTAGTCTTCCGTGGTTTGGGTCGTCTTGATCCAAAAAGAGGGGCTTTCGTGCCGGATATTGCCACTCGTTGGTGGTGGAGTGAAAATAGGGACAAGAATACTCGACTAATTTCTTTCCAGCTGTCTGAAAATGTGAGTTTCCATGACGGAAAACAGCTTACTACAGCTGATGTGGAGTTTACCTATCAGGTATATATTAAAAAACTTAACTCAAGCCCAAATACGCGGGTAATAAACATAATCAGAGGTATCAATGTCGTTAATGATCGGATAATCAGCTTTGAAGTACTGTGGCCTTTTCTCAAAGAAGAGGAACGCAAAGACGATAATTCTGATCAAGTTGATATTGATAAGGATGATACCATTACGCCCATTGACCGGGATCAGATTCAGTCTAGGCAGAACATTGATCAGATTGAGTCTGATCAGATTGAGTCTATCGAAATCGTTGACCAATCACGCCCCCGCCCCATTGACATTGTTGAGTCTCAACTACCACGCTACATTGCCTCTGTGATGACTATCGGTATAGTACCGCGCCACGCTTACAATCAAAAAAGCTTTCAGCTGAAGCCCATTGGCAGTGGACCTTTCCAGGTTGAGACATTTGACTCAGGCAAAGAAATTGTACTGAATGCCTTTCCCAACTATGTAAAAGGTGCGCCACGATTGGATCGTATTGTGATTTCTGTCCTAGGGCAGCTTGATGCAGTCACAGAGGTGGTAAGTAGTCAAAAGTATAGTGCGGCAGTGCTACCATATACTGAGAAACTCCATAGCCAGTTCAAGAACAGGAAAAATTGGACTGTAATCCCAATTCCCCTCAAAAAACCAGAGCTACTTCACCTACAATCTTCTAGTCTTCAGGAGCGATTACCCAACGATTTCGATACTAATTGGAATGCCCATCTTTGGTACTTTTCTAATGCCGTCGCTGATGGGGAATAGTCAAAATAACCAAAATGTTTTTGCCCACCCTACAATCTTGAACGCACTGCGCGAGACATTTTGTTCAATTCAGCTCAGCCTCGATTTTAGCTGCCCATTCCTGTATCTGGGGGTCAGGGTGTTCCCTCAGGTGTTGGCAAAGTGCGATCGCTTTTTCCGGTTGACCATGCTTAGGATATGCCTGCACTAGGGATTGAGAGGCTTCCGTCACAATGGAGTCATCCAACTCCATCTCACAGACACCTTCTAAGTGTGCGATCGCATCCTGGTAATTGCCCTGTTTGAGAGCTTCTAGACCAGCTGCCAGAGTTGGATTAGGAATAGATGCCATGAGGTTTCTAGTTTTTGTCCCTATCTTCCTCTAAGATACCCTTGGGCTACAGATTTGATCTCAACATACCTCGCAGCATTAGGGAATTCCGTAAACAAAATACCAATTAAAGCAGGGTGGGCAAAGTTCTTTTATCTATAAAACAAAAAAAAACAAAATGTTTTTGCCCACCCTACATGCTGATCGCTGTTTTGACTAGACCGGGATTAAATTACTCCAAAATAATGCTTTCGAGGAATCATATCCTCGAACCCGATGAATGTTTGCTTTAATTGCTTCCTTAGTTAAATCCTGCAAAAGCGTGCCTGCCTGAACCATCAGGTAACCTTCCCGATCTGGAATAGAAAACCAGCCATACTCTTGTTTGTAGCCTTCAAACCCTGCAATCGAAATTATAATCGTAATTAAGGATCTATCCTTATGAGGTGCAATCGAAATCTCTTCGGAATCGACCTTTTTGATGTATTTCATATACTCTTCTTCTCGATCGTAAATATACAACCCATAGTTTTCTTGTTGCGAAAATTCTTTTAAAAATTCTTCCGGGTATCCCAAAGCACGAGAGATGATGTCCAGTAGCTGGTTAAAAAAATCAAAGTATTGCTCTGTCGTTGTACTTTCTCCCACTTCAAATCGGCTATAAGTCCCATGAAAAACAGAGCCTTCACCGGTGTAGGCATCTTCTCCGTAATAGACATCAACTGAATCTTGGATATTTTCTAGATCTTGATCTATTTTGACTCTGGCTTCAATGGCATCCTTAACATAAAAAAAACCAAACTTATTCAAGTAATCTCTTACTTTATCGATGAGATTTGCTTCTGTTCCATCCAATTCATCAATTATCGGATATCGCTCGAGTTCAATAACAGTCATAATTCAACTCCTTATTTTTGTTATTTTCCAGATCGAAAAGGCGCGGTTGCTGATCCATCACAAATTTTTGACAGCCGCTTCAATCTCCTCTCTCGGTCCTAATGCCACCAAACGCAAGTATCCTTCTCCACAATCCCCAAACACGGAACCAGGGACGCCCACAATCCCGGTCGATTGCAACATTTTTTGAAAAAACTGCCAGGATGACAAGCCTTGGGGTGCCTTGACCCAAACAAAAGGACTATCAATGCCACCAAAGCACGTTAGCCCCGTTGCTGCCAAACCCTGTCGGAGCAAGCGAGCATTTTTCAGGTAATACTGTACCACTTCTTGACATTCCTGTTGCCCTGCTGGGGATAAAGCAGCGATCGCTCCGTGCTGGGCAACATTAGCCGTACCCCAAAACTTAACAGCATGGCGGAGCCGCCACAAATCATTTAATTCTCCTGGCACTGTATTTTTAATGGTTAGCCCTTGAGGAATAACGCACCACCCCACCCTCAAACCGGTGAAATTTGCCCATTTGGAAAAACTGCCAATTTCAATGGCGCATTCTTTGGCCCCTTCGATTTCATAAATACTCTGGGGTATGTTTGGGGTCGTAATAAATGGGCTGTAAACAGCATCGAAAATAATTACAGCTTGGTGACTTCTGGCATAGTCCACAAAAGCTTGGAGCTGTTCGGGAGTAGCAACCGCTCCCGTGGGGTTATTGGGAAAGCACAGATAAATCAGATCTACTTTTTCATCCGGAAGCTTGGGCACAAAATTATTGTCCTCGCGACAGGGCAAGTTTACCAATGGACGACCTGCCACTAAGGTTCCTTCCACAAAAGAGGGGTAAGTGGGGTTTTGTACTGCTACTGTATTATCTGGAGCAAACAGTTCTTGAATATTGACCGAAACCGATTGAGCGCCATCGCTGATAAAAACTTCGGACGGATCGATGTCCATTTTTTTCTGGTAATAGTCGGCACAAACTGCCGATCTCAGGGCTGGATTTCCGGTAATATCTTCATAACCCGTATAAGTTTGGCGATCGCCCAAGCGATTTGCTGCCTCTACTAAAGCCCGCACCACTGTAGGTGGCAAAGGCTGAGTAGTGTCACCAAAAGCCATCATAAATAGTTGTTGTTGTGGATGGCTTGCTCGATAGGCTTCAACCTTACCCCAAACTTGGTTAAAAACGATTTCGGTATAGGTTTTTCCTCCACTTAACTGACTCAGAGATAAATTTTTAGTGGCCATCTTGAATCGGAATGGATAACAGATGAGTGACTATCGCCTTGGTAGCATCTGCACCAAGAGCTTTAGCATTTTTTTCTGTTGAAGGCTCAATCGCCCTTAACACTAAGGATTTATGGCTTATAGCGATTATTGGATTTATGAGGTAAAATTATCAACCTCAAAGTCCCCCTTTTTAAGGGGGATTTAGGGGGATCCCTTTGTACCTCATGGGAAATAGAATTGCTATATATGCCTAGGCGAAATTGCTAGCTTTTGCTCTATGTACTCCGAAAGTTGATAGTTTTTCAAAACCTCTAGGGGTAAGTGGGCAGCACCTTGAATGTATTCCAGGCAATTTTCACTTCCACACATACAATCAAATCCCCGATCCATAGACCATTCCGTTGATGGATAAAAGAATGTGAATTCTTCTCCTATTTCTATTTTTCGGAGTGCCCTAACCACCATATTTTTAGTATCGAAGCAAACATTGGGATCGCAACTATGATTTATGTATTGCAAAAACTCGGGGTCGAGCATAATATGTTGGTGATCGCTAATTTGGACGCTTAAATAGTTGGGGCGATCGAGGACTTCTTTAGGCCCAAAATTATGGATGAACTGTCCGGGCATAAACTCGGCGGTGGCATGTAGGGATTTGCTCCCAGTTGTGGGACACTCGCGGATTTCAGCAAAATCTTTTACTTTTGTTATTTGTACAGTAACCTGCATTTAAATTCAAGTCTCCGATAACTACAATCTGTAATTTACTTTTGGGGATAGACGTTATTGATTGTTGCCATATTTTAGACTATTTTGCGTTCTAATATATGGTAAACTTATCAAAACTTAGCTCTGATTGCTCAAAACTGAACTTGAGTTTTATGGTCACTGCCAAATCGTTATACATTCTAATATATCATCTATCGACAAGGTTAAATAAAATAAAGTCTAGGCATATGCCTGGCATGCCAACCTAATTGCTCCCTTGGAAACCACACCAGTTGCCAATTTAACTCCCCATCTTCCCATCTGCTCACAGTTCCGACATTTCCGTGTTCAACACGTCTACCAATTACCAATTACCCATAACCAATTACCTATCACCAATCCGCCATCTCTTAACCACTTGTCGCAATCGCGCAGGTAACCAACTGTCATACTTAGGATAAACAGGCAAACGCGCTACTAACTTCCACCCAGCTGGTTCAATCACTTCCCGCAATCGATAACTATGGGGATGAGGATAATCGGGATTCACCTCATCCTTGGGACTAATTCCTCCTAAATCCCGTGCGCCAGCCTCCAAACACGCTAATAGAGCAGAAGACCGTTGAGGCAATTCCCCAACAGTATCAACTAAATTGGGAGGAATTTGGATAGTAATATCCAAGGGCAAAATCTGACGCGCCTTCCGAATCACCTTTGGCAGCTGATTAATCCCGAAAGACTGACTATGAAACATTTCTGTAGTGCCCTGACTATAAGGTTGCAGGATCACCTCTTGGATATGACCATACTCACGATGAATTTGTGCGATCGCATTTAAACTTTCCCACCAATCCTCCTCACTCTCACCAATCCCCAACAACAAACCGGTCGTAAAGGGAATCCCCAATTCTCCCGCCCATTGCAACTGTTGTAGTCTAACTTCTGGTATCTTACTGGGAGCATAGCAATGAACGGTTTTGAGCAACTCCGGTGTCAATTGTTCCAACATCAACCCCATAGACACATTCACCTGCTTGAGTGCCGCCATCTCCTCCCAACTCAAGGGTCCAACATTAGTATGGGGCAAAAATCCCAGAGACAAAGCCAGGTCACACAAATCATAAATTCGTTGAAACCAAGCTTTGCGCCGTGAAGACCTAGGATGAACCTCACCACTGAGAATCAGAATTTCACAAACACCCTGAGACTGAAGCAACCTTAACTGATTTTCAGCATCCTCCAGAGTCAACCAAGGACTGCTACCCGGTTCAGCACGAAAATTGCAGTAGCTACAGCGATTAAAGCATTCATAAGTGGGAACCAAAGTGTAGGCAGGGCTGTAGGTAATGATTTGGGAATCAGATTGGCAATCAGAAACGTTCATAGGAAAAAACACCCGCGCAAGTTAGAAGTCAGAAGTCAGAAGTCAAAAGTAAGCTATGACTAAGTTTCGGAGTTTAGGAATGTCAAACATCTTAATGCGTAGTGCTATATCAATGTTCCCTGTTCCCTGTTCCCTGTTCCCTGTTCCCTATTCCCTACTCCCTACTCCCTACTCCCTACTCCCTACTCCCTACTCCCTACTCCCTACTCCCTATTAGCTACTAACTAATGCCTGTTGTTTAGCATAAATATTTTTCATATGCTTCTTAACAGTATTGGTAGTAATATAAAGCCGAGCCGCAATTTCTTTGTAAGACAGTTTAGCTTTCTTAAGCAACCAAACTTCAGCTTCCCGGTTAGTCAATCCATATTTTTTAGCATCAGTAATAGCAGCATTATAGCCAGAACTATGGCGATTCTCTAGAGTGACTAACAGATAATGCTGTGCTTGATTATCCAAGACTAACCATCTGACCCTAACTCGAAACTTTAAGGAATTATCCGTTTGGATTTCCGACTCAAGAATCATTTTTTGCCCAGAAAACCAATCGCAACTATCAATTAACGCTTCGCACACTCGCCAAATTGACTCAGGGATAGAACTCATCTGTGACTGATATTGACAGAGTTGACGACAAATGCGACGCCCACGTTCATTAGCATGAACCCACTTTCCTTGAGACGTCAGAATCAAGACACCGTCAACAAACCCTTCAAGAATTTCTTCTAGAAGAAATTGAGGGTTCTTCGATTGTAAACTAGTAACCTGATACTTATTTTCTGAATGACTGAGCTGATTGGCGGAAGGCCACGCTACGCGATTGGCGGAAGGCCAAGCTACGGGATTGGCGGAAGGCCACGCTAAGCGATTGGCGGAAGGCCACGCTACGCGATCGAAACCTTTGACTTGCTGGTTAATCTGGGACTCTAAGCTATACATGTTGAATCTCCTTCAATACCCATAACGCATGCGAATTACCCAAGAACTCTATACAGAGATGGCTGAATTGAGTAACTCGTTCTGGCTTACTGATACAGTCATTGTTATAGGCGAACTCCTGTAGCTACAATGAGCAAGCTACAGATTTCTCAAATTCGTTGCATTTGTTTGCAATCAAGGGCAGCCGGGTGAAGGGACCGGGGTGCATCTCATATTTGTAAAAAAGATCGGAAGTGTGGGGCCCGGGCGCCTCTCAAGTTGTGATTTTCCTGGGTTCACACACCGATTGGTAGTCGTTCGCGTAGCGTGGCCTACGGCCAATGATTGGGTTTTTAAGGAGGATTTTCCCTGCCCTGGGAGCATTACTACTTTCAGGTCGATAAGTTACGGGTCTCTCTCCCGGCTCAGCCTGCGGTTTTTCAGCCTGTACTCATACTACTACGTCTATACTCTGCCGACAGTAGTAGGGTGGGCAGTGGATCAGACAGATAATCAAGCTTGCAAAGCACTTTGGTAAGCACTGCCCACCCTAGGATTCTTCTTGCTTGCCTGTTCTCTGCCGACAGTAGTAGGGTGGGCAGTGGATCAGACAGATAATCAAGCTTGCAAAGAGCCTTGGTCGGCACTGCCCACCCCAAGATTAATCCTGTGGAATCGGCATCAGGCGTGGAACGGGCATCTTGCCCGTTGTGGAACGGGCATCTTGCCCGTTGTGGAACGGGCATCTTGCCCGTTGTGGAACGGGCATCTTGCCCGTTGTGGAACGGGCATCTTGCCAGTTTCCTGCCCACAGGTCTAACAAACCTAATATATGGTCACGAAAGCGATCGCACCTTTTTTATTAAGTAATGTTAAGTTGTTATAGCAGTCAATCAGACAGATTCAGAAGCTTGTCATAGCGTTGGTAGGCAGTGCCCACCCTAGGATTAATCCCTAGGATTAATCAAAATTTTCCCAGCTCTGAGCAATCATTGACTAAAGCAATCACTGCTATTTTTGTTAAGCAATGTTAAGCTAATATAGCACTGGATCAAACGGATTCACCAAGCTGGCAATATACTGGCCTAAGTCTTGCCCAGTATAGGATTAATCCCTTTGATTCATCCCTCGGATTAAGCAAAATGGTGCCAGCTTTCAGTAATCATTAACGAAAGCGATCGCATAGTTTTTCTTAAGTAGAGTTAAGTAGTTTTAAATAAAGTTACGATTAAACCCCGAAAATGTATTTATCTTCAGCATTGTATTAGGATAAATACAGACAGGCGAAACAAGCCTGCTGAACCTAGATAATCAAATAAACGCAATCATCCGAACATGACTACCACATTAAACCAGCGTAACGCTAACGTGTGGGATCGGTTCTGCGATTGGATCACTTCCACCAACAACCGCCTTTATGTAGGCTGGTTCGGTGTACTGATGATCCCCACATTGCTAACCGCTACCATCTGCTTCATCATCGCCTTCATCGCTGCTCCCCCTGTGGACATCGATGGCATCCGTGAGCCTGTTGCTGGCTCCTTGATCTATGGCAACAACATCATCTCTGGTGCTGTTGTTCCTTCTTCTAATGCCATTGGCTTACACTTCTACCCAATCTGGGAAGCAGCTTCCTTAGATGAGTGGCTCTACAATGGTGGTCCTTACCAGCTAATCATCTTCCACTTCCTTGTTGGTATCTTCACCTACATGGGTCGTCAGTGGGAGCTGAGCTACCGTCTAGGCATGCGTCCTTGGATCTGCGTTGCTTACAGCGCTCCCTTGGCTGCTGCTACCTCCGTGTTCCTAATCTACCCCATTGGACAAGGTTCCTTCTCCGATGGTATGCCTTTGGGAATCAGCGGTACCTTCAACTTCATGTTCGTGTTCCAAGCTGAGCACAACATTCTTATGCACCCCTTCCACATGCTGGGTGTAGCTGGCGTATTCGGCGGTTCACTGTTTAGTGCTATGCACGGTTCTTTGGTGACCTCCTCCTTAGTGCGTGAGACCACCGAAACCGAGTCTCAGAACTATGGTTACAAGTTCGGACAAGAGGAAGAAACTTACAACATCGTTGCAGCTCACGGCTACTTCGGTCGTTTGATCTTCCAATATGCGTCCTTCAACAACAGCCGTTCCTTGCACTTCTTCTTGGGTGCTTGGCCTGTAGTAGGCATCTGGTTTACCGCTTTGGGCATCAGCACCATGGCGTTCAACCTCAATGGCTTCAACTTCAACCAGAGTGTTATTGACTCTCAAGGTCATGTAATCAACACTTGGGCTGATGTACTAAACCGCGCTAACCTAGGTTTCGAGGTAATGCACGAGCGTAACGCTCACAACTTCCCTCTAGACTTAGCTGCTGGTGAAGCTACTCCTGTTGCTTTAACTGCTCCAGTTATCAACGGCTAATATAAATTTGACTTAATTGGTTAAATTCAAATAGAGCGCTCTCCGTTTGGGGGGCGCTTTTTTGTTTGGAAGTTAGAAGTTTGAAGTCAGAAGTTTGAAGTCAGAATTTATAATTTAGAATTTATAATTTAGAATTTAGAATCGAGAATCGGAAATCGGGAACAAAGAACAGTTGCGTAGGGTGCGTTAGGGGCGGGCTCATTTTCTGCCTCGTAGTCAGGGTTAGGAGAGTGCGCCCCGTAACGCACCACTAGGTCAAACAGCAAAAATGAGATCTACCTATTCATTCACCCTACAATATAAAAAGTATGGGTAGGTAAAATATAAAGGTGAGGACACCAGCCCCATAAGATACTGGTGCAAGTCTGTGGGTGCATCTATTTTATGGGAAAGAAAAACCACAAAAATGCAATTCGTAGCTTGAATCAGCGCATTGCTGAACACCAAGAAAAGATTAAATTAGAGTATGAAAAGGACTTTCCCGATCAAGGTTTAATAAGACATTGGGAAACTGAGATTCGTGCCTTTGATAAGGGCATTCAGCAAGCACTAAAACGATTGGGGAAATAATTATGCAGATTCGCGATCGCTCCCTTCCTATTACTAGCAATACTCTGAAAACATTAATTACAGAGTTAGGCTCAGAATGCCAAACCGTTACCGGATTAATCTATCAGCTTCAGTCACCTCACCTCAGTGCTAGACAACAAGCTGAGATTCTGGCAGAATTGCTGGCTGCTGCAATTCATCTAAATGTTCATTGTGGAGAAGAATTTCAGACGCTAATTGCTCAGGAGATGGAAAAATTACCGGATGATGATGAACAGGAGTAAATCGGGATTTGAAGTCAGAAGTCAGAAGTTTGAAGTCAGAAGTTTGAAGTTGCGTAGGGTGCGTTAGGGGTGCCCTCATTTTCTGCCTCGTAGCCAGGGTTAGGAGAGTGCGCCCCGTAACGCACCACTAGGTCAAACAGCTTTAATGAAGTCAGAAGTCAGAAGTTTGAAGTCAGAAGCTTGAAGTCAGAAGTCTATTCTTTGAGTTTTTTGACGGTGGTGACTAAGATTTTAATAATTTCTTCGGTTTCTTGGATTAGTCCTTTGAACTTTTCTAATGATACCAGTTCGGCTTCTATTAAAACATCTAGCCAGTATTTTGTTTCTCTTGCTTCCTTCAGAGCAATTTCATATTTACTGATAAAGTCTCTGCGGGATTGGGCTGACTGAGCTTCACTACAATTCGCTCCGATAGACGTTCCTGATCTTAATAACTGATTCCCTAACATTCTAGGAACTTTAGATTCTTCTAACCAAATGCAAGCTTTGACTATTCTAACCGCAAACTTTTTGGTTCTGTCCTGAATTGAAACTTGTTGATAACTCAAATTATTTCTTCAAACTTCAAACTTCTGACTTCAAACTTCAAACTTCTGACTTCATCCAGTTCTCCCGGACACGCACACTATACGAAAACCAACAACGTCGTTGCGGTCCTCGCGCCTAAAGTTGTTGCCGCGAATCGCAGAACGGCAGTAATCAGGATAGTCAATCCAGGAGCCGCCCCGCAGCCTGGAATAAGGGCTTTTATACTCATTTTTAGCTGAATATGACTGATTTTCAGTCTTGACATTTTCCGGTTCATTATCATCAATCCAAGCACTGCCATCTGTGGGGGCACCTTCGTAGTTATGATGCCAATCATCTAAACACCATTCCCAAACATTCCCGTGCATATCATATAACCCAAAGGGATTCGGAGGAAATTCACCCACAGGGGTGGTTCCCTTGCTTCTTTCTCCTGGTGGTTCATCCCGATAAGGTCTTGAGACGTCGTAATTGGCTAACTTTCCGGTAATCGTCTCTCCAAAGTAGAATGGGGGATAGGATTTTCCAGTATCAAGCTTTAGGGGTTCTCTAACACCTCGACAGGCATATTCCCATTCCGCTTCAGAAGGCAGTCTATACTCCCTTCCTGTTAGCTGAGAAAGGCGGTCACAGAACTCTACTGCTTCATACCAATTTACTGTTTCTACGGGGCGGTTATCCCCTTTAAAGCTTGAGGGGTCTGGATCTAAGTCTCTCTCGACTTTCAAGTCTGTCATTAATGCGATCGCGTTCCATTGGGCTTGGGTTACAGGGTATTTCCCCATAAAGAAGGCTTGGAGTGTGACATTATGTTGAGGTCTTTCATAGTCATAGCTATTTTTTTCGCTTTCAGGGGAACCCATTGTAAACGTTCCTCCAGGGATAGCCACCATTTCCAGTTCGACATTACCGGTTAGGGTTTCGGTGAAGTAAGAGGCGGTGTAGGTTGTTGTTTCGGTAATTTCCCCCTGATGGTTAACAGTCGGGGTTTTAAATGTCCACTGTTGTAATTTCTCTTGATCCTGGTCTAGCTCCTCTTCAAAAACAATGGTGGGAACTTCTGCTTCAAATTCAAAAGGTTCTAAGTTGTCAGTGAGCTCAAGTTTCTCCCGTTTCCGTTTTGCGACTTTTGCCCTGAGTTCTTGTGCTAAATTGGCGTATTCTCCTCCCCAAGTGGTCAGAACTGCTGCTTTGACTTCAGCAAAATAGAGGTCTCGATCCGCAGCAAAACCTGGAACAGAACCGGCTGGGTTGGGAATCAGTGCTGGAAAATCCCGCAGACTACCATAACGGTGCTCTATGAAATCTCCAATTTCCCGCCAAATCTCAGTGGTGCGTTGAACTGGACTATTTCCTAGCAGTAACTCCCGAATTCCCGGACGAAATTCATACCAAGTTTCGGCAACAGTTGCCTGGTCTGGCCCCAAGGAAGACTTTTGGATAAGACCACTAAAAAAAACTTCTGCCAGATGCCAGTGTTCGCTATCGGGTAAAAACCACTGTTGTGCCAAGCGCATCACTGGAGGAATCAGGGGAACAGCAGCCAGAACTTCAGCAAGTTTTCGGGCTTTGGGGCTAGCATTAGCCAAGAATTCTCTCAGTAACTGTTCGGGAGGGCGTTGCTGAATTGAAGTATGAATGCGGGATCGTCTGGTTTTGGTCAAGCCCCCTAAATCCCCCAACTTTGGGGGACTTTCAGAGTTTTGTTCCCCCCAGCGAGGGATTGCTCGCTGGGGGGCTAGGGGGTTGGTCAAGCCCCCTAAATCCCCCAACTTTGGGGGACTTTCAGAGTTTTGTTCCCCCCAGCGAGGGATTGCTCGCTGGGGGGCTAGGGGGTTGGTCAAGCCCCCTAAATCCCCCAACTTTGGGGGACTTTCAGAGTTTTGTTCCCCCCAGAATTGGGGGGCTAGGGGGGCGGAATCATACCCAGAATCAGCAACGCCTTCGGGAATTTCCGCCACTGATTTGGAATTAGTTGTCTCTGTTTCGGGCTTATCCTGTCTAATTAAAACCCCTTGAATCGAATTGCTGCCACTCCCGGTGATAAAATTCGCCCAAGTGCTAAAGTGGTTAACGGATAAATTGAAAATTGGAAATTTATATAACCTAGCCGTTGTACGAAGCCTAGCTCCTACTTGTAACATGGAGTTAGGGGACTCTGCCTGGCGAGCAATTAATGGTCGTTGAATTGCCTGATCTAGACCTGTGCGCTGCCATAGGGTTTGAGGAAAAACATGGGCAATACTAACAGGATGCTGTTCTCCTAATTGTGCTAAAACTTCAAAGGCTTGACCGGAATACCAAGCCTTTCCCAAAGTATCTGTTAAGGCAATAAAGAGTCGATGTCCTCCTGGTGCAATCAGGCTACGAACATTCCGTTCCATACGGTCAACACCTGAAAACAATTGGGGCGTAGGTTCTGTTGTATCGAAGTGCCAAATCCGGACATCCCGGAAAAACCCTTGCCAGCGAAAAAGCGTTGCCACTCCTTCCGCTAAATCTCCCCAAAATGCCATGGAAGGGGAGCAATCAATCAATAAATGTACCTCAAACCATCGCTCTAGGGGAGAACGAAATGCCACCATTGGCAATCCATTGGCTTCGGCTGTTTGTTCAACGGTTGCATCAATATCCAGTTCATTGGCTAGCAGTCCAGAAACACGCTTAGATAAAGGCAACAGTGCCTTACTGATTTCCCTAGGTTTGGGTAAGGGAAAGGGGTCAGGAACACGAATAGGAGAGCTGTAATTATTGGAGGATGATTCGGGTTTTTGAGGGGAAGTCGGGGCATGGTCAGGCTGTTTAAGATTAGCCGCAATGGGTATCTTTTGTTCTGCTTTTTCCCTTCCTGAAGGAGGAATCTTTGGATAATCGTCTGAGAGATTTTCAGTAGATGATTCTGGATCACAATGGTGTACATCCTCTGGTGGTTTGATGTCTTGAGAGGATGGAGGAGCAACAATACGATCTACGTGAGCCGCGCACCAGATCAGCTCTGCCACTTCTCTATCATCTTGCCACCATTGATTTTTTTCACTCACCATTTACCCCTGACCTCACAGTGATTTGAAGATAGTATTCAATACCTCTTTCCGTGTTTCTTCAGTCAAGTCATCTCCTTGTAGTAATAAATAAATGGCATTCAATAATTGATCCGTTGCTAACTTTGTGTCTCTTGCCTTAATCCGTGCCAAAAATTCCTTGATTAATTTCCGAGCTGGCTCATCCAGTTGCTTTAAATGGGTGGCATCAAAGCGGTTTTCTAAAATTTTATAAAAACCCTCTTCTGTATCAGGTTGCTTAAGAGATAACCGTAAACATCGGCGTAGAAAGGCTGGTGGAAACTCCCGTGCTTCATTACTGGTCATCAAGACTAAGGGAAACTCTTGACATTGAATTAATCCTTTGTCAACCGAAATTTTTTCATCACTATCATTGCTGTGACTGCGGTAAGGAAGTACCTTTTGGAAGTCCCTGTTTAAGCGACTCAGTTCTGGAATCTCAAAAAATCCTTCCTCAAATATATGTAAGAGATCATTGGGCATATCAATATCACTCTTATCAATTTCGTCAATTAACAGCACTGCCGGTCTACCGGGTTGAGATTGATGAAATGCCATACCCATTGGTCTTAATCTTAAATAGTTACCAATGTCAGGCTCTTTTATTCTCTCTGTATTACCAACTTGTTGCCTCAGTAAAGACACTTCTTGTAATCGCCCAATGGCATCGTAGGCATAGAGACCATCTTTCAAAGTAGTGCGAGAAACAATTGACCAGCGGTAAGGCCCCGGTAGTCCCAATTCAGCTGCTACTGCATAGGCTAAGGATGTTTTGCCGCTACCGGGATTTCCTTCCATCAGTAAAGGGCGACGTAAACACAATGCAGCATTGACCAATTCTACAGCTTGCGGGCTCGGAACAAACCCCAATGCCTTTGGATTAATCTTTCTTACGATGTCTTGAGTATTTTGTGATTTTGCTTTTTCACGCCATTGCTCAACTGACAGACCAAAGGTGCGCCAAGGGGGTGGCGGTGGCATACGACTCAGATGCTGTTGTTGGTCTTCTGGGGTTGGTAAACTTCCTCTAGTGAGGGTTAAGCCCCGGTAGATGCGACGATCCGGCTGGTCAGATGTTGGGTTCTTTGGCATTTTAGTCCACCACGTTGGTATTCAAGGGTCTACAGCGTTGGGAAGGCTTCGGATATAAATCATCCCAGAGAAGGGTTACCTCCAAACCCTTTTTCTTTTTTCGTAAATCACGTATTTTGTTAGGCCAATCTTGCCATTCTGAGAGGTTTAGATGCTCTCCTTCAATCAGAGGTTGGTTCACGTCCCGACTCCAGACCGCAATGGGTAAAGCTTCCTCAATTCTTTCTAGATCGGAATCTGATGGGTCTGTACCCATATAATAGATATCATCCCCTTCAAATTCCCCAGGGACACTCGGTTCAGTCACAGAATTATTTACATCATTCCATAACCCTTGCTTCTTGACTTCAATCTCATCACGAATCTCAAGAAAATCTGGATCAAAATATCGTTCATAGGAGTTGATAAAAATTGGGTACTCTTCACCGAGGGGTGTTAGGTTTCTCCCTCGCTTAAACCTAATCTTCTCCAATTTTGTTTTGAAATAGTCGAAAGGAAGAAAATACTCAATTGTTAAATTAACTCGTTCCGGTAAACTATAACGAGCCTTACGAATTAAGTTGGGCAAAATCTTTTCAAGATTAGTGTATAAACTCTCACTCTCTTGCTCAGAGACACTTTTTCCACTGTCGCAAGGTTCTAACCGTATCTTTTCTGCAAACCGACCAAGTGGTAAATCCTGACTTTCAAGCCAAAGATTCATACTCAAAAGTAAGGCACCAGAGGCTTGTCCTGTACCATTATCATTATCAACCTCTGGTTCAATCTCAACTTGAAGTCGCAGATTTTCTGTCGTAATCAGTTCTTGAAATTTTAAATCAGCTTTTTTAACAGATTCTTGGATTGTAGAGAGGTTTGCATCTTCTCGATATCTTAGAACTTCCTGTTGCCAATTTTTAATAGTCTTAGCAAGTCTCCTCAATTTGTTATCCTGTTTAGAAAATCTTCGCCGACACCATTCTGCACAAGCCACTAGAGGGCATATTCCTCTTGAAACTGGTTTTTTTCCTAATTCAGTCAGTCTTTTTTCGATTTCTATACAATCCAGAATAAATTCATCGTCTAAGACAAGCTTTTCAATATTTTTATAACTTAAAATAAAAGAGTTTACCTGAAGTAAGCTATCTTCTGGGTGTTTCTTTAATCCAGCAAAAAGTTCCCTAATGAGTTCATCTTGCTTTTCTTCCCATGTTTGTATAGTCTTAGGCAGAATGGGGAAGAATTTAGCAAATTTTTCAGAGCCAGAAGCTGAGTAGGAAGCACGTTGCTCTGAGGAAATAATCTGATTAATTTGGTCAACTATATAATCTAGAGGAATGTATAAATTACCGTAGTTTTTA